>JAFAVK010000087.1 GCA_019242475.1 Acidobacteriota bacterium | reverse complement strand
GAAGAACGGCCGCGAGTACGGCGGCGACTGGGCGCACGTCTTCACCGTCCGCGACGGGAAGATCGAGGGCTTCCACGAGTACATGGACTCGGCCGCCGCCCGCGCCGCGTTCGCGTAAGACAATTCACCGCGGAGACGCCGCCGGGGGTTGTAATTTCAAATTTGAAATTACAAACCCCGGCGGCGTCTCCGCGGCTAAACTTTCCCGGTGAATTTACTGAAGCACGCGCAGGTCGCGCTCGCCGACGATCTTCCAGCCGCTGTTCGTGCGGCGCCATCTCAATTCCTGTAAGACTTCGCCGGCGCGGCTCTCCTCGCCGTCGATGCGGTAGCGCTTGCGGAAGCGCATGACGGCCGTGCGGCCGTCGGGGCTCACTCGTATCTCGGGCGGCGCGGCCTCGACGTTGACGGCCGAGGCGCGGGCGAAGAGGCGCGTCTTCTCCGCGCGCACCGACTCGCGCGGCGCGTTGCGCGAAAGGTAGAAGGCTTCGACCGTCGGCGCGTAGTAGCTCATCTGCCGCCCCACGTCGCGCTCGTTCGTCGCCGCCAGCCACCCGCCGAGCGCCGCGCGCAACTCGCCCTGCACGTCCGCACTCGGCTCCGCCGACGCGACGTCGGCCTTCGGTTCCGCCTTTGCAACGGCGTCGGGCGCCGGCTCATGTGTCGCAACTGCCGGCGCGGTCTGCGGCGTTGCTTCAACGGCGGCAACCTGACCTTCCGGGGGCTTCGATTCCTGCGCGACCGGGGCGGCCGTCGGTGCGACGACAAGGCCGCCGGGCGCGTCGGCGGGCACCTGCGGCTGCGCCGCCCGCGACTCCGCACGCTGACCGCCGCGCTGGTAGAGCGTGAGCGCGAGCCCGCCCAGCACGCCGCCCAGCACGCCGCCCAACATGCACAAGACGATCACCCACAACGGCCACGAGCGCGCACGCGCGCCGTGCTTCAGGGGGACGGCCGGCTGCGCGCGCCGTATCGATTTCTCGTCGAAGCGCGGCGGCGGAAGCTCGCGCTCGACTTCGAGCGGAACCGTCGGCTCCGTTGGACTTACAAACTCGTGTCGCTCCCTCGGCTCCATCCGGCGCACCACCCCCTTTGAACGCTACCCGTACACTCCACACCGTCCCGCCCTACGGGGAAGCAAGAACCAGTCCAAAAACCCGGGCCCACCCCGTTTGACTCTCCGGCCGATTTGTCGTAGATACGTTGCTCGTCCCCAGCCCTTCCGAGAGAAAGCTTAAGAAGATGAAAGCGCTCCGCGTCACACTGCAATCCCTCCTCGTCTCCGCGCTGCTCCTCGCGGGCTGCAACCGCCGCGCGGCCGATTCGAACGCGGCCAACGCGAACGCGAACGGCGCCGCCGCGCCTCCTAACGGGGAGCAGGCGTCTTCGGAGCCCTCCGGCGACGCGCGCGCGCTCTACGAAGAGGGCCTGGCCGCCTACAAGGCCGACCGCGACGAAGAGGCGGTCGAGAAGCTGAAGCGCGCGGTCGAACTCGCGCCCGACTTCCCCGAGGCGAACTACCGGCTCGGCCTCGCCTACAACGTGACCAAGCAGCACGAGGAGGCCGAGAAGGCTTTCGAGGGCGCGGTCAAGGCTTACGAGAAGGTGACCAAGCGCGAGCCGAAGAACTCCGACGCCTACTACTTCCTCGGCCTCTCCTACGAGCAGCTCGGCAAGTACGACGAGGCGGTCAAGGCGCTCAAGGAGGCGGTCAAGAACTCGCCCGAGGAGAGCGACGACAAGTACTTCGAGCTGGCAAACGCGCACTTCAAGATCGCGCAGTACGACGAGGCGGTCAGGGCTTTGAACAAGGTGCTCGAAATCAACCCCGACAACTTCCCCGCGCAGGAGCTTCTGGAGCAGGCCAGGAACGGCGCGCAGCGCGTCGCCGAGTTCCGCAAGCACCAGGAGGAGTTGTTGAAGAAGAAGAACACGAACTCCAACAACTCCAACGCGAACGCGAACTCCAACGCCGCCCCGAGCGCCAACGTTAACGCCGCGCCGCCGCCGCCGATATAAGCGGGGCGTGTGACGTTTGGGGGCTTTCATGCCCGTGTTACCTGGAAGCTAACGTGAAGGGCAATTCAAGTTAGACCTGATACGAAGCCGGGTTCGACACATCAGCAAATGACTAAACTCATCACCGCCGCACTCCTCCTCCTTCTCATTCTCCCCACCGCCCGGGCGCAGGCGCCGCGGCAGTTGGACGCGGCCGAGACGCAGGCGGCGCTCCGCAGGCTCGCGGTCGCGGGGAGCGTGCTCTACGTCGGCGCGCACCCGGACGACGAGAACACGGCGCTCCTGGCCTACCTCGCGCTGGGGCGCGGCGCGCGCACCGCCTACCTCTCGCTCACGCGCGGCGACGGCGGGCAGAACATCCTCGGCTCGGAGAAGGGCGCGCTGCTCGGCGTCGTCCGCACGCAGGAGCTTCTGGCCGCGCGCCGCATCGACGGCGCCGAGCAGTTCTTCACGCGCGCCATCGACTTCGGCTTCACCAAGTCGCCCGAGGAGACCTTCCGCTTCTGGGATCACGACGCGGTGCTGGCCGACGTGGTCTGGGTCGTGCGCCGCTTCCGCCCCGACGTGATGATCGCGCGCTTCCCCACCACCGGCGAGGGCGGGCACGGCCAGCACACGGCCTCGGCCATCCTCGCCTCGGAAGCCTTCGAGGCCGCGGGCGACCCCGCGCGCTTCCCCGAGCAGTTGAAGAACGGCGTCCGGCCCTGGCGGCCGAAGCGCCTCGTCTGGAACGCCTTCAACTTCCGCCCCGGCGAAGTGCCGAAGGATGCAGACAAGATGGTGAGCGCCGACGTGGGCGGCTACGACCCCCTGCTCGGCAAGTCCTACACGGAGATCGCGGCCGAGAGCCGCACGATGCACATGAGCCAGGCGCAGGGCACGCCCGGGCGGCGCGGCCCCGCCGTCAACTACTTCGCGCACCTCAAGGGCGAGCCCGCGTCGAAGGATTTATTCGACGGCGTGGATATGACCTGGCGCCGCTTCGCGGGCGGCGAGACGGTCGCGCAACTGCTCGAAGAGGCCGCGCACAAGTACGACCCCGCGAACCCTTCGGCCGTGCTGCCCCTGCTCCTGCGCGCGCGCCGCGAGATGTCGAAACTCGCAAAGGACGAGCCACTCGCCGAGGCCAAGCTCTCGGCGCTCGACGAAGTCATCCGCGCCGCCGCCGGTCTCTGGGTCGAGGCCGTGGCCGCCGACCCTTACGTGACGCCGGGTGGCGAGGTCAAAGTCACGACGACGGTCGTCAACCGCTCCGCCTACCCTTTGAAGTTCGAGACGGTCGGCGCTTCTTCGGCCGGCGCCGACGTGCTGCGCGCCGAGTTGAAGAACAACCAGCCGCTCACGAAAGAGAGAACCTTACGCGTGCCCGCCGACGCCGCTTACAGTCAACCCTACTGGCTGCGCGAGGAGCCTTCGAAGAACCTCTTCCGCGTCGGCGAACAGTCGCTCATCGGCGCGCCCGAGGGGCCGCCCGCGCTGAGCGTGCCCGTCACCGCCGTCTTCGGCGAAGAGGGAGAGCCGGTCACCTTCAACGTCCCCGTCCTCTACCGCTGGACTGACCGCGTGCGCGGCGACCTCTACCGCCCGGTCGTCGTCGTCCCCGAAGTGGCCGTCGCCCTCGGCGAGCAGACGCTCGTCTTTCCCGACCGCCAGCCGAAGCAGGTGCGCGTCACGCTCAGGAACAACACGGGAACGGACGCCGCGGGCACGCTCCGCCTCAAGCTCCCCGCGGGCTGGACGGCGGCGCCCGCGGAGTTGCCTGCGACGGTCAAGGCCAAAGGCGAGGAGTTCCGCGCAACCTTCAACGTCACGCCGCCCGCCGGCGCTTCGACGGCCGAGGTCGCCGCGGAGTTCGAGACGGGCGGCAAGACCTACACGCGCGGGATGCTCGAAATCGACTACGCGCACATCCCCCGCCAGACGCTCTTCCCGTCGGCGCGCGCCGAACTCGTGCGCGTTGACTTGCAGAAGCGCGGGAGCCGCATCGGCTACGTGATGGGCGCGGGCGACGAGGTGCCCGAGGCTTTGCGGCAGGTCGGCTACGACGTGACCCTGCTCTCCGACGAAGACCTCGAAGCGGCCGACCTCTCGCGCTTCGACGCCGTCGTCACCGGCGTGCGCGCCTACAACACGCGCGCGGCCCTGCGCCGCCAGCAGAAGCGCCTGCTCGAATACGTCGAGCGCGGCGGCACGCTCGTCGTCCAGTACAACACGCCCGACCGCACGCTCGAAGGCGTGCAGTTCGGCCCGTACCCATTCAAGATTACTCAGGACAGGGTCACGGACGAGACGGCCGAGGTGACTCCGCTCGCCCCGGCCGACGCGCTGCTGAACGCGCCGAACAAGATCACGCCCGCCGACTTCGACGGCTGGGTGCAGGAGCGCGGGCTCTACTTCGCGTCCGAGTGGGACGCGCGCTACACGCCGCTCTTCGCCAGCCACGACCCCGGCTCGCCGGACTTGAAAGGCTCGACCCTCGTCGCGCGCCAGGGCAAAGGCACGTACGTCTTCACCGCGCTCGCCTTCTTCCGCCAGCTCCCCGCGGGCGTGCCCGGCGCGTACCGTTTGTTCGCGAACATGATCTCGGCGGGCAAGTGACGGCGTGAGCTTCCGATGAGAGACGAGACGCACGAACCGGAGACGCGCGAAGAGCCGCCGCCCTTCGGCGGCAGTTGGAGGACTCTCTACGCCGTCCTCCTCGTCAACCTCGCCGTGCTCACCGCGCTCTTCTACCTCTTCACGAGGTACTTCGGATGAGGCCGCTCGACTGGGCGGTGCTTTTCATCGCGCTCGCCGGGATCGTCCTCTACGGCGTGTGGAAGGGCCGCCGCACGCGCGACCTCGAAGACTTCCTCGTCGCCGACCGCCGACAGCCCTGGCACCGCGTCGCGCTCTCCATCATGGCGACGCAGGCGAGCGCCGTCACCTTCCTCGCCACGCCCGGCCAGGCGTTCGCCGACGGCATGCGCTTCGTGCAGGTCTACCTCGGCCTGCCCGTGGCGATGGTCATCCTCTCGGCCACGGCCGTCGGCCTCTACCACCGGCTCAAGGTCTACACCGCTTATGAATATCTCGAAGGGCGCTTCGACCTGAAGACGCGGACGCTCGCCGCGCTCCTCTTCCTCGCGCTACGCGGGCTCTCGACGGGCGTCTCGCTCTACGCGCCGTCGCTGATCCTTTCGGCCGTCATGGGCTGGGACATCCGCGTCGTCATCTTCATCATCGGCGGCGCCGTCATGCTCTACGCGTCACTCGGCGGGGCGCGCGCCGTGGACAACACGAACTTCCTACAGTTCCTCATCATCATGGGCGGGATGTTCGTCGCCTTCTTCACCATCGTCCGGCTGCTGCCCGCGGACGTCTCTTTCCTGGAGGCGACGCGCGTCGCGGGCAAGCTCGGGCGTCTGAACGCGGTGGACTTCTCCTTCGACGTGAAGAACCAGTACAACTTCTGGTCGGGGCTCGTCGGCGGCTGCTTCCTCGCGCTCGCCTACTTCGGCACCGACCAGTCGCAGGTGCAGCGCTACCTCTCGGGCGGGTCGGCGGCGCAGAGCCGGCTCGGGCTGCTCTTCAACGGGCTGGTCAAGGTGCCGATGCAGTTCTTCATCCTCTTCCTCGGCGCGATGGTCTTCGCCTTCTACCAGTTCACGCAGCCGCCCGTCTTCTTCAACCCCGTGCAGCTTGAGCAGGCACGCGCGGGCGCGCACGGGGCACAGTTCCGCGCGCTCGAAGACACTTACGCCGCCGCGTTCGCGGAGAAGCAACAGGCCGCGCGCGCCTACGTCGGCGCCCTGCGCGCGAACGACACGGCGGCGGCGGCGACGGCTTCACGGCAGTTGCAGTCGGCGCAAGATAAAGCGAACGGCGTGCGGGCAGGCGCGGTCGAGATCATCAAGGAGTTCGACGCCAAGCCGAACGATACGAACTACGTCTTCCTGAGCTTCGTCACGCGCTACATGCCGGCCGGGCTGGTCGGGCTCGTGCTGGCGGCGGTCTTCTTCGCGTCGATGTCTTCGACCGCGTCGGAGTGGAGCGCGCTCGCCTCGACGACCGTCGTGGACATCCAGCGCCGCCTGCTCATGCCCGGCGCGTCGGAGCGCTTCTACTTCATCTCTTCCAAACTGGCGACGGTCTTCTGGGGCCTCTTCGCCATCGCCTTCGCGCAGTACGCGGGGCAGCTCGGCTCGCTGGTCGAGGCGGTCAACCGGCTGGGCTCGCTCTTCTACGGGACGCTCCTGGGCATCTTCCTCCTCGGCTTCTACTTCAAGCGCGTCGGGGGCACGGCCGCCTTCGCCGGCGCGCTCGCGGGCGAGGCGGCCGTCCTCTACTGCTTCTTCCGCACGCCGCTCGCCTTCCTCTGGTACAACGTCGTCGGCGCCGCCGTCGTCGTGCTGACCGCGCTCCTCGTCAACGCGTTCATCAAACAGAACCGCGGCCGGTAGCGAACTACCGGCCGCGGTTCTGTTTCTGCGCCGTGCCCGGCGGCCCGGCCTGACGGGACGTTAGGCGCGGCGCAGGAAGATCGTGTCGTAGTGGCAGTCGAAGCGGAAGCCCGCCTTGCGGTAGAAGGCGTGCGCCGCCTCGTTCTTCTCGTTGACGAGGAGGCAGACGGAGTCCTCACGGCGCAGCAGCTCGGCCGTCAGTCTTGAAAGGCAGCGCAGCCCGATGCCCTGCCCGCGCTCCTCCGGCGCGACGTAGACGCCTTCGAGGTAGACGACCCCTTCGGCCTCGGCCAAGACCTCGGCCTTGAAGACGAGCCGCCCGCCCTCGGTCAGCACCCACGTCCGGCCGCCGTCCGTCCGCCGCTCGCAGCGGCGTTGGAAGCCCTCGGGGTCGCTCAGGCGCGGGTCGAGGCCGCTCTCGTCTTCGACCATGCGCGCCTGCGCCGGCATGACGAGCGGGAGGTCTTCGCGCGTGGCGAGGCGCAGCCCCTCGACCGCCGTGACTTCGCCGACACGGTCGCCGCGGTCGAGCCGGAAGAGAAGCTCGCGGCAGGCGAGCCGCATCGGCTGGCCTTCGGCGCGGTAGTGGCGCCAGAACTCCGCGACCGGCTCCGACTCGCCTAAGACTAAATGGAGGTTCGGGCGCGACTGGGCCGCGAGTGCGAAGGCGCGCAGGGCGCGCGGCGTGCGCGCCTCGAAGAGGGTGGCGTGGCCGATGAGCGCGACGCCTTCGAGGCGGCCGCGCTCGTCGCGGCAGCCGTAGAACGTGCCGCGGTTGAGCGGGCTCACCAGGCCGTTGTCGGCGATGAGCCCCAGTAGGTTGACGGCGTGGACGGGGCGCCCCGCGAGGAACCCGACGACCTCGGCCTCGGCCCCGCGCCCGAGCAGCTCGGCCTGAATCGTCCGCGGCGCGCGCGCCGCCCGGGGGGCGCGAAGGCGGCGAAGAGGCCGGGCGGGCGGGCCGCTTCTGTATGTGAGAACGACTGGAACATCGGTGCTACCTGGGCTGCGTGGGAGATGAATTCCGTCCGTGACTTCGGGCGGCCGGGGCGGCTACGGCGCGGGGGCCATGTAGGCCGTGTTGTCGCCGCCGACGAGCACGGATTGGCCCGTGATGGTGTCGCTCAGGATCGCGCCGTCGCCCAGCATCGTGCCGTCGCTGAGGAGCGAGCCGTCGCCCATGATGACGCCGTCGCCCAGAATCGCGCCGTCGCCCAGAATCGCGCCGTCACCGAGGATCGCGCCGTCGCTCAGGATGACGCCGCTGCCGCGCAGGCTTAAGGGGATGGCCGTGCCTGTCCCCAGCACGCCGCCCGCGCTCGTCATGACGTTCTTGCCGAGGATGATTCCGGCCGTCAGCTTCGTCGAGTCCTTGACGATGAGGCCGTTCGACTGGACGAGGCAGTCGTTGTTGATGTGGTTGGCGAGGCGGTAGCCCTCCTGGAACTTCGTGACGAGGTCGGCGCCAGTGCCGTAGGTGTAGTCGAAGGTGATGCCCTGCGCCCAGGTGTAGTTGCGGTCAACGATGTAGGACTGCGCCGCGGGGAGCGTGGTCGTCAGGAGCGGCGCGCCGACGGCGGCGGTCGCCTGGTCGAGGTCGCGGCGGACGAGGTCGGCGAGGCGCGTGGCGCCCGCCACGTTCAGCTCGCCCGCGCCCTGCTCCAGCAGGTTGAAGTTCTTGAGCGGCGTCGCGGTGTACTGCAAGAGCGTCCTGACCATCCCGGCCGTGAGCTTCGGGTTGGCCTCGAACATCAGCGCGGCCGTGCCCGCGACGAGCGGCGTCGCCATCGACGTGCCCGAGAGGTACATGAAGTCCTTCTCCTGCGACGCGTCGTCGTAGGCGCTGGCGGCGCCGTTCGTCCGCAGGTAGTTCGGGTAGGACTCGGCCGAGACGAGCTTGTTGCCGGGAGCGACGAGGTCTGGCTTGAGGAGGTTGTCGTAGTGCTTCGCGCCGGCCGCGTCCGTCCAGAAGGAGCGGGTCGGCCCGCGCGAGCTGTAGGTGGCGACGCCGTCGTCGGCGCGCGAGTCGGTGCCGAAGGTGTTCGAGGCGCCGACCGTGATGGCTTGGGGGCAGATGCCGGGCGTGTGAATCTGGCCGTAGACCTTCTGCCCCAGCGCGTTCTTCCCGTTGTTGCCCGCGGCCGCGACGACCACGATGCCGAGGTGGTAGAGCCTGGTGACGGCGTTGCAGACGGGGTCGTCTTCCCACGAATCGACGGCCGGGGCGCCGAGGGAGATGTTGACGACGCGGATGTTGTAGGTGGCGTGGTTGGCCGCGATCCAGTCGAGCGCGGCGAGCAGCCACGAGGTCTGCCCCTTGCCCTTCGAGTCGAGCACGCGGAGGTCGATCAGTTTGGCGTCGGTGGCGACGCCCGAGTAGGCGCCGCCCTTGACGCGGTCGAACCCGGCGGCCAGGCCGGCGACGTGCGTGCCGTGGCCGTAGGGGTCGTCGGTGCGGTTCTCGGTCGTGACGAAGTTCTTGTTGAAGACGACGCGGCTCGTCGTGCCCGCGGCGTCGAGGAAGTCCGCGTGCTGGTCGTAGATGCCCGAATCGACGATGGCGATGCCGACGCCCGTGCCGTTGAGCTGCGTGATGTTGCTGTAGGTCTGCGCGGCGGCCGCGTCCGCGCCCGTCGCCTTCGAGACGTGCCCGAGCACTTCGGTCGCGGCGTCCTCCGTGACGAACGAGACTTCATCGAACGAGGCCAGCTCTTCGAGCGCCGATTCGGGCAGCTCGACGGTCGCCATGCCGAGGCTCTTCAGCTCCTGCTTGATGCGGAGGCCGTTGCGCTTGAGCAGGGAGTTAAGGCCGCCGCTCATCTCGCCGTTGAGCCGGAGGATGACCTGGAGCTTCTCCTCGTCGCCGCCCTTGCCACTCTTGCCCTTGAGTTTCCGCTCCCGCAGCCCGCGCGAGACCTTGTCGTGGTTGAAGGGGCCGCGCGCGTCCGGCTCGCCGTCGCCCTTGCCCTTGCCGCCGGCCAGCGCCACGCCGCAGAGGGGGAGCAGCAATGCGCAGCAGGTCAGGAGGCTTAAGATTTTCGACTTTGCGTTCATCGTTCTGGGGGTGCTGAAGCGATTTGACTTCCGGCGCCTCGGGGTCGAACAGGAGCGGCGCCTCCGCACGACAGTGCAGCCCGCGTGCCGCGGCCGTGCCGGCGCGGGAAAGGCCGAAATCGGCGGATTTTCTGGGATAAAGAGGGAATGCGGCGGGGGCGCCGGCGGTCTTGTTGACCGGCTCGGTCAGTGTGAGAGGCCGCCCCTGGTCAGTCTGATTGAAGGGAGGGGCGAAGGCAAAAGGCAAAGGGCAAAGGGCAAAAGGCAAAAATGAGGACGAGGAGCAGCGTGCCCTTCATCCTTCACTTTTGCCCTTTGCCTTTTGCCCTTTGCCTTTTGCCTTCCGGTCTCGGGCTACATCTTCGACTTCCACTCGGCCATGCGCTTTTCGAGGTCGGCGATGTTGTTGGGGTCAACGCCGGAGTTGGGCGCCTTGCCGAGCTGGATCGCCTTCTCGGCGGTGGCGACGGCGTCGGCCGGCTTGCCCGTGGTGGCGAGCACGCGCGCCTTCGTGTAGAGATTGCCGAAGGTCTCCTTGGTCTTGAGGGACTTGTCGAGCCATTGCATCGCCTCGGGGTTGCTGGCCGGCACGTCGTTAGTGAAGACCCAGTTGGCGGCCTGCAAGGGCGTGCGCCAGTCGTCGGGCTTGGCGGCGGCGACCGCGGCGCGCAGCTTCTCGACCGTGAGCGCCTTCACGTCCTTGACCTCGACCGTGAAGGGCACGCGCAGGCGCTCCCAGCGGAGGTTGACCTGCGCCGAAGTTTCGCCGACCGGGTCGAAGGTGTAGATGAGCCATTCCTGGTTCTCGGCGACGGTCTGCGGCTTGGCCTTCACGCGCAGCACGTCCTTCTTCTCGTCGTAGCTGAAGCTGCCCCACTGCCCGGCGTCCGAGTTGAAGATGATCGTCCACTCGTCCTTACCGGGGATCGTGTGGAGGCTGTAGGTGCCGGCCTTCAGGGGCTGGCCGTTGACGAGCACGTCGTCGGTCGTGGCGAACTGCGTCGCCTCGTTGGCGCCCGCGCGCCAGACGTGGCCGTAGGGCACGATGACCTGATCCTTGGGGCGCGCGCGCGCGTCGTCGAGCGTGGCGGTGCCCGAAGCGGCCGCGGGCGGGTCGCCCCAGATGGTTCGGCCTTTGACGCCGGGGCGGCTGTAGGTGATGGTCAGGTCGGTGACGCCGACCGTCTGCATGACGCTCGCCTTCTGGCTCGGGCGCGGGGTGCGTAAGCCTTGCGCCTGCGCGAAGGCCGAGAGCGCGAGCAGGGCCGCGGCCGCGAGGGGGAGCAATTTCTTCGGTGACTTCATCTCGACTTCTCCTCTTTATAAGTGATGAATGACGAGTGATGAATGATGAATGAAAAGCCCGCTGCTTCTCATTCATCATTCAACACTCGTCATTCCGCATTTCCCGTCTACATCTTCCCGGCCTTGATGTCCGCGAGGCGCTTCTCGAAGCGCGTGGTGTCCTCGCCGTCGGCCTTGCCGCGCGCGACGGCGCGCTCGCCGACGGCGACGGCCTCGTCCGTCTTCTTCAGGTTGGAGAGGAGCAGGGCCTTCAGCCGCAGGTTCTGGAAGGTCTCCTTGACCTTGATGGAGCGGTCGGCCCACGCCAGCGCCTCCTCCATCTTGTCGTCGTTGGCGTAGGCGTTGGCGACCTCCATCGTGACGTGCCAGTCGTCGGGCGCGGCGGCGACGGCCGCGTCGATCTTCGCGCGGACGAGCGCGTCCTGGTTCGGCACCTCGACCGTGAAGGGCACGGCGATCTTCTCCCAGCGCAGGACGACGCGCGCCGAGTTCGCGGTGCCCGCCGGTATCTCGTAGCCGAGCAGCTCCTGCGACTCGGCGACCCACGCGGGCTTCGTCTTCACGCGCAGCGCGTCCTGCTTGGCGTCGTAGCTGTAGCTGCCCCACTGGTCGGCCGTCTTGTTGAAGATGATCGTCCACTCGTCCTTGCCCGGGATCATGTGCAGGCTGTAGGAGCCGGCCGGGAGCTTCTGGCCGTTGACGAGCACGTCGTCGGTGACGGTGAACCTCGTGGCCTCGTTGGCGCCCGCGCGCCAGACGTGGCCGTTGGGCGTCATCGGGAAGTCCTTGCCCGAGCCGGGCGCGCCGTCGAGCGTCCCCTCGGGCGAGTTCTTGGGCAGGTAGGAGGTCGCCTGCACGAGCGCGGCGGCCTTCTCGGGCGCGATCTCGCCCCAGACCGTCCGGCCGCGCACGGACGGGCGGTGGTAGACGATGGTCAGGTCGGTCACGCCGATGGTGTGGGAGAGTGTGGCCTGCGGGCTCGCCTGCGGCAGGCGTATCTTCGGCGGGGGTTGCTGCTGTCGCGCGGGGGCGTGGGACGCCGCCGCGGCGAGGAGCACGAGCGCGGCCGCCGCGCGCGGGAAGAATCTTCGAAGGGTGCTCATCTTGAACTTCTCCTGTCTTGGGGTGTGTGCCGGAGTCCTTTGTCTGCGGAGAAACTTCGCACGCCTCGGCGCCGGGAGCTGAGCGTCCGGCGGCGCGCCTCGAAACCTTTGATGTGCCGCGCATGGTAACAAAAAAGGAAGCAAGAGGGTAGGCGGAGTAGTAGGCGGTAGGCAGATGGCAGTAGGCAGTTTTTTGCGCTTTACGAAAGCTGAGATGTTAATCCAAAAGTTTCGACAGCAATGCCTCTGACTGCCTACTGCCATCTGCCTACCGCCTACTGCTATGATGTTGCCATGACGAACTTCCCTCCCCCGCCGCCGGCCGCGGCCAACCCGCTGCGCGGCGCGCAGCTCTCCTTCGTCGGCGTCGGCGTGATGGCCGAGGCGATGATCGCGGGGCTGCTGCGGCGCCAGCTCGTCACGCGCGCGCAGATCGTCGGCAGCCACCCGCGCCCCGCGCGCCGCGACGAGCTGCTGAACCAGTACGGCGTCCGCATGGTCGAGTCGAACGCGGAGGCCGCGCGCCCGTCCGACCCGGCCGCCGCCTCGGTCGTCGTCGTCGCCGTCAAGCCGCAGCGCGTCGGCCGCGTCCTGCAAGAGGTCAGAGAGACGCTCGCGCCCGAGCAGCTCCTGCTCTCGGTCGTCGCCGGCACGCGCGTCGAGACCATCGCCTCAGAGTTGAACCACCGCGCCATCGTGCGCGCGATGCCGAACACGCCCGCGCAGATCGGCCAGGGCATGACCGCGTGGACGGCCACGCCCGAGGTCTCGGAGCGGCAGCTCGAAGCCGTCCGCGCGCTCCTGGGCGCGCTGGGGCGCGAGATGCACGTCGAGAACGAGAACATGATCGACATGGCGACGGCGCTCTCGGCGACGGGGCCGACCTACATCTTCATGATGATGGAGGCGCTCGTGGACGCGGGCGTCCACATGGGCTTCTCGCGCCACGTCGCCGAGGAGCTGGTCACGCAGACGATGCTCGGCTCGGTGCTCTTCGCGCGCGAGACGCACAAGCACCCGGCCGAGCTGCGCAACATGGTCACCTCGCCCGGCGGCACCAGCGCCGAGGCCATCTACCAGATGGAGAAGGGCTCGCTCCGCACCGTCTTGTCGAAGGCCGTCTACGCCGCCTACCAGCGCGCCGTCGCGCTCGGGCAGAGGTAAGTCATGAGAAACGCACTCGCCGCAATCGTGCTCGCGCTGGCCGCCGCGGCGTCCGCGCTCGGGCAGACCGACGTGGACGCCGCGCGCGCGGAGTTGTACGAGGGGGCGGGGCTCTACCGCGCGGGGCAGTACGCGGAGGCCGAGCAACACTTCCGCCGCGCGCTCGAACTCGACCCCGCGGGCAGGAACACGCAACTCTTCATCGCGCGCGCCGTCCAGCAGCAGTACCGTCCCGGCGACACGTCGCCCGCGAACGTCGCGCAGGCCGAGAGGGCCATCGAAGCCTACGCCCCGCTGCTCGGGAACGAGCTGCACGGCGAGGACGCGTTTAAGGCGACCGTCTACCTCTACGGGATGTTGAAGCGCGACGACAAGGTCGTCGAGATGCTCAAGCGGCGCGGCGAGGACGCGGCCGTCGAGGACGAGAAGCGCGCCGAGGCTTTCGTCATCCTGGCTAGCAGGCAGTGGCAGTGCTCCTACGACATCACCGAGCGCGAGGCGAACAAGCGCATCGGGTCGAAGCCCGACCTCCCCGTCGTCCGCTACAGGATGCCGGCCGACCCGTCCGACTTCGACAGGGCGAGCGCGTGCACGGAGGAGGGACTGCGCCTCTCGGAGCGCGCGGTCGCGCTCGACCCGGGCAGCGCCAACGTCTGGGGGTATAAGGCTTGGCTCTTCCGCGAGAAGGCGAAGCTCGCCGAGATGCGCGGCGACTGGAAGGGCCGGGCCGAGTACGACGGCGTCTCCCAGTACTGCTTTGAGATGCAGAGGCGTTTGACCCCACAGCCCGCGCCTTCGGGCGAGAAGCGGGAGCCCGCCCCGGCGCAAAAGTCTTCCCGCCGCCGCACGCGAACTCAACCCCGCGCCCGCCCCGACGCGACCGCGCGCTCGTACTCGTCGCCGAGGTCGAGGAGTTCGCGGCGGATGCGGCGGCGCTCTTCGAGGAGCTGGCGGAAGAAGCTGCGCTCGCGGACGAAGAAGAGCGCGGCGCGCGTGCCCGCGGCGAAGCGCCCGAACTCCTCGCGCGTGCGCAAGGCGACGTACCCCGCGGGCGGCGCGAGCGCCACAGCCCCCAGCACTCCCCACCAGCCGACGAACCCGTACAGCACGAACCCGAGCGCGCCCCACGTCAAAGGAAAGAGCAGCAGCGCGGCCGCGATCTTGAAGGTCGAGAGCACGTCGTCGTACTGCCGCGCGAAGCGCGTCGCCAGCACGCCCGCGAGCTTGTAGGCCGGGTAGTGGAGCGCCGCGCCCGCGAGTGCCGCGGGCAGCAGCAAAAGGAAGACGAGGACGCGCGCCAGGAGCTTTCGCACGCGCGCGTAGTCGGCGACCGTCGAGGGCGAGAGCTGGCGCGGGTCTTCGAGCCCGGCCTGGCGCAGCTCCTCCTCGTAGGCCCAGACGCGCCGCTCAAGCTGTTCGACGCGCGCGGGCGAATGCCGGCGGTGGTACGCGTAAGCCTCGACGAAGATGCGGCGGCGGCGCAGCTCGCGTTCGAGGCTGTCGCCCTCCTCCTCCCCTTCGTCGGCCGCGGAGAAGATGCGCTCGGCGCGCGCCACAATCGCCAGCGCCTCGTGCCGGTCGGCGTTGAGGGTGAGTGAGCGCATGGCCTCGGCGACGCGTTCGGAGAGCGCGCGCACGGCCTCGCGCGGCGGCTCGCCGTCGGGGCCGGGCTCGGCCGCCTCGACCGCGATGGGCTCGCCGAAGTAGAGGAGCGCGCCGCTGCGGAAGACGGTCTTCGCCGTGTAGTAGAGGCCCGCGGGGATGATCTTCAAATCGAGCGCGCCGGCGGCGGCGCTGACCGCGCCGAGGGCGATGCGCGCCGCGCCGCTCTTGAGGGGGAGCAGGTAGGGCTCGTTGTGCGAGACGCCCTCGGGGCAGAGGGCGATGGTGCCGCCGCGGCGCAGGAGGTCGGCGGCGCGCTCGAAGGTCTTGCGGTTGAGCGCGGCGGTGTCGCCCGTCTCGTCCTGCTTGCGGTAGACGGGGATCGAGTCGAGCGCGCGGACGAAGAGGCCGACGACCGGCATCCGGAAGAGCGGCGACTTGGCGAGGAAGGAGACGCGGCGCGGCGCGAAGCAGAGCAGGAAGGCCGGGTCGACGAGCGCGTTCGGGTGGTTGAGGACGAAGAGGCACGCGCCCGCACGCGGCACGCGCCCGCGCCCCACGACCTCTATCCGGCGGAAGAAGACGCGCAGCGCGAAGAGCAGCACGACCTTGACGGCACGCCTCAGCAAGTCCCGGTGAAGCCCCCGGCGGCGGAGAATAGGAAAAGCCCGGGGCGGGTCGCCCGCTCGGCGGGGCGCCCGCTCCGGGCTCCATTGTACTAAAACGGGGTGGCTACTGGCGGCCCACGACGCTGCCCACGTGCGACCCGAACCAGTCGCGGCTGCTGTAGTCGGTCGAAGTCAGCAGCAGCAGGATGAGCAGCCAGAAGAACATCGACGCGACGATGACCCAGATGAGCCGCGAGCTGTAGCGGACGTGCATGAAGAAGAGCAGCACGAGCATCATCTTCGTCACCGCGATGGTCATCGCGATCACGTCGTTCATCTTGCCGAAGTTGATGTTCGCGGCGATGACCGTCAGCGCCGTGAAGACGAGCAGCGCGGCGAAGACCGCGAAGTAAGTTTTCCTTGGGACGATATGTTCCGCCATGACTTGTCTCAGTGCCTCCCTCTTCCTTAGTGGCCCGCCGAGAAGTGCGCGCCGAGGAGGTAGAGCAGCGGGAAGAGGAAAATCCAGATGATGTCCACGAAGTGCCAGTAGAGCCCGAAGTTCTCGACGGGGCCGTGGTACTCGGGCGAGAAGCGGCCGCGCCAGGCCATCCACATGATGGGGAGGAGGATGCAGGCGCCGATGATCATGTGCAGCGCGTGCAGGCCCGTCATGGCGAAGTAGAGCCAGAAGAACATCTGGTACTGGCCGACGGTGATGCCGTGCGGGAGGTGCGCGAGAATCTCGGGCTTCGGGTTGAACCAGCCGGCGATGGGGATCAGGCCGTCCACGTACTTCTCGCGATACTCGTACGCCTTGACCCCGAGGAAGACGAAGCCCAGCAGGAGCGTCGCCGCCATGAAGCCGACCTGCACCTTGCGCGACTTGCCGACCTGCGTCGCCCAGACGGCGAGCGCCATCGTCAAAGAGGACGTGATGAGGACGGCCGTGTTGAAGGTGCCGATCCTCCAGTTGAGGTGGTTGCTCGCGGCCTGAAAGGCGATGGGGTACTTCATCCGGTAGATGAGGTAGGCGAGGAAGAGCCCGCCGAAGAACATCACCTCCTGCGCGATGAAGACCCACATCCCGAGCGCCCCGGCCTCGCGCTGCTGCTCCAGGTTGTCGAAGTGGTGCGCGAGTGCCTCGTGCGCCGCCTCGGGGCCGTGGCCGTGTTCGACTGCCTCCGCGTGTGTCGCCAAAACCGCTACCTCCTCAGAAGGAGTGATGAGTCATGAATTAAAGGCACCTTGTCTTCATTCATCATTCATCACTCATCACTTTCTCATCTCTCTTCCGTCTCCACCCCCCTGTTCGCGGGGTGCTGGCCGCCGACGGTCTGGTCGGGGGCGCCGGGGCCGATGACCTGCATCTCCTCGATGGGCCGGTACTCGTACGCCTCCCAGGTGACGACGGGCGTCACGAGGAAGTTCTCGGTCGGCGGCGGGCTCGCCGTGCGCCACTCCAGCCCCGTCCCCGGCCAGGGGTTCGCCGGGGCGAACCGGCCGTAGCGCATCGACCAGATGAAGTAGACGGCCGGGATCAAAAGCCCGATGCCGAGCACCGTCGCCCCGCCCGTGCTCATCACGTGCAGCACCTGCCACATCGGCTCGCCCGCCGGGTACGCGTGGTAGCGCCGCGGCATCCCCATGTAGCCCAAAAGGAACTGCGGGAAGAACGTCAGGTTGAACCCGACGAAGATGATCAGCGCCGCGAAGCGCGCCCAGCCCTCGGGGTACATGCGCCCCGTCATCTTCGGCCACCAGTTGTGCAGCCCGCCCATGTAGCCCATCACCGTGCCGCCCACCATCACGTAGTGGAAGTGCGCGACGACGAAGTAGGTGTCGTGGACGTGGATGTCGAAGCCGAGCGCGGCGAGGAACATCCCCGTCATGCCGCCGATCATGAAGAGCCCGATGAAGGCGAAGACGTAGAGCATCGGCGTGTCGTACGAGATCGAGCCCTTGTACATCGTCGCCGTCCAGTTGAAGACCTTCACCGCCGAGGGGATCGCCACGACGAACGAGATGAGCGAGAAGATCATCCCGGCGTAGACCGACTGGCTGGAGACGAAGAGGTGGTGCCCCCAGACCAGGAACCCGAAGACCGCAATCGCCAAGGACGAGAAGGCCACGAACGAGTAGCCGAAGACGGGCTTGCGCGTGTGCGTCGCGACCAGCTCGGAGATGACGGCCATCGACGGCAGAATCATGATGTAGACGGCCGGGTGCGAGTAGAACCAGAACATGTGCTGGAAGAGGACGGGGTCGCCGCCCAGCGCCGGGTCGAAGATGCCGACGTGCGCGAGCCGCTCGAGCGCGAGGAGCAGCACCGTGATGGCGATGACCGGCGTCCCCAGAATCATGATGAGGGCGGTCGCGTACTGCGACCAGACGAAAAGCGGCAGCCGGAACCAGGTCATCCCCGGCGCGCGCATCGTGTGGGTGGTGACGATGAAGTTGAGCCCCGTCAGGATCGAGGAGAACCCGTTGATGAAGATGCCCAGTCCCGCCAGCGTGACGTAGGTGTTCGAGAAGTTGGTCGAGTAGGGGACGTAGAACGTCCAGCCCGTGTCCACGCCGCCGAAGAGGAGCGCCGAGAACGTGAGCAGCCCGCCCGCCATGAAGACGTACCAGCTCAGCAGGTTGATCTTCGGGAAGGCCATGTCCTTCGCGCCGATCATGAGCGGGATGAGGAAGTTGCCCAAAACGCCGGGGATGGCCGGGATCAGGAAGAAGAAGACCATCATGATCCCGTGGTGCGTGAAGACCTTGTTGTAGGTTGCCGACTGCATCAGGTCGCCCATCGGCGTCAGGAGTTCGAGCCGGATGGCCGCGGCGTAGGCGCCGCCGATGGCGAAGAAGAAGGTCACGGAGATCAGGTAGAGGATGGCGATCCTCTTGTGATCCTTCGTCAGCAGCCACGACTTGATGCCGTAGTCGGCGTTCAGGTAGTTGACCGTCGGGAAGCGGCTGCGCCACTCGCGCCCCGCCGCCGCTGTCGTGTTCGTGCTCATAAATGCGTCTTCCCTAAAACTGCCTTGCCCTTACTCCTCGACCCTTGCGCGCGCCCGCTCACGGCCGGCGGTTCGCGTTGCCGGTGGTGCCGGTGTTGCCGGCGGGCGGCGCCTGCGGGGCGGGGCTCCCCTGCCGCTCGCCGGTCGGCGCGAGCGGGTTGCTGCGCTGCTGCGACGGCGGGACGCCGCCGGTCGTCGGCCCCGAAGTCGTCTGCGTGCCCGCCGCGGCGGCGCCCGGCTGCTGCCCCGCGGGCGCCAGCGAGCGGACGTAGGCGACGAGCTGGAGGATCTGCTCCTCGGAGAGCTGACCCTGGAAGGTCGGCATGATGTTCTGGAAGCCCGCGGCGGTCTTCGCCTGCGGGTTGAGGATCGACTCGCGGATGTAGGACTCGTCCACGGTCACGGCGCCGTCGCCCTCGATCTGCTGCTGGCGGCCGAAGATGCCGTAGAGCGTGGGGCCGCGCCCCTGCTGCCCGCCGGCCTCGACCTGGTGGCAGGAGGCGCAGCCGCGCTGCTGGAAGAGCTTCTGCCCCTGCGAGGCCGCCGACTCCGCCCCCGAGCCGCCCGCGAGCCACTGCTGGTAGGCCGCCGGCTCCATGACGTAGATGTAGCCGCCCATCCCCGAATGGTTCGTGCCGCAGTACTCCGCGCAGAAGAGGTAGAACTTGCCGGTCTTCGTCGCCTCGAACCAGGTCTGGAGGTAGCGGCCCGGCACCACGTCCTGCTTGATGCGGAAGGCCGGGACGTAGAAGCTGTGGATGACGTCCTCGGTCGTCATCGTCAGCTTGACGCGCGCGCCGACCGGGATGTGCAGCTCGTTGATCTCGCGCTGCCCCGTCTGGTGCTGGAACTTCCACATCCACTGCTTGGCGACGACGTAGACCTCCATCGCCTGCTGCGGCGCGCGGTACGCCTTGAAGTAGATCGACGCCCCCCAGATGAAGATGGTCATGGCGACCATGAGCGGGATGATCGTCCACGTCAGCTCCAGCACCATCGAGCCGGCGATGGGGCGCGGCAGCTCGTCCGGCTGCCGCCGCCGGTACTTGACGGCGAAGAAGACGATGGCCGCCGAGACCGCCAGCGTCAGGAAGGCCGTCAGCGTCACGAGGTAGACGTAGAGCGCGTCCACGTGCGGCGCGAACGTCGAGGCCTGCTCGGGCGAGAACGGCACCGGCAGGCTTACATTCGGTATCGGAATCGACTGCATCAGGTTCACTCGGACTCCCCTTCCCCCGAAGGGTCGGTACTCTGGCGGCCCCCTGTTCGCATCAGACCGGCCCGCCCACGCTCAACTCCTGCTCCCATTCCTCCTCGCGCCGCCTCGTCACCCGCCGCAGGTAGAGGATGAGCGCGACGAGGCCCAAGACCGTCAGCACGCCCGCCACGCGCAGCGCCCCCATCACCGGCGCGAAGCGGCCGACCGCCGGGTCGTAGTGGTAGCAGAAGAGCAGGAGCGAATCGACCGGCGACCCGACCTTGCCCTCGGACGCCTCGACGAACGCGAGCCGCAAATCCCTCGGCGCGTAGTCGATGCCGTAGAAGTAGTGCGACAGCTTCCCGCCGGGCGTCGCCACCATCAAGGCCGAGGCGTGCGCGAACTGCTGCGACTCATCGTCCCACGCGTAACGGAAGCCGACCGCGTCGGCCAGGGCCTTGATCGAAGCCTCGTCGCCGGTCAGGAAGTGCCAGCCCTCTTCGGCCCCCTCGCGCTTGTAGCGCCTGAGGTAGGTCTCCTTCTTCTCCGCGGCGAGGTCGGGGCCTTCGCGCGGGTCGAAGCTGACGGTCACGACCTCGAACTCCTTGCCCGCCGTGAAACTGAGCGCCTGGAACGCGCCGACCGCGCCGTTCAAGACCTGGTTGCAGAGCATCGGGCACTCGTAGTAGACGAGGGTGAGGGCGACCGGCCGGCCCTTCCCGAAGTATTCGCCGAGCCGCACCTCGCGCCCCGTCTCGTCGCGGAACTTGAGGTCGAGCGGGATCTGGCTGCCGAGCTTCTGCTCGATGTTGACCTGCTTCAAGACCTCGTTGGACTTGCCCGTCGGCACCGGCCCCACCGGCGGCTGCGCGTACTGCGCTTGAACCGTGAGCGGCGAGCAGTAAGCGGTGAGCAGTAAAAGCCCGACCGCCGTCACCGCGCGCCTCACGAACTCGGCTTTGAAACTACTTCTCACAAAAGCTCTCACTTCCTGAAACTGCTCACCGCTTACTGCTCACCGCTCACTTCGCCGGCGGCGGCTGCTGCTGTTTGGCCCGGCGCTCGAGGTAGAGATCCATGGCGCGCTCGACGGGAATGCGCGCGGTGCCCGCCTGCTGGTCGGCCCAGCCGTACTCCTTCAGCTCGTGCTGCCACTCCCGGTTGACCAGAATCCACTCCGACCAGGGCTGCGGCACGTAGTTGCTCTGCGTGCCGTAGGAGAGGTCTTGCCGCTTCCCCTCGTCGTTCGTCACCTCCCAGCCGGGCGCGAGCTGGAGCCGCGGCTCGGGCGGCAGGCGCTCCGTCCCCTGGCGCGCGAGCGGCGAAGGGGCCAACTCCTGCGACTCCTCGCGCCCCTGGAAGAACTTGAAGAGCAGCAGCATCGCTATGCAGGTGATGATCGTGAAGAACGTCAGCCCGCCCACGAACCACAGGAGCGGGCGCACCGCCACGTCCGACTCCTCGTGCGCCACGTCCGGGTTCGTGATGTAAGACACGTCCGGCGTCTCGTGAATGCTGTCCCGTCTGCGCTTGCCGTGAGCCATAGAACCTCTAATGCTGAATGCTGAATGCTGAGTGATGAATACGGCGCTGCTTGAAATTTCTTAATTCATCATTCCGCATTTATCACTCATCATCTCCTCAGTGGTGTCCCTCCGCCGGCGCGATGGCCTTTTCGAGGTCTCGTTCGCCGAGCGGGAGCAGCGGGCGGCTGGCGAGCTGCCCGAAGTAGTACCAGAGCCAGATGCCGCCGAGGCCCACGGCCATCGCCAGCATCGGCAGGAAGCTGCGCGCGAGGTCGGACGCGTGCCACTCGGGCTCGCCGCCCTGGTGCACCGAGGGGGCGAAGAAGAAGACCAGATCGACCACGCGCATGAAGAGCATCAGGAGCGCGATGCGCCTTAAGCTTCGCGGCACGCGCTTGCGGTGCCGGGAGAGGAGCAGCACGAAGGGGAGCGCGAAGTGGAAGAGGATGATCGTAAGCCCGATGAACTGCCACCCGCCGCGCAGGCGCCGCAGGTAGAACGGAATCTCCTCCGGCAGATTCCCCGCCCACGTAATGAGGAACTGCGAGAAGGCGAAGTAGGCGTAGAGCATCACGAGCGCGAGCAGGAGCTTGCCCCAGTCGTGGAAGTGCAAAGGCTGGTAGGCGTGCTCCATCGGCTCGCGCGCGCCGAGCCAGGTCGCCACCGTGATGATGAAGGCCAAAGCCGACAGCCCCCACCCGGCCATGATGATGAGGCCGTAGATGGTCGAGAACCAGTGCGGCTCCAGAGACATCCCCCAGTCGATGGCCGCGAACGTCACCGTCAGCCCGAAGAGCAGGATGCCCGGCCCCGAGATGTCCTGCATCTTCCGGCGCAGGCGCGGGTCGGCCGACCTGTCCTGCTCCGCCGACCAGCGGCTCAAAATGAAGGCGAAGGCGAACCAGACCCCGAAGTAGACGACGGCGCGGATGATGAAGAAGAGCGGGTTCAGGTAGAGGCTCTTGTGCTTGAGCGCCTCGTCGCCGGCGACTATCGACGGGTCAGACCACTCGTAGACCGAGTGCCCGTGGTCGTGGACGAAGAGCGAGACGACGACCGGGATGAAGAGCACGGCGCAGAGCGGGATGCAGCGCGTCGCCGCCTCGAAGAGGCGCCGGCTGGTGATGGCCCACGCGCCGCCCGTCATGTGGCCGAGGCAGAGCCAGGCCAGACTCCCGACCGAGACGCCCGTCACGAAGAAGAAGCCGACGAGGTAGGAGCGCAGGACGTGGACGAGCCCGCCGTAGCCGGCCGTCTGCCCCATCAGGAAGGCGAGCGCGGCGCCGACGACGAGGAAGACCGCGCCGACCAGGAGTGCGCGCGTGCGGTAGCGCCCGAGTTCGGCGGGGGCGTCGAAAGTGTGTGTGGTGGCCGCTTCCATCCTAGTGCTGCTCCCCCCCGCGCTGCGACTGCAAAGGCGTGCCGCCCTCGCCGTGCTCGCCCTCGGCCGGCGGCGCGGGCGTCCGCACCTTGTTCTGCTCTTCGGGCGAAAGCTCTTCGAGCTTGAGCTTCCGGCTGAGCTGGAGCGCGCGCACGTACGCGATGATCTTCCAGCGGTCTTCCGGCGAGATCTGCGCCGAGTAGTCGGGCATCGCGCCCCAGCCGTTCGTGATTACGTCGAAGAAGTGCGACGCGGGCGTGCGCCCCTCCTGGAGCCGGTCGTCGTAGTAGGAGGGCGGCTTCTGAAAGCCGCGCCGGACGACCATCCCGTCGCCCTCGCCGGTCTTGCCGTGGCAAACAATGCAGTAAATCTCGAAGCGCTGGCGCCCGCTCTCCAACGCCGCCTTGTCAATCGTGATGGGAAACACGTCCGGCCCGCCCGTCTCCGTCGCCTCGCGCGCGCCGGGCACGCCGCCCGAGACGTTACCGCGCACGAGCGTGCTCGCGCCGGCCTGCGCCCCCGCGGCCAGGTTCGTCTGCATTGCCGGCACGGCCGCGCCGACGCCGCCCGCGGCGGGCTGGCCCGCGGCCGCCGCGCCGCCGCCCGCCGCCTTGCCCGTGTAGAAGTAGTCCTCGCGGTCGCGGTAGGCGCCCGGCCCGCCCGGCTGGCGCGCCACCGTCCCCTCGACCGGCGGGCGCGAAGACGAGCCGTCGGGGAAGAATTTCTTGTCGCCCGCCCTGAAATACTTGTACTTCGGCTGATCCTGCATATCCATGCGGCAGCCCGTCGCGAGCAGGCAGATGACTGTCAGCAGCAGGCAGAAGAAGACGGGGCGACGGGCAGACGGGGCGACGGGGGGACGATTGACTCGCCCCGTCTCCAAGTCTCCCCGTCTCCCCTTCCCGAAATCAGTGTTCGACATCTGTCACCTCGCGGGGCCCGAGCGTGCGGAGGAACTCCGCCGTGCGCTCGCGGTCGAACTTGGGGTCGGCCGATTCGACGAGCACGAAGAAGCGGTCGCGCGAGGCGAGCGCGAAGTTCGGCGCGTTGAAGACCGGGTGGTACGGCTCGGGCAGGCCGTTCAGCGCGAGCATCCCGAAGACGGCGAAGAGCGCCGCCCCGAGCACCGTGCACTCGAAGGTCACGGGGATGAAGGCCGGCCAACTGTACAGAGGCTTGCCGCCGACGTTGATCGGGTAGTAGATGGTAGCTATGTAGAACTGCAACAGGAAGCCGCCCATCCCGCCCAGGATGCCCCCGATGAGGACGATGAGCGGCATCTTCGTCGTGTGCGCGTGGATGGCCTCGGACAGCTCCTCGACGGGGTAGGGCGAGAAGGCGTCCACGCGCCGGTAGCCCTCCTCGTGGACGCGCCGCGCCGCGGCGACCGCGTCCGAGGGGTTGTCGAACTCGGCCATCAGCCCGTAGACGGCCGGCCTCACTTTACGCTTCCCAGCCATTACGCCTCCTCCTCCTTAATCTGCGCCTCGGGCACCATCGTCCGCATCTCGAAGATGGAGATGACGGGCAGGAAGCGCAGGAACAGGAACATCAGGAAGAAGAAGAACCCGATGGTGCCGAAGAACATCGTGAAGTCGAAGATGGTCGGCCGGTACATGCCCCACGACGAGGGGAGGAAGTCTCGGTGCAGGCTGACCGGGATGATGATGAAGCGCTCCAGCCACATCCCGAGGTTGACGAACATGGCGACGACGAAGAGCCAGATGTTCGAGTGGCGCACGCGCCTGATCCAGATGACCTGCGGCGCGACGACGTTGCAGAAGATGAGCAGCCAGTAGAAGAAGGCGTAGGGGCCGACGAACCGGTTCATCATCATGAACTGCTCGTACGTGTTCGCGCTGTACCACGCGACGAACGCCTCGCACATGTAGCCGTAGGCGACCAAAAGCCCCGTCGCCAGCATGACCTTGGCGGAGTTCCGCAGGTGGCGCTCGGTGATGAAGTCTTCGAGCCCGTAGAACTTCCTGAGCGGGATGACCAGCGTCAAGACCATCGCGAAGCCCGCGTAAATGGCCCCCGCGACGAAGTAGGGCGGGAAGATCGGCGTGTGCCAGCCCGGGATGATGCCGATGGCGAAGTCGAAGCTGACGATGGTGTGCACCGAGAGCACGAGCGGCGTCGAGATGCCCGCGAGCAGCAGGTAGACCACCTCGTACCTCGCCCAGTGGCGCGCGCTCCCGCGCCAGCCCAGGGAGGCCATGCCGTAGACGATCTGCCCGAAGCGGCTCCGCGCGCGGTCTCTCAAGGTCGCCAAGTCCGGGATGAGCCCCGTGTACCAGAAGAGCGCCGAGACGGTGGCGTAGGTCGAGACCGCGAACACGTCCCACATCAGGGGGCTGCGGAACTGCGGCTGGATGCCCATCGTGTTCGGGTACGGGAAGAGCCAGTAGGCGAGCCACGGCCTGCCCGTGTGCAAAAGCGGGAAGAGTCCCGCGCAGGCCACGGCGAAGAGCGTCATCGCCTCCGCGAAGCGGTTGATGGACGTGCGCCAGGTCTGTCTTAAGAGCAGCAGGATCGCAGAGATGAGCGTGCCGGCGTGGCCGATGCCGATCCACCAGACGAAGTTGATGATGTCGAAGGCCCAGCCGACCGGCTGGTTGTTGCCCCAGATGCCGATGCCGGTCAGCACGAGGTAGACGACCGTGCCGAACATCATGTTCGCCAGCATGAAGGAGAGGGCGAGCCCGATCCACCACGCGACGGGCGTGCGCTTGCGGAGCACGATGGAGCTGATCTTGTCCGTCACCGTCCCGAATGTGTGGCCGGGCTCGATGACGACGGGCGTGGTGTGGATGCCCACGTCCTCCTGCTCGTAATCGTATCTTTCTGACATAAGCCCCCTACGCCTCCCCGTGCGCGTTGTTGCCGCTCTCGCCGCGCCCCGCGCCGCCCGTCCCGATATCCTCGTTCGGGTTGCGCACCGAGCCGAGGTAGGCCGTCCGCGGGCGCGTGTTCAGGTCGGCCAGCAGGTCGTACCGGCGCTTCTGCGCGTGCAGCTTCGCCACGCGGCTGTTCGGGTCGTTCAGGTCGCCGAAGATGATCGCCTCGGTCGGGCAGGTCGCCTGGCAGGCGGTCTTGATCTCGCCGTCGCGGACTTTGCGCGACTCCTTCTCGGCCTCCATCTTCGCGTACTCGATGCGCTGGACGCAGTAGGTGCACTTCTCCATCACGCCGCGCGAGCGCACAGAGACCTCCGGGTTCCGCATCATCTTCAAGGAAGGCGTGTCCCAGTCCTGGAAGAGCAGGAAGTTGAAGCGGCGCACCTTGTACGGGCAGTTGTTCGAGCAGTACCGCGTGCCGACGCAGCGGTTGTAGACCATGTCGTTCAAGCCCTCGGCCGAGTGCACGGTGGCGTGGACGGGGCAGACAGCCTCGCACGGCGCGTTCTCGCACTGCTGGCAGGGCACGGGCATGAAGTAGACGCCGTCCGGCCCCTCGGTCGCGCCGCGGAAGTAGGCGTCCACCCTGAGCCAGTGCATCTCGCGCGAGCGCGAGACCTGCTCCTTGCCGACGACCGGGATGTTGTTCTCGGCCTGGCAGGCGACGACGCAGGCGTTGCAGCCGACGCAAGTCGCCACATCAATCGCCATCCCCCACTTGTAGCCGCGCCGGCCGACCTCCTCGTGCTCCGAGTAGTCGTACGGCGGGTACATCGTCTCGCCGCCTTCGGGCTCGCGGTTCTCGCCCGCGGGCTGCGGCGGCTCCTTCTTCCGCTCGCGCTCGGGCGCGAGGGTCGGGTCGCGCTTCCATTCGGCGAAGGTGCCGGCGCGGACGATCTCGCGCCCCTCCATGCGGAAGTGAATCTGCGTGCAGGCGAGGTTGTAGCTGTCGCCCGTCGCCTCGACGCCGAGGCCCGTCCCCGACCACATCGCGTCGGACGTGCGCAGGTCGTAGGCGTTGAAGCCGCGGCGGCCTTCGCGCAGATTCCCGCCGACGCGCCCCGAGCGCCAGCGGCCGTAGCCGAGCTGCACGGTCACCACGTCGTCGGGCTGCCCCGGCAGAATGAAGACGGGGACGACCATCTCCTCGTGCATCTTGTTGTTCTTGTCGGGGAAGACGCGCCCGCGGTAGGTGAGCCGCAGCGTCTCGGCCTCGACCTCGCCGCCCTTATAGTTGAGGCGGTTGACGCGGCGCGGGCCGCCGGCCTCGACCGCGCCGTCGGGCGCCATGCCGACGCCGAGCTTCTCGGCGGTCACCGGGCTGATGATGGCGACGTTGTCCCACGTCAGCTTCGTCAAGGGCTTGGGCAGCTCCTGCAACCAGCCGTTGTTCGAGAAGCGCCCGTCGTGGACGGACGGGTCGGTGCGGAAGACGATCTCGTAGGCGCCCGCGGCCGCGGGCGCGGCGGGTTGGGCCGTGGCCGGCGGCGTGGTCGTCGCGCCTTGAGCGGCGCCCGCGTTCGGGGCCGCGCCCGCGCCGCCGCCCCCCGCGGGTCTCTTCGCGGAGTTGGCGACGAAGCCGTCGTTGAGAGCCCTGCGCCACGCGCGCTCGAACGCGGCGTCCGGCGTGGCCGCGCCGGTCGAAGGCGCGGCGCCGTTCGAGCCCGTCGCAGTGTTCGAAGTCGGGGCCGCCGCGCCGCCGCCCAGCGGAGGGTTGCCGCCGCCGTTCGCGCCGGCTTGCGCCGGAGTTGACGAAGGCGCCGCGGTTGCCGAAGGGGTCGTGCCTGAAGCGCCCGGGATGGCGAGCCCGGACGCACCGGCGGCCGCGGCGCCGCCGAGCAGTGCGGCGCGCCCCTCGGTCAGCCAGTACTGGCGGACGATGTCGTAGCCGCGGCGGTCTGGGTTGTCGGTGAACGCCGCGAGCAGCTCGCACGCGCTCTTGCCGTTGTAGAGCGGCGTGATGAGCGGCTGCTGGATGGTGACGGTGCCGTCGAAGGCGCGCGTGTCGCCCCACTCTTCGAGGAAGTGCGTCTGCGGGATGTGCCAGTGGCACAGCTCCGAGGTCTCGTCGTCGTAGGGCGAGAGGTGGGCGGCGAGGCGCACCTTCTTCATCCGCGCCTCGTCGAGCTTGAGGTCGGCCGGCGTCGTGTAGACGGGGTTGCCGCCGATGATGACGAGGATGTCCACGGCGCCCGCGTCGATCTCGCCTACGAGCGTGCGCAGGTCGTTCAACTGGTCGGTCGGGTTCTCCTCTATCGGCTCGACGTACGTGACGGTCTTGCCGACCGAGCCGAGCGCCGTGTTCATCGCGTGCGCGAGGGCGTGAATCTCCGGCGCCGCCTCGTCGCCCGCGATGACGAGGCACGCGCCCGCGTGCGCCTTCAGGTCGGCGGCGATCTTGTTGAGCTGTTCGTCCGACGTGGCGGTGCCGCCCGCGAGCGCGGGGCTCGACGCGCCCACGGCCGCGGCGAGGCCGCGCACGTAAGCGGCGAACTGGCTGGGCTTGAGCGCGACGCGGTTGTCCGCGAAGAAGCCGGTGTTGGTCGGCGTCGTCTCGACGGCGTACAGCCGGCAAATCTCCCGCGTGTCGCCGTCGTTGGCGCGGCGGCGGGAGGCGAGGTCGCGCGCGTAGCGCAGGGCGCCCGGGCCGCATTCGAGGAAGTTCGAGTCGAGCGAAAGCACGCGGTCGGCCGCGGCGAAGTTGTAGACGGGCGTCGCGAACCCGCCCGCGGCCTGCCGCACGCCCAGGCTTCCGTTGTTGCCGCCCGCGGGCTCCCACTGATACCACTGCGAGCCGGGCCAGCGGCGCTTGATGTCGCGCATCAGCGCGCCGACCGTCGGCGAAGTGACCGTCTCGGACAGGAAGCGGAGCCCCGCGCCCTGCTTGCCGCGCTGCCCTTCGAGCGCGGTCAGAAGCTCGCCGAGGAAGCCCGAGTAGGTGCGCACCTCGCCGCGGTTGATGAGGTTCTGCGAGCGGTCGGGGTCGTAGAGCCCGAGGATGGAAGCCTGCGCGAAGACGTCGGCCGCGCCTAAGCTGGCCGGGTGGAGGTCGTTCCCTTCGACTTTGATGGGTCGCCCCATGTAGCTGCGCACGAGCAGCGGCGCGCAGCCGCCCGTGAACGGCATCGCGGTGGCGAAGTAGAGCGCCTTGCCGGGGACGAGGTCTTCGGGCTGGCGGACGTACGGGACGATGGACTCGGGCGGCTGGTACGAGCAGCCCGCGAGCCCGGCGAGCGCCAGCGACGCGCCCATCAGCTTCAGGAACGTGCGGCGGTCGGTCGAGTCGTCCCACTCCGCGGCGTGCTGCGGGAACTCGCGGTGGAGGAGTTCCTCGAACTCCTCCGACCCGGCCAGCTCTTCGAGGCTCTGCCAGTACTCGCGCCCGCGCTTCTCCTGGAGCTTCGCGCGCACGCCCTCGATCGAGACGGGGCGTTTGCGAATCTGGTACAGCTCGGGGAAAGTGTCTTTGATGTGCATCCTGCTTATCCTGAGCGCCCTACCTGTGGCACGTCGAGCAGCTCGTGATGGTGGCCGCGTCGCGGACGCGGTTGTCGCGCTTGAGCTGGAGGCCGAGCTTGCGCCGCTCGTCGGAAAGGTTCTCGGCGAGGCGGTTCTCGGAGTTGGTCGTCACGCCCTCGTCGTCGATGTTCCAGTGCATGTCGGTGATCTTGTCCTTCGGCCGGAGGTACCGCTCGGGCTCGCGGTGGCAGGCGAGGCACCATTCCATCTGGAGCGGGGCGGCCTGGTAGACGGCCGGCATCGTGTCCACGCGCCCGTGGCAGGAGGCGCAGCCCACGCCCTTGTTGACGTGGATCGAGTGGTTGAAGTAGACGAAGTCGGGCAGGTCGTGGACGCGCGCCCACTCGATGGGCTTGTTCTCGCGGTAGCTGGCGCGGACGATCTCCAGGTACGGGCTCTCGTTCCAGATCTGCGAGTGGCAGTTCATGCAGGTCTTGGTCGGCGGCATCCCGGCGGTGTTCGAGACCTCGACCGAGGTGTGGCAGTAGCGGCAGTCGATGCCGTCGTCGCCGACGTGGTGCTTGTGCGAGAACTGGACGGGCTGCTGCACCTCGATGTACTGGCCCGTGTTGTAGGAGGAGCGGTTGATCTCGGCGAGCACCCAGAGCGAGGCGGCGACGAGGAAGACGCCGCCGAAGATGCTGACCTTGGCGATGGTGTTGGTGCTGTGGTGGAAAATCTGCATGCTCTGACCCGACCGTCCTCTTGTGACTCTTGGAACTAGCCCGGCGGGGTAAATCCCTCGAACTCCGGCCGGGCGCGTCACCGCGGGGAGAGACACACCGCCGACATGGGCGTCGCGCCTGTGGAATCGGCGCGCTGACCCGCGCGTTATGTGCCTGCGGCCTTCCGTCCGACAGAGGAAAGCACGCTTCCGCGTAGCCCTTCGGCTTGCACCACCAAACTTAAAAACTGCTTCGGTGCCCTAGTGATACTACTTTTTTCCGCGCCGGGCAAGCGCTTATTCAAAATTTGGGTATGATAATTAGCGCACGTCGCGAATTAAGAATTCTAATAAAACAATTCGCGGGGAGAGACCGTACGGATGAGCACGAAGGGGCGCGGGCAGGATGCCCGCGCCCCTTCGTGCCGCGCGCTACCGTTACCCGACCGTGCCCCTCAACGCCTGCCGAAGACGAGGAGGATGAGGAAGAGGGCGAAGAGGATGGAGAGGACGAGGAGGGCGATCTTCCAGAAGCTGTAGGGGCGCTCGCCCTGCACCTCGCCGGTGCGGCCGTTGACGACGACCTGGTAGACCTTGTCCTGAAAACGGTAGGCGCCGACGTAGACGGGGAGCAGGAGGTGCTTGAAGGTGACGGCCGAGTACTGCGTCGAGACGTTCGAGACGCGCTGCTCGTCGCCGCCGATGTCGCGGCGCACGTCCGCGTCGATGGCGGGCGCGGCCGCCTGCTTCGCCAGCTCGAAGCCCTCGGCGAGGTTCACCTGGTAGCGCTGCGCCTTGTAGCCGGAGAGGTAGGCCGGGTCGTACGCGGTCAGCTCCTGCAAGTCCCAGGGCTCAAGCGCCGTGAGGCGCTGGGGCGGCAGGGACTTGGTCGCGGGGACGAGGATGTCGTCGAACCAGCGCTCGACCGTGCCCGAGGCGTTGTGCCAGCGCGTGTGCTGCACCTGGCGCGTGCGCTGCACCTCGTTCCCCTGCGCGTCGCGCTCGGTGTAAGTCTCGGTCGTGTAGTAGTGCTCGCCGCGCTCGCCCGTGTAGCGGCTCACGGTGTAGGCGTCGTAAGTCCAGAAGGGGATGTAGACGCCGCCCAGCCCCTCGTGCGCGGCGAGCTTCTTGAGGGCGTTCGGCGCGAACCAGCGCGAGCTGACCCACCCGCCGACGAAGCCTGTGGCCGCGTCCCGCGTCACGCGGAAGGGCAGCACCCCCTCGGGCGCGACGACGGGGTCGGCCGAGCGCGGCTGCGCGACCAAGGGGCTCCCGCAGAAGTCGCACTCGCCCGCGACCAACGGCGGCGTGAAGGTGACGGTGGCGCCGCACGTCTGGCAGGCGACTTCGAGCGCGCCCTCGGCGAGCGTGCCCAACTGGTCGGCGTGCGTTTGCAGGTACTGCTCGTAGGAGCGCTCCTCGACCGCGGCGCCCGTCGGCTCGATGCGCTCCTGCCGGCCGCAGTAAGGGCAGGTCAAGTTCCCGGCCTCCGGCGCGAACTCCAAGTCGGCCCCGCACCCGGGGCAGCGGAAGCGTCGGACTTTCTGTCGGGGGACTGTCTGTTGCTGCATGTGTCTACTGATTAATGATTGAGAGTTGCGGGTTGCTGCGGCGGCGCCAGACGAAGCCGTCGAGGATGTAGTGCGTCGCCTGCGGGAGGGCGAGCAGCGGGACGAGGAAGAGCTTGAACGAGCCCCAGTCCCAGGCCGCGCCGAAGAGCCACGCGCGGTCGTGCCAGACGCCCCGATCCCAGAGGAGCTCTTCGGCGTAGGCCAGCACCCACAGCGTCGCGAGGAAGAGCGGCCAGCGCGCGAGGTTCCGGTAGACCTTCCCCGCCCGCGGCGCGCGGCTGCGGGCGTACCACCAGACGAGCGCCATGTAAGGCACGCCGTGGATGACGACGTTCGTCACCGTGAAGGCGTAGTCGGAATCGAACGCGACGATGCCCGCGTACCAGCAGACGGCCGTCGTCAGGACGACCAGGTCTTTACCCGGATTGCCCCGCCCCTTGACGAGCCACGCGTCCGCCGAGCGGAGCGCGTAGGCGCCGAGCGCGAGACAGTAGAGCACGAACGCGAGCGACTCGACCCACGCGGGGAGTCCCGCGAAGTCGCCCGGCAGGAACCACCAGAAGCGGCGCGGCAGGTGCGCGTGCCAGTACGCGAGCGGGTAGAGGGTCGCCATGTAGACGGCCGCCGCGTCCACACACCACCCGGCGCGCCCGCGCTCGCCCGCGCGCGCGCGGTAGAGCGCCACCCAGCCGTACTGCTGCCTCACGAAGTGGAAGACCGCGAGGTACGCCAGCGCCCGCCAGAACAGCGCCTCGCCTTCCGAGTAGAGCGCCACCGACAGCGCCAGCGCAATCGACGGCGCCAGCACGTAGAGCGACAGCCGCCGCCTCAACTCTTCCCGGTCGAAGTAGACGCGGAAGGCCGTCGCGTAGACGTGCGCCACGTCCACCAAAAGCACCGCCGGCACCCACGCCCACTCCGGCGAATCCGACTCCAACACGCCCGCGCGCGCCCCGACCCACAGCAACAACAAAGAGACCAGCGCGCTCCCGCCGAACACGCACACGTCCACCCGCGGCGAGAAGAGCCACCACGAATCCCCCCGCGCGGCCGACAAGGAGTCGGCGGCCGGGACTGCTTCGATGCTGTTTAAGGGTTCGGCGGACATACGCGCGCGGCGCGGCTGAGTTTATACTGTGCCCGCCCCGCCCGGAAGAATTTTTTTGGGCTCTCTTAGAGACTGATGACCGAACGGAACGGACACGCCGAGACGGCGAAGCAGCGGCGCGCGCGCCGGGCGCTCGAAAGGCAGTTGGACTACCAGCGCGCGAAGGCGGCGCGGGCGCGCGGGCACGAACAGGATTACGTCGAGGCGATGCGGCGGCGCTCGGAGCGCGTGCGCGAGAAGTTGGAGCGCGTGCGCGCCATCGCGCCGGACGCGCGCGTGCTTGAAGTCGGGAGCGGCGCGCACGGGCTCGTCTTCTTCTTCGGCACGACGCGCGGCGTGGGCGTAGACCCTCTGGCCTGCGACTACGCCGCGCTCTTCCCCGCCTGGCAGCACCGCGCGCGAACAATCGCCGCCGCGGGCGAGCGCCTGCCCTTCGCCGACGCCTCCTTCGACGTGGTGCTCTGCGACAACGTCGTAGACCACGCCGCAGACCCCGCGCGCATCGCGCGGGAACTCGCGCGCGTGCTCACCCCCGGCGGGCTCCTCTACTTCACGGTCAACTTTCACCACGCCGTCTACTCGGCCGCCGCCGCCGCGCACTCCGCCTGGAACGCCGCCGGGCTGCGCTTCGAGATCGGCCCCTTCGCCGACCACACCGTCCACCTCACCTACTCGGCCGCGCGCGCGCTCTTCGACGGCCTCCCGCTGCGCGTCGTCAGCGAGAGCGGCAACCTCTCCGACGCCCGCCGCGCCGCGCGCCAACGACCCCCGCGCCACGCCGGCGACCGCCTCAAACGCCTCTTCTTCAAGAACGCGCTCTATGAGCTAATAGCCGAGCGTCAGGTGACCGACCATGACGGATAAGATCAGGGCGCTCGCCGCCGGCATCGCCCAGAGAAAAAGCGCGGGGGTCGAGCCGTTCGTCCTCCTCGTCGGCGCGGGCGCGTCCATCGGCTCGGGCTGCCCCCCGACGGCGCGGCTCGCCGACGACGTTTTGCAGAGCTACGAGCGCGAGCGGTTCGAAGGGTGGCAGGCGTCCGTTCAGGCGGCCGCCTCGCTCAGCCCGGAGTTCGGCGAGCTGAAGGCCCGCGAGGTCGCACGCCTCAAGCTCGAAGCCTTCTACGAGCGCTGGGCGCGGCTCGACCACGACACGAAATTCTCGATCCTGAGCCGGCACCTTTTGCAAAACACGGCGCCGTCCGAAGGGTACACAGACCTCGCGCACCTCATCGCAAACGGCTACTTCGGGCTGGCGCTCTCGACGAACCTCGACAACCTCCTGGAGCGCGCGCTGGGCGACGCGGGCTGGCGCGAGCCGGAGCACTTCGTCGTCTCGGTCAACGGCCGGGACAAGCCCGAGGACGTGCGTTACCAGTTGGAGTCTTCGCGCCCGCCCTTCAAGCTCGTCAAGCTGCACGGCACCTTGGCCTCGCCGGGCAGCTACGCCTTCACCCCGGACGAGATTTTCAGGTTCGAGGAGGCGATCAGACCGGTGCTGGCGCGCTACCTCAACCGCGGCCTGCTCGTCGTCGGCCACAGCGTCCAGGACAGGGACATCGACGTGCTCTTCGAGAAGGAGGGCGGCGAGATACACTACGTCAACCCCGCGCCGCCCGAGCCGGGCAGCCGCGTAGACAGCGTGCTCAAGGTGCGCGGCTACGGCAGCATCATCTCGGGCGACGAGGCGCGTTTCGACGACTTCTTCCGCGAGCTGCGCTCACACCTCGAAGCCGGCCGCGGGGGCGGGACTGCCGCCGCGGACTCCTCACCCTCCATCGAAGGCTTTCTGAAAAGCATCGGGTACGAGCACGAGCTGAAGGCGCCGCGCAGCCGCTACAAGAACCTGCCCGCGCTCTACGTCAGGCCGACCGAGTACGAAGCCATCCGCCGGAAGCTCGAACGCGAGCACGTCGTCTTCATCATCGGCGAGCCACACCTCGGCAAGACCTACACGGCCTTCCACCTGCTCTGGGAGTATTACCGCGAGGGCTACGAGCCCGTGCACATACGGCACGACCGCCTCGTCGCGCTGCTCCACCAGCACGAGGACGATTTGAAGAAGCTGCTGGCGCAGGTCTTCGTCGGCGAGGGGAACGTGCCGCGCGTCGTGCACTTCGACGACCCCTTCGGCGAGACGATGGAGCGGCGCACCGAGCGCACCAACGTCTTCGCGCGCGAGCTTGAGACGTTCCTCAAGCTCGCGCGCGACTACGAGCACGTCCGCGTCGTCGTCACGACGCGACTGAACATCTTCCGCGAGGCGGTCGGCGAGACGCGCGGCGACGCGCGCCTCAACGAGTTGGAGAAGAGCATCCGCGTCCACACGTCCTACAGGCCGGAGACGCTGCTCGACATCCTCCACCGCTACACGAACTTCTACCGGCCGCGCTGGGCGTCCGACGCAGAGATAGTGACGGCGCTCGATGAGCAGTTGCCGGCGCTGCTGCCCGCCCCGCACAACATCGAGTTCTTCGTCCGCACGTCGGAGTCTTTAACTACTCTTGACGAAGTGCTCCGCCACGTCGAGGAGTCGAAGGAGATGGTCAAGGCGCTGGCCGACTGGATGGGCCACCTCCCGCCGCCCGAGCAGGTCTTCCTCCTCCTCGTCGAAATCGCCGCCTCGGCCGCCACGCTCTTCCCCGACACGCCCGCCGCGTCGATGGACGTGGAGGCCGCCTACATGGAGACGCTCGCCTACCTCTTCAAGCGCAAACACCTCCCCGGCATCCCCACGAATTCGTTTGGGAGCGCCCGCGCCAAGTTCGACCAAATCCTCGTCGAGCGCCGCGACGACGACACAAGCCCCGCCCGCCTCGACTTCGTTCACCCCTCCTACCACGAAGCCTTCTGGCACGCCGTCCGCCACCACCAAGCCCTCGCCCGCTGGTGGCAACTCATGCAATCCGATGTCGCCGACATCTTCAAAGACTTCGCCAACAAACCCGACCTCGTCCAACTCCGCATGATCGAGCGCTACGGCACCATCGACCGCGACCTCGACCGCCTCCTCCTCCTTTCCGCCGACAGCAACGACCCTGAAGAGCAAATCATCGCCTTCGAGCGCATGCTCGAACGCCCCGACGAGTTCGCCGCCCTCCCGCAGTTCGCCCGCTGCCTGACATCAATCACTTCGACGTACAACAGGGAGGTCAAGTTAAGGTTACTCGAACTTGTCGAAGAGCGTTTCGAACGCCTCCCTCTTGCCGTCGTCAACGTAGTGCCGGCCCTCCTGTTCGACCAGGCAGAATTGGTGCGGACTGTGGCTGAAATGATAACCCGAGATCATCTGATGGGTGGGGACAGCCTTGTCAGTGACAACAAGTGGCTGCGGGCGTGGGGATTTCTGTCGGAGTTGTTCCGGCACTTCCAGTCTTACATTACAAACGACGACAACCTGGTCTCTTTGATAGAGGAGTTAGTCCTGCTGCCTACGAGACTGAAGAACATGAGCGGCCCGTGGGCGAAACTGCCCCAGGACGATTTCGAGTCCTTCATCACGATGGACGACCACCCGGTCATCGCCAGGATGGTAAAGATTTTCGTCAGCTATTTCCCGTACTACGAGCTGCCGGAAGATAAGCTGGAGTTTTTACTGTCGTGCCAGGGCTTTATTCAGTATGAGGCTTTAGCCACGATGCTGATGCAGTATGAAAGCCTGTCTGTTAAGAGGAAAGCACTCGCCGACTCTCTGGTGACGAATCCGGAAGAAACCTGGGTCGGGGGGGCGATAGGCCAGGCGACCGCTCTTGAGCGAAGGATCAAGTACCCGTCCAGAATCAAGTTCGTGCCGTCCCTAGTCGCTCAGGTGGTGAACGCCGGCCCGGCGGAGGTGGCAGGAGCGCTTTTGGCGGAGTTGGCTGATAAATCCCGACGGGCAGAACTGCCCGCAAGGTATAAGATTCGACTCTCCCAATTAATAAAAGACGGGGAGGCGGTTCGACACGCCCTGTCGTGGATAGACCATAAGCGCGAGACGTTTCCTAGCTTCTCCATGCCGGAAGCCCGGGCGGTAAAGACTTACCTGCTGAACCCGCCCGCGGAGTTGTGAAGCAGGATTGGAATGAAGCTGGACTTTGCACGGCCCGCAGCTCGCCGGTTCGTCACAGCACGGGTTAGCGCATAGTTTCGGAGGGGAGGCCGCGGGCGGCGAGGATTTCTTCGGCGGCGCGGAGGCCGTGGTCAAAGGCTTCTTCGAAGAGGGGGACGCCGGAGAGGTCTGTGTGGGCGAAGTGGACGGGGCCGAAGGGCTGTCGGGCTTTGACTCTCGCGCCGCCCCATTGGAAGCCGACGCGGGGGCGGATCATGGCGTGGCCCCAGCGCATCACGTCGAGGCGTCGGGTGAGTGTGCGTATGTCCCGGTGGGCGCGTTGTAAATCGGAGAGCGCGACCTCGGCCCACTCGTCGCGGCCGGCCGAGAGGAGGCGGGCGCGTGCGTCGCGCGGGTTCGGTTCGGTGAGCGGATAGTAGTAGGTGAAGACGGTCGGGCCGCGCTCAAGCCCGCGCTGGTGCGTGGCCGTGACGTAGCCGAGCGAGGGGCTCTCGTAGAGCACGTTGTCCCACGCCGCGGGGAAGCCGAGCCCCGCGCGCGGGCGGGCGGAGAGGAAGAGGTTCGCGACCATCCACGCGCCGTACTCGAACTCCGCGACGTGCGAAGGGCACGCGCCTTCGCGGTAAGACTTCAAGAGGTACTTCGTCAAGAACTGCGGGGCCGCGAAGACGACGTGCTCCGCACGGAACCCCAGAGCCCCGCGCCCGTCGCGCCCGACGGCGACCACCTCGACGCCTCCCGCTGCGGGAGTTCCGACCCGACGACTTTCATCAACGACCGTCCGCACGTCGGCGACGGCTAACCCGAGGCGGACGTGGCTCCGCGCCTTCTCGTAAAGGTGCCGCACGAGGCGGCCGTTGCCTTCGGGCCAGGTGATGAGCGGCTGCGACTCCGCGCCCGGCGCCTTCATGCGCGAGGCGAAGTAGAAGAGGCCGGCCCACGCGCTCGCCTGCTCGACGCCGAGCCCGTAGTCGTCGCGGCACCCGTAATCGACCAGCCAGCGCAGGCGCTCCGAAGTGAAGCCCCGAGCGCGCATCCACTCGCCCATCGAGAGGCGGTCGAGCGCCGTCACCTCCGCGTCGTCCGAACAGAGCGAGACGGGGATGGCAAACGCCCGCCGCCCCTGCTTGTCGCGCCAGGCGGCCCAGCGGTCAACCTCCGCGTTGAAGAGCTGGAGCTGACGGGCGTCCTCATCATTCGCCCCCGCGTGCAGGTAGAGCCCCTCGTACCAGCGCCCGCGGTAGTAGACGCGCTCCTCGGGGTCGCGGCAGATGAACTGCTCGGCGACGACCGGCTCGCCCGCGGCGTCCGAGCCTTCGAGCACGCCCAGCTCGTCCAGCAGGGTGACGAGCGCGCGGTTCTCCTTCATCGGCGCCGGGAGGTAGTGCGCGCCCCAGGGGTATGGAACCACGCCGTGCTCTTCGCCCGAGCGCGCCGTCCCGCCCGGCGCCGCTTCGAGTTCGAGCAGCACGAAGTCCTCGAAGCCCGCGTGCAAAAACCTCCAGGCAGCCGCGAGCCCGGCCACGCCGCCGCCGACGATGACGACGCCCGCACGCTCCCAGGTCTCCGGCTCCGGCCGCAGCCCGTCGCGGATGAGGTGCCCGATGCCGTCCGACGCGCCGACGACCTCGCCCTCCGGCAGGGGCGGCGCGGCCTCCCTCTGCCCGCACGCCGCGAGCGCGAACGGCGCGCCGAGGAAGGCCGCCAGCAGTTCCCTTCTCGTGAGCCCTCGTCCTGCCATAGAGTCCGCGCGAAGCCCTCGCCCTCAGAGCATCTTCAGTTCAAGAAGCACCAGGACGACCTTGACGACCGTGAGTGCCAACATGGCGGCGAGGGCGAAGTAACGGAGGGGCTTCGGGACGCGCTCGCGGGGCTGCAAAGAGACGGCGAAGAAGAAGGCGACGGAGGCCCAGTAGATCGAGTCGAACCAACGCCCCAGAGCCACCTCGGCGGTGGCGACGACGACGTAGATGCCGACGATCCAGCGCACCTTCCTCATGCTCACGCCCGCGCCCGTGCTCTTCTCGGGCTCCGCCCCCGCGAGGTCGGCGGGCTCCGCCTGCGTCATCTGACCCGGCGGCGAAGGGCGCGCGGCCGACTCGTACCAACGCGGCTCCCCGGCCGCGCCCTTCTCGCGCTCCTGCGTCTTCATCCCCGCCCCCTTTCTCATTCGTAGCGGCGCCACTCGGCCTCGTAGTAGCGGACGAGCGACTGGTTGTCGAGACGGTTGACCTCCACGGGCACCGGCCCGAGGTCGGCCGAGAGCATGAACATCGCGGGGAGCGACGCGTCGTCTAAGAACTTCAAGGCGACCTGCGGCGCGTGCGCGGGCACTTCGAAAGGGGTGCGGCGCGCGAGCGCGAAGCCCCAGACGCCGAACGAGGGCACGGCCGTGTAGTAGGGCCGCACCTGGAAGCCCGCGGCTTCGAGCGTGCGCACGATGCACCAGTAGGAGTTGCGCGCGAAGAGCGGCGACGTGGACTGCACGCTCACGGCCGCCTCGGGCGCGAGGCGCTCTTTGAGCAGGCGGTAGAAGCGCGTCGTGTAGAGCTTGCCGAGGGCGAAGCTGTTCGGGTCGGGGAAGTCAACGATGGCCGCGTCGAAGGGCGGCTCGTCGCGCTCCAGCCAGATCATCGCGTCCTCGTTGACGACGCGCACGCGCGGGTCTTCGAAGGAGTTCTGGTTGAGCCGCGCGAGCGGCGGGAAGCGGCGGGAAAGCTCCGTCATGTCCGGGTCGAGGTCTACGAGCACGACCTCCCGGACGGACGGGTACTTTAAGATTTCGCGGAGCGCGAGGCCGTCCCCGCCGCCGAGCACGAGGACGCGCCGCACCTCCCTCCCGCCCTCGGCGGCGAGCGCCAGCGCGGGGTGGACGAGCGCCTCGTGGTAGCGGTACTCGTCGGCCGAGGAGAATTGCAGGTTGCCGTTTAAGAAGAGCTGGAAGCCGGCGCGGTTGCGCGTGACGACGATGCGCTGGTAGTGCGTCGTCTTCGTGTAGACGATGTCGTCGGCGAACATCGCGTCCTCGGCGAGCGAGGTCAGCGCGTCGGCCTTGACGAAGGCGACGGCCAGCAGCGCCAGCACCACGCACGCCTGCGCCCGCAGCCGCGTCACGCCGCCCCCGATGATGGGGCGCATGAGCCACGTCGCCCACAAGCCCACCCCCGCGTTGAGGAAGCCGAAGAGGAGCGACGTGCGCACGAGCCCGAGCTTGGGCACGAGGAAGATGGGAAAGAGGAGCGACGCGATGAGCGCGCCCGCGTAGTCGAAGGCGAGCACGCGCGCGACCAGCTCCTTAAAGTCGAGGTGGTCTTTCATAATCCGCATCAGCAGCGGAATCTCTAAGCCCACCAGCACGCCGATGAAGAAGACGAGCGCGTAGAGCACGACGTGGAAGTAGCTCAGGTGCGCGAAGCTCAAAAAGAGCAGCGGCGCCGAAGCCCCGCCCACCACGGCCACGGCCAGCTCCACGTCCACGAACCGCCGCGCCAGCTCCCTCTCCACGAACCGCGAGAGCCACGAGCCCACCCCGAGCGCCGACAGATAGATGCCGATGATAAGCGAGAACTGCGTCACCGAGTCGCCGAGCACGTACGACGCCAGCGTCCCCGCCAGAAGCTCATACACGAGCCCGCAGGTCGCGATGACCAGGACGTTGAGGAACAGTATGGGAGTTCGGTTCATAGCTCAGTAGGCAGTAGGCAGTCGCTCCGCGCCACGCACGTTGAGAGGGTACATCAGAGTTTGAGACACGGCGGCTTTCAACTGCCTGCTGCCTACTGCCTACTGCCTACGACCCTTGGATCGCCGCGGCGATGATGAGGGAGATGCCGATGATGACGGCGCCGATGACGACGGCGAGCGCGACGTTCTGATCCTCCTCGATCTCCTTGCGGATGGAGAAGGGCGTGGCCTTGAGGATGATGAAGTAGGCGATGCCGAAGACGAGCAGGCCGAAGGCGGTGAAGATGGCGGTGGTGACGAGCACGGGCGCCAGCTCCTCGAACTTCACCACCAGGCCGAGGGCGCGGGCCGGCGTTGACAGGTTGAGCATCATTTTCCTCCGTGGTAGCCGGAATGCCAGAAGTGGAAAGAGCGGTAGCCGCCCGGCGAGTTACGCACGTCGGCCGGGACGAACTGCCGCGGCGAAGTCGTCAACTCCCACCCGCTCCACGCCGCGAAGACGTAGAGCAGGAGGAGTCCGCCGCCGAGTAACAGGTAGATTTTGCTGAGCACGTCTTTGACCCTTATCTCTTCTTCGTCGCCGCGGGCTTCAACTCGCGGAGCACGCCCTTTCGGTAGACCCAGGTCGTCGGGGGCGGGCGGCGAAAGCCCGGCTCCTGCGACTGCCAGAGCTGGTAGTAGCCGGGGAAGCCGAAGGTCAGCTCCTCCTCGGGGAGCTGCTTGAGTGTGACGGTCGGCGAGTCGGAGCAGTCGCCGAACTCTTCGCTCACCTCGACCTTGTCCGCCGAGACGACGCGGACGACGCGGAACTGCGCCGGGCAAGCCTGACCGCCGGAGTTGAAGGAGACGATTGCCACCTCGCCCTGCGAGAGGTTCGGGAAGAACGCCTCGAAGTGGACGAAGGACGAGCCCTCGTGCTGCAAGACGGTCTTCTTCCCCAGACGCAGCTCCCACTTGAGGTCTGCCTCGTCGCCGACGCGAAAGATGCCGAGCGTGCCCGACTTCGTCGGCAGAGTCTCGCCGTCGCCCCCGCCCGCCTGCGCGCGCGCGTCGGCGGCGAAGGTTAAGCAGAGCAGTGCGGCGCAGGCCGCCGCGCGGAGCGTCGAACGTCTGTCGTCAGTCATCGCTGCTGTCGTCACCGCCTGACTGGTAGGGGTTGAAGGCGCTGTCGGCCCAGCGCCGCCGCTCGAAGCTGAAGTGCCGCCACGCGAAGAGCACCGGGATCACCGAGAGCGCGATGAGCAGCAGCAGAAGATTCGCCAGCCGCGGCACGCCCTGCTCGACGCGCACGGACATCTGCGGCGGCGTCGGCTGGTTCCAGTTCTCCCACTGCGCTTCGAGCCGCAGCGTGTAGCGCCCCTCGGGCACCGCCGGCAGGTAGGCCGCCTGCTCGGGGTCGCCCTCGCTCCAGGACTCGCCGTCCTCGACGCCGTGGTAGTACTCCATCGGCAGGTCGAACTGTTGGACGAGCCCCGTCTCCTCGTCGATGAAGTCGCCCGCGACGTAGAGCCAGTTGTTGTCCACGTTCAGCGCGTGCCCCGTCACGCGCAGGTTGCGCCCGCCGGTCAACTGGATCGGGTCGGTGAAGATGACCTGCGTCTTCTCGTTGCCGGCGTCCGGGTCGGGCGCGGCCGGCGCGGCCCCGGGCGAGGGCGAAGGCGTGGGCGTCACCTGCAAGGTGTAGGTCTGCTCGAAGACGGTCTTGCGCGGCGCCGTCACCAAAGTGAAGAGGCCGAGCGCGAGCGCGGCCAGCAGGAGCAGCCCCCAGTACTTGTAAATCTTCTTGTGCGGCCACGGCTGGTTCGGCGCGACCGTGTTCGGCGAGGGAAGATCGACGCCGAACTTCTTCTCAATCTCCTTAATCGGGGTGTACGTGCCGAGCGACCAGTTGACCTCCTCGGCGGAGATTTGCCCGCGGCGGCGGCCCGCGGCGACCGGGACTTCCTTCGAGAGCATGAGCGGCGCGTTGACGTAGTCGGTGGCGCGGGCCAGCTCGCCCGCCTCGACCTTCCAGTAGAACTCACCCTCGACGTACTCGACGCGCGCGACCGCGTCCTGAAACCTCTTGAAGCTGCGGCCGGCGTGCGTGGCGCGCGAGCCCGACTCGAAGACTTCGCCCGGCGGCACCGAAGTCACGTAGCTCCAATGCCCGTCCGACTCGACCAGCCAGCGGAAGCCGACGGCCGGGTTATAGAGAAGATACTCCTGCCAGAAGTAGCGCACGCCCTCGAACTCGACGCTCCTAACCATGAAGCCGATGACGGTGAACGGCCGCCCCTCGAATTCGGCCGTGCCGCCCAGGGGAATCGACTTGCCCCAGCCTTTCTGTTCGAGCTGCTTGAGGTAGCGCAGGCTCCCCCGGTTCGCGTCGAGCAGGGAGCCGCAGTTCGGGCACCCGACGCGCTCCGTCCTGTCCGGCGCGCGCAGCTCAAGCGGCCCGCCGCAGTTGGGACAACTGACCTGCGTGGCCGTCACCGCGCGCGCCTCGCGCTCCTCCGTGCGCTGCGCGTGCGCGAGCCCCAGCTCGTCCAAGGTCGTCTCGCGCCCGACGAAGACGAGCGGCGGCTGCTCGCCGAAGTCGAGCGTGCCGAACGTGCCGCCCGCGCCCGAGAGGTCTGCGTAAGCGTAGGTCTCGCCCGGCGTGAGCAGGTACGGAATCTCCCCCTTCGCGCCGAGCATCCGCGCCGTGCCCTTCTCGGCGACCACGGGCGGCGACTGCGCCGGGATGGCCCAGACCTGCTGGCCGAGTTGGAGCGAGTCGAACGAGGGGAGCGCGTTCGGCGAAGGGACTTGAATCTGGAAGGTGAGGTAGAAGCGCCCTTGGGCCTCCGCGAGCCAGCCCCAGCGGCCGTCGGAGAAGGCCGCGTACCACTCGTCCCAGAAGCCGCCGGCCGCGTGCTGCAACTGCGCGCGCCCCGTCAGCTCGAAGGCGACGCCGAGGTAGACGCCGCGCAGGCCCACTTCGAGCGGCGAGCCCGACTCGGCCACGTCAGAGACTTTGCCGAGGTCTTCGATGCCGCGGTCGGTGCGCGCCACGACCGAGCGGCAGAACTCGCAGACGACCACGACGGACGAGCCCGTCTTGAACAGAACCTCCGCGCCGCACGCGGGGCAGTTCGCGCGCAGCGCCATCAGGCTTCACCCCCGCCCGCGCGGCTGACGCTGCGCACGTAGACCTCGGCCGCGCCGAGCATCTCGCGCAGGCGCTCGGCCCAGGGCCACTCGGGCCGCTCGCGGCAGCAGTAGAGGTTGAAGGTGGCGACGCCGAACTCGGGGTAGGTGTGGCAGGCGAGGTGCGACTCGGTCAGCAGGGCGAGCCCGGTCGCGCCGCCCTCGCCGGGGAACTTGTGCCAGAGCTGCTCGCCGACGACGCGCAGGCCCAGCTCCGCGACCGCGCGCGCGAAGACCGAGCGCAAACGTCCCACGTCGCGCAGCGCCTCGGCGTCGCAGCCCGACGCCTCGATGAGCCATTCCGTCCCGACTGTCAACATGGCTTGGAGTTAGAACGACAAGAGCGGCGGTGTCCGGTCTGAACGCGTGCGAGGATAGGATAAGAGCCGCCCCTTTGCAACACCCTTCTTGCCCGCGGGCGCAAGCCGCGGCGGCGCGCGCCGTTCTAATTTCAGTCTCAACCAGCAACACTTTCAAGAGGAGAACCGAACATGCCGAAGCCGCACCGACTCTTCCCCGCCCTACTCCTTGCCCTTTTGTCTTTGCCATCCCAAACGTTCGCGCAGACGCAGGGCGCGGCCTTGCACCTGACGGTCTACGACGCGGGCGTCGCCGAACTCCTCGAAGAGCGCGCCGTCGAGCTACAGCCCGGCCTTAATCAAGTCGAGTGGCGCAGCCTCATGCCCAAGGCCAACGCGCGCACGCTGCGCGTCACGGCCGAGGACGCCGAGGTCGTGCGCGTGGACGTGACCAACGACGGCGTCGAGGTGCGCGGCCAGCGCTCGCCCGTCCTCCACCTCTCCATCCAGAACCGCGGGCGCGCCGGCACGCGCCGCGTGCAGGTCGATTACCTCGCGCCCGACATCAGCTGGCGCGGCGACTACTCGCTCGTCCTCGAACCGACGCAGAACGGCGCGCCCCCGGCGGCCGGGGTGCTCGACTCGTGGGTCTCGCTCTACAACAACACGGGGACGGACGTGCGCGGCGGGACGGTTGACCTCGTCGCGGGCGAGGTCGCGCTGCTCGCGGGCGACGGCGCCTACCGGCGCGACTACGACGAGATGGCGCGCAACACGGCTCAGATTAGCAGCAGCTCGGAGAACGAGGAGCCGGCGCCCGCTCCTTCGGCCGAGGCGGCATCCTTGAGCGCCTTCAGCCGCTTCCGCCTCGGGCGCGACGTGGCCCTGAACGCGAACGCGCCCGTCAGCCGCCTGCCGCTCTTCCAGGGCGCGCGCCTCTCGGTCACGCAGCGCAACGTCTTCGAGAACGAGTACAACGCGCAGACGCTCGCGCGCGGCGGCTTCGTCGTCGTGCCGCGCGGGCTGGAGGTGCGGCTCGTCTCGAAGAACCCGACCCAGGTGCCGATGCCCGCGGGCCAGGTCACCATCTACGCGCGCGACGGCGCCGTCGCGCAGGTCGTCGGGCAAGACCGCGTGCCCCTGACGCCGCCGGGCGGCGAGTTCAGCGTCACGCAGGGCCGCTCCTCGACGCTCTTCGGCACGCGCCGCGTGCTCGAACGGCGGCAGGTCGAGTACAGGGGCCAGGACGGCGACACGCACCAGAAGCTCGTCACGAAGATCGAGGTCGTCCTGACCAACCGCGGCGCGCTCGAAGCGGAGGCGTTCGTCCGCGAGGGCGTCGAGCCCTTCGGCGACAACCAGTGGACGGTCATCAACCCTTCGACCCCGGCCGAGCGCCTCGCGGCCGACGCCTTCCAGATGAGAGTCCGCGTCCCGGCCGGCGGCAAGACGACCGTCACCTACACCGTCGAGACGAAGTGAGGCTCGGGGCGGGCATCGGAGTCGAAATGATAAAGGCGCGCGTGCGCGGCCGGAAGGTGTCCGGCCGCGCACGCGCGCCCCTCTGTTTAAGGCGGCGTCGTGCCCGCGGTCGCTACTGGCCCGGGGCCTGCGTGACGGCCTTGAAGGCGTCAACGATGCCCTTGCCGTAGAAGTTGTTGTAGCCGGTGTCGCCCTGGCACCGCTGGTCGGGCTGCACGCCCGGCACGGGGGAGCCGGCCGGGAAGGGGCCGACCGGGATGGCGAGCACGTAGTTGACCGGGTTCGGCTCCGGGCACGGCTGGTTGTTGGCCGACTGTTGCAGGTAGGACTCGACGCGCTGCGGCGACATGTGCAGTTTCTTCCCGTTGCCGCCGGGCGTGAAGTCGCCGTACTGCGAGATGATGAGCGCCGCGACGCCCGCCGCGTTCGGCGTCGCCATCGAGGTGCCGCTGACGAAGACGTAGCAGTTCGGGAACCCGCACGACTCGGCCGCCCACGCGCCGAGCACATCGCCTTCGTGCAGCGGCGTCGGGTTGGTCGGCGTCTGCACGGCGAAGTCGCCGCCCGGCGCGCTCACGTCCGTCTTGCCCATGCCGTAGTTGCTGTAGGAAGCCTTGAGGTTGAAGTAGCCGGTGGCGGAGACGCCGATCACGCCGTCGATCTCGGCCGGGATGTCCATGAAGTCCTGCATGAAGCTGCCGTCGCTGATGTTGAAGCTCTCGTTGCCGAGGGCGGCGACGGGCGTCACGCCGTTCTCGCGCGCGAAGTTGATGGCCCGCTGCACGAGCTTGATGAGGACGTGCGTGCCCTGGTCGGAGCGCCGCAGGTAGCCGCCGAGGCTCATCGAGGCCACGTCGAACTTGTTCAGGCCCGCGTAAATCAACCCCTGCGCCAGCGAGACGTAGCTGCCCGTGCCGTCGTCGGCGAGCACCTTCACCGCGACCAGCCTGACCTTGGGCGCGACGCCGACGATGCCGATGTTGTTGATGGGCGCGCCGACCGCGCTCAGGCACCAGGAGCCGTGGCCGTTCTTGTCGTCCCAGGCGGCCGGGTTCGGGTCGCCGTTCGAGGTCGGCTGCACGGGGATGAAGGAGCGGCTGCGCGCGACGTCGAAGTTAGTCCCCGTCGCCGGGTTGGCGATGTCCACGTGCGGGACGGGCAGGATGTCCGCGCCCGTGTCGAGCACGGCGACGGTCACGTCGGGCCGGCCCTGCTGCACCGCGTAGGAGCCCTGGTTCGACGCGCGCATGCGCTTCTTGTCCCACTGGAAGGCGTTGTAGAAGGTGTCGGGGCCGGTCTGCGCGTCGCTGCCCGCCGGCTCGGCGGCGGCCGCCGCGGCCACGTCGCTGTCGTTCAGAACCTGGCCGTGCAGTTGCTCCCAGTTAGGGATCATCTGTATCTGGATGTCCTCGGCCACGTCCGAGACCTTCGGGTCGCGGCTCATGTCGGCGACGAAGTTGGGGTTGCTCGACTCGGCCACGGCCGCGCCGACCTCGGGCAGCCGCGCCGTGATGGTGCCGCCGGCCTTCGAGACGCTGCGGTCGGCGTCCGGGGGCACGGCGTTCTGCTGGTGGTAGATGATGACCCAGCGCTTCGTGCCCGCCTGGGCCGAGGCGTGCGAGAAGGTGCCGGCGCCGCCCGCGAGGGCGGCGAGTAGAACCAGGGACATGGAGACGGAGAGATAGATGTGGGAAGGTCTTTTCATGTGCATACTCCCGAGAACGTTCTGGAGGGTGCCGCCGGCGGAGCCCGGCAGGCGAGGTTACAGAAAGGGCCGCGCAGTGAGCTTGGCGCGTCGGCGTCAGGCCGCGTGACTACCCGTAACAGTCGAAAGCGGCGGTACGATATACCCCCGCCGTCCGACCGTCAAGCGCGCCCCCGGGCGGCCTTCAAAGGGGCGACTCTTTCCCCTCAAGCTTCCCGCGCGTGCTATGATGCGGCCGTCCCGGGGAAGCGATAATTTCACATGCTCTATCTCTCGCAGGTACTCGGCCGGCCCATCCGCGAAGTCGAGGGCGAGCGGGTGGCGACGCTCAAGGACGTGATCGTCCGGTTAGGCTCCGACCACCCGCCGGTGACGGGGCTCGTGGCGCGCTACCGCCGCCGCGACTTCTTCGTCCCGCGCGCGCGCGTCGCCAGCATCGACTCGGGCGGCGTCCGGCTCAACTCGGACACGCTCGACCTGCGCCGCTTCGCGCGGCGCGAGGGCGAAGTCCTGCTCGCCCGCGACGTGCTCGACAAGCAGCTCATCGACGTGGACGGCAAGCGCGTCGTGCGCGTCAACGACGTGCAGCTCATCGAGTCGGGCGGCGAGTGGCTCGTGACGGGCGCGGACGTGACGCTCGCGGGGCTCTGGCGCCGGCTCACGCCGCACAACTTCGTCGGCACCAACCGCGCGGTCGAGGTCATCGACTGGGCCGACGTGGGGTATCTGGCGACCGACGCCGCCACCGTCCAGTTGAAGTCCTCGCGCGACAAGCTCGCGCGCCTCCACCCCGTCGAGATCGCGCGCCTCGCCGAGGCACTCTCGCGCCAGCACGGCTTCGAAGTCATCGAGGCGCTCGACGACGAGACGGCCGCCGAGACCCTGGAAGAGATGCACGCCGAAGACCAGGCGCGCATCATCGGCGACATGGAGGAGGGGCGCGCCGCCGACATCCTCGAACACATGTCGCCCGACGAGGCGGCGGACGTGCTGGGGGACTTGCCCGAGGAGAAGGCCGAAGACCTGCTCGAACTCATGGAGCACGAGGAGAAGGCCGACGTGCAGGAGCTGCTCCCCTACGACGACGACGAGGCCGGGGGCTTAATGACGACCGAGTTCGTCGTCCTCCCCAAGCACCTGACGGCGGGCGAGGCGCTGGCGCGGCTCCGGGAGATGGCCGAGACGCCGAACATGATCTACTACCTCTACGTCGTCGATGAGGAGGACTCCTGGAGGCTCTCGGGCGTCATCGCGCTGCGCAACCTGATCCTCGCCGACCCCTCCGCCCCGCTCTCCGAGGTCATGCGCGACGAGTTCCAGTTCGCGCACCCCAAAGACCCCGCGCGCGAGGTGGCCGAGACCATCGCCGAGTACAACCTCCTCGCGCTGCCCGTCGTGGACGACGCCGGGGACATCGCCGGCATCGTCACCGTGGACGACGCCATGGAGTACCTCCTCCCCAAAGACTGGCGCCCCCGCCTCCCGCGCGTGTTCGGGTAAGCAGTCGTGGAGAAGACGCTTGAAATTATTAACCGCATGGAGACAGATGGCGTCATCGGGCGGTACGCCATCGGCGGCGCGATGGCCGCCGTCTTTTACGTCGAGCCCTTCGCGACCTTCGACCTCGACATCTTCTTCGCCCTGAATCTGTCAGGCGGCCTGGTGACGATGACGCCGGTCTACGAGTACCTAGCGACCGCGGGCTACGAGGCGACAGGCGAGGCCGTAAACATCGAAGGCTGGCCCGTGCAATTTATCCCGACCTATAATCCGCTCGTCGCCGAAGCGGTCGAGCAAGCAGTCGGGATTAAATTCAAGGGTACGCCGACGCGCGTGTTGAGCGCCGAGCACCTCGTCGCTATCATGCTGCAAACCGGCAGGGAGAAGGACTACGCCCGCGTGGCGAGATTTCTGGAGGAGGGCGTGGTCAACGTCGAGCGACTGACGGACATCCTGTCGCGACACGGGCTGACCGACAAATGGCGCGAGTTCTCAAGTGAACCCGGGACATGAGCGAAGAGATAGACATCTCAGAGATACTTGAGCAGAAGGCCGCGCGCAGGCGGCGGCTGGCGAAGCTCCCTTACGAGGAGAAGGTCGAGATCGTCCGGCGCTTGCAGGAGTTGAGTCGGGAGATTAAGGAGAGCCGGGGCGAGAACGAGGGGCTGCGGCGCCGCGCCCGGGAGTCGGCGGACGAGGGCTGACGAGTTTTCTATGACTGCTGACGGGGAACCTCCGAGTGGCTTCGACGCGCGCAGAGAGTGTGCGGGACGCGGGTCGCCGTTTGTGGCGGCGCGGCGGCCGGCGCGTGCAGCGCGCGGTGGCGCGGCGGCGGGGGCTCTTCGCCTACCTCGCGGTCATCGGGCCGGGGATGATCGCCGCCAACGCGGGTAACGACGCGGGCGGCATCGCCACCTACGCCTCGGCCGGGGCCGACTACGGCTACAACCTCCTCTGGACTTTAATCCCTCTGGTCTTAGCCCTGGGCATCGTGCAGGAGACGTGCGCGCGGATGGGCGCGGTGACGGGCAAGGGGCTCTCCGACCTCATCCGCGAGCAGTTCGGCGTGCGCTGGACGATCCTGGTGATGCTGGCGCTCCTCGTCGCCAACGGCGGCGTGACCGTCTCGGAGTTCGTCGGCATCGCCGCGGCGACCGAGCTGTTCGGCGTCCCGCGCTTCGTCTCGGTGCCGCTCGCGGCCTTCGCCGTCTGGTGGCTGGTGGTGAAGGGCTCTTACCGCCGGGTCGAGCGCGTCTTCCTTCTGATGTCGCTCGTCTTCCTCGGCTACGTCGTCTCGGCCTTCCTCGCGCGCCCCGATTGGGGCGAGGTCGCGCGCGGCTTCGCGCGGCCGCGGATGGATTTCAACGCGGGCTACCTCTTCACGGTCGTCGCGCTCATCGGCACGACCATCTCGCCCTACATGCAGGTCTTCGTCCAGTCGTCCGTCGTCGAGAAGGGCGTGGACGAGGAGGACTACCCGCTCACGCGCGTGGACGTGTGGACGGGGACGGTCTTCGCCATCGCCGTCGCCTTCTTCATCACGGTGGCGACGGCCGCGACGCTCCACGGCAGCGGCGTCCGCATCGAGTCGGCCGAGGAGGCCGCGCGCGCGCTCGAACCGTTGGCGGGGACGTACGCCAAGACGCTCTTCGGCGTCGGCCTCTTCGGCGCGTCGATGCTGGCGGCGGCGGTGCTGCCGCTCTCGACGGCTTACTCGATCAGCGAGGCGCTCGGGTTCGAGAAGGGCGTCTCGCGCACGTTCCGCGAGGCCCCGATCTTCCTCGGCATCTTCACCTTCCTGATCGTGGTCGGCGGGGTGGTGGCGATGCTCCCCGGCGTGCCCCTCTTCCAGGTGCTGCTCGCGACGCAGGTCATCAACGGCCTGCTGCTCCCGGTGCTCTTAGTCTCGGTGCTGCGGCTCGCCTCCGACCGCGAATTGATGGGTGCGCACGCGAACGGGCGGGTCTATAATGCCGCCTCGTGGCTGACCGTGCTGGTCGTCTCCGCCCTGTCGCTTCTCTTTATCGCGACCCGGCTTTTCGATTTCAAGTAGGCAGTAGGCAGATGGCAGTGGGCAGTTGAAAGCCTCCGCCGTCGAGAACTCTGAATTTATCTTTCAAACTGAAAGACGCGGGGCGAACTGCCTACTGCCATCTGCCTACTGCCTACTCTCTTCCCATGACTCGTCCTCCGCTCAAAAAGCAGGTCGCGGTGCCGCTCGTGCTGGCGGCGGTCTTCGGGACGGCGTGGTACGTGCTCTCGCGGTTCGTGCCGGAGCTGCCCGCGGGCGCGAGCGAGCAGCAGCGGATGGCGCACGCGGCGAACGAGTGGGCGGTCACGCTCGTCCAGATCGCCTTCTGGATGAGCGTGGCGCTGGTGGCCGCGCGCGCGCTCAACGAGCTGGCCTTCTTCGTCTTCCGCAAGCGCAAGGGCTACGAGGCGCCGAGCCTGATGCGCGACCTCTTCTCGCTCGTCCTCTACGTGACGGCCGGCGCGGTCATCCTCAAGTACACGCTCGACCTCTCGTTCGCGGCGCTGCTGCCGGGCTCGGCCCTGCTCGGCATCGTCCTCGGCCTCGCCTTGCAGGACACGCTCGGCAACCTCTTCTCGGGCATCTCGCTCCACGCCGACAAGCCCTTCCAGGTGGGCGACGTGATCACGGTCGGCAAGCACACCGGCGCCGTCATGGCGATCACCTGGCGCGCCGTCAAGATCAAGACCTTCTCGAACCACGTCGTCCTCGTCAGCAACAGCGTCATCGCCAAGGAGTCCATCGAGGTCTGCCCGCAGAACGGGCAGAACGCGCGCATCGTCCTCTTCAGCGCGGCCTACGACGACTCGCCCGTCAAGGTCATCCACGCCGTGCGCGAGGCCGTGCGCGAGGCCGACAACGTCCTGCGCTACATCACGCCGGTCGTTCGCATCCGCGGCCTCGGCGAATCGGGCGTCGATTACGAAGTTAAATATTGGCTCTCCGACTACTCGCGCTACAACGACACGGACGCGCTCGTCCGCCAGCGCATCTGGTACGCCTTCCGCCGCAGCGGCTTCACCTTCCCCTTCCCCACGCGCACCGTCCTCATGGAGGAGGCCGCCGCGCAGAACGGCGACGGGCGCGACACCGAGACTCTGGCCGGGCTGCTCTCGGCCGTGGACATCTTCTCGCCGCTCACGGCCGGGGAGCTGAACGCGCTGGCGGCCGGCTCCGCGAACCACGTCTTCGCACCGGGCGAAACGATCATCCGCGCGGGCGACGACGGCGACTCGATGTTCGTCGTCAGCCGCGGGGGCGTGGACGTGCGCGTGGACTCGAACGGCACGTCGCGCACCATCAACCGGCTCGGCGAGGGCGCCTTCTTCGGCGAGATGGCGCTCTTCACCGGCGAGCCGCGCACGGCCAGCGTCGTCGCCGCCGAGGAGACCGAGGTGCTCGAGATCGGCCACGACGCGATGCGCAGCCTCTTCCAGACCAACCCCGACCTCGTCGAGGCCCTGAGCCACACCATCAACGAGCGCCGCGCCGGCCTCCTCGCCTCGGCCGCGGCCCCTGCCGGCGACGAAGAGACACACGACGGCCTCCTCTCCAGGATCAGGCGCTTCTTCGGGCTCGACTGAAGAGATGAAGACGAACAGACTCTTATGCCTCGCCGCCTGCCTCCTGCTCGGCGTCGCCGGCGTCCGTGCGCAGACCGCCGCCGCGCGCGGCGACACGCGGACGCAGTTCAAATATCTCTCGGGCACGGGGAAGGACGACGGCGTCCCGTGGGACTTCTACTGCACCGCGGGGCGGCGCAGCGGCGCCTGGTCGAAGATTCCCGTGCCCTCGAACTGGGAGCTGCAAGGCTTCGGCGCATACAACTTCGGGCGGCCGTACGACGAGAAGAAGAACCCGGGCGCGCGCGAGCAGGGCAAGTACCGGCTGAGCTTTAACGTCCCCGCGGGCTGGAAAGGCAAGGTCGTCCGCATCGTCTTCGACGGCGTGATGACCGACGCGGAAGTTCTCGTCAACGGTCAGTCCGCCGGCCCCGTCCACCAGGGCTCCTTCTACCGCTTCAAGTACGACATCACCCCGCTCCTCAAGTACGGCGCGCCGAACCTCCTCGAAGTCAACGTCAGCAAAGTCTCCGCCAACGAGAGCGTGAACCGCGCCGAGCGCTTCGGCTCGGACTACTGGGTCTTCGGCGGCATCTTCCGCCCCGTCTACCTCGAAGCGCTGCCCGCCGCCTTCATCGACTGGACGGCGGTTGACGCGCGCGCCGACGGCAGGTTCAGCGTGGACGTGCACCTCGGCGAGGGCACGTCCTACGGCGCGGTCTTCGCGCAAATCCTCGACGTGCGCGGGCGTCCGGTCGGCGCGCGATTCGGCGCGGACGTAGGCCCCGGGGTGAAAGTCATCAGGCTCGAAACGAGGGTCGCCGCGCCCAGGCTCTGGACGGCCGAGACGCCCAACCTCTACCGCGTTCAACTCACGCTCAGGCAAGGCGGGAAGGGCACGCACACCGTCGCCGAGCGTTTCGGCTTCCGCACGTTCGAGGTGCGGCCGGGCGACGGGCTCTACCTGAACGGGCAGCGCATCCTTTTGAAGGGCACGAACCGGCACTCCTTCTGGCCCGAGTCGGGGCGCACGACCAGTAGAGAACTCAGCTACAGCGACGTGCGGCTGCTCAAGGAGATGAACAACAACGCCGTGCGCATGTCGCACTACCCGCCCGACGCGCACTTCCTCGAAGCGTGCGACGAGCTGGGTCTCTACGTCCTGGACGAGCTGGGCGGCTGGCAGCGCAGTTACGACACGGAGACGGGGCGGAAGCTGATCGGCGAGATGGTCAGGCGCGACGTGAACCACCCCTCGATCCTCTTCTGGGACAACGGCAACGAGGGCGGCTGGAACCGCGAGAACGACGGCGAGTTCGCCAAGTACGACCCGCAGGGGCGGCAGGTGCTCCACCCCTGGGAACTCCACGGCGGCGTGGACACGAACCACTACGAAGCTTACGAGAGCCACGCGCACCTCACCGCGGGGCCGAACGTCTACATGCCGACGGAGTTCCTGCACGCGCTCTACGACGGCGGCGGGGGCGCGGGGCTCTGGGACTACTGGGAGGTGATGCGCAAGAGCAGGTTCGGCGGCGGCGGCTTCATCTGGGCTCTCCTGGACGAGTGCGTCGCGCGCACGGACATGGGCGGGAAACTTGATTGCTCCGGCAACCAGGCCCCGGACGGCGTCCTCGGCCCGCACCGCGAGCGCGAGGGCAGCTTCTACGCCGTCCGCGAAATCTGGTCGCCGGTGCAGGTTGTCGGGCCGCAAGAGTTGCCGAACGACTCTCGCGTCTCTTTCGCTTTAGAGAACCGCTTCGACTTCACCGACCTCGCCGAGTGCGGCTTCGAATGGCAACTCGCGCGCTTCCCTTCCCCTTTCGAGAAGAGATCGGGTCACGTCAACGTCGCCGCGGGAAGTTTGAAGGGGCCGCGCGTCGCGCCGCACGGCGCGGGCGAGTTGAAGATAGACCTGCCGCCGGTCTGGAAGACGGCCGACGTGCTCTACCTCACCGCGAAAGACCCCGCGGGGCGCGAGCTTTGGACTTGGTCGAGGGAGTTGAAACGCGCGCCGGCGTCGGCCCGCACGTCTGCGCGCGCGGTCGAAGGCGAAGTTTCGACGAGGGACGTTGGGGGCTCGCTCTTCGTACAGACGGGGGCGCTTCAACTGCGCTTCGACAAACGGACGGGACTGCTCGCTGAAGTCCGCGACGGCGGAAGGCTGATTCCGTTCGGCGACGGCCCGCGCTTCCTCGCCTTCCGCCGCGACGGACGGAAGTACGTGGACACCTCCGGCCCGAGCGACCTCACGTTCTTCGAGCCGCACACCGAGGGCGGCGACCTTATAGTCGAAGCTCACTACAACGGGGCGCTCAGGCAGACGCGCTGGCGCGTCTCGCCCGGCGGCGCGGTCAGGCTCGAATACAGCTACACGTTCGACGGGGACGTTGACCTGCTCGGCGTGCAGTTCGACGCGCCCGAGCACGAGATGCGTGCCGTGCGCTGGCTCGGGCGCGGGCCGTATCGCGTCTGGCAGAACCGCACGCGCGGCACGCGGCTCGATGTGTGGGAGAGGGGCCACAACGACACGACGCCCGGCGAGAGCTGGGTCTACCCCGAGTTCAAGGGCTATTTCGACGGGTGGCGCTGGGCCGCGTTTGAGACGACGGCGGGCAGCATCACTCTCATCAACGAGTCGCCCGATTCTTATCTCGGCGTTTTCAAACCGAAGGACGGCCGCGACGGCATCCTCGACCTCCCCGAGACCGGCATCGCCCTCCTCGACGTGATACCCGCTGTCGGGAGCAAGTTCCAACCGCCCGACCAGCTCGGCCCGCAGTCCAGACAGAGACACGTCTCCGGCACGACGCGCGGCGCAGTCCTCTTCCACTTTGACGCGAACACGGAAAGGCAACGGTGAGGACGAAGGACGGCGCGGCCCTCATCATTGTTTGATGAGGGCCGCGCCGTCTTCACCTCTTAACTTTTGCCTTTACTTCAGGCCGCGCTCCGCGTGACGTGAATTTGACGGTCGTCGGGGGATGACATTCTCCTCCGCCGACGCACGCGTGCGAGGAGCAGCGCCACCTCCTTCGGCGAGGTCTTCATCAGGGCCACGCCGAGCAGGATGACGAGCGCCGCGCCGGCCTCGCGCCAGCCGAGCGGCTCCGACAGAATGAGCCACCCGAGCACGAGCGCCACCAGAGGGTTCACGTACGAATAGGTCGAGACCAGCGGCAGCGGCAGCTTCTGTATCGCGTACATGTACGCGCTGTAGGCCACAATCGACCCGAACACGATCAGGTACAGGAGCGCGCCCGCGCTCCGCGCGCTGAAACGCATCACTGACCACTCGCCCAGAAGCGTCCCGAGAATCGTCAGCGCCAGGCCCGCCCAGATCATCTGCACGGCCGAAGACATCAGCGGCGAGACCCCCACCGGCCGCCGCTTCGAGTAGACCGAACCCGCCTGCCAGAAGAAACTCCCGACCTGTATGATGACGACGCCGAGGACGTACTTGCCGTTCAACTCCGCCCCGAAGAGCTGCGGCCCCACGAGCAGCGCCAGGCCGCCGAAGCCCACGGCCATCCCGAGCAGACCCCTCACGCCGACGCGCTCGCCGTCCTTCTGCAAACGCTCAAGCGCCGCCGCCCAGAAGGGCGAGGTCGCGACCAGCAGCGCCGCCATCCCGCTCGGCACCCACTGCTCGGCCCACACCACCGCGCCGTTCCCCACGCCGAGCAGCATCAGGCCCACCACGCCCAAATCGAACCACTCGCGCCCGATGGGCAGACGCGCCCCCCGCTGCCGGCTCATGACGAAGAAGAGCACGCCGCCGGCGACGATGAACCGAATCCCCGCGAAGAGCGCCGGTTGAAAACTCTCCAGCCCGATGGCAATCGCCAGATACGTCGTCCCCCAGAAGAAACAGACCGCCGCCCAGGCGCCGTACGCCCCCAGCTTCTCCCTGCCCTGCATCACTCACCCGCCCTTTCCCTCTCCAAAGGCAGCCCCGTAGACTCCTTGACCGTCTTCAAAACAATCGTCGTCCGCGTGCTCCTGATGGCCTTAAAACGCCCAAGCTCGTCGCGCAGAAACCGGTAGAGGTCGTCCGTATCGCGCGCGCGCACCTTCAACAGAAAACAGTCCTCGCCCGCGAGGTGGTGCAGTTCCAGCACCGACGGCAGCGCCGCCAGCTCCTCGCCCGTCCCTTCCGCGCGCCCGACCAGATCCTCCGGGTCTTCCACGCGCAGGAAGATAAAGGCCACGAGCCCCAGCCCCAGCGCCTGCGGGTCGAGAATCGCCGTGTAGCCCTTAATCAGGCCGCGCTCCTCCAGCTTGCGCACACGCTCAAGGGTGGCCGAAGGGGTCAACTCGACCGCGCGGGCCAGCTCCACGTTGGTCGTCCGCCCGTCCTTCTGGAGAATCTCCAGAATCTTCGCGTCCTTCTCGTCAAATATTGCAGCCACCCTGCCCCCTTACGAATCTCCGAGCCACCGCGTTCCGTCAGATTCGGTATAAATATTGAATTGCCGTTCATTATACGGTGTATGTTGCCTTCCGTCAATGAATATTCTGCAAAATACTTTTTATAGGACAATAAAAGCGGCGACGGCTATTCCCGCTCAGATGGGGCAACCCGGAAATTTCCCCGTTCATCCATAGACTTGACAAGAGGGGACTCAATATTTATTATTCCTTCGTGCTCACGCATTGAGGATCGCCCCGGCGCCCCTGAGTTGGAGGCCGCCGGGGGCAGTAAAAATTCTCTCGGGAGGTTAAAAATCATGAGCATCACACGTTACGACCCTTTCCGTGACCTGAAGACCTTGCAGGACGAGGTCAACCGCCTCTTCTCCACCAACTTCTCGCGCGGCTTCGGCGACGAGGGCATCGCCCGCGGCGCCTGGACGCCGAACGTGGACATCTTCGAGAACAAGGACGAGATCGTCCTCGAAGCCGAACTCCCCGGCATGAACCGCGAGGACTTCGAGCTGACCATCGAGAACAACGTCCTGACGCTGCGCGGCGAGCGCCGTTTCGAGAAGAAGGACGAGGCCGACAACTACCACCGTGTCGAGCGCGCCTACGGCTCCTTCACGCGCTCGTTCACGCTGCCGCAGACGGTCTCGCCCGAGAACGCGACGGCCGAGTATAAGAACGGCGTCCTGCGCGTCGTGCTCCGCAAGCGCGAGGAGGTGAAGGCCCGCCGCATCGAGATCAAGGGCGAGCCGGCCGAAGGCCAGACCCCGCAGACCATCGAGGCGAGGGCCGAGGGGCAGAAGCCCTCGGCCCAGGGCCAGGCGAACAAGGCCAACGCCTAACCCCCGCAGGAGACCTCCGGCGGCCAGCCCGACGGTCAGGAGCCACGGACGTTTCGTCTCCCGTGGCCGCCCCCCGCCGCGGCTGGCCGCTAAAGGTTTAGGACAAGGTTGGCCGAAGCATTTTTTTGAGAAGTAGTCGGCCAGGATTTTCCCAGAGGCAATCATGCGTCTAGAACGTTTCACACTGCGCGGCCAGGAGGCCATCCAGTCGGCCATCGAGGCGGCCGAGCGCAACCAGCACCAGCAGGTCGAGCCCGAGCACCTCCTGCTCGCCATGCTCGAACAGCCCGAGGGCGTCGTCCGCCCGCTGCTCGGCAAGCTCGGCGCGAACTTGCAGGTCGTCCTGAACGACTTGCAGGCCGCCATCGGCCGCCTGCCCAAAGTGCAGGGCGGCTCGCAGTATTTCAGCCCGCGCACCACGCAGGTCTTCCAGGCGGCCCAGAAGGAGGCCGAGCAGATGCAGGACGAGTACGTCTCGACCGAGCACCTGCTCCTCGCCGTCGCGTCAGAGAAGGACGGCGCCGCGGGTCGCATCCTGCGCCAGCACGGCGTCAACCGCGAAGACCTCTTCAAGGTCATCGAGCAGACGCGCGGCGGCGTCCGCGTCACAGACCAGAACGCCGAGGCCAACTACCAGGCGCTCTCGAAGTACGCGAAAGACCTGACGGAACTCGCCCGCCAGGGCAAGCTCGACCCCGTCATCGGCCGCGACGACGAAATCCGCCGCACCGTGCAGGTCTTAAGTAGAAGGACGAAGAACAATCCGGTGCTCATCGGCGAGCCCGGCGTCGGCAAGACCGCCATCGTGGAAGGTCTGGCGCAGCGCATCGTCTCGGGCGACGTGCCGGAGACTCTGCGCAACAAGCGGCTCGTCAGCCTCGACCTCGGCTCGATGCTCGCCGGCGCGAAGTACCGCGGCGAGTTCGAAGACCGTCTGAAGGCGGTGCTCAAAGAGATCGAGAACGCGCAGGGCCACATCGTCCTCTTCATCGACGAGTTGCACACGCTGGTCGGCGCGGGCGCGGCCGAGGGCGCGATTGACGCCTCGAACATGTTGAAGCCGGCGCTCGCGCGCGGCGAGTTGCGGTGCGTCGGCGCGACGACGCTGAACGAGTACAAGAAGTACATCGAGAAGGACGCGGCGTTGGAGCGCCGCTTCCAGCAGGTCTTCGTCGGCGAGCCGACCGTGGAGGACACCATCGCCATCCTGCGCGGGCTGAAGGAGCGCTACGAGGTGCACCACGGCGTCCGCATCAAGGACTCGGCCATCGTCGCGGCGGCGACGCTCTCGAACCGCTACATCACCGACCGCTTCCTGCCCGACAAGGCCATCGACCTCATCGACGAGGCGGCCTCGCGGCTGCGCATTGAGATTGACTCGCTGCCCGTCGAGATCGACGAGCTTGAGCGCGAGATCATGCAGCTCGAAATCGAGCGGCAGGCTTTGCAGCGCGAGACGGACGAGCGCTCGAAGGCGCGGCTTCATGAAATCGAGCAGCGCGTCGCAGACCTCAAGGAGCGTTCTTCCGGCATGAAGGCGAAGTGGCAGGCCGAGAAGGAGATCATCGAGCGCATCCGCAAGGCCAAGGAGGAGGTCGAGCAGACCAAGATTCAGGCCGAGCAGTACGAGCGCGCCGGCGACTACAACAAGGTCGCGGAGCTGCGCTACGGCCGCCTGGTCGGGTTGCAGCAGCAGCTCGAAGCCGACCAGGCGAAGCTCCAGGAGGCGCAGAAAGAAGGAGTCTTCTTAAAAGAAGAGGTTGACGAGGAGGACGTGGCGCAGGTCGTCGCCAAGTGGACGGGCGTGCCCGTCTCGAAGATGTTGGAGGGCGAGATGCAGAAGCTCGTCACGATGGAGGAGCGTCTGAACAAGCGCGTCATCGGGCAGGACGAGGCGCTCGCGGCCGTGGCGAACGCGGTGCGCCGCGCGCGCGCGGGGCTGCAAGACCCGAACCGCCCCGTCGGCTCCTTCATCTTCCTCGGGCCGACGGGCGTCGGCAAGACCGAGACGGCGCGCGCGCTGGCGGAGTTTCTGTTCGACGACGAGCGGTCGATGATCCGCCTCGACATGTCGGAGTACATGGAGAAGCACGCGGTCGCGCGCATGATCGGTGCGCCGCCGGGCTACGTCGGCTACGAGGAGGGCGGGCAGTTGACCGAGGCCGTGAGGCGCCGCCCGTACAGCGTCATCCTCTTCGACGAGATCGAGAAGGCGCACCCGGACGTTTTCAACATCCTCTTGCAGATTCTCGACGACGGCCGTCTGACCGACTCGAAGGGCCGCACGGTGGACTTCAAGAACACCGTGTTGATTATGACCTCGAACCTCGGCAGCCGCGAGATGCAGGCCGTCGCGGACGACGAGAAGCAGGTGCGCGAGGCTGTCCTGGAAGTGCTGCGCGAGAACTTCAAGCCGGAGTTTTTGAACCGCGTGGACGACATCGTCATCTTCCACCAGCTAACGCGCGAGCAGATCGGCGACATCATCGAGATACAGCTCGAACGGCTGCGCCGCCTGCTCGCGGAGCGCGACATGCATCTGGAGCTGGACGAGTCGGCCAGGGCTCTGCTCTCGCGCGAGGGCTACGACCCGCTCTACGGCGCGCGCCCCTTGAAGCGCGCGATCCAGACGCTCATCCAGAACCCGCTCGCGTCGAAGCTCCTGCGCGGCGAGATTCTGCCCGGCCAGACCGTGCGCGTCTCGGCCGACGGCGACCAGATGCAGTTCACGGCCGACGGCGGCGACGCCGCCGCGACCGAGGCGGCGAAAGCCTGACGACGAAAGGGAACGCCGAACGATGAAGTGTAAGGTAAGAGTTTTCGGTGTGCCGTTCGGTGCTCCCCGTTCGACACAAAACCGTAGGAGGAATCGAATGAGACATCACAGGTTCGACCCGCGCGACCTCTTCACTTTGCAAGACAGGATGAACCGCCTCTTCGAGGAGGCGGCCGACCGGCGCGAGGGCGCGCGCGAGGGGGAGGCAGAGATCGAGCGCGCCGACTGGATTCCGGCGGCCGACGTGTATGAGGACGAGCGCGAGTACCTGCTCGCCCTCGACCTGCCCGGCATCGAACGCGAGACGCTGGACGTGAGTCTGGACGACGGCCGCCTCGCCATCCGCGGCGAGCGCAGGGGGCCCGAGGGCTTGAACGCGCGCCGCACCGAGCGGCCGCAGGGGCGCTTCGTGCGCACCTTCTCCCTGCCCGACGCCGTTGACCGCGCGGCCATCTCGGCCGACTACAAGGACGGCGTCCTCCTGCTCCACCTGCCCAAGCGTGACGAGCGGCAGGGGCGCCGCCTGAAGATCGACGTGAGGTGAGGCGGCGGGCCGTGCAAGGGGTTGGGCGCAACCGGCCTTCGGGTGTTAAGCTTTCGCCAGAAGACGACGAAACCCATCCACGGTTCACGAGCATGAGACTATTTCGCAGGGGGAGCAAGAAGCGAGATATGGCAGAGAAGGATTCGGCCGAGAAGGACTGGCCGGAGGAGTTGGGCACCGAAGAGGAGGGCGCGCCGCAGGTGCGCTTCAACGACCGCCGCCGCATCCGCCTCGGCGAAGAGGAGGGCGAGGGCGAACAGCCGGCCGCGGCAGAGGCGCCGAGCGTCAAGCCCTCTTACGTCGAGGAGCTTGAGGCGCGCACGCGCGAGGCGGAGCAGAAGGTTTTGGACGTGCAGGCACGATTCGAACAGGTGCGGGCCGACCTCAAGCGCGAGACGGACGAGCTGCGCCAGCGCCTCGCGCGCAACGCCGACGACCGCGTCGCGCGCGAGAAGGCCGCGTTCATCTCGTCGCTGCTGCCCGTCATCGACAACCTGCAACGCGCCGTCGAGGCGGCCGAAGCGGGCGGCACGCAGGAGGCACTTCTGGACGGCCTGCGCGGCACCATCAGCGGCTTCGAGAACGTGCTCACGCAGATCGGCGCGGAGCCGATTGAAGCATTGGCCCAGCCCTTCGACCCGGAGTTGCACGAGGCGGTTGACACGGCCGAAGTCGAGCCCGAGCTCGACGGCCAGGTCGTCGCGCAGTACGACCGCGGCTACCGTCTGGGCAACCAGCTGCTCCGCCCCGCGCGCGTGCAGGTCGGCCGCGCCAGGGCGGAAGCGAGTCGGGCGGCGGAATAGAGAGATACCGGGACGGGGGAGCGAAAAATGTCGTCCGAGCAATTTAACGAAGGCGATTTGGTGCAGTTGAAGTCCGGCGGCCCCGTGATGACGGTCACCAAAGCCACCGGGGCCAATTCACTAACTTGTAAGTGGTTCGAGGGGAGTAGCGTTCACACCGACTACTTCCCGCCGGCCGCGCTCAGAAAGGTGCCGGAACGCGCCGACCAGGCTACGTCCGTCGGCGCGGCGGCCAAATGAACCGACGGCCGTATAGAAGACATCAAGGAGAATCAAAAGTGGCAGCGAAGGATTTGAAGTTCAGGGAAGAGGCGCGGAGCGCGATGCTGAAGGGCGTGAACGTCCTGGCGAACGCGGTGCGCGTCACGCTCGGGCCTAAAGGGCGGAACGTCGTGCTCGGCAAGAAGTTCGGCTCGCCCCTCATCACGAAGGACGGCGTGACGGTCGCCAAAGAGATCGAGCTGAAAGACAAGTACGAGAACATGGGCGCGCAGATGGTCAAGGAGGTCGCCACCAAGACCAACGACATCGCGGGCGACGGCACCACCACCGCGACCGTGCTCGCGCAGGCCATCTTCCGCGAGGGCGTCAAGAACGTCACGGCCGGCGCCAACCCGATGTCCTTGCAGCGCGGCATCCAGCTCGGCGTCGAGGCCGCCACGGCCGAGTTGGAGAAGCTCTCGAAGAAGGTCAAGGGCAAGGACGAGCTGGCGAACGTCGCCGCCGTCTCCGCCAACAACGACCGCGAGATCGGCGAGCTGATTTCGGAGGCGATGGACAGGGTCGGCAAGGACGGCGTCGTCACGGTCGAGGAGTCGAAGTCGATGCAGACCGAGCTGGACTTGGTCGAAGGCATGCAGTTCGACCGCGGCTACCTCTCGCCCTACTTCGTCACCAACCCCGACCGCATGGAGTCGGTGCTCGAAGAGCCCGTCATCCTCATCCACGAGAAGAAGATTTCGGCGATGCGCGACCTCCTGCCGCTGCTCGAACAGGTCGCCAACCAGGGGCGCCAGCTCCTCATCATCGCCGAGGACGTGGAGGGCGACGCGCTCGCCACGCTCGTCGTCAACCGCCTGCGCGGCACCATCAAGGTCTGCGCCGTGAAGGCGCCCGCGTTCGGCGACCGCCGCAAGGCCATCCTCGAAGACGTCGCGACGCTCACGGGCGGGCGCGTCATCACGGAAGACCTCGGCATCAAGCTCGAATCGGTCACGCTCGAAGATTTGGGTCGCGCCAAGCGCATCATCGTGGACAAGGAGAACACGACCATCGTCGAGGGCGCGGGCGAGCGCAAGGCCATCGAGGGGCGCGTCGCGACTATCCGTCATCAGATCGAGGAGACGACCTCGGACTACGACCGCGAGAAGTTGCAGGAGCGCCTCGCCAAGCTCGCGGGCGGCGTCGCGGTGATCCGCGTCGGCGCCGCGACCGAGACCGAGATGAAGGAGAAGAAGATGCGCGTCGAGGACGCCGTCAACGCGACGCGCGCCGCGGCGCAGGAGGGCATCGTGCCCGGCGGCGGCGTCGCGCTCGTGCGCGCGTCGAAGGCGCTCGACAAGCTGGAGGCGGAGGGCGACACGCTGACGGGCGTCCGGCTCATCCAGCGCGCGATGCAGGAGCCCCTGCGCCGCATCGCGGAGAACGCCGGCATGGACGGCGCCGTCGTCATCGGCAAGATCGAGGATTCGAAGGGCGCGGTCGGCTACAACGCCGCGACCGGCGAGTTCGAAGACCTCGTCAAATCGGGCATCATCGACCCGACGAAGGTGGTGCGGACGGCCTTGCAGAACGCCGCGTCTATCGCGGGCCTCCTGCTCACCACGGACGCCGCCGTCACCGACGCGCCCGAGCCGAAGAAGGCGGGCGCGCCGCCGATGCCCGGGGGCGAAGACTACGGCGACTTCTAAAAACCGTGAACCGTGAACCGTGAACCGTGACAGGAGGGGCCGAGCCCTTCCTGTCACGGTTCACGGTTTACAGTTCACAGCTTTTTTGATGGCAGAGCAATTGCAGTCCGGCGGTGTGCTATAGTTCAGATGTCCGGAAGCGCGACAAAGCGCAACGGGCCATCCGAGCCAGGCATCTAACAAAGGCCGGACGACGGGCATAGTTTGGCGAATCTGTTTCGGGATTGAATGCTCCGAAGAACTCGCGCCGCCCGCCGTCCAGATTTTTTTTAGGCTGATGTTTTCGAGCCCCTGCGGAGGTCGCCTCGTTAGACTCCCCCGCGGCTCGCCAGAAGGAAAAGAGATGATAGACCTGGGTACTTACAAAGACCGTTTCGCCGAGACCGGGCAGCGCGTCCTCGAACACGCCGTGCAGGAGTCGCGCCGCCGTGACCAAAACTACATCGCGGTAGAACACATTCTCAACGGCCTCGCGGCCGAAGAGGGTGAGCTGTTCAACCAGACGATGCGCGACCTCTCGCTCGACCCGCGCTCGGTCAAGGTGCTGATTGAAAAGCGTCTTGAGAATGCACGCTATCAGAACGTCAACAAGGGCATCCGTATCGCGCCCGAGACCATCGAGCTGTTCAAGCGCTCGATGGAGCGCGCGCGCGCGCAAGGAAGAAAGACCATCGAGGCGACAGACCTCTTCATGGCCTTCTCGCAGGACGAGAACAGCGCGCTGATGGGCGTGCTGCGCTCTTTGGGCGCGAACCCCGAGACCGTCGTCGAGCAGGTGCGCGCACGCGTCCGCACGCGCGAGCAGCAGGAGGAGGAGTACAAGAAGAAGTTCGAGCTGCCCCCCTACCTCAAGCACTTCGGCGTCTCCCTGAACCGGCTCGCGCGCGCCGACAAGCTGCCGCCGACCATCGGCCGCGAGCGCGAGATACAGCAGATGATCGAAATCCTCTGCCACCGCGAGCGCGCCAACTCGCCGATGCTCGTCGGCGAGCCGGGCGTCGGCAAGACCGCGGTCGTGGAAGGCTTGGCACGCCTGATCGAGCTTGAGCCGGAGAAGGTTCCCTCGCGCCTGCGCGGCACGCACGTCGTGCAGTTGCAGATGGGCGGCCTCGTCGCCGGCACGATGCTGCGCGGCATGTTCGAGGAGCGCATCAAGGGCATCATCGACGAGGTGAAGGAGCGCGACAACCTCATCCTCTTCATCGACGAGGCCCACACCATCATCGGCGCGGGCGCCGCGCTGGGGACTTCGAGCGACGCGGCGAACATGTTCAAGACGGCGCTCGCGCGTGGCGAGATGCGCATCGTCGGCGCGACGACCATCACCGAGTACAAGGAGTACATCGGCGAGGACGAGGCGCTCGCGCGCCGCTTCCGCCTCGTCAAGGTTGACGAGCCGTCCATCGCCGAGACGCGCGAAATCCTCTTCGGCCTGCGGCCGCGCCTTGAGCGCAACTACTCCGTCACCATCTCGGACGACGCCATCAACACGGCGCTTGAGATGGCGCCGAAGTACATCCGCAACCTCCACCTGCCGGACAAGGCCATCGGCTGGCTCGATACGGCGGCGGTCAAAGTCGAAATCAACGAGCCCGACACTCTGGTGGTGCGCCCCGAGCACATCATCGACGTCATCTCGCAGGAGTCGCGCATCCCGCGCGACATGATCTACCGCGACACCAACGACCGCTTCTCCGCGATGGAGGAAGACCTCGGCCGGCGCGTCATCGGCCAGAAGGACGCCATCCGCGCCGTCGCACAGCGCCTCCGGCTGAACAAGGGGCCGCTCAAGGAGTCGCACTACAAGCCCGACGGCGTGCTCCTCTTCCTCGGCCCGACCGGCGTCGGCAAGACCGAACTGGCGAAGGCAGTCGCCGAGTTCATGTTCGGCGACGAGGAGAAGATGGTGCGCATCGACATGTCCGAGTACCAGGACGGCACCATCGGCATCGAGAAGCTCATCGGCATGCCGCGCGGCATCGTCGGCAGCGAGCGCGGCGGCGTCCTGACCGAGCAGTTGCGGGAGAACCCCTACACGGTTCTGCTGCTCGACGAGGTCGAGAAGGCTTCGCCGACCTTGATGAACCTCTTCCTGCAAGCCTTCGACGAGGGCTGGCTGACGGACGGGCGCGGGAAGAAGGTCTATCTCAGCGACGCGATCATCATCATGACCTCGAACCTCGGCTCGGAGAACTTCAAGAAGTACGAGAAGCCGTTCGGGTTCGGCACGAAGACGCTGGGCGACGTGAAGGCCATCAAGGGCGACGTGATGAAGGCCGCGGAGACTCGGTTCTCGCCCGAGTTCCGCAACCGCATCGACGAGATCGTCGTCTTCTCGCCGCTCATGATGGACGAGGTGCGCGACATCGCGAAGATTTACACCAACAAGCTCTGCCGCCAGATGGAGCAGCAGGGCAAGGGCTGCCGCGTGACTCCGGCCGCGCTCGACCTGCTGACCGAGAAGGGCTACAGCCCGGCCTACGGCGCGCGCTTCCTCAAGCGCCACATCGACGAGAAGGTCAAGCTCCCCATCACCGCGATGTGGAAGGAGGCTTCGAGCTTCGTCGCCGACGTCGTTGACGGCGAGGTCGTCGTCCGCGCCGAAAGCTAAGGACTTGGCAAAGGCTCACGGCCGAGGGGGCTCCGACTACGCCGGTAGTCGGAGCCCCCTCGTTTTCCCGTCAACGGCGCGCCCGGCGTTTGCCTTCCCTCCCCGCGCGCGTTTATAAATTTCGCCATGAGAAAGACGCTCTACCTCTTCGCGCCGTTGTTCGTCGCGGCGCTGCTGCTCTTCACCCCGCTGGCGGCGCGCGCGCAGAAGGACGGCGGCGAGGCGAAGCCGAAGGCGGACGCGAAGGTTGACGAGAAGGCCCTGGCGGTCGTCACGCGCGCGGTCGAGGTGATGGGCGGGCCGTCCTTCCTCGGCGTGCGGACGGTCGTCTCGAAGGGCTACTTCACGGAGTTCCGCGACGGCGTGTCGGGCATCCCCGACACCTTCCGCGACTACCTCGTCCTCCCCGACCGCGACCGCACGGAGTTCAAGGGCAGCCACTTCATCCAGACCTTCGCGGGCGACACCGGCTGGGCCTTCGACGGCAAGAAGAGGATGCTTAACGACCTCACGCCCGAGCAGTTGGCCGGCATCCGCACGACGATCCGGACGAGCATCGACAACATCCTGCGCGGCTGGTGGCGCGCGGAGGGCGCGAGCCTCGCCTACGTCGGGCGGCGCGAGGCCGGGCTCGCGCGCCGCAACGAGGTCGTCCGCCTCACCTACCCCGACGGCTTCGAGGCCGAGTTCGAGTTCGACGCGCGCGAGGGTCTGCCCGCCAAAGTCGTCTACAAGAAGGAGGGCGCGGACGGCGAGCGGGTCGAGGAGGAAGACCGCTACGCGCAGTTCCTCAACATCCAGGGCGCGCGCTTCCCCTTCGTCATCGACCACTACCGCGCCGGCGTCCAGTCGAGCCGCGTCAACTACGACACGGTCGAGGTCAACCAGCCCGTCCCCGACTCCCTCTTCGCCAAGCCGGCGGACGTGAAGTCGATCAAGTTCTAAAGCCGGGAGCGCGGGCATCCCTGCCCGCCATGAGCGCGAAAGCGCGAAAGCTGAGAGGCGCTTTAACTCAGGGTAGAGTTAAAGCGCCTCCTTGTCTTCGCGCCTGCGGCGCTCATGGCGGGCAGGGATGCCCGCGCTCCCGGCGTAGTGGCTCAGCTTTTCTTTAAGACGGACTCGTCGCGCGCGTGTTCCGCGGCCTGCGTGCCGGCGGCGACGAAGGCGGGCGCGGGCAGCTCCAAGCCCGCCATCCGGGCGAAGAGGCCCTCGTACTGTTCGACGACGTGCTCCCAGTCGTAGCGCTCGCGGATGCGCGCCTGCGCGCGCTGCCGGTACTGCGTGACCATCGCGCCGCCGCGGAGCACCCGCTGCAACTGCGCGGCGAGGTCATCCGTGTCGAGGTAGTGGATGGCGGCGTCGCCCGTCACCTCGACGTTCTCGGGCGTGTTCAGGGTCAGCACGCAGTTGCCGTAGCCCATCGCTTCGAGGAGCGCCGGGTGCGTGCCGCCGACCTCCGTGGCGTGGACGTAGCAGAAGGCGTTCTGCTGCAAGGCGCGGTAGGCGTCGCCGAAGACGAAGCCGGTGAAGACGATCCTTCGGTCGCGGCGCGCGAGCGAGCGCAGGTGCGCGATGTACTCGTGCGCGTAGGGCGCGTCGCCGACGACGAGGAGCTTCTGCGGCGTGCGCACGCGGCGGAACGCCTCGATGACCATCTCGGCGTTGTTCTCCGGCTCCAGGCGCGAGACGTAGAGGACGTAGCGGTTCGGCTCGACGCCCCAGCGCGCGACGGCCTGCCGGTCGGCCCGCCGCTCGACCTCCGCGCCGTAGGCGATCATCGTCGAGCCCGCGCGGTACTTCGCCAGGTAGTAGTCCTGAATGACGCGCGCGTCCGTCACCGTCTCGTTCGGCAGCCAGACCGAGAGGCGCTCGGCCACGCGGTAGTAGTTTTTCCCCAGCCAGTTCCACTTGCGCCGCTTGTGTTCGAGCCCGTCCACGTTGATGGCGACGGGCACGCCCGCGGCGCGCAGCACCGGCGCGAAGGGCGCGTTGGCGGCGTTGCAGATGAGCGCGGCGTCGAAGCGCCGCAAAGCCGCGGCGTGGAGGGCGGAGAGCCCGGCGTGGACGACGGTGTCGAAATATTTGTGGCGGATGGTGGGGAGCACCTGGAGGCGGACGCCCTTGTACTCGATCTGGCGGGGGCTGACGTAGTGCGCGCGGCAGTAGACCGTCACGTCGTGTCCCCGCGCGACCAGCCGTGTCGAGAGCTGCTCGGCGAAAGTCTCGAACCCCCCGTAGCTGGCCGGAATCCCCCTCGTCCCCAGAATGGCGATACGCATGTACGATTAATGCTGAATGACGAGTGATGAATGATGAATATCACCACGAGGCCATATTCATCATTCATCACTCGTCATTCATCACTCTCCTGTAAACCTGTAAGGTCATGCGGGCCGTGTCCCGCCAGTCGAAAGAGCGCGCCCTTTGTAGTCCGCGCTCACGCAGGTGTGCGCGCAGGGCGTCGTCGTCAATGAGCCGCGCGAGGCCGTCGGCCAGCGCGCCGGTGTCGAAAGGGTCAACCGTCAGGCCGGCGTCGCCGACCACCTCCGGCAGACTCGTCCGATTCCCCGTCAGGACGGGCGCGCCGCAACTCATCGCTTCGAGCGGCGGCAGGCCGAAGCCCTCGTAGAAGGAGGGGTAGGCGAACAGAAGCGCCCCCGTGTACAGTGCCGGGAGGTCACCCTCCGATACGTACCCGGTCAGGACTACCGAGTCGCCGAGCCTTTCTTCTTCAATTGCTGTCAGCGTGTCGCCGTAGAGCCAGGCTTTTTTGCCGACGAGAACCAGTTGCGGCAGATTACTCCTCCCGCGCCCGCGGCGCAAGGCCGAATAGGCGCGCACGAGCCGCGCCAGATTCTTCCGCGGCTGAATCGAGCCGACCGCCAGCACGTACTCGCCCTTGATGCCGTAACGCCCGCGGACGCGCGCCAGCTCGGCCGCGTCTGCGACGGGGCGGAAGCGCGGCGCGACCGCCAGGGGGATCGCCGTCACGCGCGCCGGGTCGAGCCCGTAGGTCTCGACGAGGTCGCGCCGCGTGTACTCCGAAGGCGCGATGACGTGCGCCGCGCGCCGCGCCGTCGCGCGCACGGTGAGCCTGAGTTGTACACGACTGCGCCGCTTGAAAGTTTCGGGGATGTGCTCGAAAGAGAGGTCGTGGATCGTCGCCACCACCGGGCACGGCGCGAGCGGCGGCGCCGTGTACTGCACGTGCAGTAAGTCCACCGGCCGCCGCCTCAACTCCGCCGACAGCGTCAGAGGTATCCTCACCAGCGGCGTGTGCGGCGCCGTCCTCCGCACCGAGACGTTCCCCCAACGCCCCCCGAACCGCGCCTCCGCCTCCGCCCTCGTCACGTAGACCGTGTAACGGTTCTTCCGGTCTACCTCCGCCAACGCCTCGACGAGGTTGGCCGCATACGTCTCGTTCCCCGCCAGCCCCGTCCCCACCGAGTGCGCGTCAATCGCTATGTGCACGATAGAAGAATTACGACCCCGACCGCCGGGTTAAAGCTTCCGAGACCTCAAGGGTGAACAGAGCGTGCCCGTCTACGTACCGCAGCATAACACGCCGATTCCGCGTGATATACTGCGCCGCGCTGCCGGGTCGTTCGTGTTATCCTGTCCGAGCTTTTACGCGTTTCAAATCATCTTGCGGAGGGGCGGTGTGATGAATCGTCAGGCGTGGGCGTTTGCGCTAGCGGCCTGTTGTTTGACTCTGCTGATGTGCGCGTCGGCCGCGGCCCAGGACGCGCCCGCCTTCGACACGGCGCGCGTGCCGGCGGAGGGCGCGGGGGAGAAAGAGTTCGTCCCCGCAGGGTGGAAGGTTGACGGGCGCGCGGAGGGCGACCTCGACGGCGACGGGCGGGCCGACTTAGCGCTGCGGCTGGTGCCGGGCGATTACGACTCGTCGGGCGTGGGCGCGGCGCCGGAGTCACAGGCGCTGTTGGTTCTGCTCTCGTCGGAGGGCGGGCGGCTGCGCCGCGCGGGGCTGGCGACGAAGCTGCTCGTGCCGGCCGTCCCGCAGTACATCTTCAACCTGTCCGTCAAAGGCGGCGTGCTCGTCGTCAACCAGAACTACGGGATGACGGACGTGGCCGATCTGACGCACCGCTTCCGCTACGACGCGAACTCGGGCCGCTTCCTGCTCATCGGCAAAGACGCCTTCAACTACCACCGGCCGCAGGGGCCGCGCTGGCCCGCGGTGAAGGTCAGCGAGAACTACCTGACGGGCGTGCGCCTGACGACCGAGGAGCGCTGGCGCGGCGAGCGGCCGCTCAAGCCGGCCGAGAAGCGCGAGCAGATCGGGCGCTCGCGGCTCTTCCTCGAAGACGTGGACGAAGACTCCGACAACTGAGCCGGGGCGAGGCCGTGGGCGAAGCTTAGAGGATTCATATGGGCGCGACGTCTGAAGGGGGCAAGCCGCGTTCGCTGAGTTGTGACCGCTGCGGGGCGTCCATCCCGCTCGCCGGCGGGCGCTTCGCCGCCTGCCCTTACTGCGGCCAGCTCTACGACCTGTCCGAGCGCGGCGGCCCGCGCCTCGGGGAGCTTTTGCTCGGGGCAGACTTCCGAGACCTCGAACTCCCGGGCTGGCGCGTCTACCAGAAGGAGCGACTGAGCGTCGGCGGAGGCGGGCCGCCGCAGCTCGTCGGAAAGTTTCCGAAGCGGGAGACCACCTCCTGGCTGCTCGAATCCCACGGGTCTTTCGACAACATCGACGCGGCGATGACGATCACTTTCCTCGAAGTCGGGGACGTGACGAAACAATGCCGGCTCGGGTTCGACTTCCGCTCCACCGACGAGGGCCACTACTGCGTGGACATCGCGCCGAAGGGGAACTACTGCGTCGCCCGCTACGACAAGGCGAGCGAGAAGAAGTGGAGCATTCTGGTGGACTTCGCCTCACACCCCGCGCTGCGCCCCGGAGTGGGCGTCGCCAACCGCCTGCGCGTGGTCGCCTACAACGACCACCTGCGCGTTCACGTCAACGACGTGCTGGTCTCGTCCGTGCGCGACTCAAGGTTCACCTACGGCACGGTCGGGGTCGTGTTGGAGAACCCCGGGACTGACGCGACGTTCGCCATCTCCGAACTGGAGCTGCGCGAGGCCGTCGAACAGGTCTGAGCGTGGGCCTTATTCTTCCTGACTGACGACGCCGCGGAAGGTGCGGCGGTGGATGGGGCAGCAGCCGTGGGCCTTGAGCGCGGCCCAGTGGTCGCGGGTGCCATAGCCGACGTGACGCGCGAAGCCGTAGTGCGGGAACTGCGCGTCGTAGTCGCGCATGAGCGCGTCGCGGTAGGTCTTGGCGAGGACGGAGGCGGCGGCGATGGAGGCCGAGGCCGAGTCGCCGCGGATGATCGCCTTCTGCGGCAAAGGCGACTCGCGCAGTTGGAGGGCGTCGATTAAAAGAAAGTCGGCGCACGGTTGCAGTTGCTCAAGGGCCTGCAACATCGCGCGCCGCGTGGCGACGAGGATGTTCGTCGCGTCGATCTCTTCCGGGCTGATGAGCCCGTAGGCGTAGCAGACGGCCGAACGCCTCAACTCCTCACTGATGCGCTCGCGCTGCAACGCGGTCAGCTTCTTCGAGTCGTCGAGCCCTTCCGGAATCGCCGCCGAAGGGTCGAGGATGACGGCCGCCGCCACCACCGGCCCCGCCAGCGCCCCGCGCCCCACCTCGTCGAGCCCGGCCACGCGCCCGAACCCACGGCCGCGCGCCTCCTCCTCGAACAGCGTGTGGATGAGCGACTGGCGCCTCTGGCGAGCCATAAGAAACGTGAACCGTAAACCGTGACAAGAAGGAAGCCTTCTCAACTTGTCACGGTTTGCGGTTCACCGTTTACGGTTTTACTTGCTCTTGTTCGACGCCGAGGCGCCCTGGGCCTGGCCGCCGGCGCCCTTGGTGGAGTTGCGCGTGTCGAGTTCCTTGATGCGGGCGGCCTTGCCGCGCAGGTTGCGCAGGTAGTAGAGCTTGGCGCGGCGGACGCGGCCGCGGCGCAGCACCTCGACGCGGCCGATGATGGGGCCGTGGACGGGGAAGATGCGCTCGACGCCGACGCCGAAGCTGGTCTTGCGCACGGTGAAGGTCTCGCGGATGCCGTCGCCCTTGCGCGCGATGCAGACGCCCTCGAACGCCTGGAGGCGCTCCTTCGTCTCCGACTCCTTGATGCGCACGTGCACGCGCACCGTGTCGCCCGGCGCGAAGTCCGGGATGTCCGTGCGCCTCTGCGCGCTGTCCACACTGTCCAAGCGGTTCATGATGTCACCTCGAAAAGCAGTAGTCGGTAGTCAGTAGCCAGCAGTCAGTAGCACCCGCTTCGGCGCGGCGTCTGTGACCACTCGCGAAATCTGTTAGTTCAAATCACTCGTCTTCTTCGTCGAGCGCGGCGCGCTCCTTCTCACTCAGCTCAACACCGGCGAACAAGTCCGGGCGGTTGCGGCGCGTCTTGCGGAGCGCGGCGCGGCGGCGCCAGCGCGCGACCTCCGCGTGGTGGCCGCTCAACAGAATCTCCGGCACGCGCCGGCCGCGGAACTCGACGGGCCGCGTGTAGTTCGGGAAGTCGAGAATCCCTTCGGAGAAGGACTCGTTGACCGCCGAGGTCTCGCTCCCCAAAGCGCCGGGGATGAGCCGCGTCACCGCGTCCACCAGGACGACCGCCGCGGGCTCGCCGCCCGAGAGCACGTAGTCGCCGATGGAGACCTCGTCGGTCGCCAAGCCTTCCGAGACACGCTCGTCCACGCCCTCGTAGCGGCCGCAGACGACGACGACCCGTTCGGCCCCGGCCAACTCCGCCGCGAGCGCCTGCGAAAGTTGCCGCCCCTGCGGCGAGAGCAGCACGACGCGCTTGCTCGCCTGGCGAAACGACTCCGCGCCGCCCGTCAAGCCCGTCAAAGATTCGACCGCCTCAAAGATCGGCTCGGGCTTCAAGACCATCCCGTCGCCGCCGCCGAACGGCCGGTCGTCCACGACCTTGTGCCGGTCGTGCGTCCAGCCGCGCAGGTCGTGCGCCGCCACCTCGACCAGCCCCGCCGCGCGCGCCCGCCGCACGATGCCGAAGTCGAACACCCCGCGGAAGAACTCGGGGAAGATCGTGATGATGTCAAACCGAAGCACGGGCTAAAGTTCCAAAAGCTCGTCCGGCGGGTCAACTCGGATGAGCTTCGCGTCAACGTCGATCTCGACGCAGATGCTCTCGGCGAGCGGGACGAGGTTCTCGCGCGCGGCCTCGTCACGGATGATGAGGACGGGTGCCTCGCCGCCCGTGTGGAGCACCTCGCGGACGGTGCCCACCTCTTTCCCTTCCAGCGTCTCGACGCGGCAGCCTTCCAACTGCCAGTCGTAGAACTCGCCCTCTTCCAGCTCGACCGCCTCCGACTCGGGGACGGCCAGCTCGCAGCCCACGAGCGCCGCGGAAGCCTCGGGGCTGTCGAAGCCTTCGAGCTTCAGGACGACGCGGTCGCCGTGGAGCCAAGAGCCTTCGAGTGTCAAACGCTCACGCCGCCCGCCGGGGAAGACCGCGATCAGTTCTTCGAGCCCGTCGAAGCGCTCGGGGAAGTCGGTCAGAAGGTCGCAGGCGACTTCGCCCTTCACCCCGCGCGGCTTTGCGACCCGCGCCACCGCGACCAGCTCGACCTTTGCAAGGTCATCCGCGCCGCTCATTCCACGATTTCGAGGTGGTAGCGCTTGCGCTGCTTCTCGCCCGCCGCGTGGAGGAGCGAGCGCAGGGCCTTCACCGTCCGCCCCTGGCGGCCGATGATTTTGCCCACGTCCGCCTGCGCCACGCGAATCTCGATGACGCTCGTCGAGCGGTCGCGCTCCACCTCACGCACGTCCACCGACTCGGCCTCGCGCACCAGATGCTTGACGATCAACTCGACGGCGTCTTTCATCATTCGGGTTTAGGCCGACGCTTGCGACTCGGCGGCCTGCGCCTTCGACTGCTGGCGGATGAGATTCCGCACGGTGTCGGTCGGCTGCGCGCCGCGCTCGATCCAGTAGTTGACGCGCTCCAGGTCGAGGCGCACCTCGGCCGGGTTGCGGGTCGGGTTGTAGAAGCCCACGTTCTCGACGTAGGCGCCGTCGCGCTTCGACAGCTTCTCCTTGACGACAACGCGGTACGACGGGCTCTTCTTCGCGCCCATGCGCATCAGTCTGATTGCTAACATCGATCCTCCAAATACTGACTACTTCCGCTTCTTATGCCGCGGCTTCTTCTTGCGGCGCGCGCCGCCTCCGCCGCCGGGCGCGGCGGGCAGTTGCGGCAGTCCGCCTTCTTCGCCGCCGCCGCCCAACATGCCGCTCACGTCGGGCATGCCCATCATGCCGGCCGCGCGGCGCATCAAACGGCCTTTGAGGCCGCCGCCCCCGCCGCCGGGCGCGCCGAACAGGCCCGCGCGCGAGAGCTGCTGCATCATCTGCCGCATCTCGACGTACTGCTTGATGAGCTGGTTGACCTCCGTCACGGTCGAGCCCGACCCGCGCGCCACGCGGCGGCGGCGGCTCGCGTTGAGTATCCGGTGGTCTTCGCGCTCCTCCCTCGTCATCGAGTCGATGATGGCCTCGGTGCGCTTGAGCTGCTGCTCCATCTCGGCCGACTGCTCCTCGTCGAGCTGCGGCATCCCCATCCCGCCGAGGAGTTGGTCGGGCAGCATCTTCATGATCTTCGAGAACGAGCCCATGCGCTTGACCTGCCGCAGCTGGCTGCGGAAGTCGTCGAGCGTGAACTTGTTCTTCTGAAGCTTCTCAAGCTGCGCCTCGGCCTCCGACTGGTCAACCTTCGACTGCACCTCTTCGATGAGCGAGAGCACGTCGCCCATGCCGAGGATGCGCTGCGCGATACGGTCGGGGTAGAAGGGTTCGAGCGCGTCGTACTTCTCGCCGACGCCGACGAACTTCACGGGCTGCCCCGTCACCTGCTTAATCGACAGGGCCGCGCCGCCGCGCGCGTCGCCGTCCATCTTGGTGAGCACGACGCCGGTGATGCCGACGCGGCGGTGGAACTCCTCGGCCGAACGCACGGCGTCCTGGCCGGTCATCGCGTCGGCGACGAAGAGGATTTCGACGGGGCGCGTGTCGGCCTTAATCTTGACGAGTTCTTCCATCAGCTCGTCGTCGATGTGGAGGCGGCCGGCGGTGTCGATGAGGAGCGTGTCGTAGCCGGTCTGCTGCGCGTGCTTGAAAGCCTCGCGGGCCAGCTCGACGGGGTCGTTCGACTCGGGCTTTTCGAAGATGGACTGGCCCGTCGCCTTGGCGATGACGGCGAGCTGCTGGCGCGCGGCCGGGCGGTTCACGTCCGTGGAGACTAAGAGCGGCTTGCGCTGCTGGTTCTTCGCCAGCCACATCGCGATCTTGCCCGTCGAGGTCGTCTTGCCCGAGCCTTGCAGGCCGACGATCATGACGACGTTCGGGCTCGTCTTCGTGAAGACGAGGCGCGAGGAGGTGCCGCCGAGCAGCTCGACCAGCTCGTCAAAAACAATCTTGACGACCTGCTCCGAGGGCTTCAGCTCCTGCCAGACCTGCTGCCCCTCGGCCTTCTCCTTGACCGACGCGATGAAGTCCTTGGCGACCTTGTAATTTACGTCCGCTTCGAGGAGCGCCAGACGGATTTCGCGCAGGGCGGCGTCCACGTGCTCCGGCGTGAGCACGCCCTCGCCGCGCAGGTTCTTCAGCGCGCGCTTCAGCTTGTCGGATAAAGACTCGAACATAACTATACAGACGGCCCGGCCAGCCCCAGCCGAAAACAAGGATGATAACGGCGTCGGTAAATGGTGTCAAGGAAAGGGGCTTCCCCGCGGGAGACTCGAACAGTCTCCGCGGCGGCTGGAAGTCAACGAAACGAAGTATGCGTCCGCGGTCTATTCACTCTCGCGGGAGGGGCGGAGGGCGTTTAAGTACAGGGGCACGGCCTAGAAGAGACAGCTCAAGAAGCCGTGCCCCCGTGCCCCCGCGGTTAATTCTGTCTCAAAGGAATGGCGTTGCGGGGCGGTGTAACGTTCTTGTGAGGCGTCACAAGTGAGTTGTCAGCCCTCACAACTGAGTTGTGAGGGCTGACAACTGAGTTGTGAGAGCTGACAACTGAGTTGTGAGAGCTGACAAGTGAGTTGTGAGGGCTGACAAGTGAGTTGTGAGGGCTGACAAGTGACTTGTCAGGGCTGACAACTCACTTGTCAGGGCTGACAAGTCACTTGTCAGGGCTGACAAGTCACTTGTGAGGGCTGACAACTCACTTGTCAGGGCTGACAAGTCACTTGTGAGGGCTGACAACTCACTTGTCAGCCCTCACAACTCACTTGTCAGGGCTGACAACTCACTTGTCAGGGCTGACAAGTGAGTTGTGAGGACGGCGAAGTTTGTTGTTACAATTACCCGGGTCGGAAACCTCGTGCGGGCCGCCTCGCGGAGACCTCTGTATTTCTCACGTAAAGGAGCAGGAAAATGGCTAACCGGTCGAGACGCATCGCGCCCCAGCATCTCGCGAAGGACGAGGACGATTACGCGGCTTTGAAGGTGGTCGCCGACTACGCGCCCGCGAACTCCGATTACACGGTGGCCGCCATCGAGCAGGCTTATCAGGAGTTGCAGGCCGCGCGGACGGCGGAGGCGCAGGCGGACGCGGCGGCGAAGGCCGCGCGCGATAAGGTCGTCGAGAAGCAGTTGAACTTTCACGGCCTGATGCTCGGCGCGAGGGATCAGGTGACGGCGCAGTTCGGCAGGGACTCGAACCAGGCGCAGGCCGTCGGCCGCAAGAAGCCTTCGGAGTACAAGAAGCCGCAGCGCAAGTCGAAGAAGGGCTCGGGGGAGGGCACGGAAGACGAGTAGGGCTCAAAGGGCGGCGTGCGGATGGATGTGACTAAGCCGGGAGCTAAGCCGGGAGCTAAGCCGGGAGCGCGGGCATCCCTGCCCGCCATGAGCGCGACAGCGCGAATGCGAAGAACCGCCACCACTCAAGGTTGAGTGGTGGCGGTTCTCTGCTAAGCGTGCTTCCGCACGCTTTGGCGGGCAGGGATGCCCGCGCTCCCGGCTTTAAGTCCCGTCCGAGTGAACCCCGCTTTAACGCGCGGCGGTCTCGCGGGGCGCTAGCCTGCCGGCCGTCTCGACGAGGTTGACGAACTCGGAGCGGCGGCCGCTCAAGTCCGCGCCCGCGGAGGCGCGCGCCAGCTCGGCCGCGTTCGAGTAGGACGACTGGCCCTTGTAGCGCGAGTCGCGCAGGAGCAGGCCGAACTCGGCGACCGCGGCGGCGAACTTGAAGTTGTCCGAGGCGTTGCGGTAGCTCGCCTGGCGGTCGGCCACGCCGACGTTGAGCGGGCGGCTCGTGTCCCCCTCGGGCTCCTTGTAGCGCAGCTTCACGGTCAGCAGCTCCGACGTGTTCGCGTTCTGCGTGGCCTCGGCCGGGCGGCTGTACTTCAACTCGTCCACGCCCGGGTTCTCGACCTTCTGCCCCGCGGGGACGACCTCGTAGAGCGCCGTCACCGTGTGGCCGGCCCCGATCTCGCCCGCGTCCTTCGTGTCGTCGTTAAAATCTTTATCCGCGAGCAGGCGGTTCTCGTAGCCGATGAGGCGGTAGCCCGCGACGAGGCGCGGGTTGAACTCGACCTGAATCTTCACGTCCTTGGCGATGGTGGCGAGCGTGCCCGCGACCTGCTCGCCGAGCGCCTTGCGCGCCTCCGACTCGGTGTCGATGTATGCGTAGTTGCCGTTCCCCTTGTCGGCCAGCTTCTCCATCATCGAGTCGTTGAGGTTGCCCGTGCCGAAGCCGAGCACGGAGAGGAAGACGCCGCCGCGCCGCTTCGCTTCGATCAACTTCACGAGTTCGTCGTCGCCCGTCAGGCCGACGTTGAAGTCGCCGTCGGTGGCGAGGATGACGCGGTTCGTGCCGCCCTTGATGAAGTTCTGCTCGGCGACGCGGTAGGCCAGCTGGATGCCGGAGCCGCCGTTGGTCGAGCCGCCGGCCTGAAGGCGCTCGACGGCCGAGAGAATCTCTCCGCGCTGGTCGCCGGGCGTCGAGGGCAGGACGAGTCCGCTCGCGCCGGCGTAGACGACGACGGCGACGCGGTCGCGCGCGGTCAGCTGGTTGGCGAGCGTGCGCAGGGAAGACTTGACGAGCGGGAGCTTGTTCGGCTCGTCCATCGAGCCCGACACGTCGATGAGGAAGACGAGGTTGGCGGGCGGCAACTGCTCCTGCGCCACCTTCTTGCCCTGAAGGCCGATCTGGACGAGCTTGTGCTGCGTGTTCCAGGGACAGTCGGCGACCTCGGCCGTGACCGAGAAGGGCGTCTGGCCGTCGGGCTGCGGGTAGTCGTAGTTGAAGTAGTTGACCAGCTCCTCGATGCGGACGGCGTCGCGCGGCGGCAGGCGGCCTTCGTTGAGGAAGCGGCGCGTGTTGCTGTAGGAGGCCGTGTCCACGTCGATGGAGAAGGTCGAGAGCGGCGCGCGCGACGCTTCGAGGAAGGGGTTCTCGTCGATCTTCGCGTACGACTCGCCGGCGGCGCCTTTCTCCTCCCGCGGCTCGGCGAGGACGCCGTTGTACTGGGCCGAATTGGCGTCCGTGTTCGCGTTCGCCGCGGTGCCGGCCTGCCTGGCGACCTCGACCGCGACCGGCGCCGCGGGTTGGTTCACCGCGGGCGAGTTGACGTTTTCACCCTTGCTGCAAGCGGAGGCGAGCAGCGCCGCGAGAAGCAACAGAGAGAGTGGACGCGCCCCCCGCGCCGTCCGTCGTTCTTCGTGACCCATACGATTCCTCCGTCCTAACCTGATTTCTGCCGCTGACAACCTCTGAACGCGGCCCCGGCGGAGGACTTGCGAAGGAAAATAAGTAGGCAGTCGGACGGAAGAGAAAGAGGCTCAAAAAGGTCGGAGGCGGCAAGATTGACGACTCGCCGCCTCCGACCTTCCTGTTTTTTGCTTCAACTGCCTACTGCCAGCGGCCTACTTCTTCCCCTCCACGACGACGGGCGCAGCCTGCGACACGTCGTAGCTGATGCGCTGCTCGGTGAGGCGCGCGGCGAAGGCCGACTCGGTCGAGACGTTGACGCGGGTGTAGTAGGTGGAGGAAGGGCTCTTGGGCGCGGGGCAGCTTTTGGCCGTCAGCTCGACCTTGGCCTCGGCGCGGGTCAGGCCGGAGGCGAAGGGCTGGCGCAGCTCGACGGGGTCGCCCGCGCAGTAACGCCCCGGCGCATCGGGGCTGAAGAAGTAGGCCCAGACCCACACGCTCGCAGGCGCAGGCCGCGCCGGGTCGCCCGCGAGCGCGAGCGTCAGTCGCCCCTTCCCCGTCGCGGGGTCGAGCGACGCGAGCTGCACCTTGAAGGTGACGGGCGCGTTGCCGCGCGCGTCCGTGTAGGTCGATGAGGACGGCGGCAGCGTCGCCAAGCCCGTGCCGGTCGCGGGCGGAGGCGCCGGCGCGGCCGGCGGGGGCGCCGGCGACGGCGGCGCGTAACGGTGCGTGTAGTACTGCGTCAGCAGGATCGCGCCGACGAGCGCGACGGCGAAGGCGAGCAGCCCGGCAAGTTTCTTCATCTTCGTTCCCTTCCTCTAACCCGCTTTGTATACGCGCGCGCCGGGCTCGCGGTTCAGCCGTTCGGCCGCCAGGGCGAGGCCCATGATGAGGTAGAAGACCATGACGACCTCGGAGTCGCCGAAGTTGTAGTGCACGAGCCCGGCCGAGACGAAACCGACGAGCCCGCCCAAAGCCCCGAGCGCCAGCCCGCGCTCGATCCAATCGTCTTTTAAGTCGCCCCGGGCCAGCCGCCAGAGCATCCGCCCGTAGACGAAGAGCCAAGCCGCCCAGACCAGCAGCGCCGGCACGCCCCGCTCGAAGGCGATCTGCAAGGGCGTCGAGTGGAGGTGTCCCCACGGCTGCCGCCCCTGGTCGAACATGCCCCACTCGCGCCAGCGCCGCTTCAAGGAGTCCATCCCCGTACCGACGAGCAGGTGGCGCGGCTTGCTGACCAGAATGCGCGCGCCCTCGCGCCAGACCATGAGCCGCCAGGAGGTCGAGCCCTCCGTCGGGTCGATGAAGCCGACCTGCCGCTTCTGCTGTAGCACGAGAAGCCCCGCGACCGCGAGCGGCAGCGCGAGCGCCGCCGTCCACAGAAGCGTCCGCCGGCTCGCCCCGACGAGCGCGATGGTGAAGGCCGACGCGAGCAGCCCCGCCCACGAAGCGCGCGTCACCGTGAGGATGAGCGCCAGCACGAGGCCCGCCAACGCGACTCCCAACAGCAGCCCCTTCAAACTCAACTTGCGCCGCAGGCTGAGCAGCAGCCCGAGGGCGAGCGACGTGACGAGCTGCAAGACCTCCGCGTAGGTCTGGTACTGGCCGTAGAAGCCGCTCACGCGCTCGTCGCGCCCCTTCGACCAGTCGAGGATGCCGAGCCGCGCCTCCGCAGTCGCGCCCGGCGGCAGCCCCGCGCGCACGACGTTCGCGTCGGGCAGCGCCTCGGCGCGGTAGACGCGCACGCACGCCGTCCGCTCGTCCCAACGGCACGAGACCTTCCCGTCGGGGAAGCGCAGCGCGCGCTCGCGCGGCGCGGGCCGCTCCGTCTCTATCTTTGCAACTACCTCCGAGGGGCTCTGCACCTCGACGCCGTCCACCGAGAGGATCGTGTCGCCCTCGACGAAGCCGACGGCGCGCAGGGGGCTGTCGGCCGCCAGCGCCTGCAACTTCACGCCGCGGCCGCGCGCGTAAGTAGCGAACGTGTGCACGAGCCCGAGCGCGCACGAGACGACGAGCGTGAGCGCGAGCGCCCGCAGCACGCGCGGGCTCCGCACGTTCTGCGACACGACGTAGACGACCGTAAAGAGGCTCGCCGCGCGCAGCTTGCCGATGGAGACCTCCGGGTTGTAGGAGGTGAGCGCGGTCAGGAAAGTGAGGACGAAGAAGCCGAAGAGCCAAGGGTCAACCGGCGTGCGGAAGAGCGCGGGGCGCGGCCTCACGCACAGCCGCAGCACCCAAAAGAGCATCGCCAACAGCCACGCCGTCTGCGCCCCCGCAATCGAGTGCGGCGCGGCCGCCGCGTACAGGAAGAGGCACGCGACCGTCGCGCGCTCAAGGAGCAAAGACGGGGTGACGGGGTGACGGGGTGACGGGGTGACGGGAGACGCCGCGATGCCCTCTGTCACCTTCGCCCCGTCACCCCGTCTCCCCGTCTCCCCATCCGTCATCTAGTACGCGTCCCCACGCAGAAGCACCGGGAGCGTGCGGAGCATGATTTTGAGGTCGAGCCAGAGCGACCAGTTCTCGATGTAGAAGAGGTCGAGCCTGACCATCTCGTCGAACGAGAGCCGGTTGCGGCCCGAGACCTGCCAGAGCCCCGTCATCCCCGGCTTCATGTCGAGCCGCTTGCGGTGCCAGAGCGCGTACGCCTCCACCTCGTAAGGAATCGGCGGGCGCGGCCCGACCAGGCTCATGTCGCCGCGCAGGACGTTCAAAAGCTGCGGCAGCTCGTCCAGGCTCGTGCGCCGCAGCCAGCGCCCCGTCCGCGTCACGCGCGGGTCGTCGTGCAGCTTGTAGACGGGGCGCTGGCTGTCGCCGAGGTTCGTCTCGGGGCGCCGCTCGATGTAGCGGCGCTGGTACTCGCGGTGGACGCGGTCGTCCGCCCCCGTCCGCATCGTGCGGAACTTGAGGAAGAGGAAGATGCGCCCGTCCATCCCGACGCGCTCCTGCCGGTAGAGCACCGGCCCCTTCGAGTCGAGCTTGATGAGCAGGGCCATCAGGAGCCACAGCGGCGAGAGCAGGACGAGCGCGAGCGCGGCGACCAACACGTCGAAGGCGCGCTTGACGACGCGCGCGCCCTGGCCGAGCGGCTCGCGGAAGAGCGTGATGACGGGCAGCACGCCGATCTGTTCGACCTCGGTCTTCCGCGGCAGACAGTTGAAGAGCGAGGGCGCGACGCGGAACTCGACGCCGCGCCGCCCCACGCGCATCATCACCTCGAAGAGCATGTCGCCCGGGAGCGTCGGGTCGGTGATGATGACCTCGTTCGCGCCCGTCTCGCGTATCGCCTCGGGCAGCCCCGCCACGTCCGCGACGACGGGCACGCCCTCGAACAGTTCGCCCGGCGCCGCGTCTTTACCCGGCTCCGTCTCGACCACGCCGATGACCCTGTAGCCCAGCTCGCGCCGCGCGCGCATCTCGCGCACGCAGAGGGCGGCCTCGGCGCCGCGGCCGACGACGAGCGTCGGGATGAGGTTCACCTCGCGCCTGCGGACTGCGCTCTGCGCGGCGCGCGTCGCGAGTCTTAACGCCGCGTAGGCCGCGAGCGCGAGCAGGAAGTCAAGGACGAAGACGCCGCGGGCGTAGGAGAAGGCGCGGAACTCGAACCCGCCGCGGTAGAGGAACGCCCACGCCACGATGAGCAGCGAGCCGACGGCCGACGCGCGGAAGACGCGCACGCACTCGTCGAGGTACGAGAACTCGCCGCGCAGGCGGTAGAGGTCGTAATAGACGTTCGACACGAGCCGCACCAGCACGACGAACCAGAGCAGAGAGGCGTAAGGCTCGAACTGCCGCTCCCACGCGAACCCGCGCGCGAGGCTGAAGCCCTTGAGCAGCCCGCCCCCCTCGCGCACCGCGTACGCGGCGCAGAAGCACGCGGCGGCCAGCGCCGCGTCCGTCAACAACAGCGCCGCCTTCACCGCGGGCACGACCCACCCCGGCGCCCGCGCCGCCGCGCGCGGCACCTTCGCCGTTAAAGTTCTGCTCTCCGTACGCTCTGCTCTCATCATTCAAGAATCAAACGGGCCACCTCCGCGCGCACGCCCGACCTGCGCCGCGCGTGTGTCGCGCCCTTCTTCTCGACGCGCAGGCCGTCGAGGTCTGCGCGCGAACTGACGCGCTTGAGGCGGCCTTCGCGGACGAGCTGTTCGTCGAGGGCGGCCCAACGCCCCGCGTAGACGGTCGCGGCGGGGACGCCGAGCGCGGCGGCCTCGCGGTTCATCGTGCCGCCCGCGCTCACCAAGAGGTCTGCGGCGGCGACGAGGTTCGCGCCGTCGAGCGCCCCGCGCGGGGCGAAGAGGTTGTCCGCGTGAAAGCGCGAGACGATCTCCGCGCGCTGTGCGTCGGAGCGCGCGAGCAGGACGACCTTGACGTTAGGTGATGCCAGCAGCCGCGCGAGGAGTTCGCCGAACAGCTCGTTCTCGAAGCGGTGGTAGAGCGCCTCGCGCGCGGGCGGACGGACGACGACCAGCGTGTCACGACCAACGTCAATCCCGAACTTCTCTGTCAACAGCCCCGCGAAGTCCGGGTCGGGCTCGAAGTCTGCGAGGTAAACGTCCTCCTTAATCCCGCCGTAGCGCCTGACCCTCCGACGCCCCGCGCCGAAGCGCCTGAGCGCCTCTTCGGGGAACGACTCCGGCACGACCACGCGCGACGCCAGGCGGAACGCGAGGTGGTTCGCGGGCTGGTGCTCGTAGTCCATCGAGGTCACGACGCGCAGCCCCAGCGCGCGCGCCGCCAACACCTGCGAGTACGAGTTGTGACTGACGGCGAGCCCGAAACGCTTCCCGCGCGCCCAGCGCGCCAGAGCCCACGCGCGGCCCAAAAGATTTCCTGCCTTCCCCGACAACTTCCCGCCGCCGTGCCCGCCCACGACCTCGGGTTGCAGCCCCGCGGCCTCGGCCAGCTCGACCGTCTGCGCGAACTCCCTCGCCGTCACCGAGACCTCGTGCCCGCGCGCCCTGAACTCCCCGGCCAGCGCGCGGAAGAAAGGCACGTGCGGCGAGTTCGCAAGGTCGATCCAGATGAGCATCAGGGGAGAATGATGAGCGATGAATGATGAATGATGACTACGGCGACGTGGCCTGTTCTTAATTCATCACTCATCACTCATCACTTCGAGAAGTCTCGCCAGCCCGTAAGCCATCCACGCCTGCGACCAGCGCATGTAGGGCGTGCGCACGGTGCGGAGGCGCCGCTTCTGGTAGTAGAAGAAGCCGCGCGGGTCGCGCAGCTCGCGCAACGTCCAGGCGGCGACTCTCTGCGCGAGTTCCGCGGCGTCCGGCTCCCTCTCTCTCAGCTCCGCGAGCGCGACGAGGGCGGCGCCGGCGGAGTGTGCGTCGGCCGGGTGCGCCGTGCGATGGTAGTATTTCGGCCAGCCGTCCGCAAGAAAGAAGCCCTCGCGCCAGAAGCGGTAGCCGCGGCCGACGGCCGTTTCAATCTCGGCGCGCGTCGCGTCGTCCTCTTCGAGCTGCGGCGCGCAGTCGCGCAGTATCCTCACGAGCGAGGTGAGCACGAAGGCCGTGTGGAAGTTGTCGGCCCAGCTCTGGTAGGAGTCGGCGCCGTAGGCCCAGGAGCCGTCCGCGCGCTGTCGGCGCACGACGTAGCGCGCGGCGCGCAGGGCGTAGTCGGGCCACGTCTTCGGCCCCGTCACGGAGCCCGCGGCGGCCAGCGCCTCGCCCGCGAGCAGCGAGGCGTTGAAGACGCGCGTGCGGTCGAGCGGCGTGTAGCTGAAGCAGACCTCTTCGTCCGTCTCGTCCGAGCGGTTGAGTTGTTCGAGGATGAAGCGGCAGGCGGCGGTCGCCGCCGTCAGGTAGGGCCAGACGCCTTCGGAGACCGTGCCCTCCTCGCCGGGCGTGTCGAGCGTTCGGGTCGCTTCGACGAGCGCGCGGACGGCGAAGGCCGTGGGCACGACGGTCGGCGTCCCCTTTGGCGCGTAGAAGGCGCGCCCCTGCCAGTCGAAGTTGTAGCCCCACGCCGCGCCGCCCGTCTCCGCGCGCGCGGCGAGGAGGTCTCCGAGCAGCTCGCGCGCCTCACGCTTGTGCTCTTCCACGCCCGTCGCGCGCAGGCGCGAGAGCGCGGCGAGCGCGAAGAGGGCCGTGCCCTTCGCGTTCCTCCCCGCGGGGACGAGCGCGAGCGGGCGCAGGTTGAAGGGCGAGCGTTTGAAGGCTTGCGTCCAGGCGAGCCGCGCGAGGCGCGAATGCTTGAGGGGCGTGAGTTGAAAGAGGCGGCTGTTGAGCGCGTCGAAGGGGTCGTGCCCCGCGTGGCCGCGCTCGCGGCACCACGCGCGCAACTCTTCGTAGGCGCGCTCAAGCTCCGACCCCATCGCCGCCAAGATACAACAGGGCGGCCGGCGCGTGCGAACGCGTGACTTAACGCGGGGCGTCGGGCGAAGCTTCAGAGGACTTAGGCGCGGCCGGCGGCTCCGGGTCGTCGCCGTAGACCTCGACCTTCACGCCCTTGAGTTTGGAGGGCAGCGGGAAGGTCAAACGCTCGCGCGAGTCGTAGAGGCGGAGCGTGGTGTCCGGCTTCAAGTCCGCGGCCTCGGCCGCGTCGAGCAGGCCGGCTTCGAGCAGACGCCCGACCGCCTCGGCGTGGGCGCGGGCGAACTCGTCACGCAGGGCCAGGAGCGCGCGACGACACTGTCGCGCGTCTTTGCAGATGACCTCGCGGAAGGGTTTCGCCTCAAGCTTCAACTCCTCTTCGCTCGTCCCCAGAAGGTCTGCGACGTACCCGACGCGGTACTGGTCTTTCGACGGGCCGCAGCCCCTCACGCCGCAGCCGCGCGCGGGCGAGGTCGTCCGCTCGTAATAGACCGTGTGGCGCCCCGGCGCGGCCACGACCGCGCCGCGCGCGTTCGAAGTCGTCAGGAAGTAGTAGAAGATCGGCGGGTATTCACCCCACGGCCCGGCGTTGTCGTAACCGCCGCCGCAGCCGCCGCAGCCGCCGCCGTAGCCGCGGTCGCCCTCGCGGTCGTAGACGTAGACGCGGGCCTCTATCTTCAGACCGGCCAGGAGGCGCGCGGCGAACCCTGGGGCGCGCGTCTCCGCGAGCAGGTTGCCGACGGCGAGCCAGTGCGCGGTCGGGGTGGCGTCGTCGAAGAGCGAGAGGAGCGCCGGCTGGTTCTCCTGCGGCTCGCGCGCGAGCAGGATGATGACCTCGTCGGGCGCAGACGCGTAGAGCGGCAGCAGTTTCTCGGCCGGGACTTTCGCGTCGAGCCGTATCAGCGCGTCGAGCGCCGCCTGGCGGACGAGCGCGGCCTCCCAACCGCCGCCCGCGAGGGCCGGGTCTGCGAGCAGCTCGACGAGCCGCGGCGCCTCCGACTCAAGGCCGTGCAATCCAGTGAGGTAAGCGCCCCACGCGCGCTCCCGGTTCTCGCCCGACTGCAAGAGCCGACGCGCCTCGGCCCCCGCGTCGCCCAGCCGCACGAACGAAGGGAGCGCGCCCGGCCGCGACTCCTCGACCGAGCCCCCCTGCCCCGCCGCGCGCGCGGCCGCGAGCCACAGGAGCGCCGCGCAGACCAGAAACCTTCTCATCGTGTGCCTCCGCCGCCGAAGCTTTTAAGCTGAGACACGAACGCGCGCCGTCGGGTTGGCGGCGCGCGCGAAAATTTTTGCCGTCCGGCTCTTAAACTACTCTTCGTCGCGGAAGCCGAGGCGCTCGCGGACGGCGTAGATGGTCTTGGCCTGCGACTCGTGGTAGGTGCGCACGAGCATCTCGGCCAAAAGCCCCATGAGGATGAACTGGACGCCGACGGCGAACATGACGATGGTGATGGTGAAGAGCGGGTTGCGGATGAACGACTCGCCGCCGAGCTTGCGGAGGAGCGCCCAGAGGAAGGCGACGGCCGAGATGATGAAGGAGGAGAAGCCGAAGAGGCCGAAGACGTAGATGGGTTTCGTGTGGTACGAGGCCATGAACTTGATCGTCATCAGGTCGAGCATCACCTTGAAGGTGCGGGAGAGCCCGTACTTCGACTGGCCCATCGTGCGCGGGTGGTGGCGCACGGGAATCTCCGTCACGCGCGCGCCGACCCAACTCGCGTAGATGGGGATGAAGCGGTGCATCTCGCCGTAGAGCTTGACCTCCTTGAGGAACTCGCGGCGGTAAGCCTTCAGGGAGCAGCCGTAGTCGTGGAGGCGGACGCCGCCGATGAAGGAGATGATGCGGTTGGCGACCATCGACGGAATCTTGCGCGAGACCATCTTGTCCTGCCGCTCCTTGCGCCAGCCCGAGACCACGTCGAAGCCCTCGTCCAGCTTGTCGAGCAGGCGCGCGATGTCGGCCGGGTCGTTCTGCAAGTCGGCGTCCATCGGGATCAAGACCTTGCCGCGGGCGGCGTCGATGCCGGCGGCCATCGCGGCGGTCTGGCCGTAGTTGCGGCGCAGCGCGACGACCCGCACGCGCGGGTCGCGGCGCGCCAGCTCGCGCAGCACTTCGAGGCTCCCGTCCGTCGAGCCGTCGTCCACGTAGATGATCTCGGCCGTGCGCCCGAGGTGCGCCAGCGCCTCGTCGATCTTCGCGTGCAAAGGCCGCAGGTTCGGCTCCTCGTTGAGCACCGGCAGGAACAGCGAAATCTCCGGCGCCGCCCCCGGCTCCGCCACGGTCGCCGCCACCGTCACCTCTTCCGTCGGACTGATGACGGTCTCTTCCTCGTCGTAAAGCTTCATAGACAAATCCTTTGAATGATGAATGATGAGTGATGAATGATGAATTAAAGACACTCGCTTTCAATTCATCGTCCATCACTCATCATTCATCATTTCCCTTGAACCATTCGACGAAACGCCTGATGCCCTCTTCAATCGGCGTCCGCGGGTCGTAGCCGAGGAGGCGGCGCGCTTTGGAGACGTCGGCGTACGTCCGGGGCACGTCGCCGGGCTGCGTGGGCTGGCGGTCGATGACGGCCTTGCGGCCCAGCTCGCGTTCGAGCAGCGCGATCAGCTCGCTTAAGCTCACCGTGCGCGAGCCGCCGAGGTTGACGACCTCGTAGTCGCTCGCCTCGTAGTCCAAGGCCGCGCGTACGCCCGCGACGATGTCGTCCACGTAGGTGTAGTCGCGCCGCGTCGTGCCGTCGCCGAAGACGGGTATCGGCTTGCCTTCGGAGATGAGCCGCGCGAACTTGTGGATGGCGAGGTCGGGCCGCTGGCGCGCGCCGTAGACGGTGAAGAAGCGCAAGGCGATGCAGCGCAGGCCGAAGAGGTGCGAGTAGGTGTGGCAGAGCAGTTCGCCCGCCGCCTTCGTCGCGGCGTAAGGCGAGATGGGTTTAAAGATGGGGTCGTCCTCCGCGAACGGCACCTTCTCGTTCTCGCCGTAGACGGAGGAGGAGGAGCCGAAGACGAACTGCCGCACGCCGTGCGCGCGGGCCAGCTCCAGGAGGTTGACGGTGCCGTCGATGTTCGTCTCCGTGTAGAGCACGGGCTCGGCGAGCGAGGGTCTGACGCCCGCGCGCGCCGCGAGGTGGACGATGCAGTCGAACCCGGCCCCTTTAAAAACTTCGCCCAGCGCCGCGCGGTCGCGGATGTCCGCCTCGCGCAGCGCGAAGTCTCCGCGCCCGAGGTGCGGCTCGACGTTGCGGCGCTTGAGCGCGGGGTCGTAGAAGTCGTTGAAGTCGTCCACGACCGTCACGCGCCACCGCCCTTCGGCGAGCAAACGCGCGACCAGGTGCGACCCGATGAACCCCGCGCCTCCCGTGACCAGAACGTTCTGCATAATCAGTAGGCAGATGGCAGTAGGCAGTAGGCAGTTAAGAACCGTCTTGTCCGAGACTCTAATATATCTTTCAACTCACTTAACGCGGAGCGACTGCCTACTGCGATCTGCCTGCCGCCTACTCTCCTTTCGTCGCGTATATCCAGAGGTGCCAGCCCCAGCGGGAGGCGAGGCGCGCCTCGGTGGAGCGCGGGAGGCGCGGGCCGAAGACGGGGAGCCAGCGCTTGTTGAGGAAGTGCACGGCGAACTCCACCCGCGCGAAGTCCTCGAACAGCTCGCGCGCCTCGCGCCGCGAGTAGACGCGCGTCAGAGGGTTGCCGGCCCCGTCCGTGTTGCGGCTCAGGAACTCACCCGCCGAGAGGTACTGCGCCGCGTCCTCCTTGAGCCGCGCCGCGTGCTCGCGCAGGCTCTCGACCGGCTCGCCCGTCAGCCTGTGCGCGAGGCGGAGTCCGCCCTCGGTGTGCAGCAGCCGCGCGCCGAAGCGCCGGAGCACGCCGATGTTGACGCGGTAGTTGTAGGAGTCGCGGTGGTAGAGCATCACGACCGCGCGCCCGCCAGGGCGTAGCACCCGGCGCACCTCGCCGACGGCCGCGCGCGCGTCCGGCGTGTGGTGCAGGACGCCGTGCGAGTAGATGAGGTCGAAGCTCTCGTCCGCGAACTCCAACGCTTCGGCGTCGGCCACGCGGAACTCGCCCGGCAGACCTTCCAGCTCGAACCTGCGGCGCGCCAGCGAGACGGCCGCCTCCGTCAGATCGACGCCCGTGTAGAGCGCGCCCGCGCGCGCGAACCGCGCCCCGTCCGTGCCGAGCCCGCACCCGATCTCGAGCACGCGCAGGCCCCTCGCCCGGTCGAACCCCGCGGCCTCCGGGATGTGCCACTCCGTCCGGTAGCGGTGCTCTTCGACGGCCTCGTAGAAGGCGCGCGAGCCGACCTCCGCGTCGGCGAACTTCGTCCCGCACGGGTGCTCCTGCCAGAAGGCACGCACCCTCTCCTTCAGACCCTGCCCCCCGCCCGAACTCTGCCGCACGTTCGCCATGAAATACTTCGCCGACACCTGGATACCAACCCCACCCGCACAGCGCGCCCCACACCGCCCACACGAAACTCAGGAAATTACCATGCCGCTCCCGCCCCCCACAAGCGACCGCCCCTCGCGCCCCACAAACTTAACCCTTCCCCACACGCCCCCGCCCGTGTATCCTTCCCCCGCGCCGTCACGACAAGACTTCACGAGGCACGTCATGACCACACCAAGCCGCCCGACGGTCTTCATCAGCTACAGCCACAAGGACGAGGTGTGGAAGGACAGGCTTTTGCCGCAGCTCCGCGCGCTTGAGCAGGCCGGGCGAATCTCCGTGTGGGATGACCGCAAGATTGACGGCGGCGACACTTGGTATCCCGAAATCAAAGGGGCGATGGAACAGGCCGCGGTCTCACTCTGCCTGATTTCACCCGACTACTTGGCCTCGCGCTTCTGCGTGGAGGAGGAGGTGCCCTACCTGCTTCAGCGCCGCGAGCACGATGGCATGATTCTCATCCCCGTCCTGCTGCGCCCCTGCACCTGGAAAGCGTTCAGGTGGCTTAAAGAGATCCAGATGCTGCCCCGCGACGGCAAGAGTGTCGCCGTTGACTTCCGAGACATCGAGGACGCGGCCTTCGCCGAAGTCGCCGACCTTGTCTTCGGGATTGTTGACAACCCGTCGTACGTGCCGCCCGCGCCGCCCCCGCCCGTCTGGTCGCCGCCGGAGAAGATTGATACGACCCGTCTGCCCGAGACCGGCGCGGAGTTGTTCGGACGGCGCGCGGAGTTGGAGATGCTCGACGAGGCTTGGGAGTCCGGCCGTACGCGCGTCGTCAGCCTCGTGGCGTGGGGCGGCGTCGGGAAATCGACGCTCGTCAACAAGTGGCTTGAGCAAATGAATGAGGAGAACTACCGGGGGGCGCGGCGCGTCTACGCGTGGTCGTTCTACAGCCAGGGCACGAACGAGCGCGTCACCTCCGCCGATCTCTTCATCAACAACGCCCTCGAATTCTTCGGCGACCCCGAACCGACCGCCGGCTCGCCCTGGGACAAGGGCGAGCGCCTCGCGCGCCTCATCCAGAAGGAGAAGACACTCCTCCTGCTCGACGGCCTCGAACCGCTCCAATCTCCCCACGCGCACGAGCGCGGCAAGATCAAAGACCCCGCGCTCTCCACGCTGCTGACCGACCTCGCCCGCGGCACTCAGGGCTTGTGCCTCATCACCACGCGCGAGCCCGTGACCGACCTCGACGAGTTTCCCAATACAGTTCTGCGCAAAGACCTCGAACAGATTTCCGACGAGGCCGGGCGCGCCCTGCTGCGCGTCGGCGGGGTGCGCGGCACCGACGCCGAACTCGAACAGGCGACGCGCGACTTCGGCAAACACGCCCTCGCCGTCCAACTCCTCGCCGTCTACCTCCACGACATCCCCGGCCACCACGTCTCCCGCGCCGCCGACATTCCCGACCTCGACATCCCCGAAGCGAAGGGCAAGCACCCCCGCCGCCTGCTCGCCGCCTTCGAGCGACGCTTCGGCGACGGCCCCGAGGTCGAACTCCTCCGCATGCTCGGCCTCTTCGACCGCCCCGCCGACGCCCCCTCCCTCGCCGCCCTCCGCACCGCCCCACCCATCCCCGGCCTCACCGACCACGTCCAACAACTATCCGAAGCCGACTGGCTCCGCATCGTCGAAAAGCTCCGCCGCGCCAAACTCCTCGCTCCCGCGAGCCACCACCGCCCGGACGACGACCTCGACGCACACCCCCTCGCGCGCGAACACTTCGGCGAGCAACTTAAACAACAGCACCCCGACGCTTGGCGCGAAGGCAACAGCCGCCTCTACGAACATTTAAGGAACACGACCGAAGAATTTCCCGACACTATTGAAGACATGATGCCCCTTTTCGCAGCAGTGTCTCACGGCTGTGCGGCAGACAGACACCAAGAAGCACTGCATGAAATTCTTCTTCGGCGGGCCCTTAGAGGCAACAAACATTTTTGCACTACAAAGCTCGGGGCGTTTGGCGCTGAGCTGGCTGCTCTTACTAGTTTTTTTAATCCACCTTGGCAGAAACTCGTATCAACAATTGATGAGATGGCAGGGGCTTGGATTTTCAACGAAGCTGGCGTTGCTCTCCGAGCGCTGGCCCGGCTGCCGGAAGCAGCTCAGACAATGCAAGCTAGCTTCGACGCAGTTATTTTGCGCGAAGAATGGAAAATAGCTGCCGTCATCGCCACTAATCTTAGTGAATTGTATTTGATAATCGGCGACCTAGCGCAGGCACTGAGATATGCTCAACGGAGTGTTGAGCTGGCCGAAAGAAGCAACGATGACGTTAATCTAATGGTCAGAAAGACGACATTGGCCTTCGCTCTCTTCCAAGTGGGTAGGCTGTCGGAATCGGAAGCCATCATGCGCGAAGCCGAGGAGATGCAGAATGCCTTAGAGCCCAACTCTCACTTCCTTTATTCACTTCGAGGCTTTCAATATTGCGCCCTACTGCTACACCAGGGGAAATATCAGGAGGTACAATCGCGCGCGACCCAAACCCTTAAGTGGGCGAAGGAGAACCTAGGGCTCCTAAGCATCGCCTTAGATCACCTTTCTTTGGGGCGGGCCTACCTACTTCAAGCCCAGCGCGAAGCAAGCGGCCATTTTGTCCAAGCCACCTATTATGTCAATCTCGCTATCAACGGTCTGCGGCTCGCGGGGACGTTACATCACCTTCCGCGCGGGCTGCTAGCCCGCGCGGAGTTGCAGCGCGCTAAGGGAGAGTTTGAGCGGGCACGAGCCGATATAGATGAGGCGATGTCCGTCGCGACGCGCGCCGGTATGCGGTTGCACCAAGTAGATTGTTGTCTCGAATACGCGCGGCTGTGCCTAGCGGAGGGGGAGAGGGAGAAGGCACGGGGGCATTGGAAGACGGCGAAGGAGATGGCTGAGAGGAGGGGATATCACTTGCGAGCTAGGGATGTGGAGAAGATATGGCGGGAGCTTGACAGCGCGTGAGTGCTACGCGAGGGAAGGCAAAGCGATAAGGAAAACGAGGGCGGAAGGTTGAATGCCTTCCGCCCTCGGTGTTTGAAGAATGGGGTTCGCTTTAGTCGCCGGGGTCGCGGAGCATGTCGCGGCGGGTGGAGCGCCATTTGAGGGTGGCGAGGGCGAGGCAGAGGAGGGCGAAGCCTCCTTCGACGGCGAGGCCGCGGGCGGTGGCGGAGGCGGGGTCGGAGCGGGGGCGCGCGTGGGGCTTGTACTCGTCGGGGTAGGTGACGCCGGGGACGTAGCGCTTGTCGGCCGGGTCGTACTCCCAGTGGAGCGAGTCGTAGTCGCTGTCGAGGTAGTAGTCGCCCCTGGTGACGGCGACGGCGTAGGCGAGCGGGTTGAGGAGCGCGGGCGTGTTGGCCGGCTCCTTCAGCAGCGCGCCGGCCACCCCGGCGAAGGCGTAGACGAAGACGAGCAGCGCCACCCCCGCCCAGCCGCCGAGCCGGAAGCGGAACATCGCGCAGAGCTGCACGAAGCCGACAGTCGCCGCGAGCGTCAGCGCGAAGCAGAGCGCGACCGGCAGGAACTTCGTGCCGAGGTCGTACCCCGGGCGGCTGCCCGACGGTTCAACGTGGTAGCTCATCCACAGCGCGAAGAGCCCCGCGAGCGCGAAGCCCGCGGCCGCGAGGATGGTCGTGACCGAAGCCTTGATCTCCGAGCGCTGGAGCAGCGCCAGAGGGCCGCGCTCGGCGCTCCACCACTCGCGCAGGCGGCTCCGGGTCAGCGCCGACTCGCCCGCCAGCGCCGCCACGGCCGCCCAGCACAGGAGCATGTAGACCTCCAGGCGCAGGGCCGGCGTCGGGTCGTCGAGGTAGCGCCCCCAGAGCAACCCCGTCAAAAGCGCGCACGCGCTCCCGAAGAAGAGCCACGCCGGGGCCGCGCCGACCGGGATCAACTGCCAGGTCTTCACGCGCCTGACCGCCCCCGCGAACGCCCATACCCCTACGAACCCGACCAGCCCGAGCACGACCGCGTACGCCGGCACGCGCGCGCCGTAGAAGTGCCACCAGAACGCCTGGTAGCCCCTGTAAGTCCACTCGCCGAGGTTCTCGCTCCCGGCGGCGAACTCCGCGAGCTTGCGCGCCATCTCCTCGTAGTCGGCCGTGAAGAACTGGTTGAGCGCGAGCGCCGTCACGGCCCCGCCGACCGCGACGAGCGGCCCCACCAGAAGCCCCCCGCGCGGCGCGCGCCCCGAAGCCCCGCACAGCGCCGCCGACGCATAGAGCCCGAGCGCCTGCCACGCGAACCCGCCGACCAGAAGGAAGAGGTAGAGCCGCGCTACCTTCTCGAACCCGACCCCGCCGAGCCACGCCGCGGCGAGCGCGCACGGCACGAGCAGCAGCGCGACGAAGTACGCGAGCGCGCCTGCGCCCCAGAACTTCCCCGAGGCGAGCCGGAAGGGCGAGAGCAGGCTCATCTGCTGGAAAATGGCCGTCCCGCGCAGCCGCTCCTGCACGAACGAGAGCCCGGCCAGCGCCGGCCCGAGCACGAAGAGCAGCGCGAAGAGCAGCACCGTCAGGATGCCGTAGGACTCCGAGCCGAAACTCTTCACCTGCTGCCCCCACAACGCGTCCAGCTCGGAGGGCATGTAGGGCACGTCCCTGTAGGGCAGAGGGGGCGCCGACTGGTTCCACACGAGCCACGCGCCCGCCGCCAGCAGCGCGACGGTCAGCCCCGCGACGAAGAGCGCGCGCCGCCGCGGCAGCGTCGTCCGCAACGTCCGCACGAACTCGGGGTTCAGACTCAACGAAGGATTCCAGGCCATCTTAATGCACCTCCCGACTTGTTAAGTGATGAATGATGAGTGATGAATGATGAATTAAAGACAGCCGGCTTTTAATTCATCATTCATCACTCATCATTCATCACTTTCAAGAAACGTCGCGCCGGCCTGACGCGAGGAAGACGTCTTCGACCGTCAGGCGCCGCTCGTAGAAGGAGACCAGACCGTCGTGCGCCGCCGCCAGTTCGCGGTGGAGCGCGGCCAGCTCGGCGCGCCCGCCGGTGAAGGTAAAGTCCAGGGTCGCGCCCTCTACTTTAATACTTTTCACGCCCGCGCGCGCGCCTAAATCTTCCGCGAGCCGCGCGGCGCCTTCCGGCGCGAGCAGCTCTGCGCGGACGGGCGTGCCCCCGGCCAGCTCTTCGACCAGCGCGTCGATGCGGCCCGAGCGCGCCACGCGCCCGCGCTCCATGATGATGACCGAGGTGCTGAAGTCGGCCAGCTCCGTCAGGATGTGCGAGCTGACGAGGATGGTCGTCCCGAGCGCGGCGAGCTGCCGGATGAGGTCGCGCAGCTCGATGCGCGCGTGCGGGTCGAGCCCCGACGCCGGCTCGTCCAGCAGCAGCACCTTCGGCGCGTGCAGCAGCGTCTTCGCGATGACCAGGCGCTGCCGCATCCCGCGCGAGAGCGAGCCGACCTGCGCGTCGCGCTTCGACGTGAGGTTCGTCAGGCCGAGCACGCCTTCGATCCTCTTCCCCGTCTGCGCGCGCGACACCTCGTGCGCGCGCGCGAAGTATTCGAGGAAGTGTCGGACGCTCAGGTCGTCGTAGAGGCCGAAGGTGTCGGGCACGTAGCCGACGATGCGGTGCAGGCGCTTCGGCTCGGCGCCGACCTCGACGCCGGCCACCTCGATCCTGCCGCTCGTCGGGCGCAGCAGCCCGGCCAGCATCTTCAAAAGCGTCGTCTTCCCCGCCCCGTTCGGCCCGACCAGCGCGCACGTCTCGCCCGCCGGCACGAATAGGCTCACCTCCCGCACCGCCGGGTGTGTCTCGTAGAACTTCGTCAGTCCGGACGTGCTGATCATCTCCTCAAACCTTAGACACGCGGGAGACTACTTTTTGTTCCCGGCCCGCCGCCCGACGTTGACGATGCGGTCAAGCAGTCTCTTGTCGTCGGGCAGGATGCCCGACTTGACGAGGCGCGGGGTGAGCGTGCGCCAGTTGGGGTCGGCGGCGAAGACGCGTTGGAAGAGCGGGAGCGCCTCCTCGACGCGGTTCATGTTGGCGAGCGCGACGGCGTGCCAGTAGACCATCTCGACGTTGTCGGGCACGAGCCTTTCGGCCGCCCCGTACTCGCGCAAAGCCCCCTCGTTGTCCTTGCGCTCGACGGCCGCGTCGCCCGCGTTCATGTGGTTGTAGGCGCGCTGAAGCCTGACGAGGCGGCGCAGTTCTTTCAGCGGCTCGGGGCTGTCGTCAACTCTCAAATCAAAAATGCGGTCGGCCCAAGGCTTGCCCGTGGACTCCGCCTTGACGATGACGATGGCGGCGGACTGTCGGCCGCGGATGTCGCCGCCCGCGGCCTGCGCCGCGTCGAGCGCGGCCAGCATCCGCTCGGCCAAATCGCCCTTCGCGGATTCAAAGGCGCGCGCCATCGCGGGCCAGACGTTCGCGTTCGACATCAGGTTGGCCTGCACCGAGTAGCTCGCGCCCGTGTGGTCGCCCGCGGCCTCGATGCACTTCGCGCCGGTGTGCGCGGCGACGCGCCCCCGCGCGTCGATCATCGCCACCTGCCGCACGTCGCGCCCCTCGTCCTTCGCGAGCAGCGTTTGCAAAGCCTCCCCCGCGCTCGCGCCGCCGCGCATCAGTGCGAGGCCGTCGCGCCCGTACGCGGGGTCTACGAACGACTGCGTGGCGACGGCGCCGACGCCCGCCTCCGCCCAGGCCACGTTCGACCCGACCGAGAACCAGTGCGACTGCACCGCGACGCCCATCTCGCCCGTCGCCGGGTCGCGCGCCACGATGGAGAAGGTGTGCACCGGCCGCAGAGGCCGCGGCGACTCGGAAGCCCCTTCACGTCCCTGTGCCGAGACGTTCGCCGCCTTCACGGACAGCAACAGCGCCGCGATGGTTAAGACCGTCAACATTCTTCTCATCTTTCCGTCCTCAGAACGCCCAGTACCCTTGGGCGAAGCGCGCGGCGAAGAGCCCGAGCATGAGCAGCGACCAGACCACGACGGCCGCGCCCCACGCGGGCCGCGACGCGCGCAGGCGCCCCAGCAGGATGAAGGCCGGGAAGAGCACGAGCGTGTAGCGCGGCACGCTCAGCGCGAACTTCGTGCACGTCCACACCAGCCAGTTGCACGTCATCCACACCGCGTACGACGCGCGCAGGCGCAGCCACGCCCACACCGTCAGCCCGAGCCCGAGCAGGATGAAGAAGAACTCCTGCCACCCGACCATCAACGCCTCCGAAGGCGCGAGCGTCCAGATCGAGTTCCACGCCCCTCGGATGCCGACCCACGGCCACGTCGGCGACTTGAACCAGTGCTCGCCCTGTATTTGCAAAAACGCGCGCGGGTCGCCCAACACCCACCAGTTGATGAGCAGGTAGCCGCCCAGGCCCGCCCCCGGCAGGAGCAGCCACAGCCACTCGGCGCGCGCGCGCCGGCCCGCGCCCCTGTAGTCGTCCCACGCCTCGAAGGCGAGCGCCGGCAGCAGCACGACGCCGTTGATGCGCGCCATCGCCGCCAAGCCCCCGAGCAGCCCCGCGACCCGCCAGCTCCGCACGCGCGCCGCCAGGAAGGCGCCGAGCACCAGCGCGAGGAAGAGGCTCTCCGTGTAGCCTATGTGCAGGAAGTACGCGGTCGGGAAGACGAGCAGGTAGAAGACCGAGGCGCGCGCGACCTCCTCCGGCTCGCCGTCGGCGCGCGCGAGCCGGTAGAGCAGGAGCCCCGCGGCGACCGACGCCACGCCCGAGACGAAGAGGGCGGCCACCAGCTCGTCGCGCAGCACGAAGGAGGCCGCGCGCACCAGCCAAGGGTAGAGCGGGAAGAAGACGATCCAGCGCGACTCGACGCCCGCGGGGACGTAGCCCGTGCGCGCGATGTCGAGGTAGTGCGGCGCGTCCCACCGGTTCCAGATCGCGAGCCAGTTGTGGAAAGCCCCGACCCACTCGTTCTTCCACACGACGTACGCCTGCACGCCGTATAAAAACAGCAGCGCCTTGCACGCCAGCACCAGCCCGACCACCCGGCCGTCGAACCAGGCCGGGAGACTCAGCGCTTGACCTTGACGTTCGGCGGACTTCTTCTCCATCTACGTGTCGAGGAACTCCCGCTGCCACATCTCCAGCGTCAACAGTTGGAGGACTTGCAGGTTGAAGTCTTCACGCCCCGAGAGGTTCGCCTCGACGACGCGGCGCACCTCCTCGGGGCGGAAGAGCCCTCGACTTTTGACCACGTCCTCCGACAGCAGCTCGTCCACCAGCGGCCGCAGCGGCCCGCGCAGCCACGCGCGGATGGGCGCCCCGAAGCCGGCCTTCCTGCGCCACACCACGTCGCGCGGCAGCAGGCCCTCGGCCGCCTTCTTCAAGATGTACTTGCGCCGCAGCCCCCGCAGCTTCAAACGCGGCGGCATCCGCGCCGCCAGCTCGACCAGCTCGTGATTCAGGAGCGGCACGCGCACTTCGAGCGTCGCCGCCATCGAAGTCCTGTCCGTGTAGTCGAGGTTGAGGCACGGCAGGAACGTCTTCATGTCAACGTAGAGCAGGCGGTTGAGCGGCGCCGCCTGCTTGCAGCGCGCGAAGTAACGCCGGTGCAGGTAGTACGCGTCCGCGGCGCCGACGCCTTCACTTGTTTCTTCAGTGTAAAGCCTCTGCTTTGCCTCGTCCGTGAAGTAAGTGCCGAAGCCCATGTAGCGCGACTCGAAGTCGAGCGCGGCGCTCTTCGCGAACTTCTTCGCGTTGCGGAGCGGCGCGGTCAAACGGCCCGGCCTCCCGCCCGGCAGCGCGCCCGCCACCGCGCGCATCGCAGGCCGCCGCAGCGCCGTCGGCAAAGGGTCGAGCGCGCCCGCCAGGCTCATCGCCACCTGCCGCGGATAGCCCGCGAAGACCTCGTCGCCGCCCATCCCCGAGAGCATCACCGTCAGAGTCTCGCGCGCCTCACGCGAGACGAGGTAACTCGAAATCGCCATGTCGATGACCGGCATCTCCAGGTGTCGCACGAGCAACGGCAGGAGCGTCGCCACGTCGGGCCGCAGCATCGTCTCGTGGTAGTCGGCATCAAGTAACTGCCCGACCTTGCGCGCCCAGGGCACGTCGCTCGGGATGATGTCGAAGCGCAGGTCGTCCTCTTCAATCCCGACCGTGTAGGTCGAGACGCGGCGGCCGCCGCCCCGCTTCGCCATCAACGCCGTCACGACCGAAGAGTCCACGCCGCCCGACAGAAACGAGCCGAGCGGCACGTCGGCCACCATCTCCATCCCGACGACGCGCTCCAAAGTCTCAAGCAGGCGCTCGCGCCACCACTCTTCGCCCTTCCCTTCCTCGATCTCGTCGAAGGAAACGTCCCACCACTCGCGCACGTCTGTCACGCCCGCGCGCCACGTCAGGACGTGCGCGGGCGGGAGCCTGCGGATGCCCTTGAAGAGGGTGTGCGGGTCGGGCGTCCAGAGGAAGGTGAGCTGCTGGTTGAGCCCTTCGAGGTCAAGCTCCGCCTTGACCAGCCCCGAGGCGAGCACGCCCTTCGCCTCCGAGGCGAAGACGAAGGACTCGCCCTCTTCATTCTTAACCTCCGCGTAGAAGAGCGGCTTGATGCCGAGCCGGTCGCGCGCGAGCGTGAGCGTCTTCTCACGCTCGTCCCACACGGCAAACGCGAACATGCCGTTGAGGTGTCGCAGCGCGCCCGCGACGCCCCACTCGGCGAAGGCTTCGAGCATGACCTCCGTGTCCGCGTCGGTGCGGAACTCGTGCCCTAGCCCTTCGAGCCTCCGGCGCAGCTCGCGGTAGTTGTAAATCTCCCCGTTGAACGTGACCGTGAAGCGCCCGTCGGCCGAAGCCATCGGCTGGTGCCCCGCGCTGCTCGTGTCGATGATCGCCAGCCGCCTGTGCCCCAGACACGCGCGCCGCCCCTCTTCGTCAAAGGGCGCGGAACTCCACACGCCCTCGTCGTCGTACCCGCGGTGCTCGACGGACTTCAGCATCGCGCCGACGCGGCGTTCAGGATTTAAGGAGATGAGTCCGGCGATGCCGCACATAGGTTTCAGGTCACGCTCACGGGCTCTCCGCTGCGGAGCGAGTCGAGGATGCGGAAGGTCGTGCGCGTGGTGTTGGCAAGTTCCGCGAGCGGGATGGGCGCGGGGCCGCCCTGGCGGAGGGCGGCGCAGACGGCGCGCACCTCTTCGCGCTGCCCCTTGTCCTGCGCGCGCAGGCGCGCGGTCGTCTCGCGGCCGCCCGCGTACTGCGTGGCCGCGCGGAAGTCTTCGACGACGAACGCGCGGCCGGCGCCGAAAATCTCGACGCGCTCTTTGGGGAGCGCGCGGTCGCCCTCGGCGAGATATGCAATCGTGCCGTTCGACCCGTCGGCGAACTTGAGCGTGACGAAGAGCGAGTCGTCGTCAACCGCCTCGCGGTCGTCGGAGGTGACTGCCTCCGCGTAGACCCTCTCCACGAGCGAGCCGGTGACGTGCTGCATGAAATCCACGAAGTGGCAGACCTCGCCGCGGACGCGCCCGCCGCCCTCGCGCGCGTCCTGCGTCCAGTGCGTGCGCAGCACGCGCCCCGCGTTGACGCGGTAAAGAATCGAGAGCGGCCCGCGGCGGTCTGCAAAGAACTCCTTGGCCTGCCGCGCGTGCGGCGAGAAGCGCCGGTTGAAGCCGACCGTCAGACGCCCGCGCGAACGCCCCGCCGCTTCGAGCAGCGCGTCCAGCTCCTCGTCGTCGAGCGCGAGCGGCTTCTCGACGAACACGTCGAGGCCGCGCTCCAACCCGCGCCGCGCAAGCCCCGCGTGCGTGTCGTGGCGCGTGGCGACGACGAGGAGGTTGACGCCCTCCTCACCCAACACCTCGTCCGCGCCCGAGACGAAGCGCGCGAAGCCGTAGCGCCCGCCCACGTCGCGCGCCGTCACGCCCGACGCCGTCGCAATCGAGACGAACTCGGCGCCCTCGGCCTTGAGGTGCGGCAGAAGCATCCGCCGCGCGTAGTCGCCCGCGCCCACCATCCCGACGCGCACTTGAGAATTTGAGATTTCAAATTTGAAATTTGAAATTCTGTTCTCGACATGTTGCACAAGCTCGCGCTCGGTGTCGTAGTTGATGAGGACGGCGAGGTAGGGCTCGCCCGCGTCGCCGGAGATGAGTTGGTAGGCGCGCGCCGCCTCCTCGACCTTGAAGCGGTGCGTGACGAGCGGCGCGGTCTGCAAAGCGCCCGCGGCGGCGAGGTCGAGGAAGGCTTCGAGGTTGCGCCCCTCCGTCCAGCGCACGTACGGCAGCGGGTAGTCGTGCCCGCGCTCCTCGTACTCGGGGTCGTAGCGCCCGGGCCCGTAGGACATCGAGACTTTCAACGTCAGCTCGCGCTGGAAGTAGGCCGCGCGCGGCACGTTCAGCCCCACCAGGCCCACCGCGACGACGCGCCCGCGCAGGCGTGAGATTTCGCCCGCGAGTTCGACGGGCTCGTCCGACTGCGTCGCGGCCGTCAAAAGCACCGCGTCCGCGCCGCGCCCGCGCGACCACTTCGCCACCGCCTGCTTCACACCGGCGCCCGCGACGCAGCCGTCGTCCGCGCCGAGAGACTTCGCCAGCTCGACCTTCGACGCGTCGAGGTCAACGCCGAAGACGCGGCAGCCGTTGGCCCTGAGTAACTGCGCCGCGAGCTGTCCGATGAGGCCGAGGCCGATGACGACGACCGACTCGCCGAGCGTCGGCTCGGCGAGTCGCACTCCCTGAAGCGCGATGGCGCCGAGCGTGGCGAACGCCGCCGTCTCGAAATCGACGCCGCCGGGCAGGCGCACGCAGAGGTTCTTCGGCACCGACAGCAGCTCGGCGTGCGCGGCGTAGCCCGTGCCCGCGCACGCCACGCGGTCGCCCGCGCGGAACTCCGTCACGCCCTCGCCGACTTCGACGACCACGCCGGCGGCGCTGTAGCCGAGTGCGTGCGACTCGTCCAGCTTCTCGCGCACCGACTGGAGGGTGTTGAGCAACCCTTCACTCTTCACCTTCTCCAAAACCTTGCCGACGAGGTCGGGCCGCTCCTTCGCCTTCCCCAGAAGGCTCTTGCGCCCCAGCTCGACGAAGGCGCGCTCGGTGCCCGCGCTCACCAGCGAGCTGGCGGCCCGCACCAGCACGCGCCCCGGCTGCACGACCGGCGCCGGCACGTCGGCCACGACCCCCTCGCCGGTTTTTAGATTTTGCAGAAGCTGCTTCATGCTTGGAATGACGAATGATGAGTGATGAATGATGAATTAAAAGCAAGATGCCTTCAATTCATCATTCATCACTCATCATTCATCGTTTCTTCTTCAGCGCCTCTTCGATGAGGCCGCTGACCCATTCGGCGCGGGCGTCCCAGGTGCCGCCCTCGACGGCGCGCTGTCTTTTGCGGGGCGCTTCGGGGTCGTCCTCGGCGAGCGCGTCTTCGACGAGGCGGAGGAAGTCTTCGCGGCCGCGCGCGATGCGCAGCACGTCCCGCATCGGCTCGTACTCGGGGAGCGGCGAGATGACGACGGGCTTGCCCGTGGCGAGGTACTCGCGCACCTTGATGGCCGACCCGTAGCTCGTGAACGCGCGCTCAGTTTCCCACGGCAGCACACACACATCAAACCCGGCCGCGTAGCGCGGCAGCTCGTCGTAGGGGACGGGCGGCAGGAAGTGCGTGTTAGGCAGACCCTCGACCTCCACCCCGCGCGACTTGTTGCCGATGAAGACCCACTGCCACTCGGGGCGCTCGACCGCCGCGCGCCTGATCAGTTCCTGGTCGATCAGCCACGGCTCGACCGCGCCGAAGTACCCGAGCCGCGGCCGAGGGATGCGCGCGACCGCCTCGGCGACTTCGAGCCCGCCGCCGCCGACCCTCGACCAGTGCTCGAAATCGACGGCCTGCTCTAACAGGTGGGAGCGCTCGCGCGCGCGCGTGGCCTCTTCCAGAAGCTTCCGCCCCGAGTAGAAGATGAGGTCGGCGCGGTCTAAGGCGTGCTCGTGCAGGCGGCGGATAGTCGCGGGGTCGGTCGCGTGATCCATCGAGTTCTCGTCGTACTTGTCCGAGACGTGGTAGACGACGAGCGACTCGTCCAGGCGCCCGATCATCTCGGCCGCGGTCGGGATGGCGACCCAGAGGACAGGACGTTTCAACCCGCGCCGGCGCGCGAGCGCGCCCACCTGCGCCGCGAGCAGGGCGCGGTTCGTCGCGCGCGCCGCGCGGCTCCCGTAGAAAGGCAGCGCCGCCGGCGAGACGACCGTGATGCCCTCCTCCGTCGTCCGCGCCAGCTTCGCGTACGAGCGCAGCTTCCGCACGACGCGCGGCACCAAGTCCTTGTTCCCCAGACTGGGGAGCCCCATCGAGATCGAGTTCACGAAGACCACGCGGTTCCCCGCCCGCGCGAACCTGCGCATGAGATGGTTCTTCGAGTGCGGGTGGTGATACCACCAGTCCTCGCCGCCGAAGCACACAAAGGATTTACCCGTCAGCATTGGCGACTTCTTGGAGTTTTTGCCCTTCCCGCCGTTTAAAGGATTTTCATTCTGTCTCCTTACTATTGGAGAACGAAGTTGTAGGTGATGACGCCCGACACCTTCACCGGCTTCGTGCCGAGCAGGACGGGCGAGAAGAGCACTTCACGGGCGGCCTTGACGGCGGCCGCCTGTAGCAGAGGGTGTCCGCCGATCGCCCGGGCGGCGATGACCTTGCCCTCTTCGTCAACGACGACCTGCACCTTCACCGTCCCCTGCGCGCGCGCGGCCTTGGCGATAGGTGGATACACGGGGGGCGGCTTGTTAATCACCTTGATGGTTACTACCTTGTCCCCGTCTTTGAACCCCTCCACGTCGGGAATGGGCTGGCACTTGTCGCCCTCGGCGCAGACGCCGACAACCGTCTCGCCCTTCTCACGTAAGCTCCTGAGCAGCCTGTCCATCTCGTCCTCGGCGCGGGCGGCGGGCGCCGCATCGGCCGCCGCATCGGGCAGGGTCGTCTCTTCATCCCTGACGACGGGGTGTTGCGTCTCCGCGACCCCCGGGACGAGCTTAAAAGAGCCCAGGAACCTGGCGGCGGTCTCGTCGTCGAAACTGCTTATCGCCTTCGGCGCCCCGGCCTCCTTCATCGTGATGCCGATTTGATAAAGCCGGTTCTTCACGAGGTAGCTCCTGATGCGCATGACGTACCCTTCGCTCAACTGCACTTTGACGTAGCGCCCCGGGTGCCCGTCGAGCGCGATCTCTTGCTCTTCGAGCAACGTGCCGCCGGCGGCCTTTAACCCGGCACTTATCGCGCCGTCGAGGAACCTTTTCGCGTCGCCGCCCTCTTCCACATTCGGCGGGTACTCGACATACATGACGCCGTACTGGGCGAACGTCTTTAAGGAGAAGTCGTGAACTTCGAGTCTGCCCACCGGGGAGTCGTGGGACTCGATCTTCTCAGTCGGCGTGCCGGGCAGCAGCACGGAGAAGCGCCCCCCGGCGGACGTGAACTCTTTCCACGCGCCCGGGTTGTACTCGACCGCAGGCGCGGGAGGAGGCTCGTCGCCCGGCTTACTCGCCTGGCCGAAGCAGAGAGTAGTGGCAGACGCGAGAGCCACGAGCAGCAAGCTGATTCGTGTGATGTTATTCAAGAGAGACCGCCTTCCTTCCGTCGCGCATGAGGTTGCCGGGAACAGGCAGCATAACGCCCGCCCGCGCGAACCGCCGCCTCAGATGGTTCTTCGATAGTAGCACGCGACGGCGGCGCGCTCATGTGGCGGCGCGGCCGGCGGGGCGAGTCTCAGGAGTCCTTGTCGAGCAGCTTCGTGGTGTTCTCGGTGACGCTGGGCGGCTGGTAGATTTCGGCGGTGTCGGCGCGCGGCTGGTTGAAGAGCGGCGCGGGGGTGAACTGCGGCGCGCCGAGGGCGGGCCTGTCCGAGCCGGCGGCGAGGTCTCTCTGCGAAGCGCCGCGGTGGTGGACGGGAATCAGCTCGTCGCCGAAGAGGCGCGCGTAGACGAGCATCACGAGCCCCGCCAGGAAGAGCGTGAACGGGATGAAGAGAGGGCCCGGGCCGTTCACGAGGAAGCAGAGCCCGAAGAAGATCGGGAAAAGAACGACGCTGATGAACATCACCTTGGCCCCGCGGCGCGTGCCGAGCCGCTTCGCCGTCAGCTCCGCCTGCCGCGACTGGTCGGGCCGGGCCGGCGCGTACTCGTTGCCCGCCACGTAGGCGGCGAGCCCCGCGAGCTGGAGCCCGCACCTCGGGCAGAAACGAACCTCGTCTGAGGACTGCTGACCGCACTTGGGACAGAACATCTCTTTCACCTGTGGCGACGGCGGCGTTCGGACTACTGCCCGCTTTACGCCGCCGCGCGCGGATAAGTTCTGAGGGCGTGTCTCGGCGTCGGCTTGTATAATAGCAGCCGCACAGCCGACCCTGAACCCTTGCGGAAAGTCCGAATGCCGTCTCCCGCACAGCGCACGCCCGTCCCCGAAGAGCACACACGAGCCGGCCTTCGTCGAGGCTCGGGGCGGCGGGCCGTCGCGTTCGCGCTGGTCTTCGCGGCGGCGTTCGGCGTGCGGCTCCTGTGCTGGCGCGACGTGCGGTTCGAGGCTGACAAGGTTCAGACCGCGGTCACGGAGAACTACAGGCACATGGCGCGGCTGCTCGGCGAGAACGGCGCGGCCTCTTTCTACGACCCCGGCTCGCCGACGAGCGAGCCAGACCTGCTCGGGCACCCGCCGGGATATCCTTTCGTGCTCGCCGCGGTCTACGGGGTTTGCGGCGAGTCGGACGCGGCGGCGCAAATTTTTCAGGCCGCGTGCGACGCGCTGGCGGCGGCGCTCGTCTTCCTCATCGCGGCGGAGGTGCTGACGTTCGGCGTCGGCGTTGTCGCGGGCGCGTTCGCAACGCTCGCGCCGCAGCTCTGCTGGAACTCCCTGATGCTTCTGCCGGACACGCTCGCGGTGCTGCCGCTGCTCGCGGCCGTCTGGCTGCTCGTGCGCGCGCGCGGGGGGCGGCCCGTGCTCAAGGCGCTCGGGGCGGGCGTGCTCTTCGGCCTGTCTTGCTGGCTGAGGGCGAACGCGCTGCTGCTCGCGCCGTTCGTGGCGGTCCTGGCCGTGCCGCTGCTCTTCGGGGAGGGCGTGCGGGTGCGCGCGGCGCTGGCGCTGGTCGCGGGCGCCTTGCTCGCGGTCGCGCCGTTGACGTTGCGGAACGCGGTCGTCTACGGACACTTCATCCCCGTCTCCCTGGGCGCGGGGCAGACGCTGCTCGAAGGCATCGCGGACTACGACGGCGAGCAAAGGTTCGGGCTGCCGGACACGGACGCGGGGTTGACGCGGATGGAGGCGGAGGAGGCGGGGCGGCCGGAGTACGCGGCGGCGCTCTTCACGCCCGACGGCGTCGAGCGCGACCGCCGTCGGACGCGGCGCGCGCTGGCCGTCGTCGGGGAGAATCCCTTTTGGTTCGCGTCCGTGATGTTGCGGCGCGCGGGCTCTATGTTGAGATTGGAGAGGACGCCGCTGACCTCGGGCGCGCCGGTCTCCGAGGGCTTTGCGCGCGCGCCCGGACTCGCCCTGCGCGGGGTGCAGAAGCTCTTCATCACGGCGATCTTCCTGCCGCTCTACCTCGCCGGCCTCTTGCTGCTCGTGCTTCAAAGAAAGAGGCGTGCGTTGGCCGCGCTCCTCTCGGTGCCGCTCTACTTCCTCTGCGTGCAGTCGGCGCTCCACACCGAGTACCGCTACGTGCTCGCCGTCCACTACCTCCTCTTCGCCGTCGCAGCCTTCGCGCTCCAACGCGCGTGGCTCGCTGCGCGGAGCGTGTTGTTCAAAAGAGCTTCGCGGTAATTGCCTTCAGGTTCTCTTCGGCCTCGCGCGTGTACCTGTCGGCCCACTCGGCGGTCGCGGGCGCGTGCCCGCCGGAGAGGGCGCGCTTGAGTTGTCGGGCGAGTTCGTCCACGTCGCCGAAGTCGTAGAGCAGCATCCCGCGCGTCTCGCCCGCGCGCGTCGCCACGACGGGCAGCCCCGCCCAGATCGCCTCGACCCGCGAGAGGCCGTAGCTCTCCGGCCCGAAGCCGCGCACGAACGCGTGTGAGCGGCGCATGAGCCGGAACACGTCCGCGTGCGCGACGTTCTTTAAGACCGTGACCCACCCGCGGCCGCGCAGGACTTCTTCCCGGTACGCGGCGTCCGCGGCGAAGTCTCCGTCGAGCAGAAGGAGCCCCACGTCCTCGCCCGTCTCGCGCCGGAGGCGTTCGACCGCACGGGCCGCGTGCAGGAAGCCGTACTCGGGGAGAAAAGCGCCGACGGAGCAGACCCGCCGCGCGCGTCGCGTATAATCCGCGGTCGCGGCTTCGAGTTCTGCGGACAGCCCGTCGCCCTCCCCGCGCGCGACGGGCAGAAGACTTTTGACGACCGACACGGGCTGTGTGACTCTCAGCTCTTCGCGCAGCCAGCGCGCAAGCTCTTCGGAGACGACGACGAACTCCGTCACGCCGCCCGCCGCGAGGCGGAAGAGCGTGCGCCGCGCGGGCTTGAACGCGGCGTGACGCGAAGGCAAAGAACCGTCGTGCAGAATCTTGACCCACTCGAAGCCGAGCAGCCGCTTTAACGTCAACCAGGCGGGCACGAGCGCGCTCGGGTATTCGAGCAGAAAGTGCGTGCAGTCGGCGACGCGCGCGCCGCGCCCCTCGCGCAAGATGAGGGGGACGAGTTCGCGCCGCTTCTCCTTCATGAAGCGCACCTGCGGGCCGCGCACCTCTCGGTCGCCGTACGTCCAGAGGCGCAGGCCGCGCGCCTTGAGGTGTTCGAAGAGGGTTTTGACGTAGATCGAGACCCCGCCGTGTGGCGGCGGGTAGGGGCCAAGCAGTACGACCTTTTTGCTCATGCCGAAGGACGGACAGAAAGCTTCTCAGGATGCGCGCGTGGCGGTCGTCGTGCCCTCCTACAACCACGCGCCGTACGTGGCGGCGGCGCTGCGCTCGGTCTTCGCGCAGACGCGCGCGCCCGCGCGCCTGCTCGTCATCGACGACGGCTCGCGCGACGGCTCGCCGCACGTCATCGAAGACGTGCTGAAGGACTGCCCCTTCCCCTGCGAGCTGATCGCGCGCGAGAATCGCGGCCTCTGCGCCACGCTCAACGAGGGGCTCAAGCAGACCGAAGGGGCTTACTTCGCATACCTCGGCTCGGACGACCTCTGGCTGCCCAACTTCCTCGAAGCGCGCGTCGGGCTGTTGGAGCAGAGGCCGCGCGCCGTGCTCGCCTACGGCCACGCGTACCTCATCGACAGGCGCGGCGAGGTGTTGGACTGCACGCTCGACTGGGCGCGCTACGCGGACGGCGACGCGCGCGCGATGCTGCTCGAAGAGACCTACGCGCCGATGAGTCCGACCGTCCTCCACCGTCGCGCCGCGGTCGAGCGGCACGGCTGGAACGAGCGCGCGCGGCTCGAAGACTACGAGCTTTACCTGAAGCTGAGCGCCGACGGCGAGTTCGCCTTCGACCCCGGCGTGCTCTCGGCCTGGCGCCGCCACGGCACGAACACCAGCGGCGACTTCGTCTGGATGATCGAGGCGCGGCTCGAAGCGCAGCAGAGCGCCGCCGCCCACCTCAAACTGAGTCCGGAACAACTCGGACGCTACCGGCGCGCCCTCAACTTCGCGGGCGCCGAAGACCTCCTCCGCCTCGGCGACAAGCGCGCCGCCCTCAGGTACCTCCGCCGCGGACTCTCCGGCGCGCCCTCCGCCTCCGCGCTCGCCAAAGTCGCCCTCCGGCTGCTCACGCCCTACACGCTCGTCCAGCGCCGCAACCGGCGCAAACAGACAAGCGCCGCCCGCCGCTACGGCGATTTGTTCATCGATTCATCGGGTCATTGATTCATTCTTCAAATCGTCAATGAACAAATGAATCAATGACCCGATGAATCGATCCAGCGCTCGTACCAGAGCGAGAGGTTGAGGAGCGCCCAGAGGTGGAAGCCCCAGTCGCGCGCGCCGCGGCGGTGCTCTGCGAAGAGGCGCGCGACGAACCTGTAGTCGAGCAGGCCCCGGCGGCGCAAGGTCGAGTTCATCACGCGCGACTCCAGCTCCGACGCCGAAGGGCCGCGGAACCAGCCCTCGACCGGCGCGCCGAAGCCCCGCTTGCGACGGTAGAGCACGTCGCGCGGCAGAACCTCTTCGAGCGCGCGCTTGAGGACGTGCTTGCCGCTCCTCCCCTCGACCTTGAGAGCGCGCGGGACGCCCATCGCGTATTCGACCAGATGATGATCTAAGAACGGCACGCGCGCCTCGACCGAGGTCGCCATCGTCATCTTGTCCACGCGCATCAGGAGCAGCTCGGGCAGGCGCAGCTTCAGCTCAAGGTACGTCATGCGCGCGAGGAAGTCGGACGCGGGCCGCTCGCGCCCGACGCGCTCCAGGTCTTCTCTGACGACCTCGTAAGAGGAGAGGCCGTCGAAGCGCGCGCGGGCCTCGGACGAGAGCAGACGGGCCTTGAGCGTCTCGTCGAAGACGACGGCCGCGCCCCAGAAGAGCGACTCGCCCGCGCCGAAGCGTCGCGCCAGCTCCGCCGCCTCGGCCTTGCCCGTCGCGGCGTCGACGAGCGGCTGTGCGATGCGGCCGGCCGCGCGGCGCGCGAAGGCCGGAAGCTGTTCCGCGCGCCGCCAGAAGCGCTCGTAGAGTCGCAGGTACTTGACGTACTTGTCGTAGCCGCTGAAGAGCTCGTCCGAGCCCTCGCCGACCTGCACCACAATCGTCCCCGACTCGCGCGCCAGTTTCGAGACGTAGTAGAGCGGCACGCAGACGGGGTCGGCCAGGGGCTCGTCCTGGTGGAAGACGAGGCCGGGCAGGAAGTCGAGCAGCTCGCGCTCTCCCACCAGGACTTCGTGGTGGTTCGTGCCGAAGCGGCGGCTGATGTCGCGCGCCTGCTCGAGCTCGTTCAGCTCCTCGTGCTCCTTGTGGCCGACGGTGAAGGTCTCCACGGGTCGCGACATCTGCTCGGCCATCAAGGCCACGTTGGCCGAAGAGTCCACGCCGCCCGAGAGGAAGACGCCGAACGGCACGTCCGACATCATGCGTTTCTTGATCGACTCGCGCAGCAGCCGGAGAATCTCCTCCCGGTACTCCTCTTCGCGGGTCGGCTTTGCGCCGTTCGTCTGCGCCGCGGGCGGGAGCGCGTCCCAGTAGCGGATGCTCTTCAGCTCGCCGCTGCGCTCGCAGACAAGCATGTGGCCCGCCGGGAGTTTATGGACGCCTCGGAAGAGCGTGCGCGGCGCCGGTGTCGTGAGGAAGGAGAGATAGTGGACGAGCGACTCCTCGTCCAGCTCGGCCGAAACTTCCGTGTGCGCGAGGATGGCTTTGATTTCGGAGGCGAAGACGAGGCGGCCGCCGCCCGCGTGGTAGTAGAGCGGCTTGACGCCGACGCGGTCGCGCGCGAGCACGAGGCGGTCGCGTGCCTCGTCCCAGACGGCGATGGCGTAGTCGCCTTCGAGCTCTTTGACGAAGTCGAGGCCGCGCTCCTCGTAGAGGTGGAGGATGGTCTCGCTGTCCGTGCGCGAGCGGTAGACGTGGCCGCGCTGTTCGAGACCTTCGCGCAGCTTCGCGTGGTTGTAAATCTCTCCGTTGAAGACGAGCCAGACGCCCTCGCCCTCGCAGCCGCGCATCGGCTGGTGGCCGGCGGGCGAGAGGTCGATGATGGAGAGGCGGCGGAAGCCGAGGCCCAGACGTCCTTCGTCGAAGAGTTCGACGCCTGCGTCGTCCGGCCCGCGGTGCGGCATGCGGTCGCGCATCGACTCGACGAGCGGCGCCTCCACGCGCCCCTCGGCCGAACCGTACTCCCAGACCCCGCAGATGCCGCACATGATTTAAGCCTTCAACTCCGCCTTCAATCGAGTAAACAACTGTACCCGGGTCACATAATCTTCGCCAGCGCAGACGGGCAGGAGCAGCCAGCGCACGCGGAGCGGAGCGGAGGCCTTAATCTTCCAGACCGCGGCCGAGGACTCTCCCTTCGCGCCGTAGTCGCGCGAAGACCAGCGCGCCTCGACCGTAACACTGTCAATCCCTTCGAGCGGAGAGATGAGAAGCCGCGCGCCCTTCGCGTCGTCAAGAATCTCGACCGTCCTACCCCGCACATCCACTTCACGTCCGGGCGCGGCGTGGAAGACGAAGCGGAAGTCGTGCGTGCCCTCGCCGATCAACGTGTCTTCGACGAGCCAGCAGCGCTCGCGCTTGTCGAACGTGACGGAGCGGCGGTGCTTCACGGCTCCCGCGGGCAGGCGTTCGTAGCCTCTGTGTTCCGCGGCGGCAGAGTCTCTCTCGTCCGTCGTGTCGAAGGAGAGCAGGCGCGGGCGCGCCTCGGCGCCGTTGAAGAAGGGCGAGGACTCGGGCGTCGTGTTCTGCTCCGTGCCGTCGACCTCGACAGTCGAATGATAGGCGGTCGAGCGGAACTCGTGGCGCGCGCGCGGGTCGGAGGTGTAGACGTAGGTGCCCGGGTCTGCGATGAAGCTCACGCCGCAGGCCGAGACCTCTACGCTCAAAGCGTCGTTGTGCCCGTGCGCGCCCCGCCCCTCCAGCCCCGCGCCGCCCGCGTTCAGGTGCAGGTAAAGGTCTCCCTCGCGCAGCACGCACACGCCCGCGTGTTTGAACGACTGAGATGTCGCGGCCTCCGCCGTCTTCAACTCTTCGAACGCGCGGACGCCTTCCGTCCCGAGTAACCAGAAGACCTCTTCGGGAATCTCCGCCTGCACCTTGAAGCGCGGCTCCCGGAAGACGGCGGCGCCGACCGAGAGCATGTACGCGTGCTCGTCCGCGCCGCGCCGGACGAGCGGGAGGAACTGCCCGCCGTCCGCGTCGCCGACCAGCGGCGCGCGCCCGTCCGGCCGCAGGTACGCGCGCACGTATTCGAGCATCGAGCGCACACGCTCCCACGCGCGCGCGCCCACCTCAAACCCGTTCTCGCGGCAGAGCAGGAACGAGTAGAGGAAAATCTCCGCGGCGAAGCGGTGGTAGTTGGTCGAAGACTCCCAGTCCACGCCGTCGGGCAGAACCTGACGTTCAAGCTCGCGCAGCAACTCCCTCAAGGCGAACTCGCGCCACCCTTCGGCCTCGCGCAGTTCGGGCAGAAGCAGCCCGAGCCAGAGCAGGCCCGCCACGTCCGAGAGGTAATGATTGCTGGTCGCGATGTAGGAGTATTCGAGGTTGCGCCGCACGTGCCTCCCGTGCGCCTCGAAGAGCGCGAGCAGCGACGCGAGCCTCTCAACGTTCAAAGCCGGCGAGCGCCTGAACAGGCGGAACGCCGCGAGCAGGTTGACGGCGCGCAGCGCGACCTCCATCGCGCAGGCCCAGTTCGGCCCCCGCCCCGGAGGGTTCTGCCCGGCCCAGCCCTCTAACTGCGCGAAGAACTCTTCGGCCAGCTCTTCGCCTCCGCCCGCCGCGTACGCGCGCCCCAGAGTGAGGAGGTGCCCGAGCCGGTTCAACTCCCACAGCAGGCGCACGTCCGACCCGTCGCCGCGCACGAGCCGCACGTCCCCGTGAAAACCCAGAGGCCAGCGCACGCCCGACGCTGGCTCGCGCAGCCAGTCCACCTCCGCGCCCAACTCGCGCGCGCCGTACCCGAGCAGAGGCCAACGGTGCGCGACGACCGCGCTCGCCTCCGCCTCAAACTCTTCCCTCCTCGAAGAGATATAAGCACTCCCCTCCTCTTCGAACCCTTCGAACAGACGCGGCGACTCGCGCCCGCGGAAGTGCTCAAGCAGCTCGGCCTCGCTCCTCCGCTCGAACCCCCGCGCGAGCCGCGCGCGCACGAGTCCGCCGCCCGCCTGCCCGTCCGCCGAAGCCGCGCGCTCGCCCCGCAGCCGCACGGCGACGACCGCGCGCCGGCCCGCCTCGAGCACCGCCGCGCGCACGGGGACGCGCCCGCGCAAGGCGCGTTTGATTTTCTTCGTGACGCTCAACGGCGGCCAGTTTACAGACGCGACTGCGCGCGATTCAAGCAGTCGTCCCGGTTAGCACTGTGGTAAACGTGTGTGTGTGCGGCCTGACGTTACGCACGCTGCTTGTACGGAGTCGCCGCTTGATGGTGTCGAGCAACCTGCCTGAGCCTCCCGACTTTTTAACCATCATCACGGGCGTCTGCTCGCGGTGTTTGAGCGTGCGGGCGTAAGCCTTCAACCCCGCGCCCTCCGCCGTCCTGTCAAAAAGCAGTAGCGAGTATTCAATGTCACTCCGTATCAGCGAGCGCGCGCCGGGGACGGGTGTGCGCACTAGGAAGCAATCAAGCCGCTTGAGGCCGGCTCTGAGCAGCCATGGCAGGATCGCATCGTCCCCGGCGTAGAGTATGCGGTGTGAGGCCATTGCGGTGTGTAACACGGTGCGCCCTCTGCTATCATGCGCGCGGTCTGTTTGAAAATTCAGGCAACGGGTCGGATGCGAGGCGTTAGCTCACCCTCAGTCTCGGAGAGATGAGCATCGCCGTTGAGCAAGGCAGGTTCCTACTCACGGCGAAACGATTACGCAACCATCATCTTATCTCAAGTTGGGATAAAGACAAGCCCCGGATGTCATTCGTTCCGTCGGGAGGCAACTCCTGATGGGCACGAACCCGCGTGTCAGGCCGCAACGTCTCGCGGAGAAGCTTCGCCACATTCGCCTATCCCTCGACTTGACTCAGGCAGAGCTTCTGCGGCGGTTAGACATCGAGGGGCTTGCCACGCAGAGCAAAATCTCCGAGTTTGAATCCGGCAAGCGCGACCCTTCACTGCTCATCCTTCTACAGTATTCACGTTTGGCGGGCATACACATGGAAGATTTAGTCGACGACGAGACAGACTTACCCGCGAGGCTCCCAGCCAAGCGCACGCGGCGTTAGAGCGATGCGAGGTCAAACGCTCCC
>JAFAVK010000053.1 GCA_019242475.1 Acidobacteriota bacterium | reverse complement strand
CTTGCGGAGGCTCAAGGGGCGCATGTCCGTCCAGACCTCCTCGATGTAGGCGAGGCACTCGGCCTTCGTGCCCTGCTTGCCCGCGTCGTTCCAGCCGAGCGCGTTCTCGCGGTCGGCCGGCCAGATCGAATACTGCTCTTCGTGGTTCACGACCACCTTGTAGATGGTCGTGTCTTCCCTCTCTTCGCTCATCTTCACACTCTCCTGTAAGGGTTTGAAAGTTGATCTGTTGAGGCGCCGCGCCGCGCCGCCCGCTTGAAGACTCGTGCGCCGGCACGGTCGCTCAGGCCCCGACTGCGACCTCTTCGGCCGCGAGCACGGGGGCCGCTTCCGGCTCGGCCGCGGGCGTCTTCTTCTCCTCCGCCACGTAGTCGGGCAGTTCGTCCTCGACGCGGCGGACGCGCGTCGAAGCGTAGGCGGCGAGGCCGGCCAGCAGCGGCAGACAGCCCGCGAAGATGAAGAGCAGGCCGATGCCGCGGCCCTGCCCCGTGCCGATGAAGGCCCCGACGTTCCCCGACAGCGGGCCGTTCAGCAACGGCTGGAAGACCTTGTCGGCGAGCGGGCCGGCGAGCAGGTAGGCCAGCGGGATCGAGAGCTGCCCGAACATCGAGCGCGTCGCGAAGACGCGCCCCTGCACGTCGGGCGGCGTCTTGGTCTGCCAGATGACCTGGCTGCTGCCCGTGATGACGGGCGTGACGAAGGCCAGCAGGAACCCGGCCGCGCCCACCACCAGCGCGCTCGCGCTCATGCCGCCGACCATCAGCGCCAGCCCCTGCACCATGCCGAAGAGGAGTATACCGTGGATGCGCCGCTTCGGCCCGCCCCACGCGCTCATGGCGAGACTGCCGCCGAGCATGCCGAAGCCGAGCACGGTGATGATCGTCCCCAACTGCGCGGTACCCGCGAAGCTGAGGACGAGCGGGCCGAGCATGACGTTGCCCATGCCGGAGGAGAAGTTGATGACGGCGAAGAAGAGGAGCAGGCCGAGCAGGCCGGGCCGCGCCTTGATGTAACCCCACCCGTACAGCGCCTCGCGCCAGATCGAGCCCTTCGCCTCCTTGCCCTCGTCGGAGGCTTCCGGGCGCGGGAAGTGCACGAAGAGCAGCGTGACGACGGAGAAGAGGAACGTCGCGTAGTCAACCGCCACGATGCCGTACAAGTGAATGACCTCGTAGAGCAGCCCCGCGGCGAGCGGCGCGAAGATGGTCGCCGCCGCCTGCCCGAGCTGCGTCATGCCGCTGGCACGCCCCAGGTGCTCCTTCGGCACAAGGAGCGTGGTCGCCGCCGAGAAGGCCGGCCACTGGAAGGTGCCGAAGACCGAGATGACCGTGACGGCGATGACGACGTGCCAGACGGCGAGGCAGTCGAAGTAGAGCAGCAGCGCGACGGCCAGCGTCCCGAGGCTCGCGCCCGCGTCGCTCATGATCATCACCTTGCGCCGATCCCAGCGGTCAACTATCGCGCCCGCCAGCGGCGAGATGAGGAGGCCCGGCAGCATCACGATGAGCGACAGCAGCGAGAAGAGCGTCGCCGACTCCGTCCGCTTGTAGACCCAGACGCCGATGGCGAACGCCGTGAGGTTCGACCCGAAGGCGGAGATCATCTGCCCGAGCCAAACGGTTGTGAAAACACGCATCCCGCGTGACGTTGAACGACCTGACATTTACTTTCTCCTCAAAATAGGGCTTGCGATTCTGCCACCCTTCAGCCCGCGACCGGCGCGCGGTCCTCCCCGTAGTGCCCGGCCGGCGTCAACTGCGCCCCGTCCAGACACCTCCGCAGAGCCTCGGCCAGCGCCGAGACGTGGGGCTCAAACACCATCCGCGCGTGCGCCCCCGGCACGTCAAAGGTCTCGACGGGAGCGGAGGTCAGCTCCTCCCAACCCATCGCGGCGCTCGTGGGTTCCGACCCGGGCTCGGCCTCCGCGGCGCGGAAGAGGGTCACGCGGCCGTCGTACGGCCGCGGTTCGTAGCGCCAGGCCGCGCGCACGCGCGCGCGGTAGCTCCGCACCAGCGAGAGCGCCTGCTCCATCCCGACCTCGCGCGGCAGCACCTCGGCCTGCCGCGCCGCTTCAAGCACGTACTCGAGTTGCGCCTCGCGCGAGTCGAGCGCGCGCAGCTCTTCGAACGAGAGCGGCAGCTCCTGTCCGCCGATGCCCGCCATCTCGACCGCGAGTCGCGCCAACAGTTCCGGGTCTTCGCCTTCATCTTCGAGGCGCCCGGGCGTCAGCGCGCCGCCGTCCGCGGCGACGGCTGCGAGCAGGGCAGCGCGCTTGTCCTTCTCGACGGGCGCGTTGGCGTCGATGACGGCCAGCAGCGCCACCTCCTCGCCACGCCGCCTGAGCTGTTGCGCCATCTCGAACGCCACCAGCCCGCCGAACGACCAGCCGGCCAGAAGATACGGCCCCTCCGCCTGCACCTCGCGCACCGCCGCCAGATAGAGGCGGGCCGTCTCCTCAATGCTCGGCTCGGCGCCCGGCTCCTCCACGGCCTGTAAACCGTAAAGCGGCTGCTCGTCGCCGAGGTGTCGCGCCAGATCCATGTAGCAGAAGGCCGTCCCGCCGACGGGGTGGACGCAGAAGAGCGGCGTCCGCGAGCCTTCGGGCTGGAGCTTGACCAGCGGCGAAAGTGCGCGATAGCCGACGCGCCGGATCAACAGCCGCGCCATCCGCTCGACGGTCGGCTCCTCGAAGAGCGCGCCCAGCGGCAACTCCTGCCCGAACTCGCCGTGTATCCTCGCCACCACGCGCAAGGCCATCAAAGAGTGGCCGCCGAGGTCGAAGAAGTTGTCGCGGACGCCGACGGGGCGGACGTTCAAGACCTCCTCCCAGGTGAGCGCGAGGCGCTCCTCCACGGAGTTGCGCGGGGCGATGAAGTCCTGTTGTGCGGCGCCGCGCTCGGCCCCGACCTCGGGCAGGGCCTTCCTGTCCACCTTGCCGTTGGGCGTCAAAGGCAGCGCGTCGAGCGTGACGAAGGCCGACGGCACCATGTACTCCGGCAGCAGCCCCCGCAGGTGAGCCCGCAACTCCGCCGCCCCCGGCGCCTCGCCCCAGCCCGCCGCCGCCACCACGTAGGCCGCCAGCCGCCGCTCGCCACCCGGAGCGTCACGCACACACGCCACCGCGCGCCCCACACCGGCGTGCCGCTCCAGCGCCGCCTCGACCTCGCCCAGCTCGATCCGGTGGCCGCGCACCTTCACCTGCTGGTCGTTGCGCCCCAGGCACTCCACCCGCCCGTCCGCCAGCCAACGCGCCACGTCCCCAGTCCGGTAGAGCCGTGAGCCCGCCTCCCCGGAGAACGGGTCGGGGATGAAGCGCTCCGCAGTCAAGCCGGGCCGGTTGAGGTAGCCGCGCGCCAACCCGTCGCCGCCGATGAGCAGCTCGCCGGAGACTCCCACGGGGGCGGGGCTCAATGATTCGTCAACGACGTAGAGTTGGGTGTTGGCGATGGGGCGGCCGATGGTGACGCGGTCGCCGGACTTCATCGGCTCGACCGCCGACCAGATGGTGGTCTCGGTCGGGCCGTACATGTTCCAGAGCTCGGCCCCGGCGGCGAGGAGCCGTGAGGCCAGCTCGCGGGGCAGCGCCTCGCCGCCGCAGAGGGCGCGCAGGCCGTCGGCGCGCCAGCCCCACTCCAGGAGCATGGCCCAGGTCGAGGGGGTGGCCTGCATGAGGGTCGCGCCGGAGGAGCGCAGGCGCGAGGCGAGCAGCGCGGCGTCGGCCGACTCGTCGCGGGAGGCCAGCTCGACGCGGGCGCCGCACAGCAGCGGGAGGTAGAGTTCCAGCGCCGCGATGTCGAAGGAGAGCGAGGTCACGGCGAGGAGCACGTCGGACTCACAGAGGCCGGGGCGCTCTTGCATGGTCTCCAGGAAGTTGACGAGTGCGCGGTGCGGGACTTGGACGCCCTTGGGGCGGCCCGTCGAGCCCGACGTGTAGATCGTGTACGCCACCTGTTCCGG
>JAFAVK010000019.1 GCA_019242475.1 Acidobacteriota bacterium | reverse complement strand
CTCGGGCACGTCCACTTCGAGCGCGATCTCCTTCTCGGCGGCGAGCGGCTGCATCTGCTGGCGCAGCTCGCCGATGAGCCCGCCCAGCTCGATGGTCGAGAGGTCGAGCCGCATCGTGCCCGATTCGAGCTTCGAGGCGTCGAGGAGGTCGTTGACCAGCTCGATGAGGTTCTGCGTGTTGCGCTCCATCATGGCGACCATGTTCTTCTGCTCGGCCGTCATGTCGCCCAGCCGCCCCGAGGTGAAGAAGTTGATGACGCCGCTGATGACCGTCAGGGGCGAGCGCAGGTCGTGCGTCGTGAGCGCGAGGAACTCCTCCTTCATCGCGGAGACCTCGCGCAGCTGGGCGTTGGCCTGGTTCAGCTCGCGGTTCGACTCTTCGAGTTTCGTGTTGAGCCGCTCCATCTGCTCGCGCTTCTCCTCCAACTCGCCGAGCACCTGCACGAGGTCGCGGTTCTGCCGCGCCAGCTCTTCGAGCGCCGAGTCGTCCTCCTCGGTGTTGACGAAGTCGCGCAGGAAGTCGCCGCGCCCCCTGACCCCTTCGGCCTCGGCGGGCGCGAGCCACTTGACGACCGAGACGCGCGTGCCCTCGCCCTCCTTGGACTGGATATCGAACTCGTCCATCAGGCGGCGCGTGCCGATGAGACCGACGCCGAGGCCGGAGGTCGAGCGGTACGTGCCGCGGATGATGGAGCGGAGCTTGGCCTCGTCGATGCCGGGGCCGTCGTCGCGGGCGGTGATTTGCAGGCCGGCGGCGGCCGCGCCGCGCGTGGCGAGTGAGAGGGTGATGGCGCCCGAGCGCGCGTACTCGTAGATGTTGCGCGTCAGCTCCGAGACGGCCGTCGTGATCTTAATCTGCGTCGTCGAGTCGAAGCCCATCTCGCGCGCGAGCCGCCGGACGCGCTCGCGCACCTTGACGATGTCGGCCTCGCGCCGCACGTAGATGTCGCCGAGCCGTGTCGAGGTGATGCCTTGCATAAGTCGTAAACCGTAAACCGTAAACCGTGAACAGTAAAAGTCGCTATCGAGTCTAACCCAAGTCGAGAGGTGAATGGCAAGTCGGGCAGCGGCGGCCGACTTCCTTCTCGTCACGGTTTACGATTTACGGTTCACGGCTCTTCATCTGTAGACGAGGACGGTCGCGTCGTCGGAGTTGCGGCAGAAGTCGCGGAGCAGCACTCCGGCGAGGAGTTGGGGGCTCTTGGCCGCCAGCCCGGGGTAGGCGGCGGCGTCCCAGGTGGCGCTGATGCCGTCCGAGGCGATGACGAGCGTGGTGCCCTCCTGCCAGCGGTGCGGCCAGACGCGCACCTGCGAGAGGCGCGCGCCGAGCGTGCCGTTGGTGGGGATGGGGCGCGCCGGGTCGGACGCGCCGAGCACGCGCACCTCGACGTTGCCGACGCCCGCGTAGGTGAAAGTCCGGCGCGCGTGGTCGAGCACGACCGCGCCCATCACCGCGCCGCGCGTCGAGCGCAGGGCGTCGTGCGTCGAGAGAATCAACTCGTCGAGCGACTCGCCCTCCCACTGCTCCAGGGTGTCGAGCGCGGCCCGCGCCGCCTCGCACGCGCCGCGGCCGTGCCCGAGCCCGTCCACGACCGCGAGCAGCGTCTCGCCGTCGTGCTCCTTGATGAAGTAGGCGTCGCCGTTCGTCTCCTCGCCCGGGCGCGGGCGGCTCCAGACGCCGATGCGGCGCGTCAGGCGGCGGGCGCGGGCGCGCTGCTCCTCGGTCGCCGCGGGCTCGACCCACTTGCGCCCGAGCAGCGCCGTGCCGTAGGTCGTCCGGCGGGCGGTCGTCAGACGGCGCGTCGTGCCCTTGACGGTCGAGTAGGCGTCGAACTCGTCGAGCAGCCGCCGCATCGCGCCGAAGCCCGTCCCCAGACTCCCGCCCGAGGAGACGCCGTCGCGCAGGGCGCGTTCGAGGTCGTAGACGCCCGGCCCCTTGTCGAAGTAGAACAGCTCGAGCCCCGGCTCCTCGCCCAGGGTCTCCGACCAGTGGAGGCAGCCGCCGCCCGTCGCGTAGCGGACGGCGTTGGTGCCGATCTCCTGCACGACGATGTCCAGCTCCGCCAGGCGATCCTCGGAGAAGCCCAGCGCGGCCGCGAGCCGCCGCACGCCGCGCCGCGCCGCGCCGACCTGCGGCTCCTCCTTGATCTCCTGCGTGTGGATGTCCCTCATAAAAAGATGCCGGGTGTTAGATGTCAGATGTTAGTTCTGAAAGTTTCACTAACATCTGACATCTAACACCCGGCACCCGTCCCCTACAGCCATCTGACGATAGTCACGCGCGTGCCGACGCCGACCGTCGATTCAATCTCGAAGACATCTACAAGGCGCTTGGAGCCGGGGAGCCCTTTGCCGAGCCCGCGGCCCGTCGAGAAGCCGTCGCGCATGGCGGCGCCGACGTCGGGGATGCCGGGGCCTGTGTCCTCGAAGATGAGGCGCAGTCCCGGGCGGCCCTGCGCGGCGTCCAGGGGCTGCGCGATCATGCGGCCGCGCTTGGCGTACTTGACGACGTTGCGCGCCAGCTCCGAGGTGACGGTGGCGAGCCGCGTCTGGTCGATGATGCGGAACCCTATGCCGGCGGCCAGGGTGCGCACCTCGCCGCGCGCGACGGCGATGTCGTGCTCGGACTCAAGGGCGATTGACCTGCTCTGCAAAGGCTCCTGCCCCCCCGAGGCCCGCGTCCTCCTCGTCCTCGTCGATGCCGAACTCGCTCCGCAGGAGCCGGATGCCCTCGTCCACGTTCAAGACCGTGTCCACGCCGCGCAGCTCCAGGCCCAGCTCGACGAGCGTGATGGCGACGGCCGGCTGCATCCCGACGACGACGGTGCGCGCGTCCATGATGCGCGCCATCGCCGCGATGTCCGAGAGCACGCGCCCGATGAAGGAGTCCACCATCTCCAGCAGCGAGATGTCGATGAGCACCCCGCGCGCGCCCGTCCGCTCCAGCTCCGAGAGGATGCGCTCCTGGAGGTGCATCACCGTCTGGTCGTCCATGTCCACCTGAATCGGCACGATCAAGACCCGGCCGACCTTCAGGATGGGAATTCGCTGTTGTCCGTCCATCGTTTTTAGAGTGATGAGTGATGAGTGATGAGTGATGAGTTAAAGCACGCTGCCTTTACTCATCACTCATCACTCATCACTCATCACTTATCCTTCCTGTTTCTTCTCGCCGCCGGTCGTGATGATCTGCTCGGTCTGCTTGACGGTCTTCTGGAGCTGGTCGCCGTTGGTGCCGTTCTGGAGCTTGGCGAGGGTGCGGGTGGGGACGACCGTGCGGCCGATCATCTCCAGCGCCAACTTGATTCCGTCGGACATCTGGGCGCGGGTGGTGATCTGCGTCAGGTCGATGCCGAGCTGCACCATCGTCTGCGCGATGGCGGGGGAGACGCCCGTCAGGATGCAGCGGGCGCCCATGAGGCGCGCGGCCGTGACGGTCTTGATGAGGTGGTTGGCGACGAGCGTGTCCATCGTCCGCACGCCGGTGATGTCGAGGATGGCGATGATCGAGCCGGTCTCGACGATTTTTTGCAAGAGCGCCTCCATCATCATCTGCGCGCGGCGCGAGTCGAGCGTGCCGATGATGGGGAGGGTCAGAATCTTGTCCCAGACCTTGATGACCGGGGTCGAGAGCTCGAGCATGTCGGCGCGCTGCTGGCGGATGATCTCCTCGCGCGAGCGGATGAAGTTCTCGACCATCACGAGCCCCATCTTGTCGAGCAGGCGCGTGAAGTAGTTCATCTCGGGGACGAGGGCGGCGGCGTCGCCCTCCAGCTCCTCGGCGAGGAGCGGGCTGACGACGTTGCGCAGGGAGAGGACGTAGGTCGCGTTCTCGAGCGGCGTGTAGCCCTTGACGGCGCGCATGTGCGAAATCTCGTTGAGGTAGTGGCGCAGGTCGTCGAAGGCCGGGTGGTCGAAGTCGCCGCCGCCCGAGTCCTGCACGCCCTGGACGAGCATGTCCAAGACCTGCTGCGACTGCTGGCGCAAGTCCTTCTTCGAGATCAGCTCGTCGCGGAACTCGTCGGCCTCGAGCCGCTCTTTAATCCAGAGGTTGAGTATCTCGTCGCGCCGCGTGGCGAGGAGGGTCGCGATGCGCCGCTCGCCCGCCCGCGCCGAATCGTTCTGGTCGGCCATGGAAAGTCCTCTTGTCCGGGCACGGCGGCCCGCGCGCTCCGTCTTCGAAGCCCCGGCGTGGGAGCGCCCGCGCAGGCCCCGGCGTGGGCGGGGGTCGGGCTCGGCTCGCTGCTTTTAAAGGGGCGTTTTTAAGTCGCGCTTATCTTAGCACCCGGCCGGTCAAAAGCAACAACGCGCCGGCGGGCGCGTGGCCCCCCGGCGCGTCGTCGCACGAACGGCCGCAGCGTGGCGGCGCGCGGCGCGCTCAAGGCTCGATCTTCTGCATGGCGATGATGATCATCGGCGAGTCGCCGGACGTGCGGGTGTAGGAGACCCAGTAGCCGGCTTTGGGGAAGCGGATGAGCTTGGTGAACGAGCCGTCGGGCTTGGCCTCGGGCTCTTCGCCGAGGACGGACTTGACCGCGGGGACGGCCTTGGTGCTGAAGTAGGTGATCGAGACGGCCGAGACCTTCTTGGTCGCGTCGTAGTAGACCTGGCAGGACTCGTTGTCGCTGACGGCGAAGACCTCCTGCTTGTCGTCCTTGTCGGTCGGGCTGCCGAGGAGCTTGCGCGCCTCCTCGGCCGCCATGCCGATGCGGACGCCCTTGTACTCGTGGAAGGGCGGCTCGTTCTGCGCCTTGTCGGCGGGGGCGGGCTTTTGCGCGCGCGCCGTCGGGAGGGGCGCGAGCGCGGCCAGCAGGAGGAGCGCGAAGAGAACGGGCGCCGGGGTGCGCGTGCGTGCGTGGAGCATTGGGACAGTCCCTCCTCTAGAAAGGTGTGCTGCGGAAGCGGCTAGGAAAAGGACGCGGCCGGGCGGGTCGAGAGACGAGGGCTCCGGTTAAAGCTCTACAAAGGCCCGGCCTCGCTTGCCTGTGGCACGGGACGATATGCCAAAGCCGGTGCCAAGTCAATACCGCCGTGCGCGTGCGGGCCGATTCAGGAGCCGGGCAGGAGCGAGCCTTTCGCCAGACGCCAGCTCGTATCCGACGCGACGCCTTTGAAGATGATCGACCTCGCCGTCCCGAGGGGCGAAGTCTCCTCATGCACGATGATGAGCGTCGAGCCGTTCGCGGTGCCGGCCGCGTCCAGCGGCAACGCCCCCGGCTCGGCCACGGCCGCGAGCCTCCCTTCGAGGAAGACGCTCGTCAGCCGCTTCGTGAAGTCGTCAACGTCGTAGGCGCTGACGTAGAGGTCGCGCGAGCCGTCGGGGTTCGTCCGCGGGAACGTGAGCATCGCGCGCCGGTTGTTGCTCTTGATGACGGCGTTGAAGAGCGAGACCTCGTTCCCGCCGGCGCCGACATCCTCCGGCGTGCGGTTGAGCGAGCCGAAGTCGAGCAGCACCGGCTCCTCGTCCAGGTTCATGCCCGGCACGAGCGCCACCTGCCCGGCCTGCTGGTTGAGCAGGTAGACCTGGAACCGCCCCTGCTGGTAAGTGGTCTTGTTATCCAAATCGCCCCACGCGAGGATGCGCGCGGGCTGTGTCGTGTCGGTGGCCTGTATCAGGTCGAAGGCGATGGCGCCGGGCTGCGTGAAGCCGTTCGCCTTGACGAAGCGGGTCACGCCCTTGTCGGCGCGCAGCACCTCGAAGCCCGTGTTTGAAGGGCGCGGGAGAAGCCCGCCCGTGACCGGGTCGCGGGTGGTGCCGGGAACGTTGTCGGAGCTGCTGACGAGAATCGAAGGGACGGGCGCGCCGCCCATGGGGGTCTTATCGCCGAGGAAGTCGATGCCGAAGGCCGGCGTGCCGCGCAACAGCGGCTTGCCGTTGGCGAACCTGGTGAGGGGCTGGCCCAGCTTCCTCTTCGCCTTGGGGAAGTATCGGTAGTGGGTGCGGTAGGGGTGCGTATTACCCACGCCGGGGTTCGGGGTCGCGCCGGCCCATTGGTCAATCGGCGCGAGGAAGAACGGGTCGCGTCCCGGCGCCGTCTCCGTCAGCGGGTTGCCGTAGGCGGTGTAGAGCGGGACGAGGCCGTCGGGCGGCGGCCCGCCCGGCACGCCGCAGGCGGCGACGACCAGCCGCGTGAGGCCGTTAATCCTGAAAGGGCGCACGAGCCCGTAGCGGCGGCCCTGCACCGTGCACTGTTTCTTCGCGTCCGCGTCCGGGTCGCAGGTGTTGACGTTGGGGTAGTCCGGCACGTCCCGCGAGTTGCTAAAGTCGGTCGGCTTCCCCGAAGGGTCGGAGAACTCCCTCACGCTGTTGAAGCGCGGCGGGTCGAGGTCGTAGATGAAGACCAGGGACTTCGACATCGCCACGAACTTCTTGTTCGGCGCGCCGGCCGCACCCAGGTCTACGAAAGCACACATGTTGCGTTCCAGCGGGTTCGCGTTGACGTGGTTGGCCGGGACGGGCTGCGAGCGGACGGCCGCCGCCTTCTGGTCGTAGAAGATGAAGTAGATGTAGGTGTTGATCTTGCTGCTGAAGCAGCACGGGATGAAACTCGTCTGCGGGACGACGGCTATCAAGTCCCTGCCGTTGACCTTCGTAATGAAGGCGCCGTCCACGTCCGTCTTCATGTCCTTGGAGCACTTCGGGTTCTCTTTGCAACGCGGCTTATCCGAGGGTGGCGGGTCGTAGGTCGCGGTAAACTCTATCGGCCGGCGGGCGACGTTGGCCTGGAGCAGGGTGTCGAAGATCGGCTTGGGCTGCCCCGTCGCGGGGTCGAAGACCTCGAACGCGGGAACGATGTCGGGCTGATCCTCCGACTTCCCGCTGATGCCGACGATGAGGCAGTTGTTGTTCCCCATGAAGTCAACCAGGTGTATGTCGGTGAACCGGTCTTTGCCCACGCGCTGAATCGGCGTGAAGACCGGGGCGGCCGAACCCGGAACGAAAGCCACGATGAGGGTGGACTTGTCCGAATCTCTATAGAGCAGCACGGCGAAGAGCGTCTCCGGCGCGCCCGTCGAAGGTTTCAGGCGCTTACCGTATCGCACGACGACCACGTCGTAGCCCACCGGGAGATTAAGTCTGGGGCCGGCGACGATGAGGGTCGCTTTAGAATCCGTGTTCGCCGCCGACGCTTTGCCCGCGGGCTCTGACGATCCGCCGGTTCCCTTGTTTGAAGAAGACATCTGCCTTGCCTCTTACGTTCGTGGTGTTCTACGTCTCAAGTCCTCGCGGCGGCTCGGTGTATACACTCCGCGCCGGGCTCTGTCAACGGAATTGTTTCCTTGACCGCTTATCAGTTTTGAGAGAGGAATACGGCCAAAAAGGGATAAGCGATCAGCGGCGCGCAGCCGGCCGCCTTAAGGGTTTTGACTTACGCGGTCGCGGTGTGTATAAGTTCCCGCTCCGGGCGCGGTCGCCCGCCAATCCCGAACACGCCTTGAGGAACCCTTCTGAGTGAGTAAGAAAAACAGCGGCCCGACCCTGGCGCTGCTCCTGCTGGCCCTGGCCGCGCCGCTCGCCGTGGCCGCCGCGAAGAGTTTCCCCTCCGCCGAAGGCAGCGTCCGCCTGCCGGCCGGCGGCGTCGAGGAGGCCATCGAGTTCAGCGCCACGGCGGACGAGGACGGCACCGCGTCCGGCTGGATGCAGCTCACAGACCCGGGCGTCACACCTGTGCAGGACGTGGACGGCGTCGGCATCGACCTGCGCGTGACCCCCGGCCACTTCTTCAAGGCGGACTTGGACTGCCTGGAGGTGGCGCGGAACAAGGCGGTCATGAGCGGGGTCATCACGGACTCGGCGCAGGCGGACTACGTCGGCCGGCGCGTGATTCTCGTGGCGGTCGATAACGGCGCGGGCGGGCGCGACAAGCTGACCTGGGGCGTCTACAAGCGTGACGAGGGGAGTTGGCTGGCGAGCGACGCCGAGGCGGAGAACGACACGGGCGTCGGCATGAGCTGGTTCGCGACGGACGCGGAGCGTGAAGACGACGCGGGCGAGCCGTCCCAGCCGAGCGCGCCGACGACCTGTAGGAACCTCCCCCTCTCTGCCTTCTCGCTGACCGAGTTGAAGGCGGGGGAGGGCGACATCCGCGTGCGGCCGTAGCGCCCGCGCCTTCTGTTCAATACAGGCAGCCGAAAGGCGAAGGCCGCGTTGACTGACAGTCAGTCAACGCGGCCTTCGTGCGTCGGGGGAGGCGGGGGAGTCTTACTTCTCCTGGCGCTCGGCCTGCTTCTGGACGAGCGCTTCGAGCGCGGCGAGGCGCTGCTCAAGGGTGTTCACCTTCGTGCGGAGCTGCTCGACCTCCGCGGTCTTCTGCTGAAGCTCAAGCGTGCGCGCGTCGAGCGCCTTGACGGCCGCGAGCGAGACGCCGACCGCGTCCTGGATGCCAATGCTCTTGTCGCTCGTGCCGAGCTTGAAGGCGCCGTAGAAGTCCTCCGCCATCGGCCCGAGGTGGCGCGACTGCTGCCCCTCGGCGATGTAATTCCACGTCGAGACCGGCACCTTGCGGAGCTTGGCGAGCACGTCGTCGCCGTTCACGTCGAAGAAGTTCTCCTTCGTCGTGCGCGTCGAGGTGCAGTTGAAGACGCCCGAGCCCGCGGGCAGGTTGCAGCCCGTGGTGCCCGTGAGGTTCGTGCGGAAGCGGAAGCCGCCCGTCGCGCGCGCCGCGAACTCGTTGTTCGCCGTGTTGCGGAACGTGTCCGCGCTCGCAGTCGCCGAGCCGTCCGACCAGACGAACGTGCCCGTGAAGCCGTTGTTCGAAGCGAACTTGCCCATGGCCGTCGTGTGATCCTGGTCGGCCGTCACGTTGTAGCCGATGGCGACCGCGGCGAGGCCGTGGATGTTGAAGCTGTCGGGGTCGCACTTGCCGTTGATGAGCGGGCCGCCCGACTTGGCGTTGTTGCCGAGCGCGACGCCGTAGGTGTCGCACACGCGGTTGCCGGCGCCCGCCGAGAAGCCCGCGGCGCCCTTCACCTGGTTGCCGCTGCCGAAGACGATGGACGAGGTGGACTCGGCCGAGTTCGTGTCGCCGAAGGCGAGCGCGTAGAGGCCGATGGCCGTCGAGTTCGAGCCGCCCGCCCACGAGAAGAAGCCGACGTTGGCGTCGTCCCACTCCGCGTCGGCGTAGCCCGAGCGGAAGGCGCCCTTGTACGAGTCCCAAGAGGTGCGGTAGCCCTTGCCCTGCATGGGCGAGACGCCGATGCCGAGGTTGCCGGTGGCGACGAAGCTGCCGTTCTGGAAGACCTTGAACCACGCGGGCGTGTGGCCGCCGGGGCCGGAGCAGCAGGTCGAGCCGCCGCGCAGGTTGATCATCGCGGCGGTGCCGTTGGCGTCGCCCACCGAGAGCTGCTCGGCGCCGGGGACGAACTTGACGAAGTTCGAGTCGGTGTAAGCCTTGTTCGCCGCGTCGGTCGCGCTGACGGGGTTGCCGACGTTCGTGATCGCCACGCCGTTGGCCGAGAGGCCGTTGACGAAGGTGTTCTGGCCCGTCCACGCGTTCTGCGTGTTGAGCTTGGCGACGTTCGGCGAGAGGCGCGCTTCGCTGATGACGCCGGAGGTGCCCGCGGCGTTGACCGCGCTGACGATCTGCGTGCCGGTCATCTGGCTGGCCGCCCCGGCGGCCGTGGTCTGCGTCGTGCCGTCGGCGAAGATGATGCCGTTGCCCGCGCCGGTGACCTTGATGTTGCCGGCCACGTCGAGCTTCTGCGTCGGGGTGGCCGTGCCGACGCCGGTGTTGCCCGTGCCCGGCGCGATGAAGAGGCGGGTCTGGAACAGCTTGTAGTCGTAGATGCGGAAGGCGCCCGCGCCGCCGGCGTTCCCGCTGCCGGTGGCCGTCATCAGGTAGTCGGCGCCCTCGGCGCTCTTGAAGCGGAAGCTCGGCCCGACCGTGCCGCCCGTGGTCTCAAGCCGGAAGACGTTGTCGCCCGTGTCGGCCGACCCGACCGAGTCAACGAGGTGCAGCTTGCCGCCGGGGGTGGTCGTGCCGATGCCGACGTTGCCGCCGACCTCTGTGATGGTCGAGTCGCCGAGCGTGCCCGCCCCGTCCAGCCACTTCGACAGCTGGTTGGACGTGCCGGTGCCGGCCACCGCGGCGGCCGTCTGTCCGCCGGTCGTCAAGGTGTTCGTCGAGAGCAGGCTCGTGTGCGACTTGAGGCCGTCGGCCGAGGTCAGCACGGTGCCGTCGTCGAAGCGGATGCCGCCGCGGGCGCGGATGGTGCCGGCCACGTCGAGCGTGTCCTCGGGGCTGTTGGTGCCGATGCCGACGCGCCCCTCGGGCGTGACGCGCATCTGCTCCCTGTCGGCGCCGGTCAAAACGTCGCCGGTGCGGAAGGTGAGCGCGCCCGAGGTGGAAGTGACCTGGCCGTCGCGCCCGTCGTGAGCGGAGAGGGTCAGCGCGCGCTCTTTACCCTCGGTCAAGACCGTGAAGGTCTCGTCCGCGCCGGCCTGCTCGATCTTCCGCGCCTGCCTCTCGGAGGAGAGCGCCTGCGCCTGCGCCGAGTTCGGCGAGACGGCGCGCGCGAGCGCGACCTGCCCGGCCTGTAAGGAGAGCGAGCCGACCCGCTGGCTCAGCTTTCCGCGGAGGTCTTTGACCGTCAAAACGCAGAGGTAGGAGCCGTCGGCCAGTTTCTGCCGGGCGTCGGCGGCCTGCCAGTCGAGGATGCTGCCCGGGCGCATGCCGGTGTCGAAGACGCGCTCGCCGGACTGTGCGTAGATTTCGAGGCGCATCTGCGACACGCCTTCGGGCGCGCTGAAACGTGCGCCCGCGTCCGAAGCGGAGGCCGTCACGGGCGGCGCCGCGGCGGTCGGCGCGCCCTGCTGGAGTGATTGCGCCGCGGCCTGGCCGCAGAGCATAGACAGAGATATAGCCAGAGAAAGCAGATGTGCCTTTTTAAGCATGATGATTACTCCGAGATGATTGTCCCTTCCAACCACCCGGGTTATCCCGGGGAGGGGAGCGACGCGCCCTTCAACGCGTCCCGTTTTGTCCCCACCGACTCACGCGTAACTGCACCCCGGAAAGGATCAGGCGCCCCGAAACTTTCGCACGCCCCGCGCGCGAAAGGTGTCTTATACCGACTTGCAGGATAGAGTGAGGGCACTCAGCGCCGGGAGCGCGGGCATCCCTGACCGCCATGAGCGCGTGAGCGCGAAAGCAGTCAGACTTTACATCCCAACGTCGAGATAAAGAGGGAAACGTGGAAGCGTGCTCTGGCACGCTTTGGCGGGCAGGGATGCCCGCGCTCCCGGCTAGAAGACGCCTTGTTCTAGTTTGCAGGTCGGTATTAAAAGCAGAAACGCCGCCGCCCCCAACGTTTCGGGCAACGGCGCCTCACATCTGAATGAATTTGCTTAGCCGTGCGGCGGCGGTTAAATCTGGAAGCCGCGGACGCGCTCGGGCTTTTTGGGTTTGGCGGGGGGGGCGGCGAGGACGGCGTCGTCCTGTTCGCGGTGCTCGCGCTCCTCTGTCGAATGCCAGCGCGCCCATTCGGTGGGGGCGTCGAAGGTCTCGCCGCCGTGCTTGGTGATGCGCTCGCGGACGCGGCACATGACGGGGGTGTTGACGCCGACGCCGGAGATGACGGCCTGGCCTTTAGTCAAAGCGGGTAGTTCGTCCAACAACTGGCGGCCGGCGCCTTCGACCGACTTGGCGACGGTGTCCTGATCGACGGGGTTGACGATGCGCATGATGACCTGCGTCATGCACTGCGAGAGCACGTCCTGGTCGAGCTTGCCGGGGCGCTGCGTGATGAGGCCGATGCCGACGCCGAACTTGCGGCCCTCGGAGAGAATCTGTTTGAGGATGTTCGTCGAGACGACCGTTTGCCCGGCGGGCGCGAAGCGGTGCGCCTCTTCGAGGAGCGTGAAGACTGGGTAGGGGAGGTGCGTGTCCGTGCCCTCCTGCGCCTCGCCGCGGACGGTCGCCATGCGCGCCTTGTTGACGCGCCGCAGGAGCGTGGCGACGACGACCTGCTGCTCGTTCTGCTCGATGTCGGAGAGTTGCAGGACGGTGCAGCGGCCGGGCTTGAACATCTCCGCGAGCGTGATGTGTTCGTGGTCGGAGAAGATGGAGTTGGGCTTGTCGAAGCGCGAGTCGAGGCGCCACAGCAGACCTTCAATCGAACTCGCGTTGCCGGAGTCGCCGCGGTCTGAGCCCTCGTACTTCTGCGCCTTCACCTCGTCGCGCAGGTCGTGGTAGCCCCACAACTCGCCGCGCCGCGTGGCCGTCAACTGGCGGAACGCCTGCGAGAGGAAGTGGAGCATCTTGTCCGAAGTGCCCTCGGGCAGGAGGTACTTCACGTCCGCCTCCGTGAGGGAAGAGAAGCGCACCTTGACGCGCTCGTGCGTGAAGATTTTGACCTCGGGTTTATATCCGTCGTGCTCTTGACGGAAGCGCGGGTCGTCTTCGATGGAGCGCATCGTGTCGTACTCGCCGTGCGGGTCAACGATGAGGACGGCGGCGCGGTTGTAGGGGCGCATCAGCTCCTCGACCAAAACGCCCGCCGTGTAGGACTTGCCCGAGCCGGTCGAGGCGAGGATGGCGAGGTGCGTCGAGACGACATCTTTAATCGAGAGCACGACGGGCACTTCATTCGCCTCGCGCGTCAAAAGACTCCCGACGTGCGCCGAGCCGACCTCGCCCGCGCGCTTCGGCGAGAGGCACTGCGCGAGCGTCTCGGACGAGGCGAGGAAGACCGGGTCGCCGGGGCGCGGCGGGATGCGCGGGTTGACGAAGTCCCCGAGCCCCGGGTGGAAGTAGCCGATGGTCTCGACCGTGATCTCGTACAACTCGCAGCCCTCGCCGTCGAGGCCGATGAGCGACGAGACGACCGACGGCGGCGTCTCCGGGTCGGAGAGGAAGGTGTCCGGCAGGTTGCGCACGAGGCGCCGCTCGGTGACGTTGCCGATGATGCGCCGCTCCTCCCGGCCGTCGCGCGCCGCGTAGTAGACGAACTCGCCGATGCGCGCCCGCGCGTTGTCGGCCGTGATGAACAGATACTCGTGCGGCCGCTCGCCCGGCCCCTTGACGGTTCCGGTCAGGGCGTCTGTCTGGTTCTCTTCTTTCATGTGTCGGCTTCGGTCGATAAGCGTGAACGAAAACTACCCGGCGTGAGTAAGGCGCGAGTATAGCACGCGCGGCCGCGGGGCGTGGGCGGAAGGGTTGTCTCGGGCTTCAGCCGCGGCGCGGCGTCTTGAGGGGTTCGCCCCGGAGGTTCTGCGTGGTCTGCTCGGTGACGGAGGCGGGGATAAAGGAGTCGGCGGAGCCGAGTGCGCCGCGCGGCGGGGCGCCGAGTTCGCTGGTGGAGTTGTCGGGGAGGCCGGGGCGCAACTCGTCCGGCGCCGCGTCGGGGTGACGCGGACGCTTGGGCACGGTGAAGAAGAGGCCGTTGACGATGACGCCGAGGCCGATGATGAAGACGAGGAGACTCGGGCCGAGGAGGAGGAGGGCCCTGTCGTCCATGATTCTCAGGAGCTGGAAGAGTATCACCAGCCCGAGTCCGACCGCCGCCGTGATGGTGCCGCCGCGCAGACGGACGAGACGCTGCTCCTCGTCCTGCCGCCGCAGACGCGCGCGCCGCGCGCGCGGCGACTCGAAGAGCTTCTCGACCTCCGGCGCCAGCGCGCCCGCCTGCCACCACTCGCCCTCTTTGATCCGCGCGGCGAGTGCGCGCGCCACCTCCTCGCGCGCCGCGGCGACGGAAGGCTCAGCGGCCTCCGGCTGTTCGAGCGCTTCGCGCACGGCGCGCAGGTCGGCGCCGCACGCGCGGCAGAACTGGACGGGACGATCTTCTTTGAGTCCGCAGGCGGGGCAGAACATACGCGCGCTCCTCCGTCGGGTCTGAGACTCGCACGGCTTGCTTATTCAAACTACATCTACGCCCGCGCGCGGCGCGCGGTTCGGCCTGATTGCGCCTTGGCAGCTTAGTGAAGTGCGGGCTTCTTGACGACGCCGCCGTACACGTCCGCGAGCGGGTGGACGACGACGAAGGCCGAGGGGTCGTACTCCTCGACGAGCGTGCGGACGCGGCCGATTTCGAGGCGCGTGACGACGCAGAAGAGGATGTCCTGCGCGACGTCCGTCCGTCCGCGGCGCCCTTCGTAGACCGTCACGCCGCGCCCGAGGTCGCGGATGATGGACTGGCGAATATCCTCGCTCCGCTCGGAGACGATGACGAGGGCCGTGTGCTCCTCGATGCCGTGGAGCAGGAAGTCCACGGTCTTCGACGCGGCGACGTAGGTCAGGATCGAGTAGAGCGCGGGCTCGACGCCGAGGAAGAGGGCGGCGGCCGAGAAGATGAAGACGTTGAGGACGAGAATCACGTCGCCGACGCGCAGCAGCGAGCTGCGCTTGCTGACGAGGAGCGCCGCGACCTCCGTGCCGTCGAGGACGGCGCCGCCGCGGATGGCGAGGCCGATGCCGGCGCCGATGAAGAAGCCGCCGAAGACGGCCGTCAAAAGTTTATCCGGCGTCACGTCGGGGAAGTGGACGAGGGCGAGGCAGAGCGAGAGCCCCGCGATGGCCGCCGCGCTCTTGACGGCGAAGCGGGCGCCGACCTGTCTGTAGCCGAGCGCGATGAAGGGGAGGTTGATGAAGGGGATGAGGAGCGCGAGCGGCGCGCCCGAAACGTCCGAGAGGAGCATCGAGACGCCCGTCACCCCGCCGTCGATGAAGCGGCTCGACAGCAGGAAGCCCTTGAGCCCGAACGCGGCCGAGAAGATCCCGAGCACGACCAGTAAGAAGTTAACCGCTCCGCGCGCGACGTTACTCATCCGTCGAGGATAGACGCGCCGCGCGTGTCAGAGCAAACGACACTACCGCCGCCAGGTCTTTCTAATCGGGTGCGCCTCGGTGTTGAAGATGATCTGATTGAAGTCCAGGGTCTTCGGCGGGGCGAAGAGGAGGTAGAAGTATTTGAAGGTCTCGGCGAAGAGGAAGCTCTCCATGCTGTCCTCCTGCTCCTTCGTCTCGACGCTCTTGAGCGCGGCGTAGCCCGCGTCGGTCTTGCAGTGGCGGACGAAGTCTTCGAACATCTCGGCGCCCTCGCCCAGGTAGCGCGGGTCGCCGGTGAGCGTGTGGAGGTAGTAGGCCGACTCGACGATCTCGGGTCGCAAAGGATACTCGGCGTCCGAGACCTGCATCGTGCGGTAGTCGAGGCGCTCGGGCTCGATGCCGTGGGCGCGCCACATCTTGAGCGAGGAGGCTTGCAGCCGTCGCGCGCGCGCGAGGTCGCCCGAGAGCGCGAGCACGGCGGGGAAGAAGGCGTCGAGCGCGCCGTAGCTCGTCGCGGTGCGGCGGCCCGTCCGCATGTCGGCCTGGCCGTACCAGAGTTCGCCGCCCTCGTCGTCGGCCAGGTGCCCGTTGACGGCCGCGATTGATTCGAGCCACATCCGGCGGCAGTCCTCGTCGCCGAAGAGGCGCCAGCACTTCAACAGATATTCGTAGTACGAATCTATCCCGCCGCTGATGTGGCTCGTCGTGCCGGCCCACTCGCCGGTCTCGACGTTGATGCGGCTGCCGACCAGCCCGATTGCGGAGCGGCGCTTGAAAGTCTCGACCAGGGCGCGCTTCGCCTTGTCGTAGAAGACGGGGCGGCGGGTGAGCTTCGAGAGCGTGCCGAACTCTATCAGGAGCGTGCCGGCCTCGGCCGGGTTCGTCACCTCGCCGCGCGTCTTGCCGGTGCGCAGGTTGACGAAGCGGTAGGGGAGGCCCGTCGGCGAGTCGAACGCGGGCAGGAGTCTGTTCCCTAAGTCTTCGGCCAGACGTAAGAGACGCCGGTCGCCCGTCAACTGATAAGTAGAAAGCAGACCTCCGAGGTGGCGGATGGTGATCTCGAAATTCTGGACGTAGATGTCCTTGTCGAAGTTGAGATTCTTGACGACGAACTCGCGGTCGCGGTCGGCCTCTTTACGGAAGCCCATGAGGATGAGCGTGTCGAGCGCGTCCACCTGCGTCATGTAGAGCGGCTCGTCGTACCAGTCGCGCGCCGTCTTCGACAGGGGCTTCAACTCGTCGTGCCCCCACGCGTAACGCTCGTAGCCGCGCCACGCGTGCAGGAACTCCGCACGCACACGCGCCGCCAACGCTCGCCTGTTCACAACTGACACGCGCTGAGTTTTGGCGAAAGAGAAGGAAGGGGTCAGAAGGGTCGAGAGCGCGAGCAGCAGCGTCGTCAGCCTGATTGTCATCTCGGCCTCAAGCGAAGAAGAAGCGTCGGAGCGTCTCGACGACGTACTCCTGCTGCGCGTCGGTCAGCTCGGGGAACATCGGGAGCGCGAGCGTCTCGCGGGCGGCGCGCTCGGACTCGGGGAAGTCACCCTCCTTGTAGCCGAGGTCGGCGAAGCAGGGTTGCAGGTGGAGCGGGACGGGGTAATAGACCTTCGTGCCGACGCCGTTCTGTTTGAGGTGTTCGAGCAGCGCGTCGCGCCGCGTTGCGGGCACGCGGACGACGTACTGGTGGAAGATGTGGCGCGCCCCCGGCAGGACGTGCGGCGGCGTGACGAACTCCGAGAGTCCGGCTTCGTCGATTAAGCGCGTGTACGTCTCGGCCCTCTCTCTTCTCGCGCCCGTCCAGGCGTCGAGGTGCGGGAGCTTGACGCGGAGCACGGCGGCCTGGAAGGTGTCGAGGCGGCTGTTGAAGCCGACCTCTTCGTGGTGGTATTCGGTCGCGCCGCCGTGGACGCGCAGGCGGCGCAGGCGCTCGGCCACGGCGGCGTCGTTCGTCGTCACCAGCCCCGCTTCGCCCGCCGCGCCGAGGTTCTTCGTCGGGTAGAAGCTGAAGCAGCCCGCGTCGCCGACCGCGCCGGCCGAACGCCCCTTGCCGTCCTCGGCGCCGATGGCCTGCGCCGCGTCCTCGACGACGCGCACGCCGCGCGCCGAGGCGGCGCGCAGCATCTCGTCCAACTCGGCCATCTGGCCGTAGAGGTGGACGGGGATGACGGCGCGCGTCCTCTCCGTCAAAGCCTCGCGGGCGCGCGCGGGGTCGATGTTGTACGTGCGCGGCTCGATGTCCACGAAGACGGGGCGCGCGCCCGCGCGCACGACCGCGCCCGCCGTGGCGAAGAAGGTGAAGGGGGTGGTGACGACCTCCGCCCCCGCGCCCACGTCGAAAGCCAGAAGGGCCAGCAGCAGCGCGTCCGACCCCGACCCGCACCCGACCGCGTAAAGCGCGCGCGTGTAGCGCGCCAGTTCCGACTCCAACAGCCGCACGTCCTCGCCCAGGATGAACTGCTGCGAGTCGAGCACCCGCCCCAAAGCCGCGCGCAGCTCGTCGCGCAGATTCAAATGCTGCCGCTTCAGGTCGAGCAGAGGGACTTGCATTTTCGCCGCTGTCGTTGACATCACTCTTAAAGTTTAATCCACCGGCCGCCGTCGTTGATCGACGCCTGGGCGGCTTCGAGGAGGCGGACGACGCGGAGGCCGGCGCGGCCGTCGGAGGCCGAGGGGCGCGCGTCGCGGATGGAGTCGAGGAACTCGGCGCAGACGTAGTGCAAAGCCTCGGTCGGGTCGAGCTGCGGCACCCACACGTCGCCGGTGCGGTAGCTGACAAGCGTCTTGTACGCCTCCTCCTCGTCGGCCCCCGCGTCGTTGCGCGTGACGCCCTTGTCGTAGACGCGAATCTTTTCGGTCGGCTCGATGTCGTCGTAGACGATCATCCGCCGGCTGCCGGCGATGAGCGTGCGCCGAATCTTGACCGGCGAGAGCCAGTTGAAGTGGAAGTTGGCGATGAGCGAGTCGCCGAAGCGGAGCTGGACGTAGGCGATGTTCTCGATGCCGGGCTCGATGTGGCTGCTCCCCGTGGCGAGCAGCGCCGTCGGCTCGCGCCCGACGACGTAGTCCATGATCGAGAAGTCGTGCGGCGCCAAGTCCCAGACGACGTTGATGTCGCGCTGGAAGAGGCCGAGGTTGACGCGCACCGAGTCGAAGTAGAGCAGGTCGCCGAGGTCGCCCGAGTCCACCGCCTCCTTAATCTTGCGGACGGCGCCCGTGTAGATGAAGGTGTGGTCAACCATCAGGGTGAGGCCGCGGCGCTCGGCCAGCGCGATCAGCTCCTCGGCCTCGCGCGCGCTCGCGGTGAAGGGCTTTTCGACGAGGACGTGCTTGCCGGCTTCGAGCGCGCGGCGCGCGAAGTCGTAGTGCGTGGCGACGGGCGTGGCGATGACGACGGCGTCGAGGCGCGGGTCGGAGAGCAGCTCGTGGTAGTCGTGCGCCGCGCGCGCGGCGGGGTAGCGGCGCGCGACCTTCGAGAGGTGGCGCGCGTCCTTGTCGCAGACCCAGCGCAACGCCGCCCCCTCGTTCTCGGCGAAGTTGCGTATCAGGTTCGGCCCCCAGTAACCGCAGCCGACGACACCGACGGAAATGGTCATGGTTGAAAAGAAGAGCCCCCGCGGACTCCCGATACAATACGCGCGCGGCGGCGAGGGTTCAACCGGCGGCGGCCGCGGCCTCGGCGTAGAAGTCGGCTAGCGCGTCGGCGACGTACTTGAGCTGGTGCCCGTTCAGCTCGGCGAACATCGGGAGCGAGAGCACGCGCTGCGCTTGAGCTTCGGCGTTGGGGAAGTCGCCCTCCCTGTGGCTGAGCGCGGCGTAGGCCGGTTGCAGGTGGACGGGCACGGGATAGTGGATGCCGGTCTGCACGCCCGCCGCGGAGAGGTAGCGTTGGAGACTGTCGCGCTCTTCGGTCTGGATGACGAAGAGGTGGTAGACGTGCTCGGCGTAGTCGGCCTCAAAGGGGAGCGCGAGCGCGCCGGAGTCCGCGAGCGGCGCGAGCAGTTCGCGGTAGCGCGCGGCGTGTTGACGACGAAGCGCGTTCCAGTCGTCGAGGTGCTTGAGCTTCACATTGAGCACCGCGCCCTGGATGCCTTCGAGGCGGAAGTTGTAGCCGACCAGCTCGTGCCTGTACTTCTGCTCGGAGCCGTGGTCGCGCAGCATCCGCAGGCGGCGGGCGCCCTCCGCGTCGTCCGTCACGACCGCGCCGCCCTCCCCGTAGGCGCCGAGGTTCTTGCCCGGGTAGAAGCTGAAGCAGCCGGCGACCCCGCGCGCGCCGACGCGGCCGCCCTTGTAGCGCGCGCCGTGCGCCTGCGCCGCGTCTTCGAAGACGAGGAGGTTGTGACGTTCTGCGGCCTCGAAGACTGCGTCGAGGTCTGCGGGCTGGCCGTAGAGGTGGACGGGGATGACGGCGCGCGTCCTCTCCGTGATGACTTCTTCAATCTTGTTCGGGTCGAGGTTGTAGGTGACCGGGTCGCAGTCAACGAAGACGGGCGTGGCGCCCGCGGTCGAGACGGCCTCGGCCGTGGCGAAGAAGGTGTTGGCCGGGACGATGACCTCGTCGCCCGGGCCGACGCCGCACGCTTGCAGCGCGAGCTGGATGGCCGCCGTGCCGTTCGACACGCCCACACACTCGCCCGCGCCGACGTACTCGGCGAACGCGCGCTCGAACGCCTCGACCTCGCGGCCCAGAATGAAGGCCGACGTGTCGAGCACCCTCTGAATCGCCGCGTCAACCTCGGCCTTAATCGAACGGTACTGCGCCTGTAGGTCTACGAATGGGACTGGCATAAATAAAAAGTGATGAATGATGAATTAAGGCAAGCTGCCTTTCGTTCATCATTCATCACTCATCATTCATCACTGACTTTATGATTCGCGCCGGGTTGCCGGCGACGACGGCGCCGGGGGGGACGTTCCTGGTGACGACGGCGCCGGCGCCGACCACGGCGCGCTCGCCGATCTCAAGGCCGGGGAGGATGGTGGCGTTGCTGCCGATGGAGGCGCCGCGGCGGACGACCGTGTGTTCGAGCGTCCAGTCCTCTTCGGTCTGCGGCGTGCCGTCGGGGCGCGTGGCGCGCGGCAGGCGGTCGTTGATGAACATCACGCCGTGGCCGACGAAGACCTCGTCTTCGAGCGTCACGCCCTCGCAGATGAAGGCGTGGCTCGAAATCTTGCAGCGCGCCCCGACCGTCGCGCCCTTCTGGATTTCGACGAAGGTGCCGACGCGCGTCTCGTCGCCGACGCGGCAGCCGTAGAGGTTGACGAAGGCGTGGAGCTTCACGTCGCGCCCGAGCACCACGTCCGGCGCGACCCGGCAGAACTCCCACGCCATCAACGCGCCCCGCCGTGGCCGTTGCCCCCGGCGCCGGCCGCCTCGGCGCCCTCGGGCACTTCCTCTTCCTCGGTCGAGTAGTAGCCCGCGTAGTAGCCCGAGTAGTAGTAGTCCGTCCCTTCGAGCTTGACGTTGTTGAGGACGATGCCGAAGAGGTGCGCGCCCACGTCCTGCAACTGCTGCTTGGCGCGGCGCGCGACCGAGCGCGAGGTGTGCCCGCCGTGGACGACGAGCATCACGCCGTCCACCATCGTCGAGAGGATGGACGCGTCGGTGAACGAGATGGCCGGCGGCGAGTCAATGACGATGTGCGTGAAGTTCTCCGAAAGCACGTAGAGGAGCTTGCGCATCTCGTCCGACCCGAGCAGTTCGGCCGCGTTGGGCGGCACCGGCCCCGAGGGCATGATCTTGAGGTTGGGCAGCTTGTCGTAGGGCTGGATCAGCCCGCCCACGTTCGCGTCGCCCGAGAGGTAGTTCGTAACCCCTTTCGTGTTCGCGATGCCGAAGTGCGTGTGCACGCGGGGGCGGCGCAGGTCGCAGTCGAGGACGAGCACCTCGGCGCCGGTCTGGGCGAGCATGGTGGCGACGTTGACGACCGTGGTCGTCTTGCCCTCGGAGGGCTGGCTCGAAGTGACGAGCACGGTCTTCGGCGGCTGGCCCGCGCTCGAGAGCAGGAGCGAAGTCCGCAGGTGGCGGTACGCCTCGGCGGCCGGCGAGCGCACGTCGTTGATGAGCGCGAGCGCGGTCGTGGCGCCCGGCTCGGGCTCGGGGGCGCCGCGGCCCAGGAGCCGGCGCGCCTCGCGCGGCGCGGGGATGAGCGCGAGCGTCGGCACGTGGAGGTGGCGGTCAACGTCCTCGACCGACTTGAGCGAGTCGTCGAGGTAGTCGAGCAGGAAGGCGAGGCCGACGCCGACGCCCAGGCTGAGCAGCAGCGCGACGACGATGTTGCGGCCGCGCTGCGGGCCGATGGGCTCGTGCGGGACGCGCGCCTCCTCGACCGTGCTGACGTTGCCGGCCGCGCGGTCGCCGTTGGTCACCTTAATCTCGTTGAGCCGCTGCTGGTAGAGGTTGAGGTTCTGGCGGTCGGTCTCGATGGCCTGGTTGAGGTCGGTCAGGCCGGTCGCGGCGATGCCCTGCGTGGCGGCCTGCGCCCGCTCGGCGAAGTAGGACGCGCGCAGGTCGGCCTCCTTCTTCTTCGACGCCTCGTACTGGGTCTTGAGGCCGATGAAGACCTCCTCGGGGGCCTTGTCGAGCTGCTCCTTCAGCTCCTTGATCTGCTCCTTGAGCTTGATGACCTCGGGCCACTCCTCGGTGTAGTTGACGCGCAGCGCGGCCCGCTTCTCCTCCAGCTCGCTGATGCGCGCGCGCAGCTTCTGGATGTTGTCGTTCTTGATCACTTCGGGGATCGACCAGACGCCCGCGGCCTCGCGGGTCTTCATCGCCGCGAAGTAGACCGACTCGGCGTCCTTGCGCTTGGACTCGGCGTCCTGCAACTGCGTGCTGTAGGTGCTCAGGCGCAGCGCCACGAAGTCCGCGCCCGGCTTGTCGGTGAGCGGGATATTGTTGTCCTGCTTGTAGTTGATGCGCTTCTGCTCGTTGGCCTGGATGCGCGACTGGAGCTCGATGATCTGTTTGGCGAGCACGTCCTCCGCCTTCTGCGAGCCGGAGGTCTCCGCGATGATGTCGTTCTCGCTGAAGACGGTCGCCAGCGTGTTGGCGATGTTGGCGGCGATCTTCGGGTCGGTGTGCTGGACGCGGATGTTGACGAGGTTGGTGCGCTCCACCGGCTCCACGGTCAGGCTGTTACTCAGCGTGTCCTCGTAGGGCTCGAGCTTCTGCGCCTGCTCGGGGCTGAGCTGGTCGGCCGTCTGCTCGATGTCGTTGACCACGGGGATGCTGTTGGTGGCGTCCGGCTGCGCCTGCGGCTGGGCCTTCTCGCGCCCGACGAGGCGGCGCAGGCCGGCGACGACGCCCGTGCCCTGCGGCGAGCCGAGGAAGGCGGGGTTGTTCTGGAGGTCGAGGCGCAGGACGACCTGGCGCGCCAGCTTCTGCGTCTTGAGCTTCTGGAGCTGCGTGTTCCAGTAGTTCGGGTCGTTGCTGCGAATCTGGATGGCGCCGCCGCGGCCGGTCTCGACGACGCTGCGCGCCTTCTGCTCGATCTGAATCTGGGTCGAAGCCTCGTAGACCGAAGGCATCCGGTACATCTGGATGGTGACGAGGCTGGTGACGATGACCACCAGGCTGAGGATGAGCCACTTGCGCTTGAGGACGACGGCCAGGTACTCGCGCAGGTGCGGCTGCTCGTTCGAGAGGGCGGGGACGGCGACGGGCGCCGCCAGGTCACGCAGTGGGCGGTCGAGCGGCTCCGACGGGAGCGGCAGCAGGCGATTTTCTTGCGACATCATAATTCTTATTTCTTTTCTTCACCCGACGGGTCAGGACGGGCGGTTGGAACCGCACACACGTCGGCTAATTTCCGGCGCCGTAATGATATACAGAGACCCGCCCCGAGGCAAATCAGGAGGGGCGCGCCTCCGCGCGCGGCGCCCCGTCGGCGCGGGCCGCGAACTCGCCGAGCGCCTCGCGCCAGTCCCGCAAGGGCTTGAGCCCGATGGCCTCGGAGAGCAGGCAGCGCAGCCGCGAGTTGCGCGGGCGCGGCGCCGGCCGCCTGAGCGAGTCGGTCAGGACGCTCTCGATCTCGACCCCGCCGGCGCCGGCGGCTGCGGCGGCCGCGCGCGCGAAACCCTCGTAACTCGTCCCCTCGCCGGAGTTGACGACGTGGAAGACGCCCGGCAGGTCGAGCGCGGCCAGCTCGCGCAGGCGGGCCGCGAGGTCGGCCGCGTAGGTCGGCGTCCCGTAAGAGTCCGAGATGGCCCGCAGGCGCTCGCCGCGGCGCGCGCGCTCCAAAGCGGTCGCGAGAAAATTCCTCCCGCCGGGGCCGAAGACCCAGCCCGTGCGCACGACCGACGTGCGCGCCGACGCCGCCTGCGCCCGCCGTTCGCCTTCGAGCTTTGATGCGCCGTAGGCGCTCAGCGGGTGCGGGTCGTCACGCTGCGTGTAGAAATAGTTTTCGCGCCGGCCGTCGAAGACGTAGTCGGTCGAGACGGTGACGAAGCAGGCGCCCGCCAGCCGGCTCCCCGTCGCCAGGGTCTCGACGCCCTGCGAGTTGACGAGGAAGGCGCGCTGCGGGTCAAGCTCGCAGCCGTCAACGTCAGTCCACGCGGCGCAGTTGACGGCCGCGTCGGGCTTCAGGCGCGCGAAGACTTCGCGCACCGCGCGCTCGTCCGTGATGTCGAGCCCGGAGTGGCCGAACGCCTCGACCTCGTCGCCCAGCGCGCGGCAGTGTTCAGCGAGCAGGCCGCCGACCATCCCGCCCGCGCCAGTTATGAGAACCTTCATAAGTAAAAGAGGCCGGAGATTAAACTGCGGCGCCTTCGGACTTCACGCCCCCGCCCTTCGACCCCCGCAGCCGTGCGCCCAGGCGGCCCCAGGCGGCCGCGGCCGTCACCGCGCAGGCGGCGAGCGCGGCCGGGTACGCTTCGACAATATATCTCGTCTCGGGCGCGTAATGAAATCCGAAGAAGGCGCTGCGCGCGAGGACGACGAGCAGCAGCAGCCACATCAACGGCCGCCCGCGCAGCCACAGCGCGAAGGCCGCCAGGGCGCACAGGTGCAGCGGCAGGACGGAGAAGACCCTGAGCAGCATCACGTAGGGCGTCGGGCGGTGCGTGCTGAAGCCCGTCAGCCACATCGAGGCGAGGCGGTAGGACGGCAGTCCCACGAAGAAGCGCAGCGGCGCGGCGCGCACGCGCTCCCTTGCGAGCGAGCGGAAGTCTGCGTCGAGTTCGGGAGTGATCCGGCCGTCGCGGTTGTAACGTCCGATGAGTTCGATGACGCGGCGGCGCTCCTCCTCCGAGTCGTACGCTTCGCGCGGCAGGCCCGCCGCGTCGAAGGCGGTGGCGCCCGTCGGCCACGCCGGCTCGAAGGCGTAGTCGAAGTGCGTCTCGTCCTTCAACCACGTGCGCACCCACTGGAGGTAGCCGGTCGGGAAGAAGCATTCGGCGACGCAGCCGTACTCCGAGGCGAGCGGTTCGAAGATGCCGAAGACGAGGTAGTTGCGCAGAGTCCACGGCGCGAGCGTCAGCGCCGTCGCGAGGCAGAAGCCCGCGACGGCCGCGGCCGCCGCGCGCGAACGCCTGCGGAGGAGGCGCGCGGTGAGAAAGATAAGCACGGCCGCGGCCAGCAGCACGGAGTCTGGACGCGCGAGAATCGCCAGCCCGCACGCGAGCCCCGCACAGGCCCACTCGCCCCAGCGCCCGCGTTCGAGCCCGCGCGCGCAGAGCGCGAGCGTGAGCGTCGTGAAGAAGAGCGTCAGCGTCTCGGTCAGGAGGCACGCCGTCCAGATCAACGTGAACCAGGAGAGGAACCCGTAGACGGCGAGCGCGGCGAAGGCCGCACGCCCTCTGAGACCGGGCGGCGCGAGGCGGAAGGCGACGTACGCGAGGAGCAGGCAGGTCAGCACGTCGAGCGCGGCCTGCGCGACGCGCACCGCGTCGGTGCGCGTGCCGGCGACGGCGTAGACGGCGGCCGTGAAGAAGGGGTAGGCGGGCGAACTCGCGATGGTCGGGCCGTAGGGCGGCGCCGTGTCGAAGGAGTAGCCGTGGCCCGCGAGGAGGTTCGCGGCGATGTTGCGGTAGCGCACGTCGCCGTCCCAGCTGCTCGGGTGCGGCGCGACGAAGATGAGGCAGAGCCGCAGCCCGCAGGCGGCGAGCAGCAGCCCGAGCACGGCCGCGCGGTGCGCCCGGAGCCAGCGGCGGAAAGAGTCTTCGGGCGCGCGTGCGCCGGGAGCGGTTTCCCCTCGCATATGGGTGGCCGTTAGGCGCGCGGGGGCGGCCGGCGCCGCCTCAGCCCGCGCCGACCTCCTGCCCGTACTGCTTCTGGTAGTAGTCGCGGTAGGCGCCGCTGCGCGCGCGCTCGACCCACTCGGCGTTCTCCTGGTACCAGCGGATGGTCTTCTGAAGTCCCGACTCCCACGTCTCGCGCGGCCGCCAGTCAAGCTCCGTCTCCACCTTCGCCGGGTCGATGGCGTAGCGGCGGTCGTGGCCCGGACGGTCTTTGACGAACTGGAGGAGCGTGCGCGGCTTGCCCAGGGCGTCCAGGACAGACTCGGCGACCTCGATGTTGCGCCGCTCGTTGCGCGCGCCGATGTTGTAGACCTCGCCCGCACGGCCCTTCGACATGACGGCGAGGATCGCGCGGCAGTGGTCTTCCACGAAAATCCAGTCGCGCACGTTGCGGCCGTCGCCGTAGACCGGGATGGGCAGGTCGCGCATCGCGTTCGAAAGCATCAGCGGCAGGAACTTCTCGGGGAACTGGCGCGGGCCGTAGTTGTTGCCGCAGCGCGTCAACACCACGTCCGTCCCGTGCGTGTGGCGGGCGGCGCGGCAGAGGTGTTCGGCCGCCGCCTTCGAGGCCGAGTAGGGGCTGTTGGGCTCGAAGGGCGACGACTCTTTGAAGAAGGCGTCGTCGCGCTCGGGCAGGCTCCCCATCACCTCGTCGGTGCTGACCTGCACGAAGCGGCCGACGCCCTTGGCGCGCGCGGCGTCGAGGAGCACCTGCGTGCCGAGCACGTTGGTGCGGACGAACTCGGCCGCCGAGTGGATGCTGCGGTCAACGTGCGACTCGGCCGCGAAGTTGACGAGGCAGTCCGTGCCCTCTTCCAGGGCCGCGAGGACGGCCGCGGGGTCGCAGATGTCGCCGCGCACGAAGCGGTGGCGGCCGTCTTGAATCTCCTTCAGGTTGTCGAGGTTGCCGGCGTAGGTCAGCGCGTCGAAGTTGACGACCTCGCAGGAGGGGAACTCCTCCAGCAGCAGCCTGACGAAGGCCGAGCCGATGAAGCCCGCCCCGCCCGTCACAAATATCCTTCGCATATTCTCCATGTCTGTCATCCGAACTCAGATTACGGTCAACGCCCCGCTTTGGCGGGCGCGTCCTCGGCCGGGCGCGCGGGGAAGCGGTGGCGCTCGACCCGACTCAACTCGGGGACGCGCGTGAACGACGAGCCGAGCGAGCAGAGGAGGTTGAAACGGAAGATGAGCCAGAGCGCCTGGAGGCCGTCGCGCAGGCCGATCTTCTTGCCCTCGTCGTAGGTGCGCCCGTAGTAGCTGATGGGCACCTCGTAGACGACGCACCCGAGCTTCGCCACCTTCGCCGTCACCTCGACCTCGAAGCCGAACCCTTCGGAGGTGATCCGCATGTTGCGGATGACCTCGCCGCGGAAAGCCTTGTAGCCGGTCTCGATGTCGGTCATGTTGAGGTTGGTCAGGAGGTTCGAGAGGAAGGTCAGGAGCTTGTTGCCGAGGTAGTGGTAGAAGTAGAGCACGCGCGTCGCGCGCCGGACGAGGAAGCGCGAGCCGTAGACCACGTCGGCGCGCCCCTCGATGATCGGCAGGATGACGAGCGGAATCTCGGCCGGGTCGTATTCGAGGTCGGCGTCCTGCACGATGACGACCTCGCCGCACGTCAGGCGGAAGCCGGTGCGCAGCGCCTCGGTCTTCCCGCGGTTGCGTTCGTGGCGCGCGAGACGAACCTGCGTGTGCGCCTCGGCGAGCGACCGGGCGACCTCGTGCGTGCGGTCGGTCGAGCAGTCGTCAACGACGATGACTTCGAGCAGGTGCGGGACGGCGAGCAGCTTTTTGACGACCGTCGCCAGCGTCGTCTCCTCGTTGTAGGCGGGGACGACGACGGAGAGGCAGGGGCGTGGCTGCTGCGGCTCGGGGGACATCGTGCACCTCTTTTAGCATAAAACCTCCGCCCGCTTCTAACAGCCGTGGGAAGCGTGTGCCGCCGCGCGCGCGGCGCGGTCGAAATTCTTTTCCGCCGCGGGCCGGCCCGATAAAATAACCGATGGTACCAAGCCAATTTTGTTTCATGAACCAACAAAAGGCGGCGTGTGATGAATTGAAGGCGCGGGCGCGCCGCACGCCGCCGCCGAAAGTCTGGCGCGTCCCGGGCGGGAAACGATTTGTTCTGGCGTCGGTCTACAAATTTAAGTTGACAGGAAGACAAAATTGGAATAAAAGCTTCGGCGCTCCACAAGGAGGCTGCCCTAGAGTTACCGACCTCGTTTGACAGCCCGAGTCTTTACTTCTTAGTCGCTCTTCGGACTTGCAATCAATTTCCTACTTGCCTGGTCTTAAATTAGGGTGCTGCCCGCCCCTGCCATCGGATAGCCCGCCAAGGCTTCCCCAGCATTCAAGAGTCAAAGGAGAATCCACCGATGAAACCCGCCCCATCTCAACCTACGCCATATTCCGACCGAACGAGCAGATTTGAACAACTATACAGCCGCCGACCTGGCGCATGGGTGCGGGTTGGGGCCTTCCTCCTCCTGGCGTTGCTGATCGGCAGCGGGCTCTACACCGCGTCGTCGGCGTCGGCAGGTAAGCGCCGCGCTCCGGCGGCGGGTGACGTGGCCGCGGGCGCGTCGGCGCGGCGCGAAGCACGCACGGAGTCGGGCACCTCCCGTGCGCTGCCGGCAATGCTCGGCTACGCCGCCCCTTTGATGCCCCCGGCCGGGCCCGTCGGCGTCACGACTTACGCCAGCGACTGCTCGACGCCGAAGACCGTCTTCAACCTCCAGGATAGCGACAAGACCGTCTGCGCCAAGGTGACGGGGGCGCTCTCCTACTGGCGCGTTATCTGGTCTAACTCCCGCTTCGTCTCGGTGCAGAACAACGCCCTGACGTCGGCGGGCACGCAGGACGTGACGTTCGACCTCACGTCTGCCTCCGCCGTCGGCGACTGGCGCGTCATTCTTTTCGACCCGTTCGGCGGCACGGTGCAAGGCGTGGCCTCCTTCACGGTCGTGGATGTCGCCAACCCCATCGCCGACCTTGCGGTCGTCAGCAGCTCGGCGGCGCAGGAAGTCGCCGCGGGCTCGCAGGCCGTCTTTACGCTGCAAGTGACCAACTACGGGCCGAGCCCGGCGAGTAACGTGCAGCTCACGGAATCGACGCCGGCGCAGACCTCTTTCGTCTCCTTCACGCAGGTGGACGGCCCCGTCTTTACCTGTAACAGCCCGAGCGTGGGCGGCGCGGGCGACACGACCTGCACCGTCGCGAGCCTGAACAGGGGTGAGACCGCCACCTTCCTGGCGACCTACCTGGTGGACAGCGGCGTCTCCTCGGGTGACGTGATCGCCGACTCCGCGAGCGTCTCCAGCGACACGACCGACCCCAGCAGCGCGGCGACCGACGGCACGAACAACAACACTTCCTCCGGCTCCATCCGGGCGCTCGCGTCCCCCTGTCTGATCAGTTGCCCGAGCAACATCACGGTCGCCGCCGACCCGGGCCAGGCCGGCGCCGTGGTCACGTACGACACGCCCACCGAGACGGGCAGTTGCGGTCACGCGACGAATCCCGACGAAACCGGGTACATACCCCCGGATGTTAGCTGTAGCAACCCGTCGGGCTCGGTCTTCCCCGTCGGCACCACCAACGTCTTCTGCACTTCGCCGAACGGCAGCGCCTGCACCTTCCTCGTCACGGTCGAGAACCCGGGCGGGCTCGTCATCAGCCTCAACGGCGGGAGCACGGTGGCGGTCGAGTGCGGCGAAGACTTCAACGACCCCGGCGCGTCGGCCATCAACGCCAGCGGTCAGAGCGTGCCGGTCACGGTCGCGCCCCCCTCGGGCTTCAACCCCGGCGACCCCGACGTGGGCAGCTACACGCTCACCTACACCGCGACCGAGGGCACGAACTCCGTGTCAACGACGCGCACGGTTAACGTCGCCGACACGACGGCGCCCGACATCACCGTCGCGGGGGCGAACCCGTACAAGATCGAAGTGGGCACGTGCCGGCCGTTCGTAGACCCGGGCGTCTCCGCCACCGACTCGTGCGCGGGGCCGGTCGCCGTCACGAGTTCCATCTCGGGGCCGGGCGGGAAGACTTCGGTTGACCCGAACACGGCCGGGACTTACACCATCACCTACACGGCCACCGACGGCAGCCACCCGGCGACGGCCACGCGCACCGTCCTCGTCGGCAACTTCCCGCCCGACGAGCTTGAGGACACCGGCACGCCGGTCGCCCCGCCGGCCATCTCGCTCCTCGGCGGCGACCCCAACACCCACACGATGATCTTGGAGTGCGGCAGCGCCTTCGTTGACCCCGGGGCCACGGCCGTCAGCGCCTGCGGCACCACCCTCCCGTACACCACGACGGGGACGGTGGACACGCACACGCCCGGGACTTACCAAATTACCTACACCGCCACCGACGGCGGGCTGAGCGCCGAGGTGACCCGCGTCGTGACCGTTCAGGACACGGCCGCGCCCGTCATCACCGTCAACGGCGCGAGCCCGATGACGGTGGAGTGCCACACCTCCTTCACCGACCCGGGCGCGACGGCGCACGACGCCTGCGCCGGCGACTTCGCGGCGACGGCCTCCGGCAGCGTTGACCCGAACACGGTCGGCACGTACACGATCACCTACAACGCCAGTGACCCGGGCGGCCACGCGGCCGCGCCTGTCACGCGCACCGTCAACGTCGTTGACTCGGTGGGGCCTGTCATCACCCTCAACGGCGCGAACCCGATGACGGTCGAGTGCCACACGTCGTTTACCGACCCCGGCGCGACGGCGCAGGATGGCTGCGCCGGCCCGGAGCCGGTCTCCACGTCCGGCTCGGTTGACGCCAACGTGGTCGGCACCTACACGCGTACCTACACGGCGACGGACTCGCACGGCAACACGACGACCGTCACGCGCACCGTCAACGTGGTGGACACCATCCCCCCGACCATCACGGTCAACGGCCTGATGCCCTCGATGTGGCCGGCCAACCACAAGTACAAGACGTTCGCCGTGACGGACTTCGTCACCGGCGTCACCGATAGCTGCAACACGTCCCTCGGCGTTTCGAGCGTGGTCATCGAGAAGGCGACGAGCGACGAGGACGAGAACGGCAACGGCGACGGCAACACCATGAACGACATCGTCATCGCCGCCGACTGCAAGTCCCTCCAACTCCGCGCCGAGCGCGAGGGCAACGGCAACGGCCGCGTCTACACGATCACGTTCAAGGTGCGCGATGCGTCCGGCAACATCGGGCGCGCCACGGCCCGCGTCGTCGTGCCGCACAACCCGGGCGAAACGCCCGTGGACAGCGGCGTGCACTACACGGTCAACGGCGGCTGCCCGTAAGGGGGCCGTTGGGCGGGCCGGCCGAGAAATGCCGCGCCCACGTTCGACACCAGTCGCGCTCCGCCGCCGCGCGGAGCGCGACCACGCCGACCGAGAGGAGTTACCAGATGAGAAGCTCACACGCCAGCAGGCACGGCCGAATCCCCCGGCTCTTCGCGCTCTGCGCCGCCCTCTGCGCCCTCGCGGCGCTGCCGCTCATATCGAGCGCGCGGGTGCGCACGGCCTCCATCAGCATCGCGAACAACTCGGGGCGCTCGATCATCCACATCTACCTTTCGCACACCGATCAGGACGACTGGGGACCGAACCAACTCGGCGAATCGCCCATCGCCGCGGGCGAGACCTACACGATCCCTGACGTCTCGTGGGATCAGTCGCAGGTCAAGGTCGTCGCGGAGGACGGCAACGGCTGCTTCTCCTACGGCGTCGTCTCGGGTTCGGGCAGCCCCACCTGGACGATCACCAATGAGACGGCGGCCGACTGTGGGTTATAATCACTTCAGCACCGCCGCGGGCACGAGGTTACCGACCCTCGACGGTAAGGCGGGACGGGGGCGCCCGCACGCGGCAGGCGCCCCCGCACACCAACCCTACGGCGGGATGACCCGTCGTCCAATCGAGAGCGGCGAATTACAAACTCTTTTCGCTTGCGCCGCGTTTCAAGGCAAAGAAAAAGAACCTTAACGGAAAAAGGAGACAGCAATGAACAAGAGTCGTTTCATCCTGCACACCCTGGCGGCCGCGCTCCTCGTCACGTTGGCGGCGTCGGCGGCGAACGCGCAGGCCACCAGGACGTGGGTGTCCGGCGTCGGCGACGACGTCAACCCCTGCAGCCGCACCGCGCCTTGTAAGACCTTCGCCGGCGCCATCTCGAAGACGGCCGCGGGCGGCGAGATCGACGCCCTCGACCCGGGCGGCTACGGGACGGTGACCATCACCAAGAGCATCGTGCTTGACGGCACCGGGACGTTAGCCTCCATCCTCGCTTCCGGCACCAACGGCGTCAACGTCAACGACAGCGCCACCGCGACCCCCGGCAACATCTTCGTGGTCATCCGCAACATTTCGATCAACGGCGCGGGGACGACGCTGGGAGTCAACGGGATCAACTTCGTGTCGGGGAAGGAGCTGAACGTAATTGACTGCGTCATCCAGAACTTCTCGAACAACGGCATCAACGGAGTCCCGACCGTGGCCTCCGCGGGCGCCGTCGGGAGGATCGGCGTCGTCAACACCGTGATTAAGCATTGCGCGGCCGACGGCATCGCCCTGGGTCACATCTCCGGCAACCAGATGAAGGCGGCGATCGAGCGCACCAGCACGCTCGAGAACGGCAACGGCGTACACGTGAAGTCGAACGCCAGGGCCTCCGCCTACAACTGCGTCTTCTCGGCTAACAACACGAACGGCGTCTTCTCCGACGCCGCCACCGCGGGCACCTTCTCGGCCATCGAAGTCTGGTCGAGCCAGATCTCGATGAACGGCGCCAACGGCGTGCGGGCGGGTACCGCGGGTGACGCGGGCGCGTCCACCCTCAACATTGCCCAGAACATCATCGGCCGCAACGTCGGCAACGGCGCGTTGGTCAGCACCGGCGGCACCATCGGCACGTTCAGCAACAACTCCATCCTCGGCAACGGCACCGACGGGTGCCCGAGCTGCACCCCGGTCGGCCCCGGCAACTAAGGCCGGCCTAACGGGCACCCTCCGCGCGTGACGGCGGAAGCGCCCGGTCAGGGCGGTACGAACCAGCGAGGCGGCTAGTCGCTTGTCGGCTAGCCGCCTCGCCGCGTTCGGCGCACCGCCCGACAAGCCCTCTTTTGCATATCAACTGGCGGGTGGATATAATCCCGCGACGGCCGCCCTCGGCCGCCCCGAAACATTAATGGGAACATCCACCGCGAACCACGATACGACGGCTCCGGCCGGGGCACGGGGCGGGGGGCTCCTTCGGAAGTCCCCCCCGACCGGGGCGTCCGGGCCTTTTAAAGACCCGCCGGTCGTCATCGAGCCGACGACTTTCTGGTCGGCGCTCGAACTCCGCGAGATGTGGCTGCACCGGGAGCTGCTCTACTTCCTGGTCTGGCGCGACGTGAAGGTGCGGTACAGGCAGGCCCTCTTCGGCATCACGTGGGTGGTCTTGCAGCCGCTGACGATGGCCCTCGTCTTCACATTCGTCTTCGCGCGGATCGGCCGCATCCCGACGAACGACGTGCCCTACCCCCTGTTCGCGTACGCGGGGCTGATGCTCTGGACGTTCTTCGCGGGGGCGATTGCGACCACGGGCAACAGCCTGGTCGGGAACGCGCATTTGGTGACGAAGGTCTATTTCCCGCGCCTGCTCCTCCCGGTCGCCACGGTCGCCGCGCGGCTCATCGACCTGGGCGTGGTCTTGGTGATTCTGGTCGGGCTGATGCTCTACTACCGGGTGGGCTTGACCGCCCACCTGCTGGCGGCGCCGATCCCCATCCTGCTCATCACGTTCCTGGCGCTGGGCGTCGGCCTCTGGATGTCGGCCGTCAACGTGAAGTACCGCGACATCGGCATCGCCATCCCCCTGCTGATGCAGCTCTGGATGTTCGCCTCGCCCGTCGTCTACGGGCTGGGCTCAGTCCCGAAGGGGCTGCAACGCGCTTTTTCGCTCAACCCCATGGTCGGAATCATCGAGGGCTTCCGGGCCTCGCTGTTCGGGACGGATTTCGACTGGCCTTCGATGCTGATTTCGGCGGGCTTCACCGTCCTGCTCCTCATCTACGGCACCTACGCCTTCCAGCGCCGCCAAAGAACCTTCGCCGACATCATCTAGCCAGTAATGCCCAGCATCATCACGGTCGAGAGACTGAGCAAGCTCTATCACATCGGTGCGTCCAACCCGCACGGCGGCACCCTGCGCGAGTCCGTCAGGGACTTCGCGCGGAACCCGCTCGCCTCGCTGATGAAGATGGCGGAGCGGGGCCGGGAGGAGCTCTGGTCGCTCAAGGACGTGAGCTTCGAGGTCGGGCAGGGGGAGATCGTCGGGCTGATCGGCAGCAACGGCGCGGGCAAATCGACGCTGCTGAAAATCCTTTCGCGCATCACCGAACCCACCACGGGCCGTGTGCGGCTCTACGGCAGGGTCGGGAGTCTGCTCGAAGTCGGGACGGGGTTCCACCCGGAGCTCACAGGCCGCGAGAACATTTTCCTCAACGGCGCGATCCTCGGGATGAGACGGCAGGAGATCGAGCGCAAGTTCGACGAGATCATCGCCTTCTCCGAGATCGAGAGGTTCATCGACACGGCGGTGAAATATTATTCCAGTGGCATGTACATGCGGCTCGCCTTCGCCATCGCCGCCCACCTTGAGACGGAAATCCTGATCGTGGACGAGGTGCTCGCGGTGGGCGACGCGGACTTCCAGAAGAAGTGTCTGGGGAAGATGGGCGAGGTGACGAACGAGGGGAGAACCGTCCTGTTCGTCAGTCACAACATGAACGCCGTCAGGGCGCTCTGCGGGAGGGTCATCTGGCTGGACAAGGGGGAGATCGTCAAGGCCGGAGAGACCGAGCAGGTCGTTCTCAACTACTTGCAGAAGGGTGCGGCCCCAACGCTCGAACACGTGTGGGATGACCCGATGACCGCACCCGGCAACGAGAAGGTGAGACTCCGCTCGGCCCGCGTGCGGCTGCCGGAGCAGGGCAGGTCGCAACCCATCTTCGTCAACACGCCATTTCAGATAGAGTTCGAGTTCTGGAACTACTTGCCTGGGGCTGTCCTGAACTTTACGATGCACCTGTACACGCAGGGCGCGCCCGTCTTCTCCACGGCCTCGGAGGTGAAGCCGAGGCCCGGCGGCCTCCTCCGGGAGGTCGTGAGCGTGCCGGCGAATTTTTTGAACGACGAGCTTTACAGCGTGACGATCCAGGTGGTGCAGGACACTACGGAGACGCTCTACCTTCACCCGGAAGTCCTCACCTTCGAGGTGCAGGACGTCGCGCGCCCCGGCGACAACTGGTTCGGGAAGTGGCCGGGCGTCATCAGGCCGAATCTCGCGTGGGTCTCACAAGATGTTGCAAAGGGAGGTGCTGCATGGGTGCAGATGATTCGGCCTTCACAGTCGAGCTGATGCAAGAACTGATGCGGAGCATGACCAACTGGTACGGGCCTGAGAATTGGGACCCGGACAATATCGCCGACCGGTACAAGTCGTCGCTCAAGAGTTCGGTCGTGAGCAGATTGAATCGGCTGCTCACGGGGAAGGCTGCGGTCGTGCCGGTGGACGGCGCGACCGAAGATGTGATCCGGAACGTGTCGAGAATCCGGGACATGCTCGGGGGCCTTTCACGTACCTACGATTTGCTCGCGGACGAGTATTCGAAGGCGACCCTCGTCAAAGTGTTTGCTTACAGGCTGATGGGGCACAAGAAGGTGAAGCTGCCCCTGAACACGGACTCTTACTGGCCCCGGCGCGCGCTCGCGCGCTCCTTAATCAAGGGCCGGGACAGCATAAAATTAAACTTTCATAACTTCGTACTGAACCGCTTTGACCTGCGGGAACTCGGATACCCCATCGAATTCTACACCATGGCGGGCGGCGTGATGGTGATCTTCATCGTCAAGCAATACGAGTACGGGAAGAGGAAACCCGCGATCAAAGCGCAGGCCGGCGATTACGTCATCGACGCCGGCGGCGGCTGGGGCGACACGGCGCTCTACTTCGCCAGCGAAGTAGGCGAGCAGGGGAAGGTCTATACCTTCGAGTTCACGCCCGAGAATCTGGAAGTGCTCTCCCGGAACATAGAGTTAAACCCACAGCTCGCCGAGAGGGGGGAAATTGTCCGGAAAGCTTTGTGGGAGAGGTCGGGAGAAACGCTGACCTTCTCGGCGCACGGCCCCGCCACGTCCGTCGTCTTCGACCATCGAAACGGTCGGGAAACCCAGCAGGTAACAACAGTTTCCATAGACGACTTCGTTAGGGAGAGAAAGTTGCCGCGGGTGGATTTCATTAAGATGGATATAGAAGGGGCGGAACTCCGCGCCTTGAAAGGGGCGGAAGAGACTATCCGCGCTTTCCGGCCCGAACTGGCGATTTCGCTATACCATAAGGAGGAAGATTTCGTAGAGATCCCGGCCTACCTGGACGGGTTGGGTGTGGGGTATGAGTTCTTCCTGGATCATTTCACCATATACTCCGGGGAGACAGTTCTTTTTGCCACACCTAAAGTCGGTTAGACGTTCGGGCGCCGCAACGCACGTCAGGTGGTGACGCGAGCGTGGAGGTGTCTGACGCCCGTCCGCCGGGCACTGACAGGGCGGTTGGTTCGGCTCTCCCGCTGTGTGATAATGCCGGCTCGGCTGTGCCCTTGAGTCTGAACGGCGAGGCGGCACTTCGTGTGCCGCCCACTTCGTTCGCTTATTTAGTCGGTCAGAGGACAGATGGAGTTTATGGATAACCTGCCTACCATACTGGACGTCACGCTTCGTGACGGGAGTTACGCGGTCGATTTTCAATTCACCGCGGACGACACGCGCAACATCTGCGGCGAACTCGACGAGGCGGGTTTTGCACTGATCGAGGTCGGCCACGGCGTGGGCCTGGGCGCCTCTTCGGTCGCCGGGCTGGGGAAGGCGGCCGAGACGGACGAGGCGTACCTCAAGGCGGCGTCGGAGTCGGTCAGGCGGGCGAAGTGGGGCATGTTCTGCATCCCCGGCATCGCCCGGCTGGAAGACGTCGATCTCGCGGCCGACCACGGGATGGGGTTCATCAGAATCGGCACGAACGTGACCGCGGTCGAGAAGTCCGAGCCGTTCATCGCCCGCGCGAAGCGTCACGGCATGCAGGTGCACGCGAACCTCATGAAGTCGTACACGCTTGAGCCGAAGGAGTTCGCCAAGAAGGCCAAGCTCAGCCAGTCGTTCGGCTCAGACCTCGTCTGCATCGTGGACTCCGCGGGCGGCATGGTTCCCGGCGAGGTGGAGCAGTATTTCGGGGAGGTCAGGGCCGTGAGCGACGTGCCGCTGGGGTTCCACGGCCACAACAACCTCCAGCTGGCCGTCGCCAACTCGATGAGGGCCGCCGAACTCGGCGCGGTCGCCGTCGATACCTCGCTGCGGGGCTTCGGGCGCAGCGCCGGGAACACGCCGACCGAAGTCTTCCTGGCCGCGATGGAGCGGGCGGGCCGCCCCCTCGGGTTCGACCTCCTGCGGGTCATTGACCTGGGCGAGAGGCTCATCAAGCCCCTGATGACGGATCACAGGTACGACTCGATGGACGTGGTCGTCGGCTTCGCGCAGTTCCATTCGAGCTTCGCGCCGCTCGTCCACGAGTGCGCGGCCAAGTACGGCGTTGATGAGCGGCGCCTCATCATGGCCGTCTGCGCCCGCGACAAGGTGAACCCTTCGAGGGAGTTGGTGGAAGAGGTCGCGGCGGGCCTGTGCGTCGAAGACCCCATCGTGGCCGACGCCGCGCGCGCCGCCAACATGGTGTGGAGCAGCTAGCCTCGTACCTCTCGATGACGACTCCCGCGCAAACAGCCGGCCCGATGAGGGTCTTCCACAGGGAAGACCACGGCACCGCCTTCTCGGCGCCCTCGTCCCTTCAGGAAATCTCCGACAACCTGCGGCGCGGCGACTGTGTCTACATCTTCAAGCACGTCGTCCCGGCCGGGCTGGTCGAGGCGATAAAAAAATACCTGAGCGCGGTGGGCTCCGCCTCGCTGCCGAACTACGCCCCGCTCAGCGCGGGCTGCCCCAACTTTCACCGGATGGTTCGCTGGGAGGACGCCCGCTCGGCCGTGAGGGGGTGCTATCAGCTCTTCTCTTTCTTCCCCTGGAACCACGACTACTTCGACCTGTTCGGACGGTTCAGGGAGGTCTATCACGCCAGAAACATTCTGGCGGGCGCCGACCCGGGGGACTACATCGGGCGGACGCCGACCGGCGACCTCGCCGCGAGACTCTCCTTCCAGTTCTACCCCAAGGGGGGCGGGGGGCTGAACAAGCACTCCGACCCGAAGCTCGCGCACCAGATGGCCGTGCCCGTCCTGACGATGTCGCGCAAGGGGAGCGACTTCTCTGCGGGGGGGCTCTTCGTCGAGGCCGGGGACGGGTCGAAGCTCTACCTCGACGACCTGAGCGAGCCCGGCGACGTGGTCTATTTCAACGCGAGCGCCCCCCACGGCGTAGACCCCATCGACCCCGAAGAGGAGCAGCGTTGGCTGGATTTCGAGGGGCGCTGGATGGGGCTGTTCGCGGTCAACAGCGTGTCGGCAGCGCCGGAATACCGCTCCGCAGACCTCGGAGCGGCTGGTTAAATGAGCGGTAAGAGAATCCTCGTCATCGGCAGCGGCCAGTGGCAGCTCCACCTCATCCGGACTGCGAAGGCCCACGGCCTTTACGTCATCAACACCAACCTCTACGAAGACTCCCTCGGCTTCCGGTTCGCCGACCTCGGGCTGGCCGTTGACATTTACGACAAGGAGGGGCACCTCGCGCTCGCCAGGGAGTACGGCGTGGAGGCCGTCACGACCGACCAGATAGACATCGCCGTCCCCACGGCGGCCTACGTCGCCGAGCAGTTGGGGCTCCCGGGCATCGGCTCCCGGATGGCGGAGCTGTTCACCAACAAGGTTCGGATGCGCGAGTTCTGCGCGGCGCACGGGACGCTCCAGCCGGCCTACTTCGTCTGCCACTCCTTCGAAGAGGCGGCGCGCGCGGCCTCGTCTCTGGGCTACCCCGTCATCATCAAGCCCACCGACAACCGTTCGAGCCGGGGCGTGTTCAAGGTCGGGTCGGAGGCGGAGCTGCGGGCCGCGCTGCCCGAGACGCTGGCGAACAGTCGCGAGCCGAGGTTCCTGGTCGAGCAGTACATCGGCGGCGTGGAACTCACCGTCGAGGGCTTCAAAGCCGGGGGCGGGCACGTGGTGCTCGGCTGCTCGCGCAAGGAGCAGTTCGGCCACAACACGGTGCTCGACCTGCGGCTCCTCTATTTAAAGGACGACGGGACGATCCCGTACGACAGGCTGAAGAAGAGTCACAACCGCCTGGTGGACGCGACCGGCCTGCCCTTCGGCATCACCCACGCCGAGTACAAATACTGGAACGGCGACTTCTACTTCATCGAGTTCGCGGCCCGCGGCGGCGGGGCCAATATCTCCAGCCACATCGTCCCGCTCGTCTCGGGCGTGGACGTGACCGGCACCCTGATCCGGGCGGCCCTGGGCGAGCAGATTACGGAAGTGACCCCGCTGCCGCAGGACAAGGCCGCGACGCTGGAGTTCCTCTCCCTCCCGCCGGGGCGGGTCAAGTCCGTCCGCGGCGTCGAAGAGATTCGCGCGATGCCGAACGTCGTCGATTTCGGCCTGGCCTTCCGGGAGGGTGACGAGATAGCTCTGCCGGCGGACGGGGGGAGCAGGGCGGGGCACTTCATCGCGTACGCGGAGAGCGACGCCGCCCTGGCCGAGGTCTGCGAGCGGGTGCGGAAGACCCTGAGCGTGGACTATGAGTGATAACATCCCGCTCTTCGATTCGCTCGCGCACCCGACCCCGGACGGGAACTGGCTGGGGTCGAAGGCGGCGGGGAGAAATAGTTTCGGGCAGTACCTGCGCGAGGCCGAGGAGGCGAACTGCCGCTGGGCGCTGTGCGTGGGGCTGGGCGGCGTCGGCGGTTACGACGAGGGCTCGTACGCGGAGCTGGTCAGGGCGACCTCCCCGCATTTCTACCCGGTCGCCTATTTTGACTTCGGCGGCGACCTGGGCGAACGTGAACTCGAACGGCGCTTCCGCCGCATGAAAGATAGCGGGTACGTCGGGATCAAGATTCACCCGCGCATCGCGCAGGTTCAGCTCGACCACCCGCGGCTCGTGCCCGCCATCCAGCTCGCGGCGGAGGCCGGACTCGCCGTGGTGCTCTGCACGCACTTTTACAGCGCCGGCGCCGAGGCGTACCGGAACAACCTGACGGCGCTCTCCCGGCTCCTGGGCGAGCTGGGCGACCCGAAGCTCATGCTGGCCCACGCCGGCACGGTGCGCCTGCTCGAAGTGATGGAGATCGCGAGGCCGTACCCGCGCGTGCTCCTCGACTTGTCGGAGACGCTCTGCAAGTACGAGGGCAGCTCGCTCGACCTCGACATCCAGTTCATGTTCAGGAAGTTCGACCGGCGCATCTGCGTCGGCTCGGACAGCCCGGAGTACAGCATCCTCGATGTCCGCCGGCGGTTCGAAGAGTTCGCGCGGGGGCTCGACCCGGAGAAGGCTGTGAACGTCGCGCACAGGAACCTCCGGAACTTCTTAGGCGGCGTGACTTCCCCGGCGGGCTGAAGCGCCCCCGGGCCGACCGACGACCAGAAAGGACGAGCAGGACAATGGCCGAGTACGAAACGCGCAAGTTCGCCGAGCGGAAAGAGCCCTACTACGAGGGGCTCAAGGAGGTGCTGTCGCTCGGCTACTCGGCCGAAGACCTCATCCACCACTTCCCCAGCTTCGTGGGCCACATGACGCTCTCGCGGTTCCTCGTGCTCTACGAGCTGTACAAGATGACGCTCGGCGTGGCCGGCCACATCGCCGAGGCCGGCGTCTACAAGGGCGCGGGCACGCTCCTCTTCGCGAAGCTGACGCAAATCTTCGAGGGCGAGTCGCTGACGCTCGTCCACGGCTTCGACTGGTTCGAGGGGATGGATCCGTCGGCCGAGGAGCGCGACGAGGCGGGCGTCTCCTCTTACAAGGAGGACTACCTGCGGCTCATGCGCCTGATTAAGGCGCAGAAGCTCGACCACCTCGTGCACATCCACAAGCTCGACCTCAAGGAAGAGCTGGCCGACTTTTTCGAGAAGCACCAGTCCTTGCAGTTCAAGCTCGTCTTCCTCGACGCCGGCCAGTACGACGTGGTCAAGAGCTGCCTCATCAACTTCTGGCCGCGGCTGACGAGCGGCGGCGTCCTCGTCCTCGACCAGTTCAACCACGAGCACGCGCCCGGCGAGGCGCGCGCCATCCGGGAGGTGCTCCCCGACGCGCAACTGCGGACGTTCCCGTTCGGGTGGATGCCGACGGCGTACGTGGTCAAGCCCTGAGCCCTGAGAGTTTTTAGCGATGTCGAAATTAAGGGATTTGGCTATCCTCGGCGGCGAGCCGGCGTTCTCCGACTCCGAAAAACTCCACGTGGGGCGGCCCAACATTGGCGACCGCGCGAGCCTCTTGAAGCGGATCGATCGCCTCCTCGACACGAGGTGGCTCTCGAACAGCGGCCCGCTCGAGAAGGAGTTCGAGCAGCGGCTCGCCGAGATGGTCGGCGTCAAGCACTGCGTCGTGATGTGCAACGCCACCGTCGCCCTGGAGATCGCCATCCGCGCCCTGGGCCTGACGGGCGAAGTCGTCGTCCCCTCCTTCACCTTCATCGCCACCGCGCACGCCGCGCGGTGGCAGCAGGTCACGCCCGTCTTCTGCGACATCGACCCGCGCACGCACAACATCGACCCCGCGCAGGTGGAGCGCGTGCTCACGCCGCGGACGACCGGCATCATCGGCGTCCACGTCTGGGGGCGGCCCTGCGACATCGACGGCCTGGCGGAGGTCGCGGGGCGGCACGACCTCAAGCTCCTCTTCGACTCCGCCCACGCCTTCGGCTGCTCGTACAAGGGGCGCATGATCGGGGGCTTCGGCGACGCCGAGGTCTTCAGCTTCCACGCGACGAAGTTCTTCAACACGTTCGAGGGCGGGGCCGTCGTCACGAACAACGACGAGCTGGCGAACAGGATGCGGCTCATGAAGAACTTCGGCTTCGCCGGCTACGACGAGGTGGTCTCCATCGGCATCAACGGCAAGATGGCCGAGGTCGCGGCGGCGATGGGGCTGACCAACCTGGAGAGCCTCGACGAGTTCATCGCCGTCAACCGGCGGAACTACGAGCTGTACGCCGAGGGGCTGCGCGGGGTGGCCGGGGTCAAGCTCATCGAGTACGACCGCGGGGAGGAGAACAACTTCCAGTACGTCGTGACGGAGGTGGACGAGGCCGCGGCCGGGCTGACGCGGGACGAGCTGATGCGCGTGCTGCTCGCGGAGAACGTGCTGGCCCGCCGCTACTTCTACCCGGGGTGCCACCGCATGGAGCCCTACCGCTCGGACTTCCCCGACCTGCATCTGCCCGAGACCGAGGGGCTGGCCGCGCGCGTGCTGTCGCTGCCCACCGGCCAGACAGTCACCCCGGACGCCGTCGGCCTCATCTGCGACATCATCCGCGCCGCGCTGGGGCGCGCAGGGGAAATCCGGGGGCTCGGCGCTCCGCCTGAAGTGTAGGGTGTTGATTGTCTGACCGAACCGACCCGCACTCACTGCCGCTCAAGGAGCGCCTCGACCGCAAGGTCTCGACCGCCCTGGCCCTCCGGGCGAGGCGGCTGATAGTCTTCCTGACGCCCGGGTACGAGGCGCCTTCGGGCGGCGTCCTCTCCATCGCGGCCTTGTACAAGGAGTCGAAGGCGCTGCGGCGCGTCCACGGGGCGCGGGTCGTCATGTGCACCGTCCCGGGCGAGCCGCTGCTGCCCAAGTACACTTGGTTCGAGAACAGTAACTACATCCTGAACCTGAACGCCGTCCTGGAGCGGTGCCGCCCCCTCGACTACCTGCTGCTGCACGTGCCCGAGTACGCGGCCGCGAGCGGCCAGATGGCGACCTGGCTCGCGTCGGCCGGGGGGCCGCTGCTGCGGAAGGCACGGGAAGTCCACTTCAACGTGATGGTTCAGAACATCGACCTGATTGACGAGGGCCGTCTCCGGGAGTTGACGCACTTCGGGAGGGTCACCTGCACGACCGCGCACGAGGCGTACAGTAACCTCGCGACGCGCGAGAAGCTGGGGGTGACGCTGCACCGGCTCTCCGTCCTGAGCGGGCCGGAGCTTTACACGCGGTCGGGCTACCGGGAGAAGGAGCAGCTCCTCATCGTCTCGCACGACGAGCACCCTTTGAAGGCGCAGGTGCTGGGGCAACTCGCGCGGGCGCTGCCGGATTTGAAAATTGAAGTCGTCGGGGGGCTCACCTACGAGGACTACAAGCGACTGGTCGGCCGCGCCAAGTGGTCTTTGACTTTCGGGGAGGGGCTGGACGGGTATTTCGTGGAGCCGGTCTACAGCGGCGGGGTCTCCTTCGCCGTCTTCAACGAGCGGTTCTTCACGCCGGCCTTCGCGCGCCTGGAGACGGTCTACCCTTCCTGGGAGACTCTGCTGGAACGGATGGTGCCCGACCTCCGGAGGCTGGACGACCCCGGGCCGTACGAGAGGTGCTGGCGGCAGACCTTCGACCTGCTGGGCGAACTCTACGGCGTCGAGAAGTTTCGTGAGAACCTGCGGAAGTTTTACCGGGGGGAATATACTTTCCCGTGAATCCCGCCGGGCGCGTGTGAAGACTTTGAATGTCCGGGGAAGGAACCCCATGTTCGCATCGATTAAGGAACTGCTCGTCACGAGGGTGCTCGACCCGCTCGCCGGGGCGCTGCCGCGGAACGTCAGGTCGTACTGCGTGCACCACGCCCTCCGGCGCGAGGCCACGGAGGTCGGCGCGCACGACCGCGAGTCGCTGGCGCGGGGCTACCTGCGCGGGGCGGGGTTGGAGGTCGGCGCGCTCAACAGCCCTCTCCCCATCGACGACCTCGCGCGGGTCAGCTACGTCGATTTCGAAACGCCCGAAGAGCTGCGGCGGCGCCACCCGAACTTGCAATTCAAGTCGCCCGACATCGTCGATGACGGCGCGCGGCTGGCGAGCGTCGCGGACGAGAGCCAGGACTTCCTGATCGCGTGCCACCTCATCGAGCACATGGAAGACCCCATCGGGGCCGTCAAGAACTGGCTCCGCGTGCTCAAGCCCGGCGGCATCCTGTTCCTCGCCATCCCCGACCGCCGCTTCACGTTCGACTTCCACCGGCCGGCGACGACCTGGGAGCACCTGAAGCGCGACCACGAGGAAGGCCCCGCCTGGTCGCGCACGGCGCACTTCGAGGAGGTGTTCCGCAAGGTCGTCGGCGTCGAGGACGAGGAGCGCGTCCGCCGCCTCGCCGCCGACCCCGAGAACCGGGACACGCACTTCCACGTCTGGTCTCAGACGGAGATGCTTGAGTTCGTCGCGGCGCTCCGCCGCTACGGCCTCGACTTCGAGGTCGAAGCCTTCTGCGCCTACGGCAACGAGGGGACGTTCGTCCTGCGGAAGGGCGCGCGCGAAGACCTCGCCTCCGCGGAGGAGAGTCTGAAGGCCGTCCGCGCGGAGTTCGAAGAGACCTCGGCCCGCGCCGGTGTGGCCGGGCCGGCCGGCAAACGTTAAGATGAGCAACCCGGACGCGCCGGGAAATTAAGGAGCACTGTTCTAAAGTGAAAGTCGTGATTCTCGCGGGCGGCCTCGGCACGCGCCTGGCGGAGGAGACGGTGGTCAGGCCGAAGCCGATGGTCGAGATCGGGGGCCACCCCATCCTCTGGCACATCATGAAGCACTACGCCCACCACGGCTTCAAGGAGTTCTTCCTCGCGCTGGGCTACCGGGGCGACTTCATCAAGCGCTACTTCATCGACTACCACGCGCTCGACGGGAGCATGACGGTTGACCTCTCGTGCGGCAAGGTCGAGAAGCACGGCGGCGCGACCGACGACTGGGTCGTCCACCTCGCCGACACGGGCCAGGAGACGAACACGGGCGGGCGCCTGCGCCGCCTCCGCGAGGGGCTCGGGGACGAGACCTTCATGCTCACCTACGGCGACGGCGTGTGCGACGTGAACCTGCGCGACCTGCTCGCCTTCCACCGCGCGCACGGGCGCGTCGCCACCGTGACGGCGGTGCGCCCGCCCGCGCGCTTCGGCGGCATCGTCTTCGACGGCGACCTCGTGGCCGAGTTCACCGAGAAGCCGCAGATCGGCGAGGGCTGGATCAACGGCGGGTTCATGGTCTTCGAGCCGGCAGTCTTCGACTACTTGGAGGGCGACCACACGGTGCTCGAAGCAGACGCCTTGGAGCGGCTGGCCGAAGACCGGCAGCTCGCCGCCTTCCGCCACGACAACTTCTGGCAGTGCATGGACACGCTGCGCGACAAGCGCCTGCTCGAAAGCCTCTGGGAGGAGAAGCGGGCGCCGTGGAGGTCTTGGGAGTGAGTAACTTTTGGCTCGACCGCCCGACGTTCGTCACGGGCGCGACGGGGCTCGTCGGCGGGTGGCTGGTGCGCCGGCTGGTCGGGGCGGGCGCCGAGGTGACCTGCCTCGTGCGCGACTGGGTGCCGCAGAGCGAGTTCGTCCGCGCGGGGCTGACCGGGAGCGTGCGGGTCGTCCGCGGCGACGTGCGCGACCAGGCGCTCATGGAGCGCGTGCTCGGCGAGTACGAGACCGACACCGTCATCCACCTCGCGGCGCAGACCATCGTCGGCATCGCCAACCGCAACCCGGTCTCGACCTTCGAGGCCAACGTCGCCGGGACGTGGGCGCTTCTGGAAGCCTGCCGCCGCAGCCCGCTCGTCAGACAGATCGTCGTCGCCTCTTCGGATAAGGCGTACGGCGAGCACGAGCAACTCCCCTACAGCGAGGAGGCGCCGCTGCAAGGGCGTCACCCTTACGACGTGAGCAAGTCGTGCGCCGACCTCATCGCGCAGGCGTACGGCCACACCTACGGGCTCCCCGTCGCCGTCACGCGCTGCGGCAACTTCTACGGCGGCGGCGACCTCAACTGGAACCGCATCGTGCCCGGCACCGTCCGCTCGGTGCTCCGCGGCCAGCGCCCCGTCATCCGCTCCGACGGCCAGTTCATCCGCGATTACTTCTACGCCGAGGACGGCGCGGCCGCCAACATGGTTCTGGCCGAGAAGCTGGCCGGCGACTCGGCCCTGCGCGGCGAGGCGTTCAACTTCTCGAACGAGATTCAGGTGACCGTCCTGGAGCTGGTCGAGCGCATCCTCCGGCTGATGGGCAGCGACCTCGAACCCGACGTGCGCAACGAGGCGACGAACGAGATCCGCCACCAGTACCTCAGCGCCGAGAAGGCGCGGCGCGTGCTCGGCTGGCGGCCGCTCTTCACGCTCGACGAAGCGCTCGGGCGGACGATTGACTGGTACAAAGATTTCCTCGGGGCGCACGGCGAGGGGCGCGGCGCGCACGCGGGGGCGGGGGAGGCTTTATGAGCAACGGGGCGGCCGCCGCGGAGGGCGGCGGCGAGTTGAAGGAGGCGGGCGCCGCGGGCGCCGAAGTGGGGGCGCCGGTCGCCGCCTCCTGCCGCTCGTGCGGGGAGCGCCGGCTGGAACTCGTGCTGTCGCTCGGGCGCACGCCGCTGGCGAACGCGCTGCTCGGCGAGGAGCAGTTGGGCGAGCCGGAGGAGTCCTTCCCGCTCGACCTCGCCTTCTGCCCCGCCTGCTCGCTCGTGCAAATTACCGAGACGGTGCCGCCGGAGAAACTCTTCCGCGAGTACTTCTACCTCTCCTCCTTCTCCGACACGATGCTGCGCCACGCCGAGGAGATCGCGACGCGCCTCACGCGCGAGCGGTCTCTGGGGCCGGACAGCCTCGTCGTCGAGGTGGCGAGCAACGACGGCTACCTCCTCCAATATTACGTGCGCGCGGGCGTGCCCGTCCTCGGCGTGGAGCCGGCGACGAACATCGCGCAGCTCGCGCGCGAGCGCGGCGTCGAGACCGTCTGCGAGTTCTTCGGCGCGGAGCTGGCCGAACAGCTCGCGGCCGCGGGGCGGCGGGCCGACGTGATTCACGCCAACAACGTGCTGGCGCACGTGGCCGACCTGAACGGGGTCGTGCGCGGCTTCGCGCGGCTGCTCAAGCCGGACGGCGTGGCCGTCGTCGAGGTGCCTTACGTCAGGGAGATGATCGACGGCACAGAGTTCGACACGATCTACCACGAGCACCTCTGCTACTTCTCCCTGACGGCGCTCGAACGCCTCTTCGGCCGCCACGGCCTCTTCATCCGCGACGCCGAGCTGCTGCCCATCCACGGCGGCACGCTGCGCATCTACGCGGGCTCGGGCGAGGGCGAGCAGTCGGAGGCGGTGCGGAGCCTGCGCGCGGAGGAGGAGCGCTGGGGCGCGTCCGGCTTCGACTTCTACCGCGGCTTCGGCGAGAAGGTCGAGCGGCTGCGCCGCGAGTTGGTGTCGCTCCTTCACGAATTGAAATCCGAGGGCAAGCGTGTTGCCGTCTACGGCGCGTCGGCCAAGGGCAGCACCCTGCTCAACTACTTCGGCCTCGGGCGCGAGACGCTCGACTTCGTCGTTGACCGCAGCACGGTCAAGCAGGGGCGCTACACGCCGGGCACGCACCTGCGGATCGACCCGCCCGAAAGGCTGCTCGGGGAGATGCCCGACTACTGCCTGCTGCTCACCTGGAACTTCGCCGACGAAATCCTCGCGCAGCAGCAAGCGTACCGCGAGCGCGGCGGCCGCTTCATCATCCCGATCCCGGAGGTGAGGGTCGTCTGAGCGGCCCGCGCCCGGGAACCTTCAGCATGATTTTCAAAGAGACAAGGTTGGGGGGCGCGTTCGTCGTCGAGCCGGAGCGGTTCGAAGACGAGCGCGGCTTCTTCGCGCGGAGCTGGTCGGCGCGCGAGTTCGCGGAGCAGGGAATTGACCCGGCGCTCGTCGAGTGCAACGTCTCCTTCAACCGGCGCGCGGGGACTCTGCGCGGGATGCACTACCAGGCCGCGCCGCACGCGCAGGCGAAGCTCGTGCGCTGCACGCGCGGCGCCATCTTCGATGCCATCATCGACCTCCGCCCCGACTCGCCGACCTTCAAAGGCTGGGTCGGCGTCGAGCTGTCGGCCGAGAACGGCGTGATGCTCTACGTCCCCGAAGGCTTCGCCCACGGCTTCCAGACGCTGGCGGACGACACCGAGGTCTTCTACCAGATGTCTTCCTACTACGAGGCCGCGAGCGGGCGGGGCGTGCGCTGGGACGACCCCGCGTTCGGCATCGAGTGGCCCGCGGCGCGCGAGCGCATCATCAACGCGCGCGACCGCGACTACCCGGACTTTACGTCGTGAAGAGAGTCCTCGTGACCGGCGCGACCGGCTTCGTCGGGCGGCACAGCCTCGCGCCGCTCCTCGCGCGCGGCTACGAGGTGCACGCCGTCGCGAAGGGCGAGCCGCCCCGCGGCCCCGAGTTCGCGGGCGTCGAGTGGCACCGCGCAGACCTCCTCGACGAAGCACGAAGCTCCGCGCTTGTCTCCGAGCTGAGTCCAACGCACCTGCTCCACTTCGCTTGGTACGCGGCGCCGGGGAAGTTCTGGACTTCGCCCGAGAACCTGCGCTGGGTGCAGGCGAGCCTCGGCCTCCTGCGCGCGTTCGCCGAGGCCGGCGGCCGGCGCGTCGTGGCGGCCGGGACGTGCGCCGAGTACGAGTGGGGGCACGAAGAGCCCTGCTCCGAGGCGGCGACGCCTTTGCGGCCGGCGACGCTCTACGGCGTGTGCAAACACGCGTGGCGGCTCGTCCTCGAAGCCTACGCGGCGCAGGCAGGCTTGAGCGCGGCGTGGGGCCGCGTCTTCTTCCTCTACGGCCCGCACGAACACCCCGACAGGCTCGTCGCCTCGGTCGTCGGCGCGCTGCTGCGCGGCGAAGAGGCGCGCTGTTCGCACGGCCGGCAGGTGCGCGACATCCTGCACGTCGCGGACGTGGCCGAGGCGTTCGTCGCGCTGCTCGACAGCGAAGCGACGGGCGCCTTCAACGTCGGGTCGGGCCGGCCCGTCGCGCTGCGCGAAGTGATTACGGAGGTCGGCGAGAGGGTCGGCCGGCCGGAGCTGGTTCGTCTCGGCGCCGTCGAAGCCAGGGCCGGCGAGCCGCCCGTCATCGCCGCGGACACGACCCGCCTCAACGAAGAGGTCGGCTGGCGGCCGCGCTACGAGCTGGGCACGGGGCTCGAACAGACCGTCGCCTGGTGGCGCGAGCACCTTCCCCGATGACAGACATCTGCGTAGTGCATCTGGTGTGGAAGCCTTTAGGGGTCGAGCCGCTGCGGCACTTCCTCGCCTCCTACCGCGAGCACCCGGGCGGTGTCCCGCACCGCCTCGTGATGCTCTTCAACGGGTTCGGCGGCGAGGGCGAACTCGGCCCCTGGCTGGCGGAGCTGGAAGGGGTCGAGCACGAGCGACTGCTGACGCCGAGGCCGACGCAGGACATCCCGGCCTACTTCGAGGCGGCGCGCAGGCTTGAGTGCGAGTACCTGTGCTTCATCAACTCGCACAGCGTGATTCTGGACGGGGAGTGGCTGGCGAAGCTCTACGCGCACGCCGGCCGCGAGGGCGTCGGCGCCGTCGGCGCCACCGGCTCGTGGAACAGCCACTACTCGTGGATACTGTACGACCACCTCTTGCCGAGCGCGTACACGAGCGTGCTGAGCGACGTGCACCCGCGGGGCAAGCCCGTCCCGTTTGAGCTTACGGAGAGGTTGGCCGACAATATCAGGGCGGCGCCTCTGCCCGCGCGGCTGGCGCTCAGGCTTTACTACTACGGCCTGGTCGCGACCTACTATAGAACCGTCAGCCGCTACCGGCGTTTCGTCGAGAGGCGGAAGATAGCGCGCGATTACCTGCCGTTTCCGGCGTACCACCTGCGGACGAACGCGTTCATGGTGCGGCGCGCGACGATGCTGGGGCTGCGTGTGTGGGGGATGGCGAGCAAGGAAGACGCGTGGCGGTTCGAGAGCGGGCGTGAGGGGATGACGGGGCAGCTGTTGCA
>JAFAVK010000017.1 GCA_019242475.1 Acidobacteriota bacterium | reverse complement strand
CTTGAACTTTCATGGCCCGCTCCACGGCGGCCTCCGAGTAGTACGGCATGGGCGCGTCCTCCTGCCCATAAGCCTTTACTCGTTACCGCCCGAAAGCGGACATCTCATGTGCTACTGAGACCGGACATCTAATGTGCTACCTACAGGCCGTCAACAAACCCTTGCCAAACCTGCCAGCCTCGTCTATCCTTGCCCCACTCACAGCAAGTGAGGTAAACCCGTGATGAGATTTCGCACCATCAGACTCGCCTAGGTAAGACCGCCGTAAACGACTCCACGTCGTTTCTTTCTTTCCCTTCTTAAACGGAAAGCGGTTGCCCGACCACCCAAAGGCCGGGAAGGTGTGTGAGTGATGTCGAATCTCGGGATAGAAGTCCGCAGCCTCTCCAAATCCTTCAGCAAGCGTAAAGGCTTAGTCCGCACGCGCCGCACGGTCACGCGCGCTCTCTCGGAGGTCTCCTTCGAGGTCGCCGTGGGCGAGACCTACGGGCTGCTCGGGCCGAACGGCTCGGGCAAGTCCACGCTCATCCGCGTGCTCTCGACGCTGCTCGTGCCGGACTCGGGCGAGGTGCGGATGCTCGGCCACAGCATCCCCGGCGAGGAGGCGGAAGTCAGGCGCCTGGTCGGGCGCGTGAGCGTGGACGCGGCCTTCTACAAGAAGCTCTCGGCGCGCGAGAACCTGCTCTACTCGGCCTTCCTCTACGGCATGGAGAAGGCGGCGGCCGAGCGGCGCGCGCTCGAGATTCTCGAAGCCCTCGGGATGGAGGGCGAGAAGTTCACCGACCCGCTCGAAGAGCTGAGCCGCGGCATGCAGCAGAAGGTCGCCATCACGCGCGCGCTGCTGGTCAACCCGCCGCTGCTGCTTCTGGACGAGCCGACGACCGGTTTAGACCCGAAGAGCCGGCGCGACGTGCAGACGTTCCTCGAAAACCTGCGGGGCGAGCACGGGACGACGATCCTTCTGACCTCGCACGACATGGCCGAGACCGAGCGGCTCTGCGCGCGCATCGGCTTCATCGCCGGCGGGCGCCTCATCGCTGAGGGCACGCCCGACGAGCTGAAGCGCGCCTCGGGCGCCGAGACCCTGGACGACGCCTTCATCGCGCTCGCCGGCCAGAAGCTCGACGGAGAGGGCGGCGGGAAGAAGACGGAAAAGGTTTTGGCGGAGGTGTAGCAGATGGAACAGGTACTCAGACAGACGTGGGCGTTCTTCTTCCGCGACTACCACCTGACGCGGCGTTACTTCTCGTGGGTGGTGGTCTTCACCTTCTACGCGGTGGTCAACTCGGCGACGGTCGTGCTGATCGGCGTGGCGGCCGGAGACCGCCGGCTGACGCTGACGCTGATGGTGGGCGTGATGCTGTGGGGCTTGCTGTCGGTCGTCTTCCAGGAGATCGCCAACTCGATCACCTACGAGCGCTGGGAGGGGACGCTCGAATACACCTTCATGGCGCCGGTCTCAAGGCTCGTGCACCTCGCGGGCGTGAGCATCTTCGCGACGGGCTACGCCGTCGTGCGGTCGGTCATCATCGTCTTCGGGATGCTGCTCTTCGTGGACATCGACCTGTCGCGCGCGAACTGGGCGGGGCTGGTCGTGGTGCTCGCCGTCTCGAGCGCGGCCTTCATCGGGCTGGGGCTGATGGCGGCGGTGCTGCCGGTCTTCTCGCCCGAGCGCGGGGCGGAGGCGACGAACATCTTCCAGGGCGTGCTGCTCCTCGTCTCGGGCGTCTACTACGACGTGTCGGTGCTGCCGCGCTGGCTCCAGCCACTCTCGGTCGTCAGCCCGGCGACCTACGCCCTCTCGGCCTGTCGCAAGCTGGTCGGCATCGGCGCGGGCCAGGAGATGGTCGCGGGCGCCCCGCTCTCGGCCTGCGCCTACGAGCTGACGGTCTTGACGCTGATGGGCCTCGTCTTCATCCCCCTCGGCCTCTACGTCTTCGCGCTGGTCGAGCGCTGGGCGAAGCGGACGGGGAAGCTGAAGCGGACGGGATGACGTGACGGGGAGACGTGGGGAAGGGGTGACGGGGGACATTCGGCCGAAAGGCTTCTGTCCCCCCGTCACCCCTTCCCCACGTCTCCCCGTCTGACTTGACTTAGTTCTCCTGCGGCGGGGCGAGCGGGGCGGGCGCCGTGCGGCGGAAGGTGCGCGTGCGGACGCCGGCGCCGGGGCCGCCGACCTCCTTGACGGTGTAGTCCGAGGGCACCTGGAAGAGTGTGGCCGCGGGCTCTGTGCGCGAGATGTTGGTCAGGCGGTAGGTCGTCTCGCCGTAGCGCGGGTCGCTGTGGCGCGTCATGACGACGGCCTGAAGGTCGGGCGAGTACCAGCGCTCGTCCACGATCTGGATCGGCTGCTCGTTGCCGATCTCGCCGGCCGGGATGGTCACGGTGGTGCGCGAGCCCTCGGCCGTCACGCCGTCGAACTGGCGCGCTTCGAGCTTCTCGGTCTTCGCCTCGTGCTTCGAGCTGCTCCGCATGAAGGTCACGCCGTCGGGCGAGGAGGGGCCGGTGACGATGACGGCCGTGCCCGTCACCTGCGCGTCGGGGCCTTGCACGCGCGTGTTGAAGGTGCGCTCGACCTCGACCTTGCGCGTCACCTCCTGCTCGGCCTTCTGGCGCGCGCTGTCGGCGGCGTCACTCTCGACCTTCCAGTGCATCTCCATGCGCGGCAGCTTGCGCGCGGTCTTGGTGGAGGGTTCGAGGATGTAGTTGACGCCGGAGACGGGGTCGTTGATGAAGACGGTCTGTGTCTCCTCGCCCGAGGCGGCGAAGGGGCCGAAGAACCCGACGGTCTGCTCACGGCGCGTGCGCCCCTCCGTGTCGCGGTAGAGTTGCGCGGTCGTCTTGCGGACGATGCGGTTGCCGTCCGCGAGCGACTGCACCGACTCGGTCACGGCCTGCGCCGAGTAGGGCGCGCCCTTGACGAGCTTGCCGGCGAAGCTCATCTCGGTCGCCATGAAGATGAGGTTGTCGCCGTTGATTTCGACCTGCGGCGGCGGCGCCGGCACGCCCGGCCCCTGCGCGATGAATATCTCCTCCTCTTCGGGCGGCGCGACGGTGACCTTCTGCCTGATCTCCTGCGCGGCCGCGCCCAAAGCGTTCAGCAGCAGCGCCGCCGCGACCGAGAAGACAATAAACTTCCTCTGCATAGTCTGACTCCTTTTTCCGTTTTAGTTCCTGATGAAAATTTCAGCGGACGAAGCGGATGGCGCGCGCGATGCCGTCCTGGCCCATGAGCACGTCGGCCTTGACGCGGCCGCCCGCCGTCTCGGCGTTGACGGGCAGGCCGAAGGAGGCGAGGGCCGAGCGCGGCAGCTCGACGCGGACGAGGTGCCCCTCCTCGGCCTGCGTGTACGGGCCGGCCTGGACGAGCGGGATGAAATCGGTCGCCACCTCCTCTGCGCGCGGGTCGGCCGCGAGCGCGGGGCGCGACGGCCTGCCGTAAGAGACGTTGGTGGCGCGCGGGCGCGCCGTGAAGGCCGGGCGCGGCACGGAGGCCCTGACCTCGTTGGGCGTGGGCTCCGGCTCGACCGCCGCGAGCGGCCTGTTCTGCGGGACTGTCGGGGGGCCGCCGCTCGTGACGGGCGGGGGCTCGACGAACATCGCCTTCTGCGTGGGGGCGCTCGGCGGCGCGTCCGGCCGCAACAGCACGAAGAGCGCGAGCGATGCCGCCGCGGCCATCGAAGCGATCGCGATTGTCTTCGCCCAAGACCAGCGCCGCGCCGGCGCGTGCCCAGACATCGGGACTACGTTCGACGCCGCGGCGACCTCACCCGACTCTTGGGCTGCGGCGCGCGCGCGGAAGGCCGCGACGAGCGCCGCCTCGACGCGCGCGGGCGCCTCCGCCGTCTTCATCCCCGCGGCCAGCGCGCGCAGTCCCGACGACAGCGAGCGCTCGTCGGCGAGCCGCGCGGCGCACGCCTCGCAAGATGCGCCGTGCGCCTCGGCCGCGGCGCGCGTCCGCGCGTCGGCGAGCGCGCCGCGCGCGAGGACTTCCAACTGGCTCTCGAATTCAAGACAGTTCATGCGAAACACCTCGCCGTCCTTAAAGCCTGACCCGGCGCGGGGGCGCCCGTCCCTTCTTCAAACTCCGCCTCGCCCTCGCGCGCCGTCTCGCGCCTGCCGCGGAGCTTCTCCGCGAGCATCGCGCGGGCGCGGTGCAGGCGCGAGCGCACCGTCCCGACCGCGCACCCCAACGCCTCGGCCGCCTCGACGTAGCTCATCTCGTGCAGCTCGCAGAGCACGACGGCCTCGCGGTAGTGCGCGGGCAGAGCGAGCACCGCCTGCCGCAGCTTCTCGACCGACTCGGCGCGCGTCAGATCGCCCAAGGGGTCTGGGCGCGCGACGAGGTTCTCGTGCGGGAGTTCCCCGCCCTCCTCCGCCTCTTCGTCGAAGCGGACGAGTGCGCGCTCGCGGTCGAAGGCGCGCAGGACGTGGTTGCGCGCGATGCCGTAGAGGTAGGCGGCGACCGACCCGCGCCCCGAGTCGAAGTTGCCGCCGTCGCGCATCAAGACCATGAAGGTCTCCTGCACCACGTCCTCGGCGACGGCCTCGGAGCCGCTCATCTGCAAGGCGAAGCGGTAGACGCCGCCCTGCCGGCGCCGGTAGAGCGCCGTGAACGCCTCCTCGTCCCCGGCCAGCATCCGCCGGAGTAAATCCGCGTCCGTCTGTTGTTGGGAAACTGCCATCCTCGGCTCCGGAACTCCTCGTCTGCAACCCCCGGACACTTCCATTTCGCCGGGGCGGCGGGGAAAGTTCCAGGAAAATGATGAGTGATGAGTGATGAATGATGAATAAGAACCGGCCTGCTTTTATTCATCATTCATCATTCATCGCTCATCACTTAATTCAAGGCATGTAAGTCCGGTAGTAGATGCACGAGGAGACGTTCATGCGGAGGGCGCGGCCGCCGGAGGGGTCGAGGAAGCGGATGCGCTCGGCCGTCTCTTCGGGCGGGCCGAGGGAGAAGGAGCCGTCGGGGAGCGCGACGAGTTCCTGCTCGCCTTCGAGCCAGAGTCGGCCGCGGCGCAGGACGATGCGGACGGAGCCGTACCAGGCGCTCTCGTGGCGGTAGCGCCCGGCGTAGGCGTCCCACTCCTTCGGGTATTCGAAGGCGCGCGGGCCTTTGTAATTTGAGTTCGTGTACCAGTCCGCGCCGTGGCCCGCCTCCGTCACCTTGTCGCCCTCGCGCGTGAAGGCGAGGCGGAACAACTCGAACTCGGGGTGCTTGACGATGAAGGAGTCGGGGCCGCCCGAGCGTTCGAGCGCGACCGCCGGCCCCCTGTTCGTGAGCAGGAGCCTGCCGCCTTCGGCGCTCAAAATTAACTGCCGGCCGTCGGGCGTGGCGTACGTGCCCGCGTAGTCGGCGGCGTTCTTCACCTCGTCGGGCGGGGGCGGCGATGCGGGCGGCGCGGGCAGCTCGCGCCCCGCGCGCTCGGCGTTCAGGAGTTCGAGCGCGTACTTCGTCACGGCGACGGGGCGGTAGCCGCTGAGCGAGGCGTTGACCGAGGCGAAGGCCGCGACGCCGTTCGTCAGGTCAACGTCGAGCGAAGAGCTGAAGGCGACCATGCCGCCCGTGTGGCGCAGGTGCGTCGCGCCCTCCTTGTTCTGACTGACCCAGAGGCCGTACGCGTAGCTCGCCTCCTCGCCGCGGAAGGGGGCCTTGATGACGGGCCTGGTCAAAAGCCCGAAGCCGTTTTCAGAGATGAGCCGGCGCGTCCCGGCCGCGCCGCGGTTCAGGAGCATCCGCAGGTAGGCGACCATGTCCGTGGCCGTCGAGGCGACGCCGCCCGCGGCCGTGTCAACCTCGATCCACGGAGCCTCCGCCAACTTTCCACGCAGAGGGAACGGCCGGTCTTCGAACTCGGGCGCGTAGCCGACGGCCATCCGCGGCCTCAAGGCGTTGGAGATAAGGGGCGCGCTGTTGTTCATCCCCAGGGGCTTGAGGAGGCGCGCGGCGAGCGCGTCGGCGAAGGGGCGGCGGTCGAGCGCCTCAATCAACAGGCCGACGATGAGGTAGCCGACATTCGCGTAGACCCATTTCTCGCCCGGCTTGAAAAACGTTTCGAGCCCGACGGCCACGCTCTCGGGAAGCAAAGGCGCGCCCGGCAGGCCCGACGTGTGGCTGAGCAGGTGGTGCGCCGTCACCGCGCCGTGCTTCTGTTCGAGCTTGAGCCACGGCAGGTACTCGGCGACGGGCCTTTGCAAATCGACGCGCCCCTCGTCCAGCATCTGCAACAGCGCGACGGCCGCGAACGATTTCGAGATGGAGCCGACCTCGAACAGCGTCTCGGGCGTCACGCGCGTGCCCGCCTTCGTGTCGGCGAAGCCGTGGGCCGAGACGCGCACCGCACCATTGCGGTCGGCGAGCGCCAGCGTCATCCCCGGCGCGCCCGCCTCGTGCATGTGCCGCTCGATAAACTCGTCCAGCCGCGCGAGCGCGCCCGTCTTCTGCTCCGCGACGCGACGCGGAACGCGCGCGCGCTGCGCCTCGGCTTCACTCGTCAGCGAAGGCAAGACCGACAGCGCCGCGGCCGCCTTCGCGCCACTTTTCAGAAGCTCTCTGCGGGAGATTTTGGGGGACATGAGTTCATTCCTTCGGAGTGAGTAGACGGTAGGCAGATGGCAGTAGGCAGTTGAAGAAATGTTTCCTTAACTGCCTACTGCCATCTGCCTACTGCCTACTCAAAGTCTTTCGGGCATGTCGGCGACGACGTAGGCCATGACGGTCAGGGCGGCGACGCAGGCGGCCAGCTCCTGCGGGCTGACCTTGTCGAAGGTGTCGGCCTGCGTGTGGTGGATGTCGAAGTAGTGTGACGAGTCCACGTTGAGCGAGGCGCCCGTCACGCCCTCACGCATCATGGGGTCGATGTCGGTGCCCTCGCCGTCGGGGTCGATGTGGTCGGCGCGGATGCCGGAGAGGAGTTTGGCGATCTCGACGAAGTCGGCGCGCGCCTGCGGGGTCGCCTTCTCCGCGAGGCCGAAGCCGGTTGGGCGGAAGACGCCGATGTCGGACTCGACGACGAGGACGTGCTTCGAGACCTCCGCCTTGTGCGCGTCGCGGTAGCCGTTGCCGCCGCGCACGCCGTTCTCCTCGTTAGTGAAGAGCACGACGCGGATCGTGCGGCGCGGCCGCAGGTTCAGAGACTTCAGCAGCCGCGCCACCTCCCACGAGACGATGCACCCGCCGCCGTCGTCGTGCGCGCCCTGCCCCACGTCCCACGAGTCGATGTGCCCGCCGACGAGGACGACCTCGTCCGGCCTCTCGGTGCCTTTCAACTCGGCGACGACGTTGGCCGACTCGGCGTCGGGCAGGAAGTGCGCCTCCATCTTGAGGCGCACCCGCGGGTGCTCGCCGCGGTCGTACATGCGTTGCAAAAGCTCGGCGCTTTCGATGGTGACGGCGGCGGCGGGGATGTGCTGCGTCTCGCCCTCCGCGTAGCGGAGCGAGCCGGTGTGCGGCGTCTGCAAGCTGACCGGCGTGATGGAGCGGACGAGCGCCGCGACCGCCCCGTACTTCGCGGCGCGCGAGGCGCCCGAGCCGCGGTAGGCGACCGTCTGGCCGTACGTGACGAAGGGCGCGTTGTAGAGCACGACCTTGCCCCGCACCTTCTCGCCGAGCGCCTCCAGCTCGTCGAAGTTGCGGACGACGACGACCTCGGCGGTGACGCCCTCGGGCGGCGTGCCGACGCTGTTGCCGAGGCCCAGCATCGGGAGACTCCGACTCGCGGGCTCCAACAACTCAAGGCTCTCCTCTCCCCTGACCCAGTGCGGCACCATCACCTTCTCGGCGCGCACGTTGTCGAGCCCGTCGCGCTTCATCTCCGAGACGGCCCACGCGATGGCGCGCTCCAAAGATTCGGAGCCGCTCAGACGGTTCCCGATGCGGTCGGTGAGCCACGCGAGCCTTCGATAAGCCATGTCACTCGTGAGCGCCGCGCCGATGATGCGCGACGCGCGCTCACGATAATCGTCAATCTTGACGCGCGGCGGCGGCAGGGGCTTCGGCGCGGGCGCGGGCTCCTCCTGGTGCGTGGGCGGCGGCATGGCCGGCGTCTGTTGTGGCTGCTGCGCCGGCGCCTGGATGATGACGAGCGCGGTGACGAGAATCAACGAGAAGGTGCGTCGCAAGGCTTTCCGATTGCCTCCTGTCATGTTTCTAAATCGAAGGGGTGGCGCCGCTGCATTGAGGCGTGCGGCAAAGATAACCCACGGGCGGGAAGTTTGACGAGGGCGTTTAGAAGTTTGAAGAGCGGCGGGTGCCGCCGTCGGCCGTGCCGAAGAGGGGCGTGTACTCGCCGGTCTCTTCGGCCGACTTCAGCTCGCGCTTGAGCAGGGCCATCTGGCGCGAGACCGTCTCGAACTCTTCGGCGTCGAAGGACTCGGGCTCGCCCGCGAGCTTGAGCGCCCAGGACAGGCGGCGCTCGGCGGCCGCGAGCACGCGCGCGCTCAGGCGCTTCTCGCGGACGGCGCGCGCCAGCTCGTCGCGCGAGGCGAGGACGTTCTCCTCGCGCTCGCAGATGAGCACCATGTCGGAGCCGGCCTCGATGGCGCGCAGGCACGCCTCGGGCACCGTCAGCGTCTGGACGACCGCGCCCATCTCCATGTCGTCGGTGATGACGAGCCCGTCGAACTTCAGTATCAGTCGGAGCAGGCGCGTGGTGACGTTGCCGCTGATGGTGGCGGGGAATTGGTGGAGCCCCTGGATGGTCTCCGGGTCTCCCTCCTGCCGGAAGAGGTCTTGCAAAAACTCGGAGATGTCGGGGAAGGCGGCGTGGCTCACCATCACCGAGCGCAGGCGCTCGCCGGGGCGGTGGAACATCAAGTCCATGAAGGGCACGAGGTCTTTTTGGAAAATCTCCTGCCAGGTGTGCGTGACGACGGGCAGGTTGCGGTGCGAGTCAACCTTCGAGCCGCCGAGGCCGGGGAAGTGCTTGCCGCACCCGACGACCTGCCCGCGCTGCAAGCCTTCGAGGTAGGCGCCCGCGAGCATCGAGACCGTCTCGGGGTTGACGCCGAAGGTGCGCGCGCGCAGGCCGTTGTCTTCGTTGTCGCCCGAGAGGTCGAGCACCGGCGCGAAGTTGATGTTGAAGCCCATCAGCCGGAGCGCTCGCGCCGACAGGCTGCCGAACTTCTCGGCGAGGTCTGCGCGCCCGGCGTTGCGCACGGCCTTGGCCGAGGGCATCGGCTCGATGATGTCGCGGAAGCGGTCAACGAGGCCGCCCTCCTGGTCAACGCCGATCAGGACTTCGCGGCCCGCGGCGTCGCGGATCTGCGCGTTGAGGAGCGTGACCTGCTCGGCCGACTCGACGTTGCGGCCGAAGAGGATGACGCCGCCCGGGCGCACCTCGCGCAGGAACTCGCGCCAGTGTCGGTCGAGTTTGGTGACGGGCAGGCCGACGAAAAGGAGCCGCCCGACCTTCTCTTCGAGCGACTCCGCGCTGCCTCCCGCCAAACCCTGCTGCGACATCCGACTCCCCCTGCTCCGCCGACGACAAGACGCCGCGGCCAACCACCCGAACAACATTCTCCGCCGACAGCTTGTCGTGATTATGTTGATTGTAACACGCCCTTGCCGCGCAGGCCGTCGCGGGGCTCTGTTATAATTTTCAAGAGTTTTTCTGGCTTTCAGGATGAACACCACGTTAGAACAAGCGCCCGCGCCCGCCCGACTATCGCCTTCGGAACTGACGGCGGAGGTGAAGCGGCGCGCGCGCGAGCTGGGGTTCGAGAAGGTCGGCGTCGTGCGCGCCGGAGAGTTGACGGAGGAGCGCGCGCGGCTCGAAGAGTGGATGCGGCGCGGGATGCACGCGTCGATGGCCTGGATGGAGCGCGGCGTCGGGCGGCGCACAGACCCGCGCGAGCTGCTGCCCGGCGCGCGCACGGTCGTCGCCGTCGCGCTCAACTACTTCACGCCGCACGAGCACGCGCGCGAAGAGGGCACGGGGAAGATTTCGCGCTACGCCTGGGGCGACGACTACCACGACGTGCTCGGCGAGAAGTTGAAAGCCCTGCTCGACTACGTCAAAGAACTTGCGCCCGAAGCTCAGGGCAAGGTCTGCGTGGACGCGCAGCCCGCGATGGACAAGGCTTGGGCCGTGCGCGCCGGGTTGGGGTGGATCGGCAAGCACACGAACCTCATCACGCGCGACTACGGCTCCTGGGTCTTCCTGGGCGAGCTGCTGTTGGACGTGGAGTTGGAGTACGAGGCGGCGCGCGAGGAAGACCACTGCGGCACCTGCACGCTCTGCCTCGACTCGTGCCCCACGCAGGCCATCACGGAGCCCTACGTCGTTGACTCGAACCTCTGCATCTCGCACGCGACCATCGAGCTGCGCGACGAAGAACTTCCTTCAACCGTCGCGGAGAACCTCGACGGCTGGCTCTACGGCTGCGACGTGTGCCAGGACGTTTGCCCCTGGAACCGCTTCGAGCAGCCGACCGAAGAGTCGCGCTTCGAGCCGCGCCCCGGCGCGGTCTCGCCCCCGCTCGAAGAGATCGCCGCGCTCACGCACGACGCATACGTCGAACGCTTCCGCCGCAGCCCCGTCAAACGCGCCAAGCTCTCCGGCCTCCAACGCAACGCCCGCACACTCTTGAAAGTTTGAGATTTCAAATTTCAAATTTCAAATTGCACCTGGTCTTCGCCGCGCTCGTCTGCGTGACGGCGGCGGCCGGGGCGTACGTGGTGTGGGCCGAGTACAGCTCGTTCCCGCCGCACTTCCGCGGCTTCGGCGAGGTGACGCGCAAGGGGGAGGTCGCGGGCTGGGCCGTGGACGCGTCGCGTCCCGGCGCGCGCGTCGAGGTCGAGCTTTACGTTGACGGCCGCTTCGTCGCGCACGACGTGGCCTCGCTCCCGCGCCCGGACGTGTCGGCCGCGGGCCGCGCGCCCGACCCCGACTGCGGCTACCGCTTCCCGCTCCCCGCGCTCGCCGCGGGGCACCACGAGGCGAGCGTCTACGCCCTGTACGCGCCCGGCCGCGCAGACCTCCGCACCCTCAAGCAGCTCGGCGACACGCTCCACTTCGACACGGGCGACGACGGCCGCCCGTCCACGACCGCGCCCTGAAGGAGGGACGACTGATGAACCGTTTACACTCACGGCCCCGCAGACTCGTCGGGCTATTGACGTTCCGCCTCCTGACGCTCGCGCTCGCGTGCGTCTGCGCGGGCGGCGCGGCACGCGCGCAGGCGCAGGGCCAGACCAACTCGACCACAGGCGACGAAGACGCGCCGGACTTCATCGTCCCCGCGCGCCCGACCGCCTCGAACCCCGCGGAGTTTCAGAGGCCGGGCGTGCTGCAACTGGAATACGGCTTCAACGGCAACTGGCGTGCGCCGGGCGGCGCCTCAGCCTTGGACACCCCGCTCGCCCTGCGCTTCGCCGTGAGCCGCCGCCTGCTGCTTGAGTTCGACGGCGACACGCCCGCCTCGCAGGCCGCCGAAGGTCAGAGGACGACGGGCGCTGGCGACTCGCAGCTCGGCCTCCAGCTCGTCCTGCAACACGAGGCCGCCGCGCGCCCGGGCGTCGCCTTCGCCTACTACGTCAAGCTCCCCACGGCGAGCGAGGGCCTCGGCACGGGGCGCGTCGATCATTCCCTGCTCGCGCTCGTCAGCAAGAAGTCGGGCAAGACCGACTTCGACTTCAACGCCGTCTACCTGCTCGCCGGGCGCACGACCGACGAGGGCCACGCTTCGAGCGCGCAGGCGGCCCTCGCGGCGTCCCGCAACGTCACCGAGCGGGTCGGCGTGCAGGGCGAACTGAGCGGCTCCACGCGCAACGACGCGCAGCCGGGCGCCGCCTTCGGCCTCGGCGTCGTCACGTACCAGGTCAACCGCCGCCTCGTCTTCGACTGCGGCCTCCGGCTCGGGCTCACGCACGACGCGCCCCGGGTCGGCGCGGTCGCCGGCCTCACGGTCGGCGTCGCAGACCTCTACCACAAGCACGGCGCGGGTCGTTGAAGAACCGGCGACCTGTTAAAATAGCCGCCTTGCGCCGCGGGCGTTTTGGTCATCAAAGTTCTCAATGTCGGAAGCATTACTCAAAGACTCATACGGGCGTGCCATACGCGATCTGCGCGTGTCGGTGACCGACAGGTGTAACTTCCGCTGCTTCTACTGCCTGCCGCACGGCTCGCCCGAGGAGACCGCGCCGAAGGCCGCGCTGTTGACCTACGAAGAGATCGAGCGGGCGGTCGAGGTCTTCGCCTCGCTCGGCGTCGAGAAGGTCAGAATCACGGGCGGCGAGCCGATGCTCCGGCGCGACATCGAGACGCTGGTCGCCAAGCTCGCGCGCGTCGAAGGCGTCAAAGACCTGGCGCTCACGACCAACGGCTTCAACCTCGCCGAGCGCGCCGCGGGTTTGAAGGCCGCCGGGCTCGACCGCGTCACCGTCAGCCTCGACAGTCTGAGGCGCGCGGCCTTCACAGAGATGACGGGCGTGGACATGCTCTCGCGCGTGCTCGAAGGCATCCGCGCGGCGCAGCGCGTCGGGCTCAACCCCGTCAAGGTCAACGCCGTCGTCGTGCGCGGCCACAACGAAGGGGAGGTCGCGGACTTCGCCGCCTTCGCGCGCGAGCACGCGGTGGACGTGCGCTTCATCGAGTACATGCCGCTCGACTCGGGCCACGGCTGGTCGCGTGAGCGCGTCGTCTCGGGCGCGGAGATTCGGCAGGCCATCAACGAACGTTTCCCGATGGTCTCGAAGCGCGTCGAGCGCGGGTCGGAGACGGCCACGCGCTACCGCTTCGCCGACGGCGCGCCCGGCGAGATCGGCATCATCGCCCCCGTCACCGAGCCCTTCTGCGGCGCCTGCTCGCGCGTCCGCCTCACCGCCGACGGCCAGATACGGACGTGCCTCTTCTCCAAGGTCGAACACTCCCTGCGCGACGTGCTCCGCTCCGGCGCTAACCCCGCCGAGACGGCCGACTACATCAGGTCGGTCGTCCTCAAGAAGGAGCCGCGCCACTACATCAACGAGACCCACTTCGAACAGCCCGCCCGCACGATGAGCCTCATCGGCGGCTGAAGGCTTAACTAAAACGGATAAGATTTAAAAGCAATACCTCGCAGTGAAGTCGAAAGGAAGTAACCTCGCAATGAACAGGGACAGGTTAAAGCGTGCCGCGTGGCGCGCGTTCGCGTGTGTGGCGCTGCTGGCGTCGTTGGGCGTGGCGGAGGCTTTGGCGCAGTCCGGCGGGCGCGTGCGTTCGAGCACGATGCGCGTGGAGTTGCCGATGCCGCCGGTCGCGGAGACGCCCGTGCCTTTGGTTGACGGCCGTGCCGGCGGCCGTGTTAACACGCTCAGCTTCACGACGCCCGACTCGACCTTCGAGCGCAAGGTCGTGAAGGGCTCGCCCTTCGCGGCCGAGTCGGTGACGGAGCACGTGCAGCGGCTCGGCGACGGCAACCGCATGGTGCGGAAGTCAACCGCCAAGCTCTTCCGCGACTCGGCCGGGCGCACGCGCCGCGAGCACACTTTGACGCGCGGCGCCGTGACCGCCCCGGACGGGCAGGAGCCGCGCCTCATCATCATCAACGACCCCGTCGGGCAGGTCGAGTACCTGGTGGACACGGCGCGCGGCACCATCCGCAAGACGCCGATGACGCCCGGGCTCGCCGAGGCGCGGCGGGAGGCGATGGGGACGGACGAGTCCTTCGGCGTGCTGATGCCGACGAGCACAGCACACAGGCGCCAGGCCGAGGGCGACGCCGCACAGCCCCTCCCCGAACCGAAGAAGGAGCGTCTGGAGACTCAGCAGATCGAGGGCGTGTCGGCCGAGGGGACGCGCATCACCGTGACCATCCCGGCCGGCGAGTTCGACAACGAGCAGCCGTTGGAGATCACGCACGAGCAGTGGTACTCGCCCGAGTTGCAGATGGTCGTGCTGATGAAGCACAACGACCCGCGCTTCGGCGAGACGACCTTCCGCCTCACCAACATCACGCGCGGCGACCCCGCGCCCGACCTCTTCACGGAGCCGCAGGGCTACCGCACCGTAGACCAGCACGAGCCCGTCTTCGGCCGGCCCGTGATGAGAAGGCAGCAGTAAAGAAGTAGACAGTAGTCAGTAGGGAAGATAAAGGCAGCGCGGCTCTCATCAGTTGATGACGAGAGCCGCGCTGCCTTTCTTTTCTACTGTCTACTTCTTCGGGATGCGCAACGTCTGGCCCGGGCGAATCTTGTCCGGGTCGTCGCCGATCACGTCCTTGTTGGCCTCGTAGATGTCGTTCCAGGCCACCCCGTGGTGCTGGCCGATCTTCGAGAGCGAGTCGCCCGGCTTGACCGTGTAAGTCTCCCCGCCGCCCTCGCCGCCGCCGGCCTCGATGTTCAGGACGAGGTCGCCCGAGCGCATGTCCGGGTCGAGGCGGTTGTACTCGTCCCAGAGCTTCTGCTTCGCCTCCTCGCTCGGCGCGGTGCCGGAGACGTGGAGCACATCGCCTTCCTCAGACACTTGCAGGTTGGAGACGCCGCTCTGGTTGGCGAGGTCTATGAGCGATTGATACTTGTCCCTGACTGCCATAGTCCTGCCCTCCTACTTCTTGTCGTTGAGTTGGTTATTGACCTTCTTGGCGCCGGACTCGTTGGCGGCCTTCATCGCGTCCTGCCACTTCGCCTTGGGCACGTCGCCCTTGAGCGTGACGGCGCCCTCCTTGACCTCGACCGTCACGCCGGAGATGCCCGCCTTCGTGAGCGCGGCCTCCGTCTTGTTCTTGATGGCGTTGTCCTCCGAGACCGTGACCGGCGTCGGCGTCGCCATCGGAGTCGCCGGCGCCGTGTTCGTGTTGCGCGCCGCGTTCGCGTTGTTCGTGTTGTCTTTGTCCTTGTCGCCGCACCCCGCCGCGCCGAGCGCGAGCAGCAGCACGAGCACTCCGGCGGACACGCCGCCCGCTGACCGAATCTTCATCAAGGTTTGCTCCTTTCGCTTTCCGAGTTGCCCCCTTATATGTGCGCGAGGTGACAAGAATGTGCGCTGGCGTTCAATAATTTGTCATTCCGCGACGCGGCGAGTAAACTTCGCTCCACACGGAACGAACGGCGGCCGGGACGCTGCGCGCGTGTCATTGAGAATGGAGTCTAAAACGGGGGAGCCGCGCTTGTGAAGCGGCTGAGAGTCGCCCGGGGGGCGAGACCCTTTGAACCTGATGCGGTTAGTACCGCCGAAGGGAGGCACGGTGGGGGCCGTCCCTTTTGAATTTGAAGAGGGGCGGCCCTTCACTTTTGGCGCGACGCAGGTCGCGCGAGGAAAGCGAGAAGAGTTTGATGAGCAAAGGTAACGGCAACGGCGACGCCGTGCGCGAGAGGGACGCGAACGGCGAGCGGCAGAGCGCGGACGTGCGCCTGCCGAACTCGCGCAGGGTCTACGTCGGGCGCGAGGACTTGCGGGTGCCCTTCCGCGAGGTGAGCTTGCAGCCGACGCGCCTGCCCGACGGGCGCGTCGAGGAGAACGAGCCGGTGCGCGTCTACGACACGTCCGGCCCCTGGGGCGACCCCGAGGTGCGCTGCGACGTGAGCGCGGGGCTCCCGCCCCTGCGCCGCGAATGGATACTCGCGCGCGGCGACGTGGAGGAGTACGCGGGGCGCGAGGTTCTTCCGCAGGACGACGGCTACCTGACCGCGGGCGCCGCCGAGTTTGCAAAACATAAAGATAAGGGGCGGCTCGAACACTTCCCCGGGCTGAGGCGGGCGCCCTTACGTGCAAAACCCGGTGCGTGCGTGACGCAGATGCACTACGCCCGGCGCGGCGTCGTCACGCCCGAGATGGAGTTCGTCGCGCTGCGCGAGAACATGGGGCGCGAGCAGGCGCTCCACGCGATGAAGGAACACACCAAGGACGACCGCAGCTCGCTCTTTCATCAACACCGCGGCGAGAGCTTCGGCGCCTCCCTGCCCGAGTTCGTCACGCCCGAATTCGTCCGCGACGAGGTCGCGCGCGGGCGCGCCATCATCCCGGCGAACGTCAACCACCCCGAGTCCGAGCCGATGATCATCGGCCGCAACTTCCTCGTCAAAGTCAACGCCAACATCGGCAACTCGGCCGTCGCCTCTTCAATCGAGGAGGAGGTCGAGAAGATGCGTTGGTCGATCAAGTGGGGCTCGGACACGGTGATGGACTTGTCCACGGGCAAGAACATCCACACCACGCGCGAGTGGATTCTGCGCAACTCGCCCGTGCCCATCGGCACCGTCCCGATCTATCAAGCGCTGGAGAAGGTCGGGGGCAAGGCTGAGGAGCTGACGTGGGAGGTCTTCCGCGACACTTTGATTGAGCAGGCCGAGCAGGGCGTCGATTACTTTACCATCCACGCGGGCGTGCGCCTGCCTTACATCCCTCTGACGGCGCGGCGCACGACCGGCATCGTCTCGCGCGGCGGCTCGATCATGGCGAAGTGGTGCCTCGCGCGCCACGAGGAGAGCTTCCTCTACACGCGCTTCCGCGACATCTGCGAGATCATGCGCGCCTACGACGTGTCGTTCTCTTTGGGCGACGGCCTGCGCCCCGGCTCGATTGCCGACGCCAACGACGAGGCGCAGTTCGCCGAACTCGAAACGCTCGGCGAGTTGACGAAGATCGCCTGGGAGCTTGACTGTCAGGTGATGATCGAGGGGCCGGGCCACGTCCCGATGCACCTTATCAAGGAGAACGTAGACCGCCAGCTCGAAGTCTGCCACGAGGCGCCGTTCTACACGCTCGGGCCGCTCGTCACGGATGTCGCGCCGGGCTACGACCACATTACGTCGGCCATCGGCGCGGCGATGATCGGCTGGTTCGGCACGGCCATGCTCTGCTACGTCACGCCGAAGGAGCACCTCGGCCTGCCGAACAAGCAGGACGTGAAGGACGGCGTCATCGCTTATCGTCTGGCCGCGCACGCGGCGGACTTGGCGAAGGGCCACCCGGGCGCGCAGCTGCGCGACAACGCGCTCTCGAAGGCGCGCTTCGAGTTCCGCTGGGAGGATCAGTTCAACCTCGCGCTCGACCCCGAGGTCGCGCGCGAGTACCACGACGAGACGCTCCCGCAGGAGGGCGCCAAGCTCGCGCACTTCTGCTCGATGTGCGGCCCGCACTTCTGCTCGATGAAGATCACGCAGGAGGTCAGGGACTACGCCTCGCAGAACCAACTCGACGAGCAGGCGGCGCTCGCCTCCGGCCTGAAGGAGAAGGCCGCCGAGTTCGTCTCCTCCGGCGCCGAAATCTACCAGGGGGAACTGCCCGCCGGCGCCAGGCGCGAGCACTGACGGGAGGGGCGCGCGGAACTTTCGGGGCGCGCCGGGTGTCTCTGACCGGCGCGCCCTTTTTCCGTCTGGACGAACCGGGCTTCGTATAAACTGCCGCCGGAGGTGACGTTCATGTCCCGCGGGAAGACCCTGACACTGCTGCTGACGGCCTTCTTGTTCGTCCTCGCCTGCGCGCCCGCGGGCTACGGCTGCTCGTGCGGGCGGACGCAGACCGTGCTCGACGCGTACGAGTCGGCCGACGTGGTCGTCGTCGCGAGGGCCGTGTCGCAGGAGAGGAAGACGAAGGAGGAAACGAAAGAGGAGGGGCAGCCGGGCGGCGTGGCCGCGTCGGAGGATTTGAACGACTGGCGCCACGTCCTCTCGACGAAGATGCTGGTCGAGAGAGTTTACAAGGGCGGCGTGAAGGCCGGGGAGGAGATGGTCTTCGCGCAGGGCGGGGGCGCCGACTGCATCTACACCTTCGACAAGGAGGACGTCGGGCGCGCCTACCTCTTCTACCTCAAGCGGATCAAGGGCTCGGACTTCTGGATCGCGGGGACGTGCGGGCGTTCGAGGCCGGTCGAGGGCGCGCGCGACGATCTGCTCTACCTGAACAACCTCGCCAAGGCGCGCGGCCGGACGCGCATCTCGGGTACGTTCGAATGCTTCACGGCGGACGCGCCCGACCTGGCCGGGCTCAGGGTCGTCGTCCGGGGCGGCGGCAAGACCTTCGAGACGCGGACGGACGAGCACGGCGTCTACGAGATTTACGACGCGCCGCCGGGGAAGTACACGCCGAAGACCGACGCGAAGGGGCACTTCTCGCTCAAAGTCCTGAAGGGCCAGAAGGGGAGTTTCTACGGCCGGATGTATGCCTACGTCGGCGAGTTCGAGAACTGCCCCAGGCTCGACCAACTCATCAGGAAGACGGGTCGGGACAACGCGGAGCTGAAGACGCCGGCCGTCGAAGTGCAGGCCGACAACAACCTCTACGGCGTCGAGCTGCGCTTCCCCTTCCCCGGATGCAGGAAGGCGAAGATTGAATAGGAAGGATTCGATTGAACTCCGCCGCGAAGGGCTGGCATTATACTTTTGCACGAGACCGACCCGGCGGAAAGAATTCGGCCCCGGAACCCACGCTGGAGGGAGATGCGTATGAGGGTCACTACTCTTCGACTGTTGTTCGTCGGCTTCCTTCTGTTCGCCGTCGTGTCGCTCACGCCGCGGCCGAAGGCGGCGGGCGCGCCCGCCCCCGCGGCCGAGACGCGTTGCGGCTGGTTCGACAACCCGACGCCCGCCAACGCCTCTCTGCACGACCGCGAAGGCGAGTGGGTCATCGCGGTGCAGGGCGGCCACCAGGCCGAAGGCGACTGGCCCGACTTCGGCCCGAAACAGTGGGTCGAGACCAACGGCCACCACGGCTACGGCTGCGCCTGCATGACCGTCGAGGTGAACCGCGAGTCTCACTACGTGCTTGAGATTAAAAGCGCCCGCGCCCGCCCGCTCTCCGCCTGCCGCCGCGACAAGGCTTTAAAGCGCTGGGGCTTCAAGTGAGAGAGTCTCGAAGCCCGCGCGCCGCCTTACCCGTCGCGCGTCGCTATTGCAGGTCTTTCTCCTGGCCGGCGACTTCGTCTTTGCCGAGCAGAATCCTGACCTTCCACGCCCCGTCCTGAAGCTTCTCTTGGAGCTTCAGCTCCACCTTCTTCCCGTCCGCCGAGGGCGTCCCCGCAAGTTCGACGGTGCCCTTGTCGGCGCTGATGAAGCGGAAGCGCAGGGACTTCCCTGAGCAGCCGTCCGTGTCAACGAGGTCGGTGCCCACCACGACGATCTTGCCGACGCCGCGCGTGGCGCTCGTGAGCGTCGGAGTCGGGAGGACGGCGAACCGGTCGTTGTGCAGCTTCACGGCGTCGCGCCCGCCGGCCTTTATCAGAACCTGCCAGCAGCCCGCGCCCGTCGGCACGTCGAAGGTGATCTTCTCGTTCGTGACGCTCAGGTGCGCGGGAGCCTTCACCGTCTGATCCGGCGCGAGGAGGTTGACGGTGAGCGGGTTGGGCGCGGGGGCGTCGATGAAGCCGGCGCCGGTGACGACCACCTTATCGCCCTCCAGCTTCACGTCGTCGAGTTGGGGCGTGCCCGGCGTGAAAGAGGGCGCGACCGTGAAGACGTTGCTATCCAGCGTGTCGTTCGTCCCCGGCTTCGGCTTGGTCGCCTCGATGTCGAAGCTCGACCCCGTGGGGACGCCCTTCGTCAGCTTGAAGGAGAAGTGCAGCTCGCTGTCGGTCGAGCCCTCCTGCACCACCTTCACCTCCTCGATGCCGAGGGCCTTGGCCTCCTTCTCGGGGATGACGACCTTCGCGCCGGAGAGGAACGAGCCGACGATCTTGCCGGTGCGGACGCCGCCCGCGACCGAGGACGACCAGAAGCACTCCGCGCCGGGGGCGCCGCAGTTCTCGACCTCGTCGAACTCCACGCCGTGCACCTGCGGCGCGATGGAGGAGACCTCGACCGTGAGCACGCCGTCGATGGTGACGGTCACCCTGTTGAGGCTCGCCTCCTTGATGTAGAAGAGCGTCCGGAAGTCCTTGAATTTTTCTTCTTCCAGATCGGTGACCTTAAAGCTGGACGCGTCCTTCCCCTCCACGACGATTCCGAAGCTGTCCAGGCACATCCTGGTTGACCTGTAGTCAATCTGTTCGAGCAGGGAAGGCTCTTTGTTGTCGGGCTCGGCGTACCTGACGATTTTGAGGAAGCACGGGAGTTTTCCCCGCAGCTCACTCACCTTGGAGGACGGGAGCCCGAGGGCCGAGGAGGCCAGGCCGCTCATCTTATTGTCCGCGATTATCTGGAGCGGCGCGAAGAAGAGCGCGGGCATATTCAGGAATATCCTGCGGAAGCCCGGCGACAGGAAGCGGTCGATGGGGAAGAAGCAGACGATGACCTCCGCGGCCTGCTTCGGCACGACGCGGTTGGCGCGGTAGCCGAAGTCGCTCACGCGGTTGAGTTGTTCGATGGTCGAGTCGGGCCAAGCCGTGGCGACGCCGGGGATGCCGACGCCGGTCGCCGCGGTGATGCCCTGCTTGATTCCCCGCTCGCCGATGGAGAACGTGTACGCGCTCGCGAGGCTCCCGGCGAGCGTGAGCAGGCGGATCGCCAAGTTCCTCCTCGTCCACGACTGTGCGTCGAGCAGTTGGCCGCGCACCACGCGGTACTCCTCGCTCGCGACCTGACTCGGGCGCGTCGCGCTCTGGTACTCGACGAAAGGCCCGTCCGGCTTGTCGAGGTTGAGCAGGTCGTTCTTCGACATGCCGCTCAGCGGCCACTTGCTGTAGTCGATGAAGATGCCGTGGATGAGGAGGGCGGCGTCGGGGTTCTTGTTACTGATGTTGACCTCGACGACGGCGTAGTTCTCGGCGATCTCCTTGCCGAAGATGCGGCGGGCGTCCACGCGCGGGATGAGCACCGCCTGGGCGCTCACGTTGTTGTTGACGTTGCCGACGATCTTCGGGGGCGCGAGTTGGGTGGCGTTGCTGTTCGGAGTCGCCTGCGCGAAGGCGGCGCAGGCGCAGCAGAGGGTCAGCGCGAAGGTGATAAGGATTCTCATCGGGGGCAGCTCCTTTTTCGTGTTCCGAACTGATATGAGAACGGGGACGAATATTTCGGGCGGTGGTGGATGAGGGTGACGATTTTTCTTAGGCCATCGCCAGCGAACATCGGTTGGAAATGCCCGCGCACAGTAACCCCACCGCCGCTCCCTGTCAATTAAATTTTTAGGGGCCGCCGGTCAACGCGACCGGCGGCCCCCTCACGCCAGCGGGCGGGTTTGCGGGCGCGCTTAAGGGTTGGAGGTCTTCTCGGCGGAGGCTGGCTCCATCGTGCGGCGGCGGGTGTAGATTTGGCCCTGCTGGACGAGGCCGGCGCGCTGCGCGAGGGCGTAGGCCACCGAGTCGATGATCTCCTTGTCCTTGAGCTTGAACTGCGTCACGCCCTTGAGGTAGCTCTCGGGGTCTTCGAACTGGATGGTCAGGTACTCGAACTTCTTCTTGAAGAGGAGGCCGGGGAGGGCGAGGATGCCGCCGGCGCCGAGCACGACCGACTGCGTGCCGTTCCCCATCAGGCGGCGCGTCTCGCTGTCGGCGAAGGCGACCATCACGGCGTCGTAGGAGATCGAGATGACCTCCTTCTCGTTCTTGTCGCGGAAGACGAGGCGCTGGTTGCGGTCGTCGAAGTTGAGCATGCCCTCCTGCTTCTTCCGGTAGCCGGCGAACCCGCCCATGTACTTCGCGGGGATGACCTTCGGCGGCGCGGGCGGCGCCGGCGCCGAGACCTTCGGGGTCTTCTGGCCGTCGGCCGGGTCGGCTGCCGTCTGCTGCTGCTGTTGAGGCGGCGGCACGGGCCTGGGCGCGTCGCCCACCTGGCGCGTGCGCTGCGCGAAGGCGGCGCCCGGCGACACGGCGGCCGCGAGCAGCAGGAGCGACAGGGACTTACTTGCGAACTTCATTTTCGGGCTTTCCTTTCGAGAGGCGAGAAACTTTCTGTGCTCTTTAAAGACGCAACTGGCCGAGAGTACGTTGCCAAACCAGTGACTTTTTCAGCACACAGAGCCGCTGCCGCTCGGCCGGCTCGCAGGCCGGTTCGAGCTGAGAGATGACCGCCTCGACGAGCGGGACGGCGAACGCCCCGGCGTGCGCGAGCGCCTGCGAGAAGTAGTGGAGCTGCACGGCGCCGCCCGCGCCCCTGTGGAACTCGAAGACCTCCGCGTCCGGCAGCGAGAAGACCTCCTGCCCGACGGGGACGACCCTGCGCGGCACGCCGTGCCGTGCGACCCACTTTTGCTCTTCCTGCACTCGCCAACCCAGGAGAAGGACGCCGAGCAGCACGCCCTGCTCGTGCAGGAAGTCGGGGCTCAAGACCTTGAGGTCGGCGTGCGACGAGAGGCGCGGCCCGAAGCTCCCGTAGTCCGGGTTGGCGAGCTGCGTGTCGTAGACGACGCCGACGACCTCTTCCCCTTCGGTCACGGGCATCCGCACGAACTGCGCGAACCCGTACTCCTCCGGCGCGGGCGGCGCGTCCGCGTCCAGCTCGTCGATCACGCGCGCCACGTAGTCCACGTGCGAGTTCGAACTGACGATCTTGGCAATCCTGGTCATCGGTCTAGAAGGGAGACTGGCGCGCCCACTCGGGCACCTTGTAGAGAATCCACCAGAGGAGGAGCTGCGCGCAGAGCACGACGAGGCCGAGGACGAGGCTCAGGGCCGCGGCGCGCGCGTGTCCCGGCCGCGGCGCGCGCCAGGCGCGGACGAGTCCGACGCCCCCGAAGAGGAGTGCGCCCGGGCAGAAGAGTATCCCGAGGTACGGCACCAGCGCGTAGGTCACAAACGCCATCGCCAACGCCGCCGGGCCGCTCTCGCTCCTGCGTGGCATAAACTCCCTCCCGGCGCGCGCCGGCGGCCGACGCGCGTAGGCGCCCCGGCGCGCGTGCTTCACGAACGGCCCGCGCGACGCCTCCAAGCTGTGTGAGACGGGCGCGCTCTCGAAGCGGTAAGAGGCGCGCAGCGAATCGGTCGGGAAGTAACCGCCGCCCAGCGCGTGCCCGCACGTCGCGCAGAACCTCGCCGCCTCGCGCCGCGCGCGCGCGCCGCACGCGTCGCACACGCGGGTCGCCTTGCCGGAAGTCTCTTCCCTGGCGGAAGGTGCTTCGCGGCCTTCGGGGTCGCCGTGGCTTTCGTCCGAAAGGCCCTTCATAAGTTTTATCGTCGGGGAGCCTTGGAAGCCTTTTCGCCGGTAGCCGGTGGATGATGACAGATTTCGGCCCGGCGCTCAACGGCGGCGGCCTTTGCTGAGGGCCTTGTGCGAGACGTGGAAGTCGAGCCGGTGTTCGGCGGCAAAGTCCTGGACGACGCGGAGGAACTGCTCGCGGTCGCGCCCCGTCATCAGCGCGGCCTGGTCGGCGGCCTCGATGGCGTAGGGGTAGCCGTTGCCGACGACGCACTCGGCGCGCACGGCGTCCGCGACCTCCTCGATCAGCCCCGCCTCGTGCACCCACGCGGGGATGTCGAGCCGCGCCGGGTGGCCGTCCGAGGTGGTCTGGAGATAGACGAAGCCGACGAGCGGCGCGCCCCCTTCGTCGAAGAAGACTTCGGCGAGGTTCGGGCGCTGGCAGTGGAAGAAGACGGTGCGGTCGCCCCACTTGGCGAGCGGGGGCGCGGCAGTCCCGCGCACGCGCGCGCGGAGTATCTGCGCGTCGTAGGCGTTCGACTCGGGCAGGTCTTTGTAGAAGGCTTCGAGCAAGTCGCGCAGGTCGGGCGCGTAAGAGTGATCCACGTAGCCGACGACGGGCACCCCCGTTTCGCGCGAGGTCAGGAGCAACTCGGCGAGCGCGGCGGCGTAACGCTTTGAGAAGAGTATCTCCGTGTTCTTTCGGCGAGAGGAGATGAGGAGCGTGTTGTCGAAGAAGGCGACGGGCACGCGCCGGGTGTGCGCGCGCCAGCCGCGCTGCCGCCGCATGAACTCACAGACCGCTCGTGCTTCAAGCTCGAAGCGGATGAGGCCGACGACCTGCTCGGGGCTCTCGAAGGTGCGCTCGCCCTCGCGCAGGCGGTCGGGCGGGATGACCTCGAAGTGCACGTCCTTCGTGTAGCGCCCCTCGGGCGTGTGCGGGTTCTCGAAGGAGGCGACCTGGACGGCGGCGACGGGGAGGCTCGCCTCGCGGCCGGGGAAGATTTGGCTGCCGTCGGCGGCGAAGGTCACACGATTGCGCAACGCCTCAAGCGCCCACCGCCGCGCCTCCTCGTGCGAGCGCCACGCCTCGCGGAAAGGCAGGACGGCCGCGCCCGCTCCGTCCAACTCGTCCGAGGGGTAGGTCAGGCGCTGCGGGACGGCGCCCGACTCGCGCCGCACCTCCTCGCCCGTCCGCCCCGCGAGCGCGAGCAGGCGCGCCGCCAGCTCGCCCACCTCGCCCCGCAGCGAGCGCTCGAACCTCGCGAAGTCCTCGCGCGTCTTCTCCAGCGCGCTGATGACGTGTGTGCGGTACAGCATTGGCGGCAGAGGTCAGAGGTCGGAGGTCAGTTGAAAAGCATCTTCTAACTAACCTCTGACCTCCGACCTCTATTTTCCTCTCTGAATGCGCGCGAGGCGATCCATCGAGTAGGCGTAGCGCGTGGTCTTGAGGTGGCTCTCGACGAAGGTGTAGAAGAGGCCGTCCTTGTCGTCGCTGTACTTCTCGACGCTGCCCTTCGCCTCGCGCCGGAAGGCTTTGTTGGTGACGAGGTTCATCGACTCGGGCGTGTCCTGCGCGCGGTCGTGCTGGAGGACGATCTGCAAGACCGTGCCCTCGTAGTGCTGCGGCAGCCTCTTCGAGGCGACGAACTTCGGCGTGACGAAGAAGACCGTGACGCGCCCGCCCGCGACCGGGAACTCCAGCGTCCCCTCCTCGTTGAAGCGGTCGGCCGCCGGCGCGCCGAGCACGCGCTCCACGTCCGCACGGTTCGAGACGAAAGGCTCCAACCCCTTCCACGTCGCCGCACGCGCGGCCCCGGCCGAGAGCAGGACAACCAGCGCGGCGGCCAAACTCAAAGCGACTGCACGCGCTTGGGCGCGGCGAAAGATTCTGTTTCTCATGAGCAGGATGCTAGCGCAAAAGCACGTGAACCGTAAACCGTGAACCGTGACCAGAAGAAGAACCTTGTCTTCTCTCGTCACGGTTCACGGTTTATGGTTCACGTGCTTATTTTGCAAAGGGGCGGACGCGGTCGGCGGACTCTTTGAAGTAGGCGTCCGCGGGCGCGAGCTGGAGGCCCTTCTCGTAGGCGGCGAGCGCCTTGGTGTAGTCCTTCGAAGACTCGTAGGAGAAGCCGAGCAGGCGGTAGACCTCGACGTTGTCGGGCGTCTTGGCGGCGGCCTTCTCAAGCGCCGCGATGGCCTTGGGGAAGTTCTTGGCCTGCGCGTTCGCGTAGCCGAGCAGGTAGAAGGTCTCGCCGGGCGCGTCCGGCGCGGCGGCCGCGCGTTCGAGCGCGGCGACGGCCTTCGGAAACTGCTGGGCGAAGACGAGCGCCTGGCCCTGGAGCAGCGCGGAGCGCGCGTCGTTGCGCAGGCGCGCGAGCGAGTCGGCCGCGCGCACGGCCGAGAGGAAGTCGGCGTCGGCCGCCGCGCCCGTCCCGGAGCGGCCGCGGAACATGTAAGCCTGCGTCAGCAGCTCCCAGCCCTGCACGAAGGTCGGGTCGGCGAGCGTGGCGCGGTTGAGCATGTTGACGGCCGTCGCGTAGTCCTGCCGGTTGAAGGCGAGCTGGCCGAGGTAGAGGAGCGCGAACTTGTTCTTCGGGTCAACCTTCAGCACCTCGCCGAACGAGCGCTCGGCGTCGGCCGTCCGCTTGAGGTTCATCTCGGCGATGGCGCGGTAGTAGAGCGTGTTGGCGTCGGGCTTGGCGCCCGCGCGGGTGGTCGCGGCGACGAGGAGCGGGAGCGCCTGCTCGTACTTCTCGGCGAAGAAGTAGGCTTGGGCGAGCGCGTCCTCGGTCTTCGCGTCCTTCTGCCCGCCGGCGCTGCTCAGCTCAAGCGCGCGTTCGAGGTCGGCGGTCGCCTCGTTGTAGCGCTTGAGGTAGAACTCGGCGTAGCCGGCGATCTTCCACGCGTCGGAGTTCTTCGGGTCGGCCGTGGAGAGCTGCCGCGCCTCGGCGAGCGCGGCGTCGTACTGCTTCTGATCCAGGAGCGAGAGCGCGTGCGCGGTCGAGCCCGCGCCCGCCGTCGGCGTGCCGGCGGCCGGAGTCGCAGCGCTGGCCGACTCGCCCGTCGGCTGGACGGGCGTGACGCGCCGGGGTCGGGTCGCGCCCGACTGCGCCTGCGCGAGCGCGGAGCAGAGCACGAGAGCCGCGGCGCCGGCGGCAAAGCTTACGGTCAGTCTCTTCATAGGCGGGAAGTGTTTCATAACGCCAAGGTCTTTAACAACCACGAGGCCGAAGGGAGAGGTCGAACTTCGGATGCCACCTGCGCGGGAGGGGTTCGCCGGAATTTAGTAGGCAGTAGGCAGCCGCCCCGCGTCTCGAACGTTGTGAATTTAAATCAGAATTTCTGACACCGGCTTTCAACTGCCTACTGCCTACTCCCCTTCACTTCCTACTCGCTTCCAAGCCCGTGCCGGCCTGGTCGAAGCCCGGTTGGACGGTGACGACGCCGAACTGCCTGTCCTCCGTCTCGCGGTGCGCGGCCATCAGCCAGACGAAGTTGATGCGGTGGCCGGGCACCGAGACGTTCGGGTGGAAGCCCCGCGGCATCACGACCGCGTCGCCGTCGTGCACGACGCCGACGAACTCCGGCTCGTCCGGGTTCGTGTAGACGAACTGCACGCCGAAGGCCGGCGCGGGCATGTCGTAGTAGACGTAAAGCTCTTCGAGCATCGCCGCGTGCTCGTGCGGCGGCCAGGAAGTCCAGTGGCCCGGCTCCGAGGAGGTGAAGCCGGCGACGATGCGGCCGGCCTGGACGTTCTTGCCCAAGGCGATGTTGATGGTGCGCGTCGTCGAGGGGCCGCCCGTCTGGAACCTGAGCGACGGGTCGCGCTCGATGTCGGAGAAGCGCACGACCTGCAAGGGGTACTTGCCCTCGACCTCGGCCGAGCACTCGACGAGATCGACGCCCCCTTCGGTCTCGATCTCGACCGACGTGTCGCGCGGGAGGTAGATCGAGTCGCGGTGCTCGATGCGGTAGGTCTCGCCGTCGGCCTTGAGCGTGCAGGCGCCCGCGAGGCAGATGAGCCCCGTCTCGTACGTCTCGGTCGAGAACGAGACGCGCGGCGTCTCCCCGTCCAGGATGATGCGCCCGTAGACGAGGTGCTTCATCGAGCTGTTCTCGGGCGTGACGGCGTGGTGGCGCCCCTTCTGGCGGTTCGTGCCGCGGAAGATGTATCTGTCCGGCGACGGCTGCATCTGCGTGCTCATCATTCCCCTCCCTCTCGCTGGCTGAGCTGTGTGGTTCCCCGTTCGCGGCCAGTTTAACTCTTCCGCCGCCCTCCGGGCCATACAGCCGCCCCGAATTTCCGCGTCCGCGGGTCGCGCCTTCTTATAAACAAACGGCGAACAGCCGCGGGCACCCCAAATCGGAGTGCCCGCGGCTGCTTGCAGTTTGCCCCTTACCTAGAAGTTCAGCTTGAGGCCGAACTGGAACTGGCGGGGGTCGAAGGCGGCGGTGGAGCGGCTGCGGAAGCGGCCGTTGGAGGCGCGGTCGGCGACCGCGTTCACGTCCTCGAAGCGGGGCGAGGCGGCGGCCTCGTTGAAGCGGTTGAAGAGGTTGAAGCCCTCGCCGATGACTTCGAGGCGGAGCCGCTCGCCGAGCATGATGTTGCGCGTCACGCGCAGGTCGAGCGACTGGTAGGAGTGCGTCAGGCCGAGGTTGCGCCCGAGGCTGCCGGACTGGAACGCGGCCGGCACGAAGAGCTGGCCGTTGGCGTCCACCGACGGGCGGTCGGTCGAACTCGACAGGTCGTTGTTCGTGTCGCGCCCCGAGAGGATGTTGAAGGGCCGGCCCGACGACCACTCGAAGATCGGCGCGACGACGAAGCCCGAGAGGAAGCTGCGGTAGCCCCCCGCGCTGCGCCAGGAGCCGGGCGCGACCACCACGCCGCTGAAGACGAAGCGGTGGCGCTGGTCGAAGAGCGAGTCGGCGCGCTCCAGGTCGAGGCGCGTCACGTCCTGCGGGAGCAGGAGGGTCTGGAGGTCGGACGAGTCGTCAATCGAGTGCGACCAGGTGTAGGAGGCGAGGAACTGGTAGTTGTTGGCGAAGCGGCGGCGCAGCTCGAACGTGGCGGCGTGGTAGACCGAGTTGCCGTCGGAGACCTGCGCGTTCACGTCGCCGAAGGTGGTGACGAAGCCGGGGTGCGCGAGCGCGCCGGTCGCGGTCAGCGCGCCGTTGAAGACGGCCGGCGTGACCGTGCCGCCCGAGATGGCCTGCGTGAAGAAGTAGTTCGGCCCCGAGGGGCGGAAGAGGTTGGCCGCGAACGGCTGGACGACCGCGCCGCGCGTCGTGACGGCGATCAGGCCCGGCACGGGCTGCGCCACGATGTTCGAGCAGGTCGAGGGCGTGAGCGTCAGCACGGCCGTCGTGTTCGTCGGCTGGGTGCCGAAGCAGCGGACGTAGTTCTGGATGAGCAGCGCGTTGTTCGGCGCGTTGAGGTTGGTCGGGTGCGGCAGGTGGTGCGCGCCCGTGAAGAGCCAGCTCGCCGAGAGCGACATGTTCTCCGTCAGCTTGTGCTCGATGGTCGCGTTGGCCTGGTTGGCGTAGGCGAACTCGAAGTTGGAGGCGACGGGCAGCGAGAAGGGTAGGAATGGGCCGAAGCCGGGGAAGGTCTGGTCGTTGAAGCGCTGGCGGCCGAACTGGTACTGCGCCGTCGCAGCCGCGCCCGGCGTGAAGACGCCCGGCGGGCACAGCGGGTTGCCGCCCGCGGCGGTGCAGACCGTGCCCTGGAAAATCTGCACGGCGTTCAGGAGCGAGGTCGGCGTCGGGCTGCCGGGCAGCGAGATGAACTGCTGCTGCTGCACGTTGTCGGCGATGTCGGAGTTGAAGCCGATGGCGAGCAGCGGGTGGTCGTAGAAGATACCGTAGGCGGCGCGCAGCACCGTCGAGCCGTTCCCCTTCACGTCCCAGGCCGCGCCGATGCGCGGCGCGAAGTTGTTCTTGTCGCGCGGGAAGCCCTGCTGGATGTGGAAGGCGTCGTAGAACGCCTGCGTGTTGGTCGCCGGCACGGCGAGGCCCGAGAGCGGGTCAACGAAGTCCTGCACGGCGAGCTTGTCGGTCTGCTCGTAGTCGTAGCGCACGCCGTAGTTGAGCGTGAGCTTCTGCGTCACCTTCCAGGAGTCCTGCGCGAAGAGGGCGTAGGGCCGGTTCTTGAGCTTGCTGTTCGGGTTGCCGAAGCCCTGCACGAAGTTGCCGGGGAATCCCAGCCCGTACTGCTGGACGGGCTCGAAGGCGGGCGCGCAGCCGGCCTGCGTCGTGGTCAGGCAGTCGCCGCCGGGGAAGGCCGCGAGCGTCGTCGCCGAGAGGCCGCCGAAGTTGAAGAGGCCGGCGAAGTTCAGCTCGAAGAGCGCCCCGACGCTGATGAAGTTGGCGTCGGCGCCGAACTTCATCGTGTGGTTGCCGGCGACCCAGCTCAGGTTGTCGGTGTAGGCGTAGCGGTTCTCGGTGCGGACGACCGGCGAGAACAGCTCGCGGCCGATGAAGGCCGCGCCCGTGATGTTGTAGGCCGTCCCCTGCCCGTTCTGCGAGGTGAAGGTCGCGCGGCGCTGCCCGAAGTTGAAGCGCGCCTCGTTGACCATCGTGTTTGAGAGCGTCGAGTGGAGCGTGGAGACGAAGTTCGCGTCGCGCAGCTTCTGGATGCCGGTGCGCGAGAAGTCGTTCTGGCCGAGCGCCTGGTTCTGCGACTCGACCTGGATGCCGGTGATGTCCGAAGGATTGTAGCCGAAGCGCAGCGTCAGGTCGTTGCGGCCGTTGATGCGGTGGTCGAGCCGCGCCGACGAGAAGGTCGTGTCCTCCGAGATGGGGAAGACGGTGTTAAGGTTCAGCAGCGGGCGGAAGGCGTTCTGGCTGACGGGGACGGGCGCGCCGGTCAGGAAGAAGCGCTGCCCGATGGTCGTGCCGGCGGTGATGGCGCCGCCGGGGCTGCGCAGCGTGCTCGCGCCGGTCAGGCCCGTCTGGCCGCCCGAGGAGGCGAGCGTCGCGTACTGGACGGCCGCGCCGGCGATGGCCTGACCCGTCGCGACGTTCCCGGGCGTGCCGGTCGCGATGAGCTGCCCGGCCTGCGTGAGCAGCCCCTGGACGTAGGTCGCCTGCTGCGCGGTGATGCGGTCGAAGGTCTGCGAGAAGGGGAGGAAGGGCGCGCCGATGGTGACGCTCGAAGTCAGGGTGCCGACCACGTTCGAGGTGAAGAAGCCCGACTCCTGCCGCTTGCGCTGCTCGAAGGCGAGGAAGCCGAAGGTGTTGTCGCGGTCGAGCGGGAAGCCGAGCGTCGCGCCGTACTGCGCGCGCGTGAAGGGCGGCTTCTTGCCGGGGTCGTTGTCGATGATGGGCGCGAACGGGTTGCGCGCCTGGATCGACTTGTGGCGGATGAAGCCGAAGACGTTGCCGCGCACGTCGTTGGTGCCCGACTTGGTGACGACGTTGACGACGCCGCCCGCCGAGCGGCCGAACTCGGGCGCGAAGGAGTTGGTGACGACCTGGAACTCCTGCACCGCCTCCTGCGAGACGGTCGAGCGCGAGGCGTTGACCGAGTTATCGGTGTTGTCGGCGCCGTCCACCTGCACGAGGTTCGAGCGGCCGCGCTGGCCTCCGAAGTTCAAGCCCGAGGTGGGCGCCGGCCCGATGGGCCGTCCGTTGTCGCGCGTGACGGTCGAGGTCGTCAGGGTGAAGTTGATGTAGTCGCGCTGGTTGATCGGCAGGTTCTCGATGCGCGTCTGGTCAACCGTGTTCGAGACGTTGGTCTTCGAAGCCTCGATCAGCTCGGTCTGCGCGCCGGTGACGGTGACCACGTCCGTGATCTGCCCGATCTCAAGCGTGAAGTCGAGGTCGGCGCGCTGGCCGACGGTGACGGTGACGGTGGGGACGACGGCCTTCTTGAAGTTGGCGGCCTCGACCGTCACCTCGTACGGCCCCGGCGGGAGCTGGACGATCTGGTAGAAGCCCTCGCCGTTCGTCGTGGCCGTGCGGACGACTCCGACCGCGGGGTTGCGCGCCGTGACGGTGGCGCCCGTGACGACCGCGCCCGCGGGGTCGCGCACGAAGCCGCTGAGGTTGGCGGAGGTCGCGTCGGCCTGTGCCAGCGCGGCCGCCGCGCCGCAGCTGAGCGCGAGGGCGCACGCGAGCACAAAACGGTAAGCGGTCGGGAGCCACCGCCGGGGGTTAGCACGCATAACTCTTCTCTCCTTAGAAAGACTAAGCTTGATTCGGGCGGAAGCGGCGCGCCATTGTTTCCGCGCCCAATAAATCCGCCAGCGGGAGTTCTGCAAGGGCCGCTCACGAACAGAAGGCGGGCGCGCACGCCGGGAAGCTTGAGTCGCGTCTTCGCCCGCTTCGTTAAAGGAGGTCTGTGGCTTAAAACTCTGTTCGTTACGGAGTGCAAACGGTCTTCACTTACGCACGACTTTGTACCTTAAACGGACTGCCTTTGGCAAGAGAACCTTCTCTTCAAGCGGCGCGGACGCGGGTGGAGCGCGCGACCCGGCGCCGGACGGCCGCGCTCGCGTTGAGCGCGAGGATGGTGCCCTCGACGAGCGCGGCGGGCGCGAACGCCGCGCGGCGGATCAGGTTGCACATCCGCAGGCGCGCGTCGAAGCGTGAGGCGTAGGCGGCGCGGTACTCGCGCGCGAGCGCCGCGAACTTCCCGACGCCGCGCGCGAGCCAGCCCGAGACGGCCCGCGCCGCGATCTCGCCGCCTTCGAGCGCCATCAGCATGCCGCTCCCCGTGAAGGGGTCGATGAAGGCCGCGGCGTCGCCGACGGCGAGCAGCCCTTCGAAGGGCGCGGGCTCGTGGCGGCCGAAGCCTTCGAGCGAGACGCCGAACCAGCGCGTCCGCGCCGTCGCCTCCTTGAGCGTCTCGGCCGCGCGCCGGTTCCGCATCAGCACTTCGCGCAGCACGCGCTCCGGGTCGCTCCCGCAGGCGCGCACGTCGCGCGCGCGCACCATGAAACAGATGTTGCTCAGCCCACGCTCGACCGGGATGATGCCGCCGTAGCCGCCCGAGTAGAAGTAGAGTTCGCAGGCGCCCGCCGCGCCGCGCGTGCCTTCGAGGTGGGTCTTGAAGGCGACCAGGCTCTCCGGCCCGCCGCGCCACTCGCCCCCCTCCCTTCCCAACTCGCGCCCGGCCCGCCGCACGACCGCGCGGTGGCGCCCCGTCGCGTCGAGCGTGACCCGCGCGCGGAACTCCCGCGGCCCGCCGTCCGCGTGCAGGCGGACGCCCAGCACGCGCCCGCCTTCGACGACGAGCGACGCGAGCCCGGCCCCCTCCAACACGGTGACGCCCGCCTCCCGCGCGCGCGCCAGCAGGCGCGCGTCCATCTCGGCGCGGCTCAGGCCGAGCGCGTCCCCGCCCTGCCCGCCGAACCACGCGCTCGGCACCGAGACGCCGCGGCCCGAGGGCGCGTAGAAGACCGTCTCCCAGACGCGCGCGCCGCCGCCGCGCCCCATCTCTTCGAGCACGCCGAGGCGCGCGAAGTGCCAGAGGCACTCGGGCGAGATGAACTCGCCGCACAGCTTCTCGCGCGGGAAGCGGTCGCGCTCCGCGAGCAGCACGCGCGCGCCCGCCGCGGCCAGGCGCACCGCCGCGCTCGCCCCCGCCGGCCCGCCGCCCACGATGATTGCGTCGAACTCCTCGGTCATACGCTCGCGCTCAGAACTAAACGGTAAGGGAAGCGCCGCTCGACCTTCACGTCCTTCAGCCCCGCGCGCTCCGCCAGACGACGAAGCTCGCCGGGGCGGAAGCCGCGGAGGATGGAGAGCGCGCCGTCCTCGCGGACGAGGCGGGTGTGGATAAAGAGCCGGCCGACCGTCGTGTAGAAGTAGTAGGCGACGGGGTGCCGGTGCAGGTCGATGCAGTAGACGCGCCGCCCCGCGACGCGCGCCATCTCTCGAAAGACGCGGACACACGCGTCGTCGCGGAAGTGGTGTGTGAAGAGCGAGCACATCACGTAGTCGAACGCGCCGTCGGCGAAGGGCAGGCGCAGCGCGTCGCCGCGCACCGAGACGACCTCCTTAAACTCGCGCGACTCTTCGACGAGCCCTGCGGCCGCGCGTTCGTTCAGCTCAAGCCCGGCGAGGCGCGCATGCACGCCGCGGCCCCGCGCCGCGAGCGCCACCTCGCGCAGCAGCTCGCCCGTGCCGGCGCCCACGTCGAGCATCGTGAACTCGCGCGCGCCGCCGCGGGCGATGTCGGGCAGCACCGAGCGCTTCAAAGCGCTCGCGTCGCCCATCCAGCGGTTGACCCAGCGCAGCTCGGCCGAGCACTCGTCGTACTCCTCGGGCGTGTAGTCGCCCTTGTCGATGTGCTCCAGCTCGTAGCTGCGTTGGCCGAATCGGACGCTCACATCAGCACGAAGTTATAGGTGATGACGCCCGTGACTTTGATGGGCTGCCCGCACATCGTCGTCGGCTCGAACTTCGCGCGTCGTGCGGCCTCCACGCCCGCGGGTTGCAGCAGCGGGTGGCCCGAGATGCCTACCGCCGAGGTGACGTTACCCTTCTCGTCGATGACTATCTGTATGGCGACCGTGCCCTGCGCGCGCGCACTCTTCGCAAGGGCCGGGTACCCCGGCTGCGGCTTCCTCACGGCCCTGCCGTTGAGCACGCCGCCCGCGACGATATCCTCTATCTTGTCGGCCTCGGGCGAGGGCTGCGCCGGCGCGTCAACCTTGAGCGTGTCGAGCAGCGTCTTCCAGGCGGCGGCGCCCGCGGCCTCGTCCTTCTCGGCGCGGAGGTGGACGAGGTGGAGCAGGCGCTGCCCGAGCACGACCGTGTAGACCTCGGCCGTCGTCGGCTCGCCCTCATAATTCCCGGTCAGGCGGAAGCCGAGCGCGGGGCGCCCGCCGACGGGCACGCACTGCGCCTCGTTCGGCGGCGGCGGATGGTCGAGGCCCAGCTTGTGCGCGACGTTGGCGACGTAGGGCATGGTCACGCCGCGGCGTGACTCGGAGAGCTGCCTCGCGTTCTTGATCGGCTCGCGCTGCGCGAAGACGATGATGACGTTCGACCCGCCCGGCCGCGTGAGCATGAGGCGCTGCATCTGCGCGTCGCCGGTGTCTGCGAGCGCCCACCCGGCGGGGTAGTCGAACGCGAGCCCCTCTTTCGAGAAGTGCCCGGCGCCGCCCTGCGTCCGGGCGTGCGGCACGCGCGCCAGCGCCGCGAGCAGGACGACGAAGATGGCGAGCGAAGTTTTCATGCCTGACGTTTCACTCCGAAGGGCGCTCGACGACGAGCGCGCTGTTCTTCGAGCCGAAGCCGATGCAGTTGCAGAGCGCCACGCGCACCTCGCGCTCGCGCGCCTGGTTGGGCGTGTAGTCGAGGTCGCACTCGGGCGCGGGCTCGTCGAGGTTAATGGTCGGGGGGATGACGCCCGTCTGCATCGCGCACAGGGCCGCGGCGAGCCCCGCCGCGCCCGAGGCGCCCTGCGGGTGTCCGATCTGCGACTTCGTGCCTGACATCGGGATGTGGTGCGCCGCCTCGCCGAGCGCGAGCTTGAGGGCGCGCGTCTCGATGCGGTCGTTGAGCACGGTCGAGGTGCCGTGCAGGTTCACGTAGTCAACCTCTTCCGGCGCGCGCCCCGCGTCTTGCAGCGCGAGCCGCATCGCGCGCGCGGGCTCCTCGCCCGTGTCTTCCAAACGCACGCGGTGGTACGCGTCGCACGTCGCACCGTACCCGCTTATCTCCGCGTAGACGTTCGCCCCGCGCCGGCGCGCGCGCTCGTACTCCTCCAACACGTAGACCCAGGAGCCCTCGCCCAAGACCATCCCCGAGCGGTCGCGCGAGAAGGGGCGACTGGCGCGCGCGGGCTCGTCGTTCCAGTCTTCGGTCAAGACCTTCATCAGGCAGAAGCCCGCGAGGATGCCGGGCGCGAGCGGCGCGTCGGAGCCCCCGGCGAGCATCGCCTCCTGCCGGCCGAGCGCGATGTGCTGCGCGGCGTAGGCGACGGCGTCGGTCGAAGAGGTGCAGCCGGTCGAGACGATGTGCGAGAGGCCACGCAGCCCGAAGGCCATCGACAGCTCGGAGGAGAGCCCGCCGTGCGTGGACGAGGGGATGGTGTAGACGCTCGCGGCCGCCGAGTCGCCGCGCTTGAAATACTGCTCGTACTGCCGCTCGGTGAATTCGAGCCCGCCGCCGCCGGTGCCGAGCACGACGCCGAAGGCGCGCCGCTCCTCCGTTGAGAAGTCGGAAGGGTGGAGCCGCGCGTCGTCCAGCGCCTCGCGCGCCGCGGCCAGCGCCAGCGGCACCGTCCGCGCGACGTGGCGCCGGTCTTTCGCCTTCAGCTCGCCCTCCCAGTCGAAGTTCGGAACCTGGCCGGCGATGCGGACGGGCGAGCCGGACACGTCGAAGCCCTCGATGCGGCGCACGCCGCTCTCGCCGCGCACGAGCCCGCCCCAGAACGCCTCGCGCCCGACGCCCAGCGGCGTCACGCACCCGAGCCCCGTGATGACGACGCGGCGTGGCTGCCTCAAATTCCTAAGCATGGTGGGTTCCTCGGCTTAAAGGAGAGGCCGAAACTGTCCGGGGCGAACCGTAGAATACCACGCCTCGCCGAAAGTGGCAGTAGCTTTGATTCAGCGGGGCCGAGACTTTTTGCGCCCGCGCGCGAGCCACAGGGCCGCGCACGCGAGCGCCGCCGCGCCGCCCGTCATGTCGAGCAGGCTGTCGTAGATGGTGCCGGTGCGCGAGGGCAGGAAGCTCTGGTGGTACTCGTCCAGGAGCGAGACGCAGGCGACGAGCGCGAAGGCGGCGAGCCACCAGAATCGTCTGAGCTTCTCCCGTCGAGAAGTGCGGAAGGCGCGCGCCGCGAGCAGCGCCAGCAGGGCGTACTCCGAGAAGTGCGCGGTCTTGCGGATGAGGAAGTGGACGTAATTGAGCGAATCCTCCGAGATGTCCGGGAAGAGCCACAGCAGCAGCGGCCTGATGATGCGCGACGTGTTCGACGCCGAGAAGCTCGACGACGAAGCCAACAGCACGAAGCACGCCCACGCCGCCAAAGGCCCGTAGCGCCAGAGTCGTCGGCGCCAACCGCTCCCCTCACCTTCGACCTGATTCGCCATCCGTCTTAAAAGAGAAAGAGGGAAGCCGCGAACGCCTGCTTCCCTCACCTGCTTACGTGTTTTGAATTTTCGTTACTGCGCGGCGGCCGCGCCCGAGACGATCTCGATGATCTCGCGCGTGATGCTCGCCTGGCGGATGCGGTTCATGTTGAGCGTGAGCGACTGGATCAGCTCGCCCGCGTTCTTCGACGCCGAGTCCATCGCGGTCATGCGCGCGCCCTGCTCGCTCGCCACCGACTCAAGCAGCGCGCGGTAGATTTGCGTCTCGACCAGGCGCGGCAGGAGCTGGCTGAAGATCACCTCCGGCGGCTGCTCGTACTTGTAGCCGACGAGGTTCTTCGCCTCGCCCTCTTCCCCGCCCTCCTCCTCGGCGCGCGCCACGGGCAGAATCTGCTCGACGACGACGCGCTGCGAGATGACCGAGCGGAACTCGTTGAAGATGACGAAGACCTTGTCCAGCCCCTCGTCCTCCGTGAAGCGGCGCATCACGTCGCGCGCGATCTCCAACGCCTCGGCGTGTTCGATTCTTCCCTTCCCCGTCAGCCCGATGTACTCGCCGACTATCTCGGCGCCGCGGCGGCGGAAGAAGTCCCGGCCCTTGCGCCCGACGGCGAGAATCTCGACCGTCTTCCCCTCGTGCTCGCGGATGAAAGCCTGCGCGGCCTTGACGAGGTTCGCGTTGAAGGCGCCGGCGAGCCCCTTGTCGGCCGTGACGAGCACGAGCAGGTAGCGCTCGTCGCCGCGCGCGTCCATCAAGGGGTGCTTGAAGTCCTCGCCCGCGTGCGAGGCGAGTTCGGTCAGCACCTCCGCCATCTTCACCGCGAACGGGCGGGCGGAGACGGCGCGCTCCTGCGCGCGCTTCAGCTTCGCCGCCGAGACCATCTTCATGGCCTTCGTGATCTGCTGCGTGTTCTTGACCGACTTGATGCGCCGGCGGATGTCGAGGAGGTTAGCCATTGTCTAAATGATGAGCGATGAGTGATGAGTGATGAATGTTGAAGAAGGGGCGTCGCGCCTTTCATTCATCATTCATCACTCGTCATTCATCATTTCCTTTACGCTCCGGCCGCGGCGGTCGTGATCGCCCGCGTCGGATCGGAGCCCGGCGGCTCGGGTTGCGGATTGAGCGCTCTCTCCTGCCAGGAAGATTTGAAGTCGTTGACGGCGCCGACCAGCTCTTCTTTGATCTCGTCGGTGAGCGCCTTCTTCTCGCGGATGGCGTTGAGAATGCCCGGCTGCGACGTTTCGACGAAGCGTTGGAAGTCGGCCTCGAAGCGGCGCACCTGGTCAACGGGGATGTCGTCGAGCTGCCCGCTCGTCGCCGCCCAGAGGATGAGCACCTGCTGCTCGACATCCATCGGCCGGTACTGCGGCTGCTTCAGAATCTCGACGAGGCGCTGGCCGCGCGCGAGCTGCGCCTGCGTGGCGCGGTCGAGGTCGGAGCCGAACTGCGCGAAGGCCGCCAGCTCGCGGTACTGCGCGAGGTCGAGGCGGAGCGTGCCCGCCACCTGCTTCATCGCCTTGATCTGCGCCGAGCCCCCGACGCGCGACACGGAGTTGCCGACGTTAATCGCCGGGCGGATGCCCGAGTTGAAGAGGTCGGCCTCCAGGAAAATCTGCCCGTCGGTAATCGAGATGACGTTCGTCGGGATGTAGGCCGAGATGTCGCCCGCCTGCGTCTCGATGATGGGGAGGCTCGTGAGCGAGCCCGCGCCCTCTGCGTCCGAGAGCTTGGCCGCGCGTTCGAGCAGGCGCGAGTGCAGGTAGAAGACGTCGCCCGGGAACGCCTCGCGCCCCGGCGGACGGCGGAGCAGCAGAGAGATTTCGCGGTAGGCCGCGGCGTGCTTCGACAGGTCGTCGTAGACGGTCAGGACGTGGCGGCCGCGGTCGCGGAAGTACTCGCCGATGGCCGCGCCCGCGTAAGGCGCGAGGTACTGCATCGCCGCCGGGTCGGAGGCCGTCGCGCTGACGACGATGGAGTAGTCCATCGCGCCGAAGTCTTCCAGGGTCTTGATGACCTGCGCCACCGTCGAGTTCTTCTGGCCGATGGCGACGTAGACGCAGATGACGTCCTTGCCCTTCTGATTGATGATGGCGTCGAGTGCGACCGCGGTCTTGCCCGTCTGCCGGTCGCCGATGATCAGCTCGCGCTGGCCGCGCCCGATGGGCACCATCGAGTCGATGGCCTTGAGGCCCGTTTGCAAAGGCTCCTTCACCGGCTGGCGGTCAACCACGCCGGGCGCGATGCGCTCCAGAGGGTTGTAGGCGTCGGCCGAGATCGGCCCGCGCTCGTCGATGGGCACGCCGAGCGCGTTGACGACGCGGCCGACGACCGCTTCGCCCACCGGGATGCTCATGATGCGCCCCGTGCGCTTGACCGTGTCGCCCTCTTTGACCATCTGATACTCGCCGAAGAGCACGACGCCGACCTTATCTTCTTCAAGGTTCAGCGCGAGCCCGCGCACCTCGTGCGGGAACTCAAGCAGCTCGCCGGCCATCACCTTCTCTAAGCCGTGCACCTCGGCGATGCCGTCGCCGATCTTGATGACCGTGCCGACCTCGGTCACCGTCACGCCCGCCTCGAAGTTCTCGATCTGCTGGCGGATGATTTCGCTGATCTCGTTCGCTCTAATCGGTTCCATGATTTGATCTTTGACTTCCGATTTAAACGGAGAGGCTTACCCCTCCCCGGCCATCCTCTGCCTTATCTGTTGCAAACGGCCGCGCACCGACCCGTCGTACAACGTCGAGCCGATGCGCGTCACGACGCCGCCAATCAACTCGTCGTCCACCTCGAACTGAAGCCGCACGCGGCTGCCCGTCAACTGCCCGAGCCGCGCGCGCAGAGCCTCCTGTGCGTCGGCCGAGAGCGGGCGCGCCGTCGTCACCTGAGCCGTCACGACCCCCGAGCGGCGATCCAACTCCTGCGCGAACTGCGTGCTGACTTCGCTCAGCTCCGAGAGCCTGCCGTTCTGGAGTAGCACCTTCAGGAAGTTGGCCGTCGTCGGCCGCGGACGCGTGCGCCGTATCAGCTCTTCGAGCACGGCACGCTTCTGCTCCTGTGTGATGGCCGGGTGGCGGAACACTTCGAGCAACTGCGCGTTCGAGCGCACCAGCTCGTCCCACGCCGCCAGCTCCTCGCGCACCTCCTGCGCCTCGCCGCGCGCGAGCACGACCTCGGCCAAAGCCACCGCGTAACGACGCGCGACCGCCTGCGAACTCAACGCCTGACACCTCCCAACTCTTCCACGTACTCCCTCGCCAGGTGCGCGTCATCCTCGGGGCGGATGTCTCTGCGGATCATCTCCTCGGCCAGTTTCACGCTCTGCCCCGCCGTGAACGTGCGCAACTCGGCGCGTGCGGCCTTCGCCGCACTCTCGATCTCGCGCCGCGCCTGCTCGCGAATCTTTTTGATCTCCGCCTCCGTCGCACGTTCGACGCGCGCGCGCTCCTCGGCGGCCTCCTTCTGCGCGTTCGCCCTGATCGCCCCGACCTCCGCGTCCAGACGTGCCAGGCGCCCCTCGACCTCCTGGAGCCTGGCTTCCGCGGCCGCACGCTCCTCTTCCGCCCGCATTAGCTCGTGGCGGATGCTGTCCTGGCGCCCGCGGAACGCCCCGATAATCGTCCGCCGCAGGAAATAGAACATCAACCCGACGAACAGCAGCAGGTTGACTAACTTCGCGATGGTCGGCAGAAGCTCCTGGAAATCCATTTTTAAATAGACCCGGCGTGTCGGCCCGTATGCGTCGGGCGCCGCTCACTCACACGTAGTTGAACTGAACGCTTATCCGGAATAGCCAACCTACCTGCGAAGCACCTGCACCTTGATGTCAGCCGCCACGCGCTCGGCCTCGCCTAAAAGGGTCGCCCGAGCCCGTTCGGCCTGAGCCTGTATCTCGTTCTTCTCTTGCCCGAGTTGCTCCTCAACCTCCCTCCGCACCTCGGCTATCCTGCGCTGCCGCTCGCCGTTGGCCTCAGACTGCTGTCGTTCCAAAAGGCTATAGCCTTCGGCGCGCGCCTGCCTCAAAGAGTTCTCGTAACGAGACAGACTCTCCCCCACCTTCCGGATCGTCTCGCGCGCCTCGTCGCTGCGCCCGTGTGTACGCGCTTCGCGGTCGTTGAGCGTTCGGAGCACAGGCTTGAACAGTAGCCTGTTTAGGACGAAGACCATCGAAATAATGATCGCTATGTGAATTAAAATTGTGCCGTCCGGAATGAGTTGGATGGATTCTGCGAAGGCTAGCATAAAGTTGAACCCGTGGGACGAACCCTGTCAGTGAGCACAAGTCAGCCGCAAACTTAACTGTAGTAAATTTTGCGGTATGGCTAAAAGAGCGGAAGTTTAACACGCGGCATTTTGAAGCGTCAAGGTTGTGAGGGTATGGGCTATGGCTATGATTCTGTTCTAAATGTATTTAAAAAGGTATGGGTGCGGTAGGTTTATTGATGAGAACTCTGCTTATCATAGATTCAACTTTAATAAATAAAAGGCCAGGAATTAGACTGTTTGTAGCTATAAAGCTTCAAAGGAACCAGTACTAGGTTATAAAAACATCTGCGATTTTAATTATTAAGAAAGGCTGAATGAATTCTCGTTAAACGATGCTCAACCTTCTTTACCCATAATTATCTCATATATTCTATTCAGATCGTTGTCGTCAAAGAATTCAATCTCTATCTTCCCCCCATTGCTTTTTTGGTTGACGAGGATGTGTACCTTCGAGCTGAGTTTTCGACGTAACTTGTCCTCAGCGGCCTTAAAATTTGGGTCTTCTTTAGTAGAGGTAACTGTCTCTGTTGCTTCCCCCTCAACTATCCTTTTGATTGCGCGCTCCGTCTGACGTACAGACAAGCCTTTCTCGCTAACCTCTTTCGCCAGTTTTCTTTGAATTTCCGCTTCGTCAACTCCCAGGAGTGCGCGTGCGTGCCCCATCGAAATCTGTTCGACCTCGACCATCCGCTGAATATCCTCAGGCAGACGTAGGAGCCGTAAATAGTTGGTAATAAAGGTTCTATCCCTACCGACCCTTTGAGCGACCATCTCTTGAGTGAGTCCTAAAGTTTCAATAAGTCTTTTATAGGCTTGTGCCTCTTCAATCGCGTTAAGTTCCTGTCTCTGAATGTTTTCTATTAAAGCCAATTCAAGCATTTTGTCTTCGGGTATCTCTTTGATAACGCAAGGCACCCTATGAAGCCCGGCGCGCTGTGCCGCGCGCCAGCGCCTTTCACCGGCAACAAGTTGATACCTGTCAGAAGACAGTCTACGGACTAATAGAGGTTGGATTATTCCGTTGGCTTTTATCGATTGGGCGAGCTGCTCCAGACGCTCCTCGTCGAAGCTCGTTCTCGGTTGGAAATTGTTCGGCTCGATAAGGTCGAGGTCAATCTCGATCATCTCCTCACTAGCCGTCGCCGGCTTGTCCGACAGCAGCGCGCTCAGTCCCCGTCCTAACGCTCTTCTTGTCATGAGCCATTATCTCCTTTGCTAGTTGAAGATAGCTTTCTGAACCCCTCGATTTGATGTCGTAGAGGATGATCGGCTTTCCGTAACTCGGAGCTTCTGCTAGACGGACGTTACGCGGTATTACCGCTTCGAAAACCTGATGTCCGTAGAAGTCTCTAAGGTCTGCGGCTACGGCTGCTGATAAGTTTGTGCGCTCATCATACATCGTAAGCAGCAGACCCTCGATTGTTAGGGAAGGGTTGAGTGAACGCCTGATGCGCGCGAGTGTGTCGAAAAGTTCCGTCACACCTTCGAGGGCGTAGTATTCACATTGGATCGGAACAAGAAGGGAATTGGCTGCCGTCAACGCGTTCAAGGTTAGCAGTCCGAGCGAAGGTGGACAGTCGATGATTATAAAGTCATATTCATTCTCAATTGAGCGGATGGCTTTTTCTAACCTGTATTCACGGCTCTCGATATCAACTAATTCCACTTCAGCGCCGATCAGGTTCTTATCTGCCGGCAGGATTTTAAGTAGAGGTATCTCTGTGTTTTGAATAACATTTTGCGCTGGTTCGTCGAGGACGAGAACGTGGTAGAGGCTGCGCCTTAAGCTACCGCGTTGTATGCCGACGCCTGAGGTGGCGTTGGCTTGTGGGTCTGTATCGATGAGCAGGACGCGAGTTTCCGCGATAGCGAGGCTGGCAGCCAGATTGACGGATGTTGTAGTTTTACCCACCCCGCCTTTCTGATTTGCCACCGCAATAATTTTTGCCATTCTCCATTTTCCCTTATTACCGCGGCATCGCTGAGCGGTGACAAATTATCACATTTCACCCTGAGAGACTATAACTTCCATTTCTGAACTGAGATTTTTAAGGGCAGGCTTGTGTTTCACGTGCCACATTTGGGGATGTGACACGTGAAACGCTAAAGATGAAGATTAATTAGTTCTTGGAAGTCTTTAAAAAGAAAAGAAGTGTGGAGAGGGCACCAGGCGTTATGCCAGAGATACGACAAGCTTGGCCGAAGTTTTGAGGTCTAACGCGCTCAAGTCTCTCGACCATCTCGTGGGAGAGGCCGCTGATATCTCTGAAGTTCAAGTTTGCGGGTATCAAAACTTCAGCTTGATTTCGTATGCGTTCGTTATTCTGCTGTTGCGTACGTATGTAGCCATGATAGAGAAGGTCTCCGACGGTAGTTTCCAGATCGGAGAAAGTCGTATAGCTCTTTATACTTGCGGGTAAAAAGTCAAAAAGGATTGACGGGTTGACCGTTGGATATTGCGAAAGTGAGGCTAGGGAGATTGAATCTCCCAAGTCTTTTTCTATTAGCCGAGATAACTCCGCATGCTCCCAGGACGAACGCTTAAAGCGGGTAGCGAGCAGAGCAGTCCGAAGTTTGGAAATACGATCCCGTCTGGATGAAAAACGTTCCCACTCGGAGTCAGCAAGGAGTCCTAAATTCCTTCCGTAAGGTGAAAGCCTGGCATCCGACGTGTCATAACGGAGGTTCAAGCGGTTTTCGGCCCTTGAAGTGAACATACGGTAGGGTTCGTCCACACCCTGGGTAATTAAATCGTCGATGAGAACCCCAATGTATGATTCCTCACGGCGAAGCGTAAACCCTTCACGCCCCTGGACATAGAGTGCGGCGTTAATTCCGGCTAACAATCCCTGACAGGCAGCCTCTTCATAACCGGTAGTTCCGTTGATCTGACCCGCGAAGAAGAGCCCTCGAACCCGTGTTGTTTGCAGAAAAGGAGTGAGTTCCCTCGGGTCTATGAAGTCATATTCGATGGCATAACCGGGCCGTATAATCTTGGTCTGATCAAGTCCCGGGATTTTATGGACGAGTTCCTGTTGAAGTTCAAAAGGGAGGGAGGTTGAAAAGCCGTTGAGGTAAACCTCATAGGTCTCATAACCTTCCGGCTCAAGAAATAGCTGATGCCGCGTCTTTTCTGGAAATTTAACGACCTTATCTTCAATAGAGGGACAATATCGAGGCCCGATGCCTTTGATTTGACCGGAGTAAAGAGGTGATTCCTGTAGGTTGTCACGAATTGTCTTATGGACGGACTCATTCGTGTAACCGATGTGGCAAGTAACTTGAGGCTGTTCAATAGTTTCAGTCAGAAAAGAGAAGGGAACCGGGCGCTCGTCCGCCGGCTGTGATTCAAAAACATCCCAGTCAATCGTACGGCCGTCAAGACGCGGGGGCGTTCCGGTTTTCAGCCGCCCTACCGGAAAACCCAATCGTTTCAGACTATCCGCCAGCTCAATTGAAGCAGGCTCTCCGGCCCGCCCCGCAGTGTAAGTCGAGCGTCCTGTATGAATAAGGCCGTTTAGGAAAGTTCCGGCGGCAAGGACGACTGCATTCGCTCTGAGGCGTCTCGTATCCTGGAGTTGGATGCCCGTAACCTGCCCGTTTTCAATCACAAAGTCTGTAACGACACCTTGCCTGAGATGCAAGTTCCGGGTGAACTCAAGCACATGACGCATCTCAGTCCGGTAGAGAGCCCTGTCGGCTTGAGCACGCGGAGCTTGAACGGCCGGGCCTCTGGAGCGGTTGAGCAGGCGGAATTGGATACCCGTACGGTCGATGACGCGACCCATGATGCCGCCGAGGGCGTCGATCTCCCTCACCAGATGGCCTTTGGCGATTCCTCCGACGGCCGGATTACAAGACATCTGGCCGATTGTGTCCAAACTAATAGTGACTAGAGCGGTCTGACACCCCATGCGTGCGCAGGCCGAAGCCGCCTCGCAACCGGCGTGTCCCGCGCCGATTACAATCACGTCAAAATCTTCGTCAAAGCTCGTTCTCATTTTCCGATGCAGAAGGTCGAAAATATCTGGGAGAGTATGTCTTCGGGTGTTGTTTCGCCCGTGATTTCGCCAAGAAAGCGCAAAGCTTCGTAGAGATTCGCGAGTATCAGTTCTTCGGAAACATTCTCTTGAATTAAACCTTGCGCCGCCCGCAAAGCCTCACTCGTGCGTCTCAAAAGATCATAATGCCGAGCGTTCGTTATGACAAAGCTGCTTTCGTCCAGATAACCGGCTGTAAAAGGTTTGATGATCTCCGCGCAAAGAGCGTCCAAACCCTTTCCGGTTTTTGCTGAGACTGAAACTAAAGGCAAATTATCGTCAATCCGTTGCGCGTTATTGCTGCAAAAGCTTTCTAAATCACTCTTGTTTAGGGCGACTACACAGTGATTAGACGAAGCTTCCCTCACAATCTCTTCGTCTTCATTAATCAAAGGTAGTGAGCCGTCGAGTACCGCAACGATGAGGTCGGCGTCGGCTATGGCGCGACGTGTACGCTCAATGCCGAGCTGCTCAATCTTATCCGGTGAGGGGCGCACGCCCGCGGTGTCGATTATTAAGACCGGAATGCCTTCGATGTTTATGACTTCGCTAATGGTGTCGCGCGTAGTTCCCGGTATCTCCGTAACTATGGCCCTGTCGGAAGACAGCAAACCATTGAAGAGGCTGGACTTACCGACATTCGGCCTTCCAACCAGGGCGACCCGAAGTCCGTCTTTAAGGAGCCGCCCCCGACGAAAAGAGTCGGCCATCTCGTCGATCCTTGCAGAGAGGGCGAAGAGATTGTCTTCGATGTTACGCGCGATGTCTTCCGGAAGGTCGTCCTCAACGAACTCCAACGAAGATTCGAGCGGGACTATGATTTCGAGAAGCACGTCTTTAATCGGCTGGAGTCGTTTCGAGAGTTCGCCGCCGAGTTGGCGCGCTGCCTGGCGCACGGCGGCGTGTGTCTGTGCCTCGATGAGATCGCGGACGGCTTCGGCCTGCGTGAGGTTGAGGCGTCCATTGGCGACAGCCCTCATGGTGAATTCGCCGGGGTCGGCCGTCCTTGCTCCCAAGTTGAGCAGGACATCAAGAATATTTAGAAGCAGGGGTGGTGAACCGTGGCAACTAAGTTCCACGACATCGTCGCCTGTGTAGGAATGAGGCGATTTGAAGAAGGTAACTACAGCCCGGTCAACGACTTCGAGCGTATCAGGATCAAAAATCGGCTTTAAAGTAACGCGGTTCGGTTCGGGAGAAAAATCAGGGTCTCGGACGAGAGAACGTGTGAAGTCGAGTGCCCTCTCGCCGCTGATGCGGATAACGCCGATTCCGCTCCGACCCGGCGGCGTGGAGAGTGCGACGATGGTGCCGGCTGCCTGCACTTCGAATGAGAAATCACACAAAAAAAGAGAAGGGGACAGCGCAGAAATTAAAACAAGAGCGCCGTCCCCTTCAAGGAGACTCAGTTTTTATCCGACTTCTTCAGGCTGACTTTGAGGCGTCGCGCGTTTCCCTCGCCGACCGATTCGGTGAAAAGGCTTGCTTCTTCGGCCAGAGTTAAGTGAATGACACGCCTTTCTGCCGCGGTCATCGGCCCGAAAAAGAAGGGCAGGCCGGTCGAACGGACACGGTCGGCCGCGTGCCGCGCCATCGCGCGCAGCTCCGTCTCGCGGATCGAGCGAAAATTATCGACATCGCAAATGAAACGCTCGCCCTCCGAAAGATTACGCCCAAACGACTGATTGACGAAGTGTTCGAGCGCGTCCAGAAGCTCGCCGCCTTCGCTCCGCACGATGGGAGAATCGGAGCCGTCGATGTTCAGAACACAGCCGTCTGCCTCTTCACTCGCCTGTGCGTGGAGGTCGAATCCGGCCGTGCGGAAGATTTCGTTCAAGAACTGTTCTGCCTGTCCGTAAACTTCCTTCATTTGGCACCCAAATGAGAAACTGTTGAAAATAAAACCTTTAAGCTTGGGTTGGACTCGCGTCGTTAAACTTTTTCTTCTGACGTGAGCCGGCTCGATCCTTCTCCTGCGGCGGCTGAGCCTCGTCGTCTTTCGACTTGAGCATGCGGTTGATGATGACCTGCTGGCCGAAGCCGACGAGGTTGCCGACCAGCCAATAGACCAGAAGTCCGGCGGGCGCGCTCCAGAGGATGTAGAGCATCATCATCGGCATGATGACCGCCATCATCTTCCGCTGCAAGGGGTCGGCCGAAGGCTGCGGTGTAATCAGTTGCAGCACCAGCATCGAGCCCGCCATCAGAAGCGGAAGGATGTGAAGCGTATACGGCTCGGCCGCCGAGAGGTCAGGAATCCACAGGAACGAAGACTGGCGGAAGTCGATGGAGATCGTGATCGCGACGTAGAGCGCAATCAGGAACGGCATCTGAATCAGGAGGGGCAGGCAACCGCCGAGCGGATTGCCCTCCTTCATCAAACGCAACTGCTCCATCTGTAACTCTTTGAGCCGCGGGTCGTTCTGCTTCATCCCCTTAATCTTTTCCTGCAACTCCTTCATCCGCGGCGCGAGTTTCTGAGCCTTCTTCATCGACTTGGAAGAGCGCCACTTGAGCGGGAAAAAGAGGGTGTAAATGATGATGGTAAAGAGGATGATGGCAATCCCGTAGCTGCCTGTCAATTTATTGAGGCGGTTAATTGACCAGAGAATCGGCGCCGCGAGCGGTTTGGTTACACGCTGCGTCCAGCCGTAATTGATTAATTGACCCAGATCAACCTGCTGGCCCGGAATGTTTGTGTTAATGAACTCGCTGATTTCCTGAAGCTGGTCGTGGTCTTTAGGGCCTGCAAACAGGTATGTCGGCGACCCGTCCGTCGGGATAGGAACGTATCCCGTGGTTAAATATCTATCCTGCCCGTTAACCTGCTTCTCGAATTTTTCGGTCTGGTACTCAAATCCGGGGACGGGCTGCGGCAGAACCAGCGCCATCGCGAAGTAAGTATCTCCGACGCCGGCCCAGTGCGCCGGGCCGTCAAAACTCTGAACCTGGACTTTCTCTGCTTTCTTATCGTCGAAATGCGCAGGCAGGTGTTTGACTCCGTCGTTGAGGGCGATAACGCCTTCGGGCGCGATGGAGTAGAAGTTGAAATGCTGGACTCCCTGATCGCCGATGCTCGGCCCGATGGCAAGCTTCACATTGGGAACCGGCTGACCGCCCTGCAAAACCTTCGTCTCAAGCCTGACCGCATAATGGTCGGCGTCGAAGGTTAATTTCTTCAACACTTCGAGGTTGCTGCCCGGCTCACTCAGACTGAACTCGACTGTTTTCTGCTCGCCCGGCTTCAGGTCGATCTTTGTCTCAGTCGCCCCGCCCTCAACCCCACCGACGGCGAAATTCCTAGAGTTTAGCGTCGTGTCCAAATCCTGGCGCCCCGTCAGAATCCTGAGCGGAGCCAACCCGCGGTCGAGACCTTCCTGCGAGATTAACTCAAGCGGTTTAGGGTTATCCTTCGTGCTCGAAGCCGAGCGGAGGGGCTTGCCTTCGCCGTTTTTCTCCTTATTTTTCCTGATAACCCAACTCTTGACAGTCGCGCCTCGGCTGTCAAACTTGACCTCGTAGAGGGGGGTCGAGACGATGATGGTGCGCTGCGGGACTGCGTCGGGAGCCGCGGGGGCTGTTAAGACGGGTTGCGCGTCGGCCTGTGCCGTCTGCTGTTGGGAAGAGGTAGGGGTCGGAGAGGCGGTCGCCGACTGCGGCGTGTTGGCGTTCTGCTGGTCATTCTTCGAAGGAGGGAAAAGATATGCCCACCCGAAGAGAATTACCGCCGAGAGTACAAAAGCAATTAAAAGGCGCTTCTGATCCATCTATTTCAAGCCGTGTGCTCTACCACAATACGTCTTTGTGTGAACAGACTCCCTAAATTATTTGACCGGGTCATACCCGCCCGGATGGAAAGGATGACAGCGAAGTATGCGGCGCACGCCCATCCAACTGCCGCGCAAAGCCCCGTAACGCTCGATGGCCTCGCGCGCGTACTCTGAACAGGTTGGGACGAATCGGCACGAGGGGGGAAGTAAGGGCGAGATGAACGCCTTATAGAACCGAAGTAGAGATGTTAGAGCGACTCTAACCAATTACTTTTCCGTTTCGCACGGAGACGTTTGTTCGTTTCGCCCGACCTGAGCAATTATTCGCCTTAAATCCGCCGCCACCACGTCCGCCTTCTCCTCAATTATCAGACGACGGGCGTTGAAAACCCAGTCATACCTGTTTTTGAGGCCGGCCAGCTCCCCCGCCGTCAGGCGGAAAGCCTCGCGCAAGAGACGCTTAGCACGGTTGCGTTTAACGGCCAGACGCGACATCTTCCGCGAAGCCGTTATCCCCAGGCGATGCTGTTCGAGTCGGGTGGGCAGGACGAATGCCGTCACCAGACGACTGTCGAACCGCCTCCCCCCTTCGTAAACCGCGCGAAACTCGGCGGATTTACGCAAACGCGCATCTTTCGGCAAAGCGGTCTCGATTAGTAGTGCGACGGGGTCAGGCGCTTGCGGCCCTTGGCCCGGCGCCTCTTCAAAACAAGGCGACCGCTCTTCGTGGCCATGCGCGCGCGAAAACCGTGGGTCTTGGCGCGGCGCCGGTTGTTTGGTTGGAATGTTCTCTTAGGCATAACTGTTGAAATTTTCTCCTTAAGACGAAAGGGACAAGACTAGCCGCTTATGTGATTTGTGTCAAGGAATGGAGGGGTCATCGAGCCCCGATTTGGAAGCTAAATTTTGCGCAAGATATCCTAACTCGCTCAAAAACAGAAAAAACGTGTTGTCTTAAAACAGTTCATAAATTAACTTACTTTTCAGAAAAGCCGAAATTACAAGATTATTAAAAAGCAGCAAAAACGGCCCTTTCAAAAAATTTTTAAGCCCTGTGGATTTCTCTTGCATCTGGATGCTGGTTATGCTAGTCTCGCGGCCGTTTCACAGACGGTCACCGCCTGTAAGTAATTGAAAGTAAAACACTTAAAGCTTCACTTTAAGTTTTCAAGAGTTTTCCACAGGGTTGTGGAAAACTCTGTGGAAAACCCTCCGGGGAGTTCCAAAAGAGGACTTAAAAGGGAAGTTTTACAACATCTTCCGTTGATTGGTTCAACAGATAGGTTGAGCTAATCATTGAAGACGACTGTATTTTTTCGAGTCATCCGTTAATCTCCTCTCTCGGTTGGCGACGAGAAGCTTATGAGCGCAACTTACGAGAATAGAATTTGGAACAACATCCTTCTCGCGGTCGAGAAGCGGCTGAACCGCCAGAGCTTCGAGACATGGATCCGCCCAATCCATTTCGAAGGCTACGACGAGGCGGGACACGTGCTTCACCTTCGCGCGCCCAACCACGTGGTGAAGGACTGGGTAAGCTCGAACTACTCAGACGTGCTCGACGCGTCCCTCTCGGAGCTGAACCTGTCCGACTATCAAGTCGATTGGACGGTTGACGAGGACTCGCAGAGCCCGAACTCCGTCACGGGCAAAGAGATGGACAATCTGGGCACGCTCGATCTGGAGCAGCAGCCCGTGTCGAACGGCTCCAAAAACACCTCTTCGAGCCTCTTCTCCTTATTAGAGGCGGCCGAATCGGACGGCCTGACGCCGGGCGCGACCACCTTCGTAGACATCGAGCCGCTGGAGAATTCGCTAAACCCGAAATGTGCGTTCGGGACTTTCGTCGTCGGTTCATGCAATCAGTTCGCACATGCCGCGGCGTTGGCCGTAGCTGAAGCTCCCGGAAAAACCTACAACCCTCTCTACATCTACGGCGGCGTCGGACTGGGGAAAACGCATCTGGTACACGCCATCGGCCACGCCGTCAAAGAGCGTAACCGCTATCTGCGCCTGTCTTACATCTCGGCGGAGCGGTTCATGAACGAGCTGATTAACGCCATCCGCTACGACAAGACGCAGACTTTTCGTGAGAAATACCGCTCCATCGACGTGCTTCTGATGGACGACATACAGTTCATGGCCGGCAAGGAGCGCACGCAGGAGGAGTTCTTCCACACCTTCAACGCGCTCTACGACGGCCAGAAACAGATTGTCATCACCTCGGACTGTCCGCCGCGCGAGATTCCGACGCTCGAAGAGAGGCTCCACTCCCGCTTCGAATGGGGACTCATTGCGGACATCGAGCCGCCCGACCTCGAAACCAAGGTCGCTATCCTCAAGCGGAAAGCCGACTTGGACGGCGTGACCCTGCCCGACGATGTGGCCTTCTTCATCGCCAGCAAGGTCAAGAGCAACATACGCGAGTTGGAAGGGTCGCTCGTGCGGCTGATCGCGATCTCTTCGCTGCGCGGCCTGCCCATCTCGAAGATGCTCGCGCAGGACGCCATCCGCAACATCGCCGAGGACGACCAGCCCGCCGGCATCACCATCGAGCAGATTCAACGTGCGGTCGGCGCGCACTACAAACTGCGCGTTGACGATTTGAAGTCGAAGAACAACTCGCGCCAGATTGCGGTGCCCAGGCAGGTGGCAATGTATCTTTGCAAACGCTTGACGAAACACAGCTTCCCGGAGATAGGCAGGGAGTTCGGCGGGAAGCATCACACGACCGTCATCCACTCCGTGGAGAAGATTGAGGCGCTGGTTTCCAAGGATCAGAATTTCCACAGGGTCGTGAGCGACATTATGGATAATCTTTGCAAGTAGTTAGCTCACTTTTGGGGTGAATTATTTTCCACAGGCACGTTTTCTATTAAGTTGTTTTGTGTCAGCGACTTAAATAAAAGTTTTCCACATTTCCACAGGATGGCTTAAAAGGTGCCCTGTGGAAATGTGGAAAACTTTTCCTTTACGACCTTTTTCCACATAAAGCTGAAGATTTCCACAGCATTTTCCACAGGGGTTGTGGAAAACAATTCTAATGGACACAACAGTTAAGTCACTTTTCCACATTTCCACAGGCCCTTCTACTACTACTAGATATAAATATAAGGTATTTAATTAGAAGTAATAGGAAAAGCGTCGGCAGCGATATCACACAAAAGCTTTTACAGTTATCATGTGATTTGAAGGGTTAAGTTCCCCAGAGGAGTTCAAAGATGGAGTTCACAATCAGCAAGACCTCTCTACAGAAGGAGCTGGGTCTAGTTCAGGGCACGGTCGAGAAGAAGAACACGATTCCCGCGCTCTCGAACATCCTCATCGAGTCGGTGGGCGACGGCACCATTCGCATCACGGGCACAGACCTGGACGTGACCCTCCGCTGCGAGACGGAGGCGGACATCAAGACGCCCGGCTCGATGTGCGTCGGCGCGCGGAAACTCTTCGAGATCGCGCGCGTGCTGCCGGACGCTCCCGTCAGTTTCCGCAAGGAGGAGAACAACTGGGCGACGGTCAAGTGCGAGCGCTCCAACTTCCGCATCGCCGGCATCGACCGCGACAACTTCCCCGAAGTCCCCAGCTTCAAATCAGCCCCCGTCAAACTCCCTGCCGGCGTCTTCAAGACCCTCATCGACCGGACGATCTTTGCTATCACGCTTGAAGAGTCTCGTTACACCCTCTCGGGCGCGAAGTTCATGCTCGACAAGACGGGCGCCAAGATGGTGACGACCGACGGCCACCGCCTCGCCTACGTCGAGCGAAAAGACCTCGGCGCGGGCGCGCCCGCCGAAAGTATCGACGTGCTCATCCCGCGCAAGACGCTCGCCGAGCTGACGAAGCTGACCTCCTCATTCGAAGGCGAAATCGGGCTCGGCGCCGACGAGAATCACATCTACTTCGAGGTCGGCCCGCGCCTCCTCATCTCGCGCACGCTGACGGGGCAGTTCCCGAACTACGAGATGGTGATGCCGAAGACGAACGACAAGAGTGCCGAGTTCGACTCGGCCTCGCTCGGGCAGGCCATCCGCCGCGTCGCGCTCATGGCCGACGACCGCTCGCACGCCGTCCGCTTCCACCTGAAGCCCGGCAGCCTCGACATCAGCGCGCAGACGGCCGAAGAGGGCGATGCGCGCGAGACCGTCACCACCGAATACGCCGGCGACGAGACCGAGATCGGCTTCAACGCCGCCTACCTCCAAGACTTCCTCAACGTCCTCAGCGACGGCAACGTCGCCTTCGAGTTCAAGGACGGCAACTCCCAGGCGCAGCTCCGCCCCGCCTCCGACGACGGCTATGACTACCGCTATGTCGTCATGCCTATGCGTTTGTGATTCAGTCAGAACAGTTTGAGGCGGCCTCCGTTTCGAGCAGCGTATGTTAAACTCAACATATGCTGCTCGAATCCATTGAGGCTCACAATTTCAGGAATTTGAGCGGCGAAATCTTCTGGGGCGAGGGCCTCAACGTCATCTCCGGCGACAACGGGCAGGGGAAGACGAACTGGCTCGAAGCCATCTACCTCCTCGCCACAACGAAGTCCTTCCGCACGCAAAGGCCGCAGGAGGCCATACGCTTCGGCGAAAACCTGTCGGTCGTCCGCGGGCGCGTCTCGCGCGCACAGGACGTGCACAGGGATTTGCAGGTCACGCTCCAAGGCAGCTCGAAGACGCTTTCGCTCAACGGCAAGCGCGAGTCGGTCGCGAGCTACCTCAGTCAGCTCAACGTCGTGTCTTTCACCGCCGACGAACTCGAAGTCGTGCGCGGCGGCCCAGACGCCCGACGCCGCTTTCTCGACCGCGGCGTCGTCTCGCTCCACCACAGCTACGTCCAGACGCTCGCGGACTACCAGCGCGTCATCAAGCAGAAGAACCGGCTGCTCCAGGACATCTCCGACTCGGAGACGAACATCGAGAACGCGCGGGAATTAATTGAGCCGTGGAACGAACAGATCATTAACCTGGGCGCCATCATCCATCGCGCCCGTCTTGATTACGTCGGGCGGCTGAGTCAGAGCCTCCAGCAACGCCTCTTCGAGCGTGAGGAGGTCACGATCCGTTACGTCTCTGCCCTCGAAGGGAAGGGCGATCTTGAAGCTTACGAAGCGCTGATAAAAGAGCGCCTGCTCCTGCGCCTCAACGCCGAAATCTCGTCGGGTTACTCGCTCATCGGCCCCCACCGGGACGACCTTGAAATCCTCTTCGATGGCCGCGACATACGCACTTACGGCAGCTCCGGCCAACAGCGTAGCGCGTTGATTCTACTTGACTTAGCGGCAATTTCGGTGTATTATTCGTGGCACAATGAGTATCCGCTTTTCCTGATGGATGACGTGGATGCGGAGCTGGATCAGAAGCGAATCGGTCATTTGCTGGAATACCTCGAAGGGCGGACGCAAACGTTCATTACGACCTCCAAAAATGACCTCATCAAAGGGTTTGCCGCAAGGGCCAAACTCATCGAAGTAAGGGACGGTCTGGCCTCCGGCGGCGGGCGTACCGGGGCGGAGAGAACAATCGTTACGTCCGCGGATAGCATCTAATCCCAGTCATCCGTCAGTCTTCCTAAAGCCGGGAATCGGTATAGAGATATGCAAGAAGAGGAGAGCACTTTGCCTACAGCAACGACTTTAACAAAGAAGAAGAACGACTCTTATACTGCGACTTCGATTACAGTCCTTGAAGGCCGCGAGGCCGTCCGCAAGCGCCCCGCCATGTACATCGGCTCGACGGGCGAGATGGGGCTCCACCACCTCGTCTACGAGGTGGTGGACAATTCGGTTGACGAAGCCCTGGCCGGCTTCTGCGACACGGTCGAGGTCTTCATCCATCTCGACAACTCGATTACCGTCATCGACAACGGCCGCGGCATCCCCGTCGATTACCACAAACAGGAGAAGAGGTCGGCCGCCGAGGTCGTCATGACCAAACTCCACGCCGGCGGCAAGTTCGACTCGAACGCCTACAAGGTGTCCGGGGGCCTGCACGGAGTGGGCGTCTCTTGCGTAAATTTCCTCTCTGAGACGCTCCGGCTGGAAATCTGGAGGGACGGGGCGACCTACGAGCAGGAGTACGTCCGCGGCATTCCTGCGACCAAACTGGAGATGACGGGCAAGACCCGCCGCCGGGGCACCAAAATCACCTTCAAGCCCGACGGGGAGATTTTCGAGGTCACCGAGTTCAGCTTCGACAAACTCTCCGAGCGCCTGCGCGAAAAGGCTTTCCTCAACAAGGGCATCCGCATCACCATCAAGGACGAGCGGCAGGAGCCCGAACGCTCGCACGAGTTCTACTACCGCGGCGGGATCGCCGAGTTCGTCAAGCACCTCAACAAGAACAAGGCGGTGCTGCACGACAAGCCGGTTTACTTTGAAAAAAATGGAGACTCCCTCTCGGTCGATGTCGCCATCCAGTACAACGACGGCTACGACGAGAAGGTCTACTCCTTCGCCAACAACATCAACACCGTTGATGGCGGCACACACCTCTCGGGCTTCCGCTCCGCGCTGACCCGCACCATCAACGCCTACGCACAGTCCTCAGGGCTCGCCAAGAACTTCAAAACAACCCTGTCGGGCGACGACGTGCGAGAGGGACTAGTCGCGGTCATCTCCGTCAAGCTGCCGCAGCCGCAGTTTGAGGGACAGACTAAGGGCAAGCTCAACTCCGACGTGAAGGGCTCGGTCGAGTCTTTCCTCAACGAGCGTCTGACCGAGTATTTCGAGCAGAATCCAACGGTCGCTAAGAAGATCGTCGGGAAGGCCGTAGACGCCGCCCGGGCGCGTGATGCCGCTCGCAAGGCACGCGAAATCGTCCGCAAGGGAGCGATGGGCTCAACCATGCTGCCGGGCAAGCTGGCGGACTGTCAGGAGCGAGACCCGGCGCAGTGCGAACTCTACATCGTCGAGGGCGATTCGGCCGGCGGTAGCGCGAAACAGGGCCGTGATCGCAGGAATCAGGCTGTACTTCCGCTAAAAGGTAAAATCTTGAACGTGGAGAAGGCCAGATTTGACAAAATGCTTAGCCACAGCGAGATAAAGACGCTGATTACAGCGCTCGGCACAGGCATCGGAAAGAGCGAAGAGGACTTTGACCTCAACAAGTTACGTTACCACAAGATTATCTTCATGACTGACGCGGACGTAGACGGGTCGCACATCCGCACTCTGCTGCTGACCTTCTTCTTCCGCCAGATGCCGAAGCTCATCGAGGCCGGCCACGTCTTTATCGCACAGCCGCCGCTGTTTAAAGTAAAACGCGGCAAGCGCGAAGAGTATATCAAGGACGAGAAGTCGATTGTACGTTACCTCGTACGCCAGGCGACCAGTGACATGAAAGTCACTTCCGCCAATGGGGGCGGCGCCATCGAGGGTAAGGAACTGGCCCGCGCCCTTGAGCAGATGGTCGAGCTAAATCGTTACTGTGAAAAGCTTATCCGGAGGATCGGGAACGACGGACGGCTGTTGCACCTTCTCCTTGAGGCTTTCAGCGGGCGCGAAGGTGTGCTGACCGAAGAGGGGGCGACCCTCAAGGGAGTCTTCCAGGAAGAGGACGGAGAGCAGATCGGACGCGTCGAAAAGGCGCTGGCCGACGCCGGTTACAAGACCGAACTTGCTCCGGATGAGGAGCATGGGCTTTGGGAAATAGATACGACCGTGCCCGGCGGTTCAAAAGTTAAAATCGACTGGGACTTGGCGAGTCACGTTGAATTCCAGAAGGCTGTGGAAATATACAAGACGCTCGAAAAGCGTCTGACTGCGCCCTTAACTCTGGGCGAGAACGGCACGAGAGAGACCATCGGCTCCCGTGAAGAGCTTTTGGAGCGTGTGCTGACGGCCGCGAAGAAGGACTTGACGATTCAGCGTTACAAAGGGCTCGGCGAGATGAATCCTGAGCAACTCTGGGAGACGACGATGAATCCGGAAAAGCGGACGCTGCTTCAGGTCAAAATCGATGACGCGGTCGAGACCGATTCTATCTTCACTATCCTGATGGGCGACGCGGTCGAACCCAGGCGTAAATTTATCGAGGACAACGCGCTGGATGTGAAGAATTTAGACGTGTAAATCGTCCTATGCAAACGGGCGGAATGTGAATCTATTTGACACACTCCGCCCGCTTGTGTAGAATGAAGACCCTTTCCTCCTGTGGATCTTACCGCTGCATACACTCGCGTATGCAGCGGGATTTTTTTTAGGATGATTTTTGTTTCGGAAATGCCAACAGCCGGCGCCACTGGCCTGAAGCTGGCCCCGCCCGCAGAGCATCTCCGTACCGCTCTCTACTCTTCTTTGGACAGCGCGCCATCCACCTGTTCGTCGAGGTCTATGCGACGCGGTTTGGTGGCTCCCAACTCGTTGTAGCGACCGCCGGGGGCAAACTGACCGGATTCGCCTACGTCGAGGGCACGTTCGTCGTTCGCGGGGTTGATGTCTTCGATGGGGTTCGGCGTGGCGTCGGGTTTGAGTTCCGGGTCTTGATTCTGTTCCCCGAGAGAGCTTTTGGTCTGGTTGTGATCTGGCATCATATCCTCCTCATTCAGAAATAGAAGTTCACGCCGACTCGCTGAAGCGGCGCGTCCGAAAGCGGTAGAGCCTGAGCGGCTCGCCGGGTTTAATGCCCGCCTTTCTGGCGGCGACGCCGACCTGCTGGCCGGCCGTCTCGATGCTTTCAATGTCGGGCAGGAGCAGCCCGCGCCGCGAGCCCGACCGGTCGGTCACGACCACGCCGAAGGCAGCGGGGTTTAAATCCTCAAACCGCGCCGGCTCCAGACTCCCGAGGACATCCACGGAGTAGAGCAGGGACGGGAGTTCATCACCCGAGACGGGGCGGAATCGCGGGTCGCGCGTAGCGGCTTTGACGGCGTTGGCGACGATCTCCTCGGCGAGCGTGGTGTGCTCCGGCTCGACCGTGCCGATGCAGCCTCTCAGTTCACGCCCAACCGTCTTGATGCAGACGAAGCAGGCGGAGGGCCTGCCCAGCGGCGACGTTTCGGGAAACGCCGGTGGCTCAAACGCGTGACCGCCCAGGACGTATGTTTCGACGGCCTTACGCGCCAACTCGGTCAGTTGTCCCCCGTCGCGCTCGAAAGAGTCCTCCTGCGCTTCGGCGACGCCCGGGTTAAGAGCCGCGGGCGTCATGTCTTCGAGACTCGTCGCCTTAACGTCCATCGGTCAGTTCAGGCTCGTGCGGGAGAGTTGCGCGACGAGGTAGCCGACTCCGAAGGGGGCTTCGTAGCTGATGACCTCGCACTCCGGCTCGGCCGCCGACGCGGCGCCGAGCGCGACCAGCATCGAGCGGTAGCCGCACTCGGCGGCGAGCCGACGCAGCCCCTGGTCGATGCGCGGGATTTGTCCCGGCGCGTTCGCGCGCAACGCCGCGACGACCTGCTCGTCAAAGCCGTGTGCATCCGGGTCGTAGCCGGCGGGCGCGCCGGGCTTGAGCCGGTGGCTCAGGTCGCCGCTGGCGACGAAGGCCGACGGGCGTTTGACGGCTTCGACGGCACGCCTGACACACTCGCCGAAGCGCACGTGGTCTTCGTCGGAAAGAAAGCTGTAGCCGAGGGCGACGACGCGCCCCGCCCAACCGTTGCGCAGCATGAAGTAGAGCGGGACGGCCGTGCCGTGATCCAGTTCCCGCGGCTTCAACACGACGACGCGATACCTCTCTTCGGCGGCGGCCTGCTTAATTGCGCCGAGCAAATCCTCGTCAACGGGGGCTTCGACGATTGCCTGCGGGGCGCGAAAGTTGGCAAAATCTCCGCGCAGCCGCGCGCCTCCGTAGGCGACGAAGGTGCTCCGCTCAAGCGGCGCGTGCGGCGAGACGAGTACAATCGTTTCCGCGCCGCACGCTTTGATTCGTTCGGTCAGGTCGCGCATGGCGTCCACAGAGGCGCGCACTTCGGCGACGTGCGCGCCTCCGACCTCGGGAACCATGATCGGCGGGTGCGGCGCGATGCCGACGAATACGAGGGGGTTACGGTTCATCATTCTCCGCCTCGTCGCGGGGAGACGCATGACGCGTGTTATGACTTGCAGGGGTTGGCAGGGATTCTAACAACTGTGCTTTTCGTCGGCAAGCAATGACGGCGGCCGAGGTCGTTGAGGAGATTTGTGGAGGGCGTTAACGAAACATTCGACGTGTTGATTGTCGGCGCCGGGCCGGCGGGCTCGTTCGCGGCGGAGAGGCTTGCGCGCGGGGGCGTGCGCGTGGCTCTGTTCGACGGCCGGCCCGCGGGCGAGGCAAAGGCGTGCGGCGGCGGCGTCACGTCGAAGGCGCTGAAGTCCTGGCCGTTCCTGCTCGAAGCGGGCGGGCGCGCGGTCACGGAGGTCGAGATGGTCTCGCCCGCGGGCGAAGGCGTCCGCCTGAAACTCGCAGAGCCTTTCGCCATCTACTCGCGCTGCGCGTTCGACTCTTACATGCGGGCGCGCGCGGAGAGGGCGGGGGCGCGCGTCTTCGACCGCCGCGTCAGCGCGTCTGAGAAGAAGGACGTTGACGGCTCCTGGGCCGTGCGCTCGCGCGAAGGTGAGAGCTGGCGCGGGCGCGTGCTCGTCGCGGCGGACGGCGCGAACAGCGCGATAGCGAAGAGGCTGGCCGGCCCTCTGTCAAACTCCGACATGGAGGTCGCGTTCGGCTACCGCACCCCTTTGAACGAGGCGGACGAGGCGCCGACGGTCATCGCCTTTCTGCCGGGCTGGGCCGGCTACGCCTGGGCCTTCCCGCGCCTCGACCACATCTCCTTCGGCATCGCCACCGCGCAGGACGCCTTCGAGCACAAGGCGCTCGACCGGATGCTCTGGGACTTCATGGTCGGTTATTTCCGTGAGAGGGAGAGGGACGGCACGTCGTCTCCCGGCAAAGGCATCCCCTTAGACGGCGAGGGCGAGCTCGAAGAGAGGCTGCGCGCGTCGGCCCAGCGTTACGCGGCGCGCATCCCCGGGCTCGCGCCCGAGACGTTCGACGCGCGGCGCGCGGCGGGCGACGACTGGGCGCTGCTCGGCGACGCCGCCGGCTTCGCAGACCCCGTGACGGGCGAGGGCATCTACTACGCGCTGCGCTCGGCCGAGCTGTTCGCGGAGGCGTACCTCGCGGGCGACGTTAAGGCTTACGAGAGGAGGTGGCGCGCAGACTTCGGGCGCGAGCTGCGCCGCGCTTCGAAGATGCGCCGCAGGTTCTACGGGCGGTTCTGGGGCGGCCCCTTCACCGACCGCATGATTAAGCTCGCCCGCGCTCACCCGGGCATCCGCCGCACGCTGCGCGAGCTGGTCACGGGCGACCAGGGCTACGTCGATCTCAAACGCACCCTCGCCCGCCGCGCCCTCAACCCTTTCTGAGCTGACTCAAACATCCGCGGGTTTGGTGTACCGCGCGAGGCGGCGTTTGAGTTCTTCGGGGACGGGGACTGACTCGAAGGTCTGGCGGCGGACGGCGACGAGGACGAAGTGGGCGGTGGCGACCAGTTCTTCGTCGCCGTTGCGGCGCACCTCGAAGTCGAGCCGCAAAGACTTGGTGCCGATGCGTCCGACGTAGACGCAGACCTCCAGCAGGTCGTCGAGCTGCGCGGCCCTGTGAAAGTCGCATTCGAGGTGCGCGCGCGGCAGCCACACGTCCAGCTCGTCGAACATCACGCCGTAGGGCAGGCCGACCGCGCGGAACAGCTCCGTCTCGGCGAACTCGAAGAAGCGTATGTAGGCGCCGTAGAAGATGATGCGCGCCGCGTCCACGTCGCCCCATCGGACGCGCTCCTCGATGCGGAATTTCCAGGGTTCACTCACGCCTTTGGTTCTACTCCCTTCAATCCTTCAAAGCAATAGGCTCAGGCGGGCAGTGCGCGCAGGAATTCGGCGAGCGCGCGGTTGAACTCCCCGGGACGCTCGACGTTCGAGAGATGCCCCGCGCCTTCGACGACGACTAAGCGCGACCCTTCTATCTTCGCGCCCATCGCCTCCGCGTCCGCGGGCGGAGTCACCGCGTCTTCACTCCCGACGACGATCAAGGTCGGGACGTTTATCGTCGGCAGAAGCGCTGTCTGATCTCTTCTCAAAGCCATGGCGCGCAGCGCCGCGGCCGCGCCTTCGGGACTCGTGCCAAGCATCATCGCGCGCACGCGCTCCAAGACTTCGCCGCCGCGCTCGCGCGTGCCCGCCGCGAGGAGCTTCGGCAGCATCGACTCGACGATTGGCACCATGCCCTCTTCGAGGGCGCGTTGCGCGTTCTCTTCACGCGCGCGGCGGCCCTCTTCGGTGTCGGCCTGCGGGCGCGTGTCGGCGAGGAGGAGCGCGCGCACACGCCCGGGAAACTTGCGGAAGAATTCAAAAGCGACGTAACCGCCCATCGAGAGCCCGCCGAGGACGACGCGCCCGAGCTTCAACTCGTCGAGCAGCGCGGCCACGTCCTCGGCCATCCCTGCAATCGACACCCCGCCGGCGCCGACGGGCGTCTCACCCGAGCCACGCAGGTCGGGCGCGACGACGCGGAACTCGCCGCCGAGAGCCTCAGCCTGCCCGCGCCACATCGAACGGTCGAAGGGGAAGCCGTGTAGCAGCACGAGCGCCGCGCCGTCGCCGCCCGAATCGTCGTAAGCCATCTCGATGTCGCGCACACGCGCCAGACTTTTGCTCATGCAAATGCCTCTTCGTAAACACGCTCGGTTGCTTCGAGCATGCGCTCGGGGCTGAAGCGCTCGCGCCCGGAACGTCGGGCCTGAGCGCCGAGCGTGAGTCGTCTCTCATCGTCTAAGAGCAGTGCGTTGACGGCCCCGGCGAGCGCAGGCACGTCGCCGACGGGGACGAGAAGGCCGTTGCCGCCGTCTTCAATCAAGGACTGCGCGCCCTTGGTCGCCGTGGCGACGACGGGCACGCCGCAGACGAGAGCCTCGGCCATCGCCATGCCGAAGGCTTCCGAGTAAGAGGCCGAGACGAGCAGGTTGAGCCTGGCGACGACGCGCGACACGTCTGCGACCCGCTCCAACAAACGCACGCGCCCCGTCAGCCCGAGTTCTTCGATGAGCCGCACGACGCGCGCACGGTACTCGCCGCCGCGCGAATTGTCGTCGCCGACGACGAGGAACTCTACGCGCTCGCCGAACTCCCGGGCGACGAGCGCCGCCGCGCGGACAAACTCCTCCTGCCCCTTGAGCACGCTCAGCTCGCCGACGATGCCGACGCGGAAGCGGCCGTCGCCGTCCTCACTCTCGGCCTCGGCGCGTGCGCGTTCGAAACGCGCGAGGTCTACGCCGTTCTCGACGACGCGGATTTTGTCCGCGTCGAAAATCTTCTGCGAGCGCAGGGCGTGGGCGACCGGGTCGGAGACGGCGATGACGCGCGCGACGTTCGAGAGCGCGAGGCGGTGCGCGCGGCTCAAGGGGAAGAGGACGTGGCGCGTGATGACGAGGCGCGCCGCGGGCGCGAACCGCGCGGCGAAGGCCGCGGGCACATAGTCGCGCGCGACGTGGGCGTGGATGATGTCCACCCCGCGCTCGCGCGCGATGCGCGCGAGCTTCCGCCCGCTGTTGATGTCCAGCGCATTGCGCAGCCGCAGCTTGTAGACGTTCTGTTCGGGCAGGAACGTGAGTCGCCCGCGGAGCGGCGAGCCTTCGCGCAGCGCGGCGAGGACTTCGTGGCCGCGCTCTTGAAGGCCGCGGGCGAGGTCGGCGAGGTGACGCTCGCCCCCGCCGAACGCGCGCGCCGAGCTGACTTGAAGGACTCGCATCAAGGCAAAGAGCGAAGGGCGAAGAGCGAGGGAGGGATGTTGAGAGTCATCGTGTTCATCGTCCCCCTTCTGCCTTCGCGAGCGGCGAGGTGTCGTAGGCGGCGAGGAGGTCTGCGGCGTCGCGGTAGATGCGGGCGCAGCCGGCGGCGCGCAGGTCTTCCTCGGGGAAGCCGCCGGAGAGCAGGCCGATTGTTTGCAAGCCGGCCTTGCCCGCGGCCTCCGCGTCGTAGGGCGTGTCGCCGACGACGACGGCATCGGAAGGTCGCACGTCTTCGAGTTTTTCGAGCGCGGCCTCGAAGATGTCAGGGTGCGGCTTGGACTTCTCTGCGTCGTCGCTCGAAGTCTCCTCTTCGACGAGGTCTTCGATGCGCGCGAGCTTCTTGTAGGTCTTCAGCTCGTCGCCTTTGGCCGAGGAGGCGAGCGCGATCTGGAGCCCTTCGTCTTTCACCCTCTGGAACAACTCGCGCACGGCGGGGAAGCCTTTCACGCGCGGGAGGTATTCGCGCTTGAAGAGTTCGCCGCGGTACTCCTCAAGCTCTTCGCCGAACTCTTCAAGCTCTTCCCGCGAGAGGAAGACGGGCATCAACTGGTCGCCGCCCTTGCCGATCTGGGAGCGCACGCGCTCGAAGTCGAAGTGTTTGCCGAAGTGCGCGAACGCCTCCTGCCACGCGCGCGCGTGGAGGTCTACGGAATCGATGAGCGTCCCGTCCACGTCGAAGATGACCGCCTTGATCACAGATGTCTCCCCTTGAGAAAGTTCGGATTGCCGTTCGTCAGAAGGCAGGGATTATACCAGCGCGCTGCCTTGCCGTCTCCGCCCTTGAGAGGCCGCCGGCGCTGACGCCGAACAGAACACAGGCGCGACGGCTCGTCCCGGTTTGGTACGGGGACGTGAGAAGGGTGAGGCGCGCGGCGCGGAATAATTGGTTCTATCGCGCGGCGATTCGAGAGAAATGAGCGGGCTTGAAGTCGGCACGGGGCTTGCGATGTGTTCGTGCGGGTAGGTCTCTTTTCGAGAGAGGAATCTTTTATGGCAAAGCTTGTGACGGGAGTTTTCAAGACGCGCGTGGCCGCGGAGGCGGCCGTGGACGCGATTCTCAAGCGCGGTTACACGCGCGACGACATCTCGGTGCTGATGTCCGACGCGACCAAGTCGAAGGAGTTCGCCATCGAGACGCGCACGCACGCGGCCGACGGGCTCGGCTACGGCGCGGCCGTCGGCGGGACGGTCGGGGCGGTGGTGGCGGCGCTGGTCGCCATCGGGACGAACGTCGTGCTGCCTGGATTAGGGCTCGTGGTCGCGGGGCCTCTGGCGGCTGCGCTCGCGGGCGCGGGCGCGGGCGGCGCGGCCGGCGGGCTCATCGGCGCGCTGGTCGGAGCGGGGATTCCCGAGCACCGCGCGAAGGTCTACGACGCGTCCCTGCGCGCGGGCGGCATCCTCATCGGCGTCGAGTCGAAGACCGACGAAGAGGCGGACAAGCTCGAAGAGCTGCTCAAGGATTTGGGCGCCGAGTACATACGGCAGGAGTAAAGCAAATGATGAGTGGGGAGTGATGAGTGATGAATATGACGACGAAGACATATTCATCACTCATCACTCCTCATTCATCAATTCCCATACGTTGAGGCCGCCGCCGGAGTAAAAACCGGCGGCGGCCTCGTTGTTGGTTGTTCGGGTTTGAAGGCGGGCGTTAGTGTTTGATGGCGTCGCCCGCGTCTTCGAGCATGTCGCCGACCTTGCGCTTGGTGCCGCCCCAGCCTTCCTGCACGTCACCCTTGATCTTGTCGGCCGAGCCTTCGGCCCGCATGTCGTCGTCGCCGGTCAGACGGCCGAGCCCCTCTTTGACCGAGCCCTTGACCTGATTGTATTTGCCTTCCATCTCGTCCTTGTTCGGAGCACCCATTTCGTCAACCCTCCTAAGTGTGTGAATGCGGGAGAGCGCGTCAAACTCTCACGTCTCAAGTTGGAGAGATGGCAACCTACATGCCAGCAGCGCCCGGCGGCGAAAGGTATTGAAGAGAGGGAGGATGTGCCGCGCGGCCCGTCCGGGCGCGCCCGCGGGGCGGGTTCGTTTCCGTACGCGCGCGGCCTGTCTTGGGACAAGGTCGGCGGCTCAGAAAAGAGGGCGCGCAACCTTTGCGGGTTGCGCGCCCTTGAAAGGAGTGGCGGCTCCGAAGGGTTCGGTTCTTAGAACTGATACCGCACGCCGAGCTGCATCTGGAAGACTTGGCTTCCGGGGACGACGTTGCTGGTCAGGATCGCGCCGGTGTTCGGGTCGCGAATCTGCAAGAAGTTCGGGTTGAAGGCGGGGCCGCCGCTCAACCCGCAAATCTGGCTCGCCGAGACGCAGAACTGCCCGCCGCTCCCGAAGGTCGTGTTCGTGCCCGGCGCGGCCGCGGTGCCGACCAGGATGTTGGGCCGGTTGAGGATGTTGTAGAACTCGGCCGAGAAGCTCAGGCGCTGCCGCTCGGTGAACCTGAAGCTCTTCCGCACGCTCATGTCGAGGTTGTAAATCCCGCGGTTCCTAAAGAAGTTGCGGGGGTACTCGACGCCGGGCACCTGAAGGGGCCGGTCGTTGTTCGTCGTGTCGCCGTTCAAGTCCGCGCCCACGGCGGCGTTGAAGGGCTGGCCGGACTGGAGTCGGAACGCGCCCGAAACTTCAAAGTCATAAGGCAGGAAGAAGATCGGGCTCGCCATGAACTGGCTCTCGCGGTCGAGGCGGCTGCGGTAGTACTCGCCGTGCAGGTCGTACGGGTTGGCGTAGGCGACGCCGCCGGAATCACGCTCGTTGTCGTCGTCCGACAGGAGCCTGGAGAAGGTGTAGTAGGTGTTGAGCTGCACACGCTTGCGAACCAGGCGGGCGCGGAACGTCAGGGCGCGGTAGAGCGACTTCGCCGTGGACTCGCGCACCTGCAAGGAGCCGAGCAGGCCGGCCGCCCCGGGGGCTTGAGTCGGGCGCGGGCGGGTGGTGACCGAGCCGGTGGGGAAGGCCAGCGACGCGCCCGTGGCGGGGTTGATGAACCCGCCGGGCGTGGCGATGGCGATGTACGTCCGGCCGGAGGCCAGAATCTGGTCGAAGATGCCGCCGGGCGCGGCCATAATTAAGACGTTCGTCGCCGAGTTGTTGGCGCGCAGGAAGTCCACGTACTGCTGCCCGGTCAGCGGCGCCGGGATGTTGATATCGCGGTTGCGCTGGTTCCTCGTCGTGTGGACGTAGTCGAAGTTGACGCCGAGGACGAGGCCGCGGGCGGCCTGGTGTTCGACCCCGAAGCCGTGCTGCACCGAGCGCGGGTTCTTGAAGTCCTCGGCCATGCCGATCACCTGCGCGGTGGCGAAGGGGTTGGGGTTGCGGCCGAGCGCACCCGCGATGGAAGAGAGCTGATCCGACGAGAGGATCGGGAGCCCGCCCAGCGGCGAGCTGTTCAGGTTGATGCCGACGATGGCGAACTGGCGGTAGAGCGTGTCCGGCGTGCAGCGGTTCCGCGCGTCGGTGCCGGTCGCCGCGCTGGGGTCGCAGCCCGTGATCGTCCTGTACTGCTGTCCCGCGGCCGTGCCCAGGAACGTGTTGAAGGTGGCCTGGGTGAATCCCGTGACGGGCAGCTGTGCGCTCACGTCTCCCGGCGGGTTGCGGAAGTTGTTAATGGGCGCCGCCATGAGGATGAGTGGCGTGTGGGCGTAGTAGATGCCGCTGTACCCGCGGATGACCGTCCGGCCCTTGCCCTGCGGGTCGTAGGCGAAGCCGACGCGCGGCCCCAACTGCCAGCCGCTGTCGGGAATGTCGGACGGGTCATAACCTCGGCCGCGGAGGGGGAAGATGGTGTTTCTGGCCGCGTCCACGACCGCCGTGTTGTTGGCCTCGGGCGTGGGGTTGAACTGCTGCTCCACGCGCAGCCCGTAGTTGAGCGTCAGCTTCGGCGTGGCGCGCCAGGAGTCCTGCCCGAAGAAGGCCAGCTCCTGATTCTTGATGTCGGCGAGCCTGTTCCCGATCTGCACGTTGTACGAGGCGTTGGTCACGTCGAAGCGGCCGAGAAATGCCCGCGTCACGCTTCCGCCCTGGGGCACCACGACGTTCGTCAGGCCCTGGAGGTTGGTTTGAAACGTACAGTTGGTGGCGCTGATGCAGGCGGCGCCGGGGCTCAGGTTGTACCGGCCGAACTGGTTGAAGCCGAAGGTCTGGGCGGCGTCGATGTGGCTGTACTCGCCCCCGAATTTGAAGTTGTGGTTACCCTTGAGGTAGGTCAGCGCCTCGACCACCTGGTAGCGCATGTCGTGCTCCTCGTTCGGCAGGAAGGAGGAGGTCGAGCTGCCCGCCGCGCCGATGTTGGCGAAGCTGGTGACGAGGTTCGGCACCTCGGAGTTGGACAGGCGGGGCCGGGTCTCGCGGGCGACCTGCCCGCGCAGCTCGTTGACCACGCTCGACCCGAAAGTGCTGACCAACTGCCCGACGCCCAGCCGGGTGGTGTTCTCCTCTGTCCCGTTCGAGGAGAGCGCCAGGTTCGTCGTCGGGTCAACGGAGGTCTCGCCCCTGGCGGCGGCGTTCAGCGCGTTGTTCGTGCTGGCGCTGAAGCGGAAGTTGAAGGTGTTGCTCGAATTGATGTTCCAATCCGCGCGCGCCAGCCCGGCCTTGGCGTCGTTGGTCTGGGTGTAGCTCGTCTGCTGGGCGTTGTAGAAGTTGAGGACGTCCTGCTGCGCCGGGGTCACGGTGATGAAGCTCGGGGGGAAGCCCAGGGGGTAGCTGAAGATGATCTGGCGCGGGGCGCGGAAGCGCTGCTGCTCGTAGGCGCCGAAGTAGAAGAGTTTGTCCTTCACAATCGGGCCGCCGATGGAGCCGCCGAACTGGTGCTGCGTCGGGGCGAGCGTCGGGTTAACGCCGAGCGAGGTCAGCCTCTGCTGCACCAGCGCGTCGGTGAACTCGTTGCCGCGCGCGAGCCGGCTCGGGCGGAAGAGCCAGAAGGCGGAGCCGCGGACGCTGTTGTCGCCGGACTTCGTCACGGCGTTGACGATGCCGCCCGTCGAGCGCCCGAACTCGGCCGAGTAGCCGGTGGCGACGACCTGGAACTCCTTGATGGACTCCTGCGGGATGGTGAACGCGAGGTTCGAGCGCTCGCCGCCGCGGATGCCGCCGAAGAACGGCTGGTTGTAGTCCATGCCGTCGATGTTGACGTTGCTGTTGACGCCCTTCTGCCCGGCGATGGAGATCTGGCCGCGCGACGGATCGACCTGCGCGGTCGGCGTCAGCGTGACGAAGTCCTGGAAGCGGCGGCCGTTGATCGGCAGCTCCTTGATGGCCGTCTCGTTGACGACGGCGTCGGACTCGTTGCGGGTGGTCTGGAGGGCCGTGTCCGCGGTGACGAGGACGGTCTCCGAGACGGCGGTGACGCCGAGGGCGATCTTCACGTCCACGACGCGCCCGACGTTGACGACGACGTTCTCGACCTTGGCCTCCGCGAAGTTGCTGGCCTGCGCGGCCACCGTGTAGGTGCCCGGCGGGAGCAGGACGATGGTGTAGAGGCCGTCGTCGCTCGTCGTCGCCGTGCGCGTCAGACCCGTCTCCTTGTTCGTGACGGTCACGGACGCGTTCGGCACGGCGGCCCCGTTCGGGTCGGTCACGTCGCCGGCGATCTGCCCGGAACTGGCCTGTGACTGCGCCGCGGCGTGAGACGCGCCGAAGGCGAGGCAGAAGCAGAGTAAGGCCAGCGCGGCGGCGGCCTTGCGGAGGGGATTTTTAGACATGTCTCTTCCTTTTCTTGCTTAGCTGGTTGTAGTGGTTCGGGGCAAGGGCGCCACTCTCTGTCACGCCTCCCGAAGCTCTTCGGCCGACCTGTGTGGTTGAAAGATGGCTAGAAAGAGAAACGGAAATCCATCATACGGGAAGTCGTTTACGCGCCCGTTACGGGGCCGGAAACGCGAAGTTAAATACTACACTTCGGCCGCCCGCGCAAGGCCGAAGTGTCGGCCCGGCCCGGGCGGGGGCGGTGCGGCCGGGGGTCGTGTCGAAGGCCGCCCGTTTCGTGCAAAGAAAAGGGGCGCGCAACCCCTTGAGAGTGCGCGCCCCGGAAGGCTCTCTGCTGCGAGCGAGTCTTAGAATTCGAAGCGCGCGGCGAGCTGAACCTGCCGCTCGCGGAAGAAGAAGCCGTCGGCGCCGGTCGCGGTGCCGAACAACGGGTTGTAGGTCGCGATCACGCTCGAGCCCGAGGTCGAGATGTTGTAGATCGTGGGGTTGACGGCCGTGACCTGCGTGCGGTTGAAGATGTTGAAGCCCTCGGCCAGAAGCTCCAGCCTCGTCTTCTCCGTCACGTTGAAGCGGCGCGAGATGCGCAGGTCGGTGTACCAGATGCTCGGCTGCTTGAAGAAGTTGGGCGGCACGAGGCCGAAGCGGAGCGAGCCGTTCGAGCCGTTGACGCCGCCGGCCTGGCTGAAGCCGAAGACGCTGCTGACGCTAGAGCCCGAGGTGTTCCCGGTGTAGCGCGCCCCGGAGAAGGCGTTGAAGATCGGCGCGATCGTCCAGCCGTTGAGGATGGCGCGCCCGACCTTGTTGTCCTTCAGGCTGGCGAACTCGGTGTTGTAGACGGCGCTCACGACGAACTTGTGCCGCCGGTCGAAGGCCGAGTAGCCCTTCTCGCCTTGCAGGTTGAAGGGGTCGAAGGGGCCGGAGAAGCCGGGCGTGAAGGTCGTCGAGTTCTGCCCGTTGTCCGACGCCCGCGAGAGGGTGTAGCTGGTCTGGAACTGGAGCCCGTTGGTCAGGCGGCGGTTCGCCTGCAAGACGAGCGCGTGGTACTTGGACTCGACGACGCTGCTGATCTGGTCGATGAAGCCGTAGCTCGGGTTCGGCCGCGCGCTCCCGAGGTAGTAGGGGAACGTCCAGGTCTGGCCGGCGAAGGGGCCGTCCACGATGTTGACGCTCCGCGTGGTCGTCGGCGCGCTCAGGTTCACGTCGATGAAGGTCGGGAGGTTCTTCCCGAAGCTGAAGAGGTAGGAGACGGAGACGACCGTGTTGCGCGTGACCTGGCGCTCGAAGACGAGGTCGCCCTGGTGGATCAGCGGGTTCTGGAAGTCGTCCGCGAAGTAGTTGACCGACGCCGTGCCCGAGGGCGCGGAGGGCAGGAGGTTCGGGAAGATCGGCGCGGTCGCGTTGCCGGCGGTCGTCACCGGGGTGCTCGCGGGGTTCACCGAGGCGACGACCTGGCCGGTCGAGAGGCCCGTGTTAATCAGCGAGTTGATGATGGTCGAGCCGATGACGCGGCCGTAGTAGATGCCGTAGCCGCCGCGCAGGGAAGTCCGGGCGTCGCCCGTGACGTTCCACGCGAAGCCGAGGCGCGGGCCGAAGTTGTTCTTGTCGCTCGGGCGGTTCGCCGTCTGCGGGATGGCGGGGTTGACCAGGAAGGGCTGCGGGAACTTCTCGTACTCCCAGCGCAGGCCGAGGTTGAGGGTCAGGCGCGGCGTGGCGTGCCAGTCGTCCTGCCCGAAGAAGGCGAAGTCGGTGGTCGATAGCGCGAAGCGCGACGGCCCGAAGCCCTGCGAGAAGTTGCTGGTGTAGCACTTGCCCGCGAGGCGCGTGTTCGAGGCCGGGCTCGACTGGGTGGAGCACGTCCGGCCCGCCGCCCGCAGCGACCCGCCCGTCGTGAAGTTCACGTAATCGACGATGAAGTCGTTGATGTTGGAGTAGGTGTAGGAGCCGGCGCCGGTGAAGAGGTTGTCGTCGATGTCGCGGACGTGGCTGATGTCCATGCCCCACTTGAACGTGTGGTTGCCGCTGGTGAGGGTCATGGTGTCGGCGATCTGGTAGCGCTTCTCGTCGGGCAGCGCCGCGCGGTCTAAAGAGGTCGCCTTGCCGAAGGTGATGCCGTTGGTGAGGGTGACCTGGGGCGAGTTCCCGTTCGCGGTCGTCGGCTCGCCCGGCAGGGGCGGCTGGGCGAACTGCGAGTCCAGCTCGTGCGACCAGAGGAAGCGGCCCTCGTTGAGCAGCCGGTTCGAGAGCGTCGAGGTCAGGCGCAGGTTGACCGAGTCGGAGGTGACGAAGTCGTTGCCGAAGCCGGCGCGGTCGCGCGTGACGGTCGCCCCCGTCTGGACGCCCGCGGGCGAGGCCCAGCGCAGGCGGTTGTAGGTCGCCGTCAGCGTGTTCTTGGAGTTGAGGTTCCAGTCGAGCTTCGGCAGGAAGAGCTTCTGGTCGCCCTTGCGCGGCACCTCGCCGGTCAGGCTGTTGATGAAGTTCAGCGACGAGGTGATCTGGTCTTGCGTCAGACCGCGCGCCGGATTCAGCAGTGACGCCGCGAACAAATTGGCAGTGCAGCCGGGGGCGCCCGCCGAAGTGCACACGTTCGCGGTGCTCAGGTAGCCGGAGTTGATGAACCGGGCGATGCCGGGGAAGTTGCGCTTCTGCTGGTCGTAGGTGAAGTAGAAGAAGGCCCTGTCCTTCACAATCGGGCCGCCGACCGCGCCGCCGAACTGGTAGCGCACGTCCTTCGCCTTGTAGCCGACGGGCGTGAAGACGCCGTTGATGTTCTGGTTGATGGTGCTGAGCGGGTTGCGCGCGCCCCACTTGTTGTTGCGGTCGAAGATGAAGCCCTGGCCGTGGAACTCGTTGGTGCCGGACTTGGTCACGGCGTTAATCACGCCGCCGGCCGAGCGGCCGTACTCGGCCGAGTAGTTCGAGGTGTTGACCTGGAACTCGCGGATCGCGGCCTGGCTGATCGAGTAGCCGATGCGGGTGCGCCCGCGCTCCTCGGAGAAGAAGGCCTGGTTGTTGTCGCCGCCGTCCACCGTGTTGTTGTTGAGCAGCCCCGAGATGCCGCGGAAGCTGATCAGGCCGAAGGTGCCGTCGGGGGTGGTGCCCGGCGTCAGGATGGCGAGGTTCGACCACCTGCGGCCGTTGGTCGGAAGGTTGTTGATCGAGGTCTGGTTGATGTTCGTCGCGAAGTCCTGCTGCTCGGTGTTGATGACGGGCGCCTCGCTCGTCACCTGGACGGTCTCCTGCGCGCCGCCGATGGCGAGGCCGATGTCGAGCGGCGTGACGCGCCCGATCTCGACGACCACCTTCTGCTGCGTGAAGGCGGCGAAGCCCGAGGCGTTGATCGTGACGGAGTAGTTGCCCGGGTCGAGCTGCACGACGCGGAAGCGCCCTTCGCTGTCGGTCGTGGCGGAGACCTCTTTGTTCGTCTCCTCGTTCTTGGCGGTGACCGCGGCGTTCGCGACGACCGCGCCCTGCGGGTCTTTGACCGTGCCGCCGATGGCGCCCTGGGTCGTGGACTGCGCCCACGCGACGGGCGCCGCCGTCACGAGACACAAAAAGAGCAAGGCCAGCGCGGAGGCGGCCTTGCGGAGGGGATTATTCGGCATATACCTTCCTTCTCCTGCTTAACTGGTTGAGGCGGTTCGAGACAAGGGCTCCGTTCTTTCCGAACGTCTTCCCGAGCGTCGCCCGACCTTGTTTGATTGAAAGATGGCTAGAAAGAGAATCGAAACTCGCACTTTACAGGGGGCGGTTTTCGCGGCTGTTACAGCGGACTGAACGCGAATTTTTTTGCCGTCCGAAAACTTGAATCGAAAAGTCCAAAAAATCGGATGCGGGCGGCCGCCCCTTCCGACCCCGGTGCGTGAGCTTTCAAAGATTCTCTGGCTTAACTAGAAGACGGCGAAAGGGTTTCACACGTCTCCCTCACGCCCTGCCGCCACCCGACCGGCGGCCGCATCCCTTCGTGTTCCGAGGCAACAAATATTATGCCAGCAGGGGGAATCAAAAGTAGGCAGTAGGCAGTCGCTCCGCGCTTCGGAAGTTGAAAGGTTGACTCACAATCTTTGGCGGCGGGGTTTTCAACTGCCTACTGCCCACTTCGTTCTAGGGCGCGGGCGTCGAGAAGCGCGCGCGGTACTCGATTGATGAGACAAACGCCTTGACCATCTCGGCGCGGCGGTAGTCGCCGCCGAACTCTTCGAGCTTTGAGAGCCAGAAGTCGAGCCCCGAGAAGTCCGCGTCGGGCGGATCGTTCGGCGCGCGGCGCAGGTAGCCGAAGTACTGCATCAGCACGAAGGCCGGGAGCGTCTCGCGGCGCGTAAACTCGGGGTTCTCGGCCACCTTGCGCAGCACGGACGCGCGCGTCTCGGTGCCGAGCAGCATCCCCGCGGCGAGCTGGTCGCGCTCGACCGGCGTGAGCGGCGAGCCGGCCTGCACGTTGAGCCTGTCCACGTACTCGAACGGGGTGAGCGACTCCGGGTATTGAAGCGCGAACTCGGGGCGCGAGATGAAGTCTTCGAGCAGCAGCGCCGTGTTCGCTTCGAGCGTCTGCTCCCAACCGGCCTGGCCGACGACGACGTTGCGGCCGACCTCCTGCGTGTCGCGCACGAACTCAAGGTAGCGCGGGAGCGAGCGCGGGCGGTAGACCTGCTCCGGCAGGGAGGCTTTGTAAAGTCTGTAGGCGAGAAAGCCCGTGCGCTGGAACTCGATGGAGAGGAAGAAGGCCGCGCTGGTGTCGATGCGCTTGACCTCGCGGCACTGTTCGTCCGCGCCGCACTTCTCGATGTTGTCGATCCAGAAGGCCAACCCGCTCGCGTCCGGCTCGCGGTTGAGGAAGTCGTGGTAGTGCTGGCGGACGAAGAAGGCAGAGGAGTCAACGGGGTTCGACGAGGACGGGCCGAAGTCGTTGTCGTGGATGACGAGCGTCGCGCGGTCGCGTATCCCAATCGAGGCGCCGGCGCCCGTGGGCTTCCAGATGAGCAGCCCGACCGTCTCGTTCTGCTCCTGCGTGGCGTCGTCTGTGAGGAGGAGGTCGAAGGTCTTCTGCGACTCGCCGGGGGCGAAGCGCAGGCGGCCGGCGGCGGTCGTGTAGTCGGCGCGCTCGGAGGCGGTGCCGCCGTCGATGGAGTATTCGACCGTGGCCGGCACGGAGAGGTCGCCCGTGCGCGTGACGACGATCCCGGCGCGGCCGGCGCCCTCGTTCGTGTCGAACTGCGGCGCGGCGAAGTTGAAGAAGCTCGTCGGCGTCGAGGCGGCGCAGATGCCGGCCGCCCAGCCGGAGTTGCGCGGGAGCACGGGGCTCGGCCGGAGGTCGGACGCGTTGAGGTTGTTGTCCGTGCAGCCGCCGCCGAAGCGCTGCAAAGAGTCGGTCGCGAGCGTCGGCGCTGGCGCGGGGCCGGCGCCCCCCTCGTAGCAGGGCGCGTTCGAGCCGTAGCCGACGTAGTCAACGACGCCCGTCGATTGCGCGGTCGGGCAGCCCTGGAAAGACCCGTCGGGCGCGAGCAGCGCGACGAGGCCGGCCGAGGCGCCGAGGTTGAAGCCCACCGCCGGCCCCGGCAGGGCGCTCAGGTCGAAGTCGGGCGTGGGGAGCGGCTGGCCGCCGACGCCGTCGCCCTTGAGCTTGAAGAGCAGGTAGCGCCCGGCCGGGACGACGATGCCGCGGCTCGACACGATCTTGATGGAGGTCGCCGCGGTGATGGAGCCGCTCGTCGTGGAGATGTAGAGCGCGTAGTTGTTCATGTCCGCGGGCTCGGTGCCGCGGTTGAAGATTTCGACGAAGTCGTTCTGGTACGAGGCGTCGGCCTCGCCGCCGCGCGTGTAGATTTGGCTGATGACGAGGTTGGGCGAGCCGTTCAAAGTCTGCGCCCGCGCCGTCTCGTGCGGCGCGAAGAGGAGGAAGGCGAGAACCGTGACGGCCGTCACGCGCGCAGCGAACCTGCGCCAGTTGGAGCGGCGAATCTCCGCGCCGCGGGGGGAATGAGACATGATTAGACTCCGAAAAGCTGAATACAAAGGAGCCCCTTTGCTGTGAGGCTGACACGGCAAAGAGCGTGCCCTAAGAGAAGTAGGCAGTAGGCAGTAGGCAGATGGCAGTAGGCAGTTGAAGAAACTTAAGGTCGAAACTCTGGGTTAACCATTCAACATCAATACGCGGAGCGACTGCCTACTGCCATCTGCTTACTGTTTTCTGTCCTACTGGGCGAAGCGGTTGCGGTATTCGTCCGACGAGATGAACGCCTTGACCATCTCGGCCTGGATGTAGTTGCCGTTGAATTGATTCAGTTTGCCGAGCCAGAAGTCATAGCCGTTGAAGTCCGTTGTGTCGGGCGCGTCGAACGGGTTCCTCCTGAGGTAGCCGAAGTACTCCGCGAGGACGAAGGCGCGGTTGAACTCCGCGTTCTTAAAGTCCGTGTCGTCGATGACGGCGGCAAGCACGGCGGCGCGTCCGGCCGCGTTGTTCGACGCGGTCAGGTTCGCCACCTGCTGGTCACGCTCGGCCTGCGAGAGTGGGTTGCCGGCGTTCGCGTTGAGGTTGTCAACGAACTGGTCGGGCCGTAAGAACTGCGGGTAGCGGATGAAGAACTCAGGGCGCTGGACGAACTCAAGCGCGTACGTCCGCTTGTTCGTGGCGAGCTGCCCCTCCCAGCCCGCCTGCCCGACGATGATGTTGCGCCCGATGCGTTGCGCGTCGCGCCAGAGCTCGCGGTAGAGCGGGAAGCCGCGCAGGCGCGAGCTGCTGTCGGGGAACGCCGCCTTGTAAGCGCGGTAGGCGTAGAAGCCCGTCTCCTGAAATTCAATCGAGAGGAAGAAGGCGGCCGAGACGTTCACGCGCTTGACCTCCTTACACTGCGCGTCCGCGCCGCACCCTTTGATCTCGCCCGTCCAGAAGAGGAAGCCGTCCACGTCGGGCTGGCGCGAGAGGAAGTCCGCGTAGTGCTGCGTGACGAAGAAGTCGGTGTCGTCGATGGGGTTGAACGGGAAGAGGAAGTTGTTGTCCGTGATGGTCAGCCGCGAGATGTGCCGCGCGCCGAGCCCCGCGCCGTTCGTCGGGTAGTTGAGCGAGAGGGTCAGCGTCTCGTCGTTCTCGTCGCGCTCGTCGTCCGTGATGAGGACGCGGAAGCTCTTGCGCGTCTCGCCCGGGGCGAAGCTGAGGGTGTCGAGCGCGGTCGTGTAGTCGCTGCGCTCGGAGGCGGTCTCGTCGCCGGTGGCATACTGGACGGAGGCCGCGCCCGAGGCGTCGCCCGTGCGCGTGACGAAGATTTCCGCGAAGCGCGAGTTCTCGGCGACGGTGTTCGCCGCCGCTTCGAACTGGAAGGTGCTGGCCGGGGCCGCCAGGTTGCACAGGCGCGCGGGCGAGGAGGTGTTGCGCGGGTTGGGCGCGAGCGGCCCGAAGTCTGAGATGTTGTTGTCGGTGTCGCCGCAGCCGTCGTCGAAGCGCAGCAGGGCGGTCGTCACGGTCGGCGCGGGCAAGACCCCGCCGCCCTCGGCGCAGGTGGCCGAGCCGTAGGAGACGAAGTCCGCGAGCGCCGCATCAATGCCGGGCGCGCAGCCGTACTGCGCGTATGCGTGCGTCGGGATGCCTTTGATGAGCGCGACGCGGCCGGCGTCGGGCGGGAGGTTGAGGTTGACGGGCGTGCTGTTGTTGCTGTCGGGCGTGGGGAGCGCCGCGCCGCCCGTGCCGCTGCTGCCGAACTGGTAGAGGACGTACTTGCCCGGGTCGAGCGGCACGTTGCCGCTCGACGAGGTGAAACGGACGTTGACGGGCGTGAGCCCGCCGGGGAAGCCGGGCTGGGCCGGGGCGATGACGAGAACCTGGAGGGTGTAGTCCATCAGGTTCACGGCCACGTTGCCGCGGTTGAAGACTTCGACGTAGTCGTTGCGGAAGGTCGCGCCCGGCTCGCCGCCGCGCGTGTAGACCTGGCTGATGACGAGGTCGGGCGACCCCTGGGTCTGCGCCGACGCGGCGCCGCCGGCGAAGGCCATGACGGCGAAGAGTGCGAGCATGAAGAGTCCGCGGCGCGCGGGCGCGGCAGACTCTCTGTGGTAAAGCATGTGGGCCATTGCGAGGTTCCTCTCTTAAAAAGCAAAAGGGGCAAGTCGGCGTCCGCGGTCGGGGCAAGACGACGACGAATTATTAAAGTCGGGAATTAAACGGGCGGAAGCCGGGAGTTTCCACGTCGGGAGAGGCGTGGGAAGCGTTCGCCCTACTGTGTTGAAGGTTAAGGCGGGCGCTCGGGGAGTTGAGCGCCCTGCGAAAATTTAAGCGAGCGACTCTTACACGCGCTCGAAGATGATGGCGATGCCCTGGCCGCCACCGATGCAGGCGGAGGCGAGGCCGTAGCGACCGCCGCGCCGCTTGAGTTCGTTCAAGGCCGTCAGGATGAGGCGCGTGCCCGACGCGCCGAGCGGGTGGCCGAGCGCGATGGCGCCGCCGTTGACGTTCGTCTTCGAGCGGTCGAGCCCCAGCTCCTTCTCGACGGCGAGGTACTGGCCGGCGAAAGCCTCGTTGACCTCGACGAGGTCGATCTCTTCAAGCTTCAGGTTCGCCTTCTCAAGCGCCTTGCGAATCGCGGGCACGGGGCCGATGCCCATCACGTCGGGCTCGACGCCGGCGTAGGCCCAACTGACGATACGCCCCGCCGGCGTCAGTTGCTTCTCCTTCACGTACTCCTCGCCCGCGATGACGAGCATCGCCGCGCCGTCCACGATGCCGGAGGCGTTGCCGGCGGTGACAAAGCCGTCCTTGCTGAAGGCGGTCGGAAGCCGCGCCAGCACTTCGAGCGTCGTGTCGGGGCGGAGGTGGTCGTCCGCGTCAACAATTTTGACGCCTTTACGCGTCTTGACCTCGACGGGCGTGATCTCTTCGGCGAAGACCCCCGCGTCCTGCGCGCGCTTGGCCTCCTGCTGAGAACGGAGCGCGTAGGCGTCCTGCTCCTCGCGCGAGATTTCGTAGCGGCGCGCGAGGTTCTCGGCCGTGCCCGCCATCGTCGTGTTGCAGTAGGTGTCGAGCAGCGCGACCATCAGGGAGTCTTCCAACTTGCCCTGCCCCAGCCCGAAGCCCGAGCGCGCGCCGTAGATGACGTGCGGCGCCATCGACATCGACTCCATGCCGCCGACGAGCGCGTTGCGCGCCTCGTCGAGCAGAATCATGTGCGCGCCGTTGATGACCGACTGGATGCCGCTGCCGCACAGGCGGTTGACGGTCAGGGCCGGGCGGTCGGCGGGCACGCCCGCCTTCAGGGCGACGTGGCGCGCGCCGTAGATGGCGTCGCCGGAGGTTTGCAGGGCGTTGCCGACGACCGTATGGTCGATCTCTTCAGCCGCCACGCCCACGGCTTCGAGCGCGCCGCGCGCGGCCGCCGCGCCGAGGTCGATGGCCTTCACGTCCTTCAAAGCGCCCACGTACTCGGTCATCGGCGTGCGCCTGCCGCCGAGAATAAAGATGTCTTTCGCCATAGTCTTCCTTAGATGCGTCCCACAGTCGAAAATCTGCACGGGAAAGTAACCGGACAGTGTACCGGAAAAAGCCGTGAACCGTAAGCCGTGAACCGTGACAAGAAAGGGCAGGTTCTTCCTATCACGGGTTACGGTTCACGGCTCGAAGCGGTGCGCGGCGCGGTAGCGGTGGAGGAGTTCTTCGAGGAAGCCTTCGTAGGTGAACTCGGCGGGGTCGTAGTCGGGGCGGAGCTTGTGGAGCAGGGGCGTGGCGACGCGCCAGGCCATCCACTGGCGGGGCATCTCCTCCATCTCCCAGCGGCGGCGGAGGAACGCCTCGACCACCTCGACCTCTGGCTCCGCGAGCTGTGAAAGTTCGGCGCGGAAGGGGAAGGGCTTGAAGGAGCGGCGCAGCGCCGTGTCGGCCGTCGGCGCGGAGAAGACCTGTTCGAAGGTCGGCGCCTGCGCCTCGCGCTCGCGCACGACCACGGTGCCGGCGACCAAATCTCCCAGCCGCTGGTCGCGCGTGCTGACGAAGACCGAGACGAGCCCGACCGAGTAGAAGGGGGCGGGCTCCATGTCGAGGATGCGGACGAGGTTGCGGGCCGCGGCCTCCCAGAAGGTGACCGGGCGCCCGTCCTCGCGGATGACGCGCAGGCGCAGCCAGCGCTTGCCCGGCGTCTGCCCCGACCACCACCACTCGAACAGCACGAAGTAGCCCGACCACAGCGCGAAGACCGCGACGAGCAGCAGCGCCAGCACCCACTTCGGCGCGTTCCGCGCCCAACTCCCCACGTCCGAGACGCCGAGCCACCACCCGGCGAGCAGGAGGATGAGGCCGATGCCGAGCACTTGCAGGAAGTGGTCGAAGGCGCACGCCAGGAAGCGGTTGCCCGTCGAGGCCAAAGCGAAGTGCAAAGGCACGCGCTCCGGCGTCTCGATGACCAGCGTCTCGTCTGTGGGGATGACTGCGGACATTTTAAGAGTAGGCAGTAGGCAGACGGCGGTAGGCAGTTCGGAGCCGCGTCAGCGGCGCTTTCAACTACCTACCGCCATCTGCCTACTGCCTACTTGAATCAGGCGCCGGCAGCGCGCCGAGCTGCTGGAACATGGACATGAAGTCGAAGTTGTTCCACGCCTCGACGATCTTGCCGTCGCGGACGCGCGCGAAGGTCATCCCGGTGAACTCGACGGGCCGTTTGGTGGCGGCGAAGCCGAGCGAGTCGCCCTCGTGGCGGCCGCGCACGGTGCAGCGCGCCGCGACCCTGTCCCCTTCGGAGATGGCGTCGTCCACGACGACCTCGACGCCGGGGAAGGCTTCGCGGAACCTCTGGTGGAAGGTCTTGAAGTGGGCGGGGCCGCGCAACTCGGCGCCGCTCTCGTCGGTCAGGCCGTGCGCGACGCCCTCCTCGTCGAACATCTCCTCGATGGCGTCGGCGCGCCCCTTGTTCCAGACCTCCTCGAACCAGCGGCGGACGAGGGCCACGTTGTCAGAAGCATCGTAGCTGTCGGACATCTTATTTACTCCTTTTCATCACGTGCCGCGCACGCGTAGGAAGCGGCGCTTGCCTACCTGGATGAGCAACGGGTTCCAGGTCGGGTCGCGGGTCACATCTATTTCCGCATCAATCTGCGAGATGCGTTCGCCATCGACGCGGACGCCACCCTGCTCGATGAGGCGTCTGGCTTCGGCCATCGAAGGCGCAAGGCCGGTCTCGACCAGAAGGCGTGGGAGCTTCCATAGCTGAGCCGTGACAGCGCGCTCTTCGACCTCGTCCGGTATCTCTTTGCGCTTGAAGACTCGATTGAACTCTTCCTCCGCAGCGTCAGCCGATGATGCAGAGTGGAAGTCGGAGATGACGCGCTTGGCGAGGGCGACTTTGAAGTCGCGGGGGTTGATCTCGCCCGAGCCGGCGCGCTCACGCATCTCCCTGATCTCGACGACCGTGAAGTCCGTGAGCAGCTCGTAGTAGCGCCACATCAGGTCGTCGGAGATGGACATGAGCTTGCCGAACATCTCCTGCGGCGGCTCGTCGATGCCGACGTAGTTGCCCAGGCTCTTCGACATCTTCTGCACGCCGTCGGTGCCTTCGAGCAAAGGCGTAATCAGCGCGACCTGCGGCTCCTGTTCGTACTCGCGCTGGAGGTTGCGGCCGAGGAGGAGGTTGAACTTCTGGTCGGTGCCGCCGAGTTCCACGTCCGCTTCGAGCGCGACCGAGTCGTAAGCCTGCGTCAAAGGGTAGAGCAATTCATGAAGGGCAACGGGTCGTTCTTCTGCTAAGCGCTTCTGGAAGTCGTCGCGTTCGAGAATCTGCCTGACCGTGACGTGCGCGGCGAGGCGGATGAAGCCGTCGGAGCCGAGCTTGTCCATCCACTCGGAGTTGAAGCGAATCTCGGTCTTCTCGGGGTCGAGCAGTTTGAAAATCTGCTTCTTGTAGGTCTCGGCGTTGGCGTTGATCTCCTCGCGCGTGAGCTGGGGGCGCGTGGCCGACTTCCCGGACGGGTCGCCGATCAGTCCGGTGAAGTCGCCGATGAGGAAGATGACGGTGTGGCCCAGCTCCTGGAAGTGGCGGAGCTTGCGGATGACGACCGTGTGGCCGAGGTGGATGTCGGGCGCGGTGGGGTCTGCGCCGAGCTTGACGCGCAGCGGGCGCCCCGTCCGCGCGCTCTTCTCCAACTTCGCCCGCAAGTCCTCCTCGCGGATGACCTCGACCGCGCCCTTGCGCAGGAATTCCAACTGCTCGTCGATGTTCATAGGCGAAAGTTTAAAGTCCGAAAGTTCAAAGTTCAAAGTTGGCGGGGCGGCTCTTAACTTTGAACTTTGAACTTGAAACCTTGAACTCATCTCTTCAAGACGCGGCGGCCGTGGATTTCATAGGCGCCGGAGCAGACGAGGGCGAGCGCTTCCGCGTAGGCTTTGTGTTCTTCGACGAGTATCCGGGCGGCGAGGTCGTCGGGGGTGTCCGTGTCGAGGACGGGGACGGCGCGCTGTGTGACGATGGGGCCGCCGTCGAGCGTCTCGTCCACGAAGTGAACCGTGCAGCCGGAGACGCGGACGCCGTGCTCGACGGCTTGGCGCTGCGCGTCGAGGCCGGGGAAGGCGGGGAGCAGGGAGGGGTGGATGTTGAGCAGGCGCCCGCGGAACTCCCCGACGAAGCAGGGCGAGAGCAGGCGCATGTAGCCGGCGAGGCAGACCAGCTCGACGCCGCGCCCTTGCAACGCCTCGATGATCTCGCGCTCGTGCTCCTCGCGCGTGCGGCCGCGGCGCTCGACGACCGCCGTCTCGATCCCTCTCTCCCGCGCGGCCTCTAGTCCCGCGGCCCGCGGCCGGTCGCTCAACACGATACGGATGCGGGCGCCGGGCACGCGCCCCTCGGCGACCGCGTCGGCGAGCGCCGTCATGTTCGACCCGCGCCCCGAGATGAGAATGCCCACGCGCCGCGCCCCGCCCGCTTCGTCCGACAAGCTTCTTCCGCTCCTCTCTGTGTCTGGCCCTTCCGCTCACGCCTTCGGGTGGAGGTGGAAGACATCGACGACGTGCGGGGTCAGGTCGCGCCCGGCGTCGGTCGGGTCGTTGACGGCGATGACGTAGCCGGTCAGCCCCTCGTCGGTCAGGTGGAAGCGGATGAACTGCTTGAAGCGCTCGATGCGCGCCGCGCCGCCCACCTCGTTGTTGTGACCGTTGAAGGCGAAGCAGACGCCCAGGTACCAGCCGAACCAGAAGCAGCACATCACCGCCCCGACCACGCCCGCGACGAGCGAAGGCACGAGCCCCAGCCACCCCGTCCACTCGCCGGGCACGAACCAGAGCCGCGTGAGCCACGAAGAGTCGCCCCCGCCGACGAGCCAGAGCGGCAGTCCGACCGTCAGTGCGCTCAGCAAGACCCACACGGCCGCGAGCGCCGGGCCGTTGTAGCGCGCGAACAGCGCCTCGCCCACGTACCTGCCGACCAACAGCACGAACAGGACGATGATGAGGGTCAGCAGGCTCGCCTTGCGCACGAGGACGAACGGCACGAGGAGCTGAACCAGGAAGTGCCAGAGGCCGACGAGGAGGCGCAGCAGGCCGCGGCCGACCTTGCCCTGTCTGGGGAAGAGCCCCACGTCAACCTGGAAGGGGAAGGCCCAGACGAGCCCGACGGCGAGCACCAGCAGCGCGACGATGAAGAAGATGTCCGAGACGAGCAGCGCCGGCAGGTTGTTCCGGCCGAACGACCAGAGCCCGAAGGCCGCCGCCACCACGGTCGCGACGGAGAGCGCGTAGGTCAGCCACCAGTCCTTGCCCACGACGGGCCGGTCTTGCGACTTCTTGAAGAGGAACTCGCTGTAGCGGAGGTGGAGCCCCACGCAGAGCCCCGCCCAGACGAGCGTGAGCAGGACGAGCAGGCTGCTGCCGAAGGGCGTGATGTGCGAGCGATACGGCTCGCACATCGCCAGCCCTAAGAAGAAGAGCACGGCGGCGAGGGCGAAGAGGAGCCAGAGCTTCTTGCCCGGCTCGCCCGTGGTCTCAAGGTCGCGCGTGGCCGCCGTGATCTTGTTGCCCTGGGGCGTGTCCACGAGCAGGCCCGCCTTCGCGTCGGCCCCCGGCGTCGAGGGCGCCGCCGCCCCCTGCTCGACCTTTTCGCCGCGCCGATTCTTCTTCGGGGGCTTGCCCTCGTAGAGCTTCTTCCAGGCCAGCGTGACGATGAGCGGGGTCACCGACCCGAGCGCCATGAAGAGCCCGAGCCAGAAGTCCCAGGGCGCGGGGACGCGGCACGGGCCGAAGAAGTAGCGCGGCTCGCCGGCTAGGCATGGCCGCACCGGCTGCGGCTCCGTCCACATCGAGCCGGCGCCGAGCAGCTTGTGCGGCAAGGGGTCGGCGCAGCCCGGGTCTTGGCACACGGGCGCGGGCGTCGGCGTCGCGCCCGGCGCGCAGACCGTCTCGGGAGGCGCGGGGCCGACTGTTGGATTAAGGCGCTCGCAGCTCGCGATGCCGAGCCGCTCGGGCAGGACGTTGTTGACGGCCTGGCGGCTGCTCTGCGGCACGGTGAGGGCGAAGTAGATGAGGAAGGCGATGACGGCGCCCGCGAGCTGGACGTAGCCGCCGTTCCAGATCGTCCAGAAGTTGAAGATGAGGCGCGAGACCACGCCCGTCGAGAGTTTCTCGGAGGGGTAGAGCGACTGCTCGCGCACCTGGTCGAAGTAGGTCTGCGAAGGGTGGTGGAACGCGCCGCCGATGCCGGAGACGACCGAGGCGTAGCTGTGTGACTCGGGGCGTTCGGCCTTCGGCGGGGCGCCGCCCGCGCCCACGCGCGGCTCGACGCTGCAAGGCGGCGGGGGCGGCCCCCAGTAGCGCGCGTAGTGGTGCACGTCGCCCGAGAGGTCGAGGCGGCACTGCTTCGAGTTCAGCCGCGCGTCGCCGGTCTGCGAGAGGTTGTACGTGCCGTCGTTGCGCTTGCTCTTGTCAACGTCCTCGGGCAGGAAGGGCTGCTCGATGCCGAGCTGTCCGAAGGCGTCGGCCGCCTTGAAGTCCGTCGGGCTGGCGAGCTTGCCGAAGGTGGTCGTCGGCGAGCAGGTGGCGACGATGAGCCGGGGGGGCGGGACGCGGAAGTCGTCGCGCATGTCCTCGCTCGGCTGCGGTGGGTCACAGAACTGGCGGAAGAACTTCTTCTGCCGCTCGTCGATCTGGCCGGTCTCGGTGTCGAGCCCCCACATCTGCCAGTCGTAAGGCAGGCGCAGCGCGACGTAGCTCGACGCCTGCGTGCGGTAGAAGCCGGCGAGGCGGAGCTGCGCCGTCTCGAAATCTTCGAAGTGCTTCGGCTTCGGCTGCGTGGCGGGCGCGGGCGGGCGCGGCTCCCAGAGCACGGGGCGGTGGAACTGCCGGCGGAAGCCGTCGAGTTGGTCGTAGTAATCGTGGTTGCCGGGGATGCCGAAGATGGGGCGCGGCGGCGCGGCCGGGTCGATGCCGCCGTCCGCCGCCAAGTCCTGGTAGGCCCAGTTGAAGGTGTGGAAGATGCGGTCGATGAGCGTCATGTAGTCGGAGGCGTGGTAGGCCGTGTCGCCGCCGACGAAGAGGAACTCGCCGCGCGGCAGCACCGCGGGGCCGTACGCACGGCCTTCGACCTTTTTAAGAATGGGCGTGGCCTTGTCGCCCGCCTTCAATCCGGCGGGGTCGCGGGTCGGCACGGCGATCTCGCTCAGGCAGAGGAAGGCGATGCTGTAGGTGGCGCGCATGCCGTCGCCCGTGTCCGAGATGTAGTCGAACCAGAAGCCGTCGTTATCTTTGAGACGTTGGGCGAGCTCGTCCGCGTCGAGACCTTCGATCAGCTCTTCCGGGTCGCCGGCGGGGTCGAAGGAGCCCGCCTTGGCCGTCATCCAGTCGCGCGGGTCGAGCTTGCTGCCGAAGGCGGAGTAAAGGAGGATTCCCTTGACGCTGCGGATCAGTTGCCGCCCGAAGAGCCACGCGACCGGCTCCTGGAACTCGCGGGGGTGGCCGTGCTCGTCCCGCTTGGTCGGCCCCTGCGGGGGCTTCGGCTCGCGCAGCGGCGGGCCGTCGGAGTTCGTCTCGCAGTTCGCGGCGGGGCCGGCGGCCGCCCCCCTCTTTGCGTCCTCGCTGTTTTTCACGGCGGTCTTCTCCTTTGGTGACCAGATGAGGTGAAACGCGGGGCCGCGCCGCCCGCGTTGCAGCACGGCGGCGCGCCGTCGGAGCAGGCCGGTGCCTGCGGAAGAAGTCCGAAAGAAAACCCTTGGGAAGAAAGCCGGCCCCCGAAGACTTGGCCGAAAGCTCGGGAGGGGGCCGCGCGCCCGGGCCGGCCGACTCAGGCGAGAATTACTTCGCGGGCGCCGCGTGTCACGCGCCCGATGGTGTAGCACGTCTCGCCGAGGTTGTCGAGATGTGTTTTGACGGCGAGTGCGTCGGCCGGCGTGCAGACGACGACCATGCCGACCCCCATGTTGAAGGTGCGGTGCATCTCGGCCTCGGAGACGTTGCCGAGCCGTTGCATGACGCGGAAGAGCGCGGGCACGTCCCAGGAGCCTTTCTCGATCTCGACCGCGGTGCCCTCGGGCAGCACGCGCGGGATGTTCTCCAAAAGCCCGCCGCCCGTGATGTGCGCGAGCGCCTTGACGGCGCCCGTGTCGAGCAAGCCTTCAAGCGGCTTCAGGTAGCTGAGGTGTGGCCGGAGCAGAGCCTCGCCCACGGTCTCGCCGAGTTCGTCGAGGCGCGTGTCAACGTCGTAACCCGCGACCTCGAAGAGGAGCTTGCGCGCGAGCGAGTAGCCGTTCGTGTGCAGCCCCGCCGAGGGGAGCCCGAGCAGCACGTCGCCCGGCTCGACGCGGCTCCCGTCGATGACCTTCGCGCGGCCGACGACGCCGACGATGAAGCCGGCCACGTCGTACTCGCCCTCGGCGTAGAAGCCGGGCATCTCGGCCGTCTCGCCGCCCAAAAGGACGCAGCCGTTCTCGCGGCACCCACGCGCGACGCCGTCCACGACCGAGACGATCACCTCGGGCGAAAGCACGCCCGTCGCCACGTAGTCGAGGAAGAAGAGCGGGCGCGCGCCCTGCACGAGGATGTCGTTCGTGCAGTGGTTTACGAGGTCGCGGCCGACCGTGTCGTGGACGCCCGTCATGAAGGCCACCTTCAGCTTCGTCCCCACGCCGTCGGCCGAGGCGACGAGCACGGGCTCGCTCAGGCCGGGGAACGCGCCGTCGAACATCCCGCCGAAGCTTCCTATCTCAGACAGAGTCCGCGCGTTGAAGGTGCCGCGCGCGAGCCGCTTGATCTTCTCGACCGCCGCGTTCGCCGCGTCAATCGAGACGCCGGCGTCGGAGTAGGTGATTGATTTGCTCATCTCTTGTTCGTGCGCGGCACACGTCGCGGCGCGGGCAGTCCCAGGGGTTTGTTGTGCCCGCAGTCGGCGTCACCGAAGACCTGCAAGCGCTCCGGCTGACCCTTCGACGCGTCCACCTCGTACTGGAGCAGGCAGATGTTCGGGCCACTGACCTGCACGTAGTAGACGCCGGGTCGCAGGCCCTTGAACTCGAAGTTGCCGCTCCGCCCGTCAGTCCACTTCGCCGCGACGCGACGCTTCGCGCGCCCCTCGAACAGCTCGACCAGGAAGGAATAGTCCTCCGGCGAGTTGTTCGTGAAGTAGACGATGCCCACGACGGAGCGCGTGCCGCGCCCGGTCTTGTCGGCGCCGGGCGCGCCGCCGCAGAGGCACGTCGTTAGAAGAACGCAGAGCAGGGCGGTTCTCTTCATAGCCCGCGCTTAACCATGTACGCCCCCTTCGGGGCCGAAACGTTTCAACGCCGTCAGAGCTTGAAGCTCTTCTGCCCCTCGCCGCCGCCGCGCTTCTCAAGTTTCTCCTGGAGGGCCTTGACGCGGTCTTCGGCCTCCTTACGCGAGGCTTCGTCGAGCGAGAGGTCGATGACGAGGTGGCTGCCCGCGTCGGCGCCTTCGGGGAGGAGCGAGGCAGGCAGTTCGACCTTGTGTTCGTCTTCGCCAACGAGCACGACCGCCATCCCGCCGTCTTCGATGCGGTCGATGACGGCGCGCGTGCGTTTCGACTTTTCCTTCTCGTCAGACATCGCGGCTCACCTTCCCCCGGCCCGCTTCGCGTTCGAGTTGGCGTTCTTCGCGTTCGAGTTCGAGCGCGCCTCATCCTTCGGCTTGGGCGCGGGCGGGAGGTCGCCGAAGTCTATGAAGCCTTTCTTGGCCGAGTCGTCGCGGAGTGCCGGGCGCCCGGCCCACATGTCTTCGCTGGGTTTGGGCTCGCGCGCGGTCGTGATCTTCACGTCGTTCTCCTGGCCGCGCGTCGAGATAAGAATCTCGCCCTGGAAGTCCGTGCGGTAGATTTTGACCCCGGCGGCCTTCAGGCGGTCGAGCGCCTCCTGCGAAGGGTGGCCGTAGCGGTTGTCGATTCCCGCCGAGATGACCGCGTACTTGAACTCGCCGCGCTTGAGGAACTCTTCCGAGGTCGCGTACTTCGACCCGTGGTGGCCGACCTTCAGGACGGTCGCGTGGATGTTCGCGCCGTTCTTAATCAAACGCTCGCGCTCGGTCTGCTCCTCGGCGTCGCCGGTCAAAAGCATCGAGAAGGCGCCGTAGTCGAGGCGCGTGACGACCGAGTTGGCGTTCGGCTCGTTGCCGCCCGAGCGCAGGTCTTCCTTTTTAAAGAAGGGCTCGATGGGCGCGAGGACGCGCATCACGGCGCCGCCGCCCAGCTCGAACGACTGGCCGGGCGCGGCGCGGATGAGGTCGATCTTCTTCTCGTCCACTGCCTTGAGGAAGTCCTCGTAGTTCTTCGTCGTGTTCGGCACGCCGGAGTAGAGGACGTGTGCGACCGGGACGGCCTTGATGACCTCGTCGGCCGCGCCGATGTGGTCGGCGTGCGCGTGCGTGGCGACGAAGAGGTCGATGTGATCGACGCCGTACTTCTTCAACGCCGCGAGCACGATCTTCCCGTCGCCCGGCTCGCCCGCGTCCACGAGCGCCGTCTTCCCGCCCGGCGTGACGATGAGGATCGAGTCGCCCTGCCCCACGTCCAGGACGACCACCTTCGTCTCGTCGCCCGAAGCCGGCGGCGGCGCCTGCTCGCGCCGCTTGTCCAGGTACGGCTTGACGACGAACCGCCACCCGACGTACCCGCCGACCGCGAGCACCGCCGCCAGCGCCACCAGCGCGCACCCGCACCCTTTCCTACTCTGCGCCACTTACGAGTTCACCTCCGAAAAATAATGATGAATGATGAGTGATGAATGATGAATCAATAGCAGTTGTCTTTAATTCATCATTCATCACTCCTCATTCATCACTCAGTCTGACGGGACGGGCTCGCGCTCGCGCGCGTACTGGGTCTCGGCGACGGGGCTGATGCGGGTCGGGTAGCGCCCCGACCAGCAGGCGACGCAGGAGGTCTCGAAGGGCAGGCCGCAGGCTTCGAGCATCCCCTCCATCGAGAGGTAGCCGAGCGAGTCGGCCTCGATGAAGCGGCGCACCTCCTCGACCGACATCCGCGCCGCGATCAGCTCCTGCTTGTCCGGCGTGTCCACGCCGTAGTAGCAGGGGCTCACCGTGGGCGGGCAACTGATGCGGACGTGCACCTCGCGCGCGCCCGCCTCGCGCACGAGCCGCACGATCTTCTTCGAGGTCGTCCCCCGCACGATGGAGTCGTCAATCAGGACGACGCTGCGGCCCCTGATGAGGTCGCGCACGGGGTTGAGCTTGAGGCGGACGCCGAAAGAGCGGATCGATTGTTTGGGCTCGATGAAGGTGCGGCCGACGTAGTGGTTGCGCACGAGCCCGAAGCGGAAGTTGATGCCGCTCTCGGCGGCGTAGCCGATGGCGGCCGCGACGCCCGAGTCGGGGACGGGGACGACGAGGTCTGCGTCGGCCGGCTGCTCGACCGCGAGGCGCTTGCCCATCTTGTGGCGCGACTCGTTGACCGAGCGGCCGTAGATGATGGAGTCGGGGCGCGAGAAGTAGACGTGCTCGAAGACGCAGAACGAGCGGCGCCGCTCGGGCAGAGGGAAGGAGGACTTCAAACCTTCGTGTGTGACGACGATCATCTCGCCCGGCTCCACGTCGCGGACGTACTCGGCGCCGATGAGGTCGAACGCGCACGTCTCGGAGGCGACGACCCACGCGCCGTCCAGGCGGCCGAGCGCGAGCGGGCGGAAGCCGCGCGGGTCGCGGACGGCGACGAGCGCCTCGGGCGTCAGGAAGAGCATCGAGAAGGCGCCCTCGGTCTCGCAGAGGACTTCGGGGATGGCCTCCTCGACGGAGTCCGCGCGCGAGCGCGCGATGCGGTGGAGGATGACTTCGGTGTCGGAGGTCGAGCTGAAGATGGCGCCTTCGCGTTCGAGCTTGCGCCGCTCCTCGGTGGCGAAGGGGAGGTTGCCGTTGTGGCAGACGGCGACCTGCCCGTGCTTGCACGCGATGAGGAAGGGCTGCGCCTCGCGCACCGAGACCTCGCCCGCGGTCGAGTAGCGCGTGTGGCCGATGGCGGCCGTGCCGGGCAGGCGGTTCAGCCTCTCTTCGTCAAAGACCTCGGAGACGAGCCCCATCGCGCGCTCGGAGCGGAGCAGGCCGTCGGAGGCGACGATGCCGCACGACTCCTGCCCGCGGTGCTGTAACTGGTAGAGCCCGAGGTACGCGAGGCGCGCCGCGTCGTCGTGCCCGTAGATGCCGAACACGCCGCACTCGTCGCGGAAACCGCCCCTCGCCGTCTCGCCCACGCCGCCGTTCTGTGGAGTCATTTGGCCGCCGAAACCCTTTGACCAAGTTTGAAGGGGCATTGTAGCAGGGAAAAGCAGTAGGCAGTAGGCAGATGGCAGTAGGCTGTTAAAAGGCTCGCTGTCGAAAACTTCTTAACCTTTCAACGTCCATAACGCGGAGCGTACTGCCTACTGCCTACTGCTTTTCCGCGTGCTATGATGTGGCCGCGGATTTCGGGGGCGGAGGTGCAAGGCCCGTGTTCGGAGTGAAGGTCTACGGCGCGGACTGGTGCGAAGACACGCGGCACGCGCGCGATTTTCTCGAACGCCTCGGCGTGCAGTACCAGTACGTCAACATCGAGCAGGACGAGTCGGCCGCCCGCTGGGTTCGGGAGCACAACGGCGGCAAGGAACAGAAGCCGACCGTGGACATCGCCGGGCAGGTGCTCTCGACTCCGACCGACCACGAGCTGACGAGCGCGCTGCGCGAGCGCGGCCTGATGGCCTGACGACGGATGAGCGAGGGAGAGAGCTTCACACGGAAGGTCGCGGCCGCGTTGGCGGGCGTCGCGCTGGTCGCGGCGCTCGGCGGGGCCGTCCTGAGCGCCTACCGGCGGCTGCCCGAAGACGAGCGCGCCTCCTCGCGCCTCCCGGGCGCCGCCCAGCGCACGACCCTGCTCCGCCTGCGCCTGCGCCGCGAGGGCGTCGGCTTCCCCGTCTCGGCGCGGAAGGTGCCCGTCCAGCTCTACCCCATCAACATGGCGGCCGCGCGCAACGAGTACGACTCCGAGCCGCGCCACGGCCAGCGCTTCGAGGAGTTCGCCACGCGCCTGATGGGCGGCCGCCAGAAGATCGACGCGGAGCTGGACGAGGCCGGCGAGGCCGCCGTCAACGTCCCGCCCGGCAAGTGGTGGATACACGCCGAGCTCGACGGCGAACGCGAACTCGCCTGGCGCCTCCAGGTCGAAGTCAGCGGCCGCGAGAAGACCGTCGAGCTGACGAAGGACAACGCCTACCTCCGCGCGAAAAGATTTTAAAGGCAGTGATGAATGACGAGTGATGAGTGATGAATATGACCTCGTAGCGATATTCATCATTCATCACTCGTCATTCATCGTTCATCACTCATGAAGGCTCTCCGGTTCGAGAACGGTCAACTGAAGCTGGCGGACGTGGCAGTGCCCGGGCGCGAGGGCGAGGCGCTGGTGCGCGTGCGCGTGGCGGGCGTGTGCAACACCGACCTTGAGATCGTGCGCGGGTACGCGGGGTTCGAGGGGACTTTGGGTCACGAGTTCGTGGGCGAGGTCGAGCGCGCGCCGGGCGCGCCGGAGTTGGAAGGCCAACGCGTCGTCGGCGAGATTAACGCCGGCTGCGGCCGCTGCCAGCTCTGCCGCGCGGGCGACTCGCGCCACTGCCCGGCGCGCACCGTGCTCGGCATCGTCGGCCGCGACGGCGCCTTCGCCGAATACCTCACGCTTCCCGTCGCCAACCTCCTGCCCGTGCCCGAGGAAGTGCCAGACGAGCGCGCCGTCTTCACGGAGCCCCTGGCCGCCGCGTGCGCCGTCACGCTGCGCGCCCGCGTCGAGACGGAGACGCGCGTCGCCGTCATCGGCGACGGCAAGCTCGGGCTGCTCTGCGCGCAGGCGCTGAAGGCGACGACGGGCGCGGGCGTCACCCTCGTCGGCCGCCACGACAACAAGCTTGAGATTGTTCGTGAACGCGGCGTCCGCACGGTCAGGTCGGAAGAGCTGCCCGCCTCCTTCGAACGCGCCTTCGACGTGGCGGTCGAGGCGTCGGGGTCGCCCGCCGGCTTCGAGACCGCGCTCAAGCTTTTAAAGCCGCGCGGCACGCTCGTCCTCAAGTCCACCTTCCACGGCAAGACGGAGTTGAACGCGGCGCCCGTCGTCGTGGACGAGATCAGCATCGTCGGCTCGCGCTGCGGCCGCTTCAAGCCCGCGCTCGAACTGCTGCGCCGCGGCGCCGTCGAGACCGACGCCCTCATCACCGACGAGTTCCCACTCTCCGACGCCCCGCGCGCGCTCGCACGCGCCGCCGAGCCCGGCGTCCTCAAAGTCCTGCTGAGACCTTGAATAGTCTGGAGTCTGAAGTCTGGAGTCTGGAGTCAAAAGCCATTTGCCTTGACTCCAGACTCCAGACTCCAGACTCGTTTATATGAAGCTCAAAACCCATCTCGCCGCGGACGGCGCGATACTGTTGACGACGGTCATCTGGGGCTCGACCTTCTCCGTCTCGCGCGGCGTGCTCGACCACTGGCCGCCGCTCACGTACCTCGCGGTGCGGATGCCTCTGGCGGCGCTCCTCTTCGCGGCGCTCTTCCCCCGGCAGGTCTTCGGCGCTTCGCGCGCGGCGTGGCGCGCGGGCGCCGTTCTGGGCGCGCTCATCGGCGTCGGGTTCGTGGTGCAGACGACGGGGCTGCTCTACACCACGCCGGCCAAGTCCGCCTTCATCACGGGGGTGACGACACCGCTCGTCCCCGTCGTCGCTTACGTTCTCTGGCGAGCGCGCCCGAGCCGCGAGAACCTTCTGGGGATCGTGCTGGCCTCAATCGGCGGCGCGCTCATCCTCGCGCCCGCGGGGGTCGGCGGGGTCAACACGGGCGACCTGCTCACGCTCTCGACCACGCTCCTCTTCGCCGCGCACATCACTCTGATGAGCCTCTACGCGCGCCGCTTCGACGTGCGGCAGTTGAGCGCGTTGCAGATCACGACGGCCGCCGCGCTCATCCTCACGGCGTGGGCGGGGCTGCGTGCCTACGCGGCGCTCGCAGGCGCGGCCGGGCTCCCGCCGGGGCTCGCGCGCGAGACCGCGCCGCCCGCGTGGAGTGCGCCGGTCGGGTGGCACCTCGCTTACCTCTCGCTCGTCTCCACGGTCGGCGTCTTCCTGCTCTGGACGTGGGGGCAGGCGCGCATGTCGGCGACGCACGCTGCCGTCATCTTCAGCCTTGAGCCGGTCTTCGCCACCGCCTTCGCGGTGCTTCTGCGCGGCTCCGCCGAGTGGACTGGCCCGCGCGCCACGGTCGGCGCCCTCCTCGTCCTCGCCGGCGTCATCGTGTCGGAGCTGAGGTGGGGGAAGGGGGAAGAGAGGGCAGAAGGCAGTTCAATCGTTTCCTCCGGTGATTAACTGCCTATTGCCTACTGCTTTCCGCCTGCTTCTCCTTTCCGCCGGCATTGGTTATACTCGGGTCTCGCCACTGTGGCTTTCGAGTCTCCCTCGTCTCGGCGCACAGCAAGGGCGGCCGGGCCATCCGCGGGGGCGGCGGCCGCTTCGACCCTACCGGCTCCTTTTGAAATTTAGAAGGTGAAGAGTTTTATGTTGCAAATCCCGAAGGGCCATACGACTGATGCGGAGCGCGCCATCCTGCGCCACCTCCGCGTGTGGATCGCGGCGCTCGCGGCCGGCTGCCTTCTGGTCGGCGTCGGCGTCGGCGCGATGCTCAGCCGGACGAGCGTCTTCGCGCGCGAGGGCGAGCAGCCCGCCGTGCCCGCCTCGGTCGCGCGCGCGCCGGAAGCCCTCTCCGCCTCCTTCGCCGAGATCGCGCGCCGCGTCGAGCCGTCGGTCGTCAACATCGACACCGTCTCGGCCGCGCCGCAGGTGGCCGACAAGGAGGGCGACGACGACGACGCGGACGAGAACGGCGGCGGCGGCGACAACCCTCTGCTCGACATGCTGCGCCGCAACGCGCGCCGCCCCTCGCGCGGCGTCGGCTCCGGCTTCATCGTCGATCCGAAGGGCGTCATCCTGACGAACTACCACGTCGTCGAGAACATGACCGGCATCATGGTCAAGCTCCAGTCGGGCGAGCAGCTCCGCGGCACCGTGGTCGGCTCGGACGAGGAGACCGACATCGCCGTCATCAAGGTCAACGCGGGCCGCGACCTGCCGGCCGTCAACTTCGGCAACTCCGACGACATGCAGGTCGGCGACTGGGTGCTCGCCATCGGCTCGCCCTTCGGCCTTGAGCAGACGGTGACGGCCGGCATCATCTCGACCAAGGATCGCCAGACCGACCCCGGCGCCTCCTTCCGCCGCTTCATCCAGACCGACGCCGCCATCAACCGCGGCAACTCCGGCGGCCCGCTCGTCAACATGCGCGGCGAGGTCATCGGCATCAACTCGCAGATCGCGACCTCGACCGGCGACTACAACGGCATCGGCTTCGCCCTCCCGACCAACATCGCCTCCTCCGTCTACAAGCAGCTGACGGAGACGGGCAAGGTCAGGCGCGGCTACCTCGGCGTCTTCCTCGACTCGGTCAAGCCGGAGTTCGCGCGCGTCTACAACCTGCCGAAGGCCGCGGGTGCCATCATCAAGGACGTGGCCGACAACAAGGGGCCGGCCGCCTCCGCCGGCATCCAGACCAACGACGTGGTCGTCGAATTCAACGGCCAGCCGGTGGAGAACGCGCAAGACCTCATCAACAAGGTCGCCGCCACCCCGGTCGGCGAGACGGTCGCGGTCGCGTACCTGCGCGAGGTGGGCGACAAGCTCGAACGCCGCACGGCCAACGTCAAGATCGGCGAGCGCCCCGCGCGCAGCTCCTCCTCGGGCGATTCGAAGCCGGAGGAGAAGCCCAGCCGCGTCGAGAACGTGCAGCCGGAGGAGAAGCCCGCCGAGAAGTCCGACCGCCCGGTGCTCGGGCTCAAGCTGAGCGAGCTGACGCCGCAGATCGCCAACGAGCGGAACCTGAAGGGCGTGCGCGGCCTCTACGTCCAGGACGTTGACCAGGCCGGCATCGCCTTCGACGCGGGCGTCCAGAAGAGCATGGTCATCGAGCGCATCAACCGCCAGTCGGTCTCGACCATCGAGGACTTCGAGCGCGTCATCAACGCGCTCAAGCCGGGCGACCCCATCGTCCTCCACGTCTCGGCCTACAACGGCCAGAAGGTCACGCAGTCGATAGTCCAGTTCACGTTCCAGTAAAAGCCTTCAAGGGCCGTAAACCGTGAACCGTGAACCGTGACAAGAAGAGTCTTTCTTGTCACGGTTCACGGTTCACGGTTTACGGCCCTTCGCGGTTTACGGTTGACGTCTATTAGTTTACGATAGGAACAAATGGCACAGGCGAAGAAGGCGCTCGGGAGCAGTCAGAAGAAGGGCGGCGCGGCGGCGCGCACAGTTGTTAAGAAGTACCCGAACTACATCGGCGGCGAGTGGGTCGCTTCCAGTTCGGGCGAGTGGTTCGAGAACACCAACCCGGCCGACACGCGCGACGTGGTCGGCCGTTTTCCCGTCTCGACGCGCGAGGACGTGGAGGCCGCCGTCTCCGCGGCCAAGACGGCCGCAGACCGCTGGCGGCGCCTGCCCGCGCCGCGCCGCGCGGAAATCCTCTTCCGCCTCGGCGAGCTTCTCATCCGCGACAAGGACAGGTTCGCGCGCGAGATGACGCGCGAGATGGGCAAGGTCTTGAAGGAGACCGGCGGCGACGTGCAGGAGGCCATCGACTGCACCTACTACACGGCCGGCGAGGGCCGCCGCCTGCACGGCTTCACCACGCCCGCCGAGATGCCCGACAAGTTCGCCATGTGCGTCCGCCAGCCCGTCGGCCTCTGCGGGCTGATTACGCCGTGGAACTTCCCGATGGCGATCCCCTCTTGGAAGCTCATCCCCGCGCTGGTGTGCGGCAACACGGTCGTCATCAAGCCGGCCGAGGACACGCCGCTCTCGACCTATAATTTAGTCAAGGCTTGCGAGGAGGCGGGCGTCCCCGCGGGCGTCGTCAACCTCGTCACCGGCTACGGCGAGACGGCGGGCGCGGCGATTGTCAACCACCCTTCCGTCAGACTCATCTCGTTCACGGGCTCGACCGAGACGGGGCGCGTCGTGGCCGGCGCGTGCGCCGAACGCAACGCCATCTGCTCGCTTGAGATGGGCGGCAAGAACGTCATCATGGTGTTGGAGGACGCAGACCTCGACCTCGCGGTCGAGGGCGCCGTGTGGGGCGCGTTCGGCACCTCGGGCCAGCGCTGCACGGCCTCCTCGCGCGTCGTCGTCCACAAGAAGGTCTACAAGAAGTTCACGCAGATGCTCGTCGAGCGCGCGAAGGGTTTGAGAGTGGGGAACGGCCTGGACGAGAAGACCGACGTCGGCCCCGTCATCAACGCCGACGCCGTCCACAAGATTCTCGGCTACGTCGAAATCGGCCAGAGGGAGGACGGCGCCCGGCTCGCCTGCGGCGGAAACCGCTTGACGGGCGGCGGGCACGCCAACGGCTACTTCATCGAGCCGACCGTCTTCGCCGACGCCGCGCCCGACATGCGCATCTCTCAAGAAGAAATCTTCGGCCCGGTCACCACGGTCATCCCAACAAGTTCTTTGGAAGAAGCAATCGACATCGGCAACGGCGTGCGCTACGGGCTCTCGGCCTCCATCTACACGCGGGACGTGAACCGCGCCTTCCGCGCGATGCAGGAGATGTACACCGGCATCTTCTACGTCAACTCCTCGACCATCGGCGCCGAAGTCCACCTCCCCTTCGGCGGCACCAAGGGGACGGGGAACGGCCACCGCGAAGCCGGCACCCAGGTGCTCGACATCTTCACCGAGTGGAAGAGCATCTACGTTGACTACAGCGGCAAGCTCCAACGCGCGCAGATCGACGAGGTCAACTTCGAGTAGTGAAGTTGGCCTCTTTGAATTCCGAGCAGTTCCAGACCCGACGAGATGAGAGCATCGGTCACTGAGGTAGCCCTGCCCTCGTCCCAAAACTAAAAGATTGGAGACAAAGAACAGTGATCGTCGGACTCCCCAAGGAGATTAAGGACAACGAGTACCGCGTGGGGCTCACCCCGGCGGGCGTGCGCGCGCTGACGGACGCGGGGCACAAGGTCATCGTCGAGAAGAGCGCGGGCGAGGGCTCGGGCTTCGAGGACGCGCTCTACGAGAAGGCGGGCGCGACCATCATCCCTTCGGCCGACGACGTGTGGGCCGGCGCCGAGATGGTCGTCAAGGTCAAGGAGCCCATCGAGCCCGAGTACCCGCGGATGAAGGAGGGGCTGCTCCTCTTCACCTACCTCCACCTCGCGCCCGACCCGAAGCAGACGCAGGCGCTCCTCGAACACAAGGTCACGGGCATCGCCTACGAGACGATCACCGACCGGAGGGGCACGCTGCCGCTGCTGACCCCGATGTCGGAGGTGGCCGGGCGCATGGCCGTGCAGGTCGGCGCGCAGTACCTCGAGAAGATGAACGGCGGGCGCGGCGTGCTCATCGGCGGCGTGCCGGGCGTGCCCGCGGCGCGCGTCGTCATCCTCGGCGGCGGCGTCGTGGGCACGAACGCGGCGAAGATCGCCGTCGGTATGGGCGCGCAGGTCACGATTGTCGATAAGAACCTCGACCGTTTGCGCGAGCTGGACGACATCTTCCTGTCGAAGATTTCGACGCTCGCCTCGTCGGCCTACGCCATCCACGGCGCGATTGCCGAGGCGGATTTGATTATCGGCGGCGTGCTCGTGCCGGGCGCGGCCGCGCCGAAGCTCGTCACGCGCGAGATGCTGAAGGACGTGTCGAAGGGCTCGGTCATCGTGGACGTGGCGGTGGATCAGGGCGGCTGCATCGAGACGACGCGGCCGACGACCCACTCGAACCCGACCTACTACGTCGAGGACGTGCTGCACTACTGCGTGGCGAACATGCCGGGCGCGGTGCCGCGCACCTCGACCTTCGCGCTGACGAACGC
>JAFAVK010000084.1 GCA_019242475.1 Acidobacteriota bacterium | reverse complement strand
GGAGAAGAAGCTCAGTCTCGAATATCTGAAAGAGGCGGTGATGGAGCCCGCCAACTTCTGGGGCATGGCGGGCTTCGCCGTGGCCGCGGCCTACACCTGGTCGCCCATCCCGCTCGCCGCGGCGCTCGTCGCCGAGGGCGCGTACCTCGCGACCGTGCCCGCCAGTTCCATCTACCGAAAACTTGTTGACGGCCGCAACCGCAAGCGGCTGGCCGAGCTGCGCAACAAGCAGCGCGAGCGCCTCATCGAGAGCTTCGACCCGCGCGAGCGCGAGGCCGTCCTCTATTTGAAGTGGCTCAAGAACAAGATTTTCGACAACTACGTCAAGTTCACCGGCGCGAAAGACCTGCCGACCAACATCCGCAGTCTGGAACAGCGCTGGGAGGACTTCGTCGATCTGCTCGACGTGTACCGGCGGCGCAAGCACCACCTGCGCTCGATCAACCGGCAGGCCGTCCAGAACCAGCTCACGCAGGCCGAGCGCGCCGTCGAGGGCGCGCCCGACGACCGCGCCCGGCGCATCCAGCAGGCCAACGTCGAGATTCTGAAGCGCCGGCTCGCGCAGTTCTCCGAACTCGAACGTTCGGTCAAGCTCGTCGAGGGGCAGCTCCAGTCCATCGAGAACTTCTTCGGCCTCGTCAACGACCAGGTCGTCACGCTCCCGACGCCCGAGCGCGTCTCTTCGCTCGACTTCGAGCAGCTCTCCGACTCCATCCAGATGACCAAGCAGATGCTCGAAGAGACCTCCGACGTGATGGGCGTCCTCGACAGCCACAACCGCGAGATCGGCAACTTCGACCTGCTGCCTTCGTCGGGCACGACCTCCGCGAAGTAGGGAAGTAAACTTCTAAAGCGAAGAGGCCGGACACTCCGTCCGGCCTCTTTCGTCTTTACCGCAGCGCTTTTATCAATCAAGCCCGGATCAATTACCCGAGCCCGTTCCGACTCTTCTCGACCATCGCGGCGAGCGATGGTTCGTCGATGCGGTATGTCTCGTTGCAGAAGTGGCAGGTGAGCGACGCGCCCTTGTCCTCTTTCAACATCGACTCCAACTCCGCGCCGTCTATCGAAGAGACGAGCGACGCCGCGCGCTCGTAAGAGCAGGTGCAGTTGAAGCCGACCTCGCGCTCCTCAAGCACCTCGAACGGCACCTCCCCGAGCGCCGTGCGCAGCAAGTCCAAAGGCCGCGCGCCCTCGCGGATGAGGGCCGTCGTGTGCGGCGTCCGGCTCACCGTGAACTCGATGGCCGCGACGACCTTCTCGTCCGCGCCCGGCATCACCTGAATCATCAAGCCCCCCGCGGCCTCGACGAACGTCTCGCCCGACTCGCGCGCGCGCACGAGCACCCCGAGCATCACCGCCGAAGGTATCTGCTCCGACTTCGCGAGGTAGTAGGCGAAGTCCTCGCCGATCTCCCCCGAGACGATGGGCACCGCGCCGCGGTACGGCTCACGGTAGAGACCGATGTCGAAGCCCGACTCGTACGTGACGTAGAGCATGCCGCCCCCGACGACGGCGCTCACGTCGAACTTGCCCTGCGCGTTCAAGGGGGCGTCCGCGTGCGGCTCGCGCACGTAGCCGCGCACCCGGCCGTGCGAGTTCGTCTCGGCCGTGATGCCGCCGACGGGGCCGTCGCACTCGACCTGCACGGTCAGCCGGTCGAACTCCTTCTGCCCCGCGCCCAAAAGCAGGGCGCCCGTCAGCGTCCGCCCGAGCGCCGCTGTCACCGTGCCCGTCGTCCCGTGCCTGCGCGCGGCCTCGGCCACCGTGTTTGTTGTCACGGCCGACATACAACGTATGAGCCCGTCGGCCGCCGTCGCCCGCACGAGCGAATCGCGGCGGCCGTTCTGCGTCTCGTCCAAGGTCATATGCCCTCTTGTTCTCTCGGTCAAAGTCCCGAAGGAGTTAGATGAAAAACCGCCTCCGGCTACTGCCTCCGGCGCCGCCCGGGCGGCCGGCGGGGGATTTTGCGGGGCGGGGCAAAAATCTCCGGATTTCCCGGGGAAGGTGCGCGGCCGCACCTCATGTAAAACCTCAAAGACCCTGCTCTATTGTGAGCAGTCAAAAAGACTAGCACAATATATTGTGCCATACTCTTGACAAGCAAATTCGCCGGGTGTATTCTTCGCGCCGTTTGGAACGAGCCGGTTCCGGGTGCCGCGGGAGGCAGCCAGCCACCGCGGCGCGGGAACCTTTTCGCCTCCCGGCCAGACCAACCGCGAAGTACCCGAGCCACACGTAGAGACGGCGCGCAGTGAGCGCCGCAAATTTTTCGACCGCTGGAGAAGAACGTGCCTCGCGCCCCCCACGAGCGCGGGAAAGGCAAGAGAGAGAAGATGAGCACCGTTATCGAGCCGAACGCACCGCAGGGAAGTCCGTCAGCCTTCGAGATCACGGGCGCCGCGCCCGCCGCCGCCGAGACCCTGGGCCTCAACGCCCGCCGCGTCATCGCCAAGCGCTACAGTTTGAAGAACCCGCAGGGCGAGCCCATCGAGGAGTGGCCGGACATCGTCCGCCGCGTCGTCGGCCACGTCTCGCAGGCCGAGAGTGACCTCGTCCGCCGCGACGAGTTCTACCAGACGATGGCCGGCATCATGCTCCGCCGCGAGTTCGTGCCGAACACGCCGTGCCTCGTCAACGCGGGCAAGCCCTCGGGGCAGCTCGCCGCCTGCTTCGTCCTCGACGTGCCCGACTCCATCGCCGGCATCATGAAGACGGCGACCGACGCCGCCATCATCCACCAGACGGGCGGCGGCACCGGCTTCACCTTCGAGAAGCTGCGGCCCGCGGGCGCGATGGTGCGCTCGACGCACGGCGTGGCCTCCGGCCCCGTGTCGTTCATGAACATCTTCAACACGACGACCGACACGGTGAAGCAGGGCGGGGTGCGCCGCGGCGCGAACATGGGCATCATGCGCGTCGATCACCCGGACGTGCTCCGCTTCATCCACGCGAAGAACGACCAGCACTCCCTGACGAACTTCAACATCTCGGTGACGGTGACGGACAAATTCTTCCAGGCCGTGGACGGCAAGCAGTGGTATCAACTCTCCTTCGACGGCGAGCCCTGGGACGAGGCCGTCTACGACGCGGTGCAGGAGGACAACTACGCGATCTACCGCACGGCCGACGGCGAGACGGTGACGTTCCGCGACCGCGCGGCCTTCCTTGAGGCGAAGGAGTCGGGGCTGCTCGACAGGTGCACGCGCGAGGAGCCGCCCGCGCCGGGGATGGTCTACGCGCCGGACGTTTGGAACCGCATCGTGGCGAGCGCGCACCGCTACGCCGAGCCGGGCGTCATCTTCATCGACGAGGTCAACCGCAACAATCACATGATGGAGTCGATGGGGCCGATCTACGCGACGAACCCGTGCGCGGAGCAGGCGCTCCACTTCAACAACTCCTGCAACCTCGGCTCGATTGACCTCGCCAAGTTCTACGACCCCGAGACCCGGCTCGACTGGGAGAGGCTGGCGGACGCGGTGCATTGGTGCGTCCGCTTCCTCGACAACGTCATCGACACCTGCGCGTGGCCTCTGCCCGAGATCGACGACGTGGTCAAGCGCACGCGCCCCGTGGGCTTAGGCATCATGGGCTTCGCCGACTTGTGCATGAAGCTCAAGGTCAAGTACGGCTCGAACACTTCGATTGACCTGATGGACGAGGCGATGGGCTTCGTCCGGCGCGAGGCTTGGATCGAGTCATGCCGCCTGGGCGCGGAGAAGGGCGTCTTCCCCGAGTACAAGCCGAACAAGGCCGCGTACGACCAGTTCCTGCGCGAAGAGATCGGCATCCCCGAGGAGATGGAGGTCACGCCGCGCAACTACGAGACGACGACCATCGCGCCCACGGGCACCATCTCGCTCGTCGCCGAGACCTCTTCGGGGGTCGAGCCGAACTTCTCCTGGGCCTACGTCCGGCAGGACACGTTGGGGAAGCGCACCTACGTCCACACGCTCGCGGCCGAGGCGCTCGGCATCACGGTTGACCAGACCGACCAGGCTTCCATCGACGCCGCGGCCGAGCACGTCTGCGCGCACGAGGCGGAGCTGCCCGACTACTTCATCTCGGCGATGTCGATCACGGCCGAGCAGCACGTCTACGTGCTCGCCGCCGCGCAGCGCAACGTCGATAACGGCGTGTCGAAGACCTGCAACGGCTCGCGCGACGACACGTTGGAGAGCGTGGACAGGCTTTATCGGCTCGCGCGCGAGCTGGGCTGCAAGGCCGTCAGCTACTACCGCGACGGCAGCCGCGACTCGCAGGTGCTCTCGGCCGTGAAGGGCGCGGCCGAGACCCCGAGCGAGGTCGCGTGCGACCCGGCCGTCGTGACGGAGGCCGCGAAGACCGAGGCGGCGACGCAGGAGGCGCCGGCCTCGCTCGTGATGACCGCGGCGCCCGCGCCGGCTGTGCGCCGGACGGAGTCGGGCGACGTGGTGAGCATCGAGCGGCCGCGCGAGCTGACGGGCTATACGTGGCAGATTCCGTTCGACGGGCAGAATCTCTACGTCACGGTCAACCACGACGGCGCGGACATCCTCGAAGTCTTTGCCACCGGCCCCATCTCGGGCGGCGTCGGATTGCTCGCCTCGAAGATGCTGCGCGGCGGCTTCGGCGCGCGCGAGGTGGCCCGCTCGCTTAACAAGGTGACGGGCACGCACTCGGTCTGGTTCAACGAGCGCCTGCTCACCAGCCCCGAGCAGGCCGTCGCCGAGTGCATCATGCTCACGACTCGCAGGCTCCAGAGCCAGCCCGACTCGGCGCGCGCCTTCGCCTACCAGCAGCAGGCGGCGCAGCAGCCGCCGAAGGTGCAGGCCGGCGCCCCCGACGGCGTCGAGACGAGCCGTAACTTCTCGCTCATCTCCGACTGCCCCGAGTGTCACGGCCAGTTGGAGCACGCCTCGGGCTGCGACTTCTGCCGCGACTGCGGCTACTCGAAGTGTAAATAGACGCGCGACCGGTCGGCGCCGCGGCCTCGTGCGTGGTTTAAAGCCGCGTGGGGCGTGCTCGCAAGAATTTGCGGGCACGCCCCACGCGGCTTTACGGCGACTCACCGAGCCCGCGTTGCGGGTTCAGCCTACCTCTTTTTGCCGCCCTTCTTCCCGCCGGCCTTGGAGCCGCCTTTGCTCCCGCCGGCTTTACCGCCGCCCTTGCTCCCGCCGGCGGTGCCGCCGCCTTTGCTCCCGCCCGCCGTGCCGCCGCCGTTGCCGCCGCCGGCCTTCGCGCCGGCTTTTTTAGAAGTGACCATGTTCTTCCTCCGTCGAAAAGTTTAGAGAGGTTGGTTCGCGTTACGACGACGCTACTGCTGCTGCGTCGCCGCCTTCTCCTTGCTGTCGGTGATCTCGTAGCCGATGACCTCAAGCCCCCGGATGTTCTTGATCTGCTTCTTCACCTTGGGTGGCACCGAGCCGTCGTAGAGTTGGTCGCCGCGCTGGACGAAGATGAACTTGGTCTTGCCGCTCTTGGCCGGCACCTCCTCGACGTTCTCCCACGTGCGCGAGGTCAGGTTCTGCAACTGCCGACTGGAGAGGTCGCCGAGCACCGTCTTCAGCGCCGGGGTGAAGCCGCCGGTCAGGATCGTCGTCGGCCGCTCGATGTTATGGCCGAAGACGGGCACGAGCGAGGCGGCGAGCGTGGCGACGCCGTCGAGCGTGTTGAAGATTCTCGCGCGCCGCCCCCTCGTCTTCTGGTAGCTGTCGAAGTAGGCGGTCACGTCGGCGAGGGCGAGCGGCGGGATGGTGGCCGGCCCCTCCTCGAAGAAGAAGTCTTCATTGGCGGGGTCGTCGCCGTAGGCCCACTCGATCTCGGCCTGGATGGCCGAGAGCGGCACGGCCACTTTCTTCTCGCCCTTGTTGAGCACGGCCAGCTCGATGACGAAGAACTTGTCGCCGACGCCCGAGCCGAAGAGCAGGCTCGCGTCCTTCTGGTCGAGCACGGTGTAGCGGTATTCGAGGTTCTTGTCGCGCGGCACGCCGATGTCGGCCGTTTCGGAGTAGGTCTGCGGCCCGGCCACGCTGGCCGTGATGGTCGCGTCGTCGGCGGCCTGCGCCTGCGCCACGCGGACGCCGCCCTTGTTGATCGTCACCGTGGCGCTCGCGAGCCGGAAGGGCTGGCTGTAGCCGGGGAAGTGCGTGAACTCGAAGTAAACGTCGATGGACTTGTCGTCGATGTTGACGATCTGCGTGCGCTCGATCCGCAGGTCGGGGTTGCGCGGGACGAGCGTGACGTTGACGCGCTGCTCGATCCTCCGCCGCCAGTCGCGCATCGCCTGGCACGTCCCCGGCGCGAGCGCGTTGCACACCTCGGCGTTCGGCCCCGACTCTTGGAGCACGCTGCCGTCGAGCTTCTTCGTCCTATTGCTGTTCCGCTCGCCGGCGGTCATCGGGCGGTCGAGGCAGCAGAGCAGTTCGCGGTCGCCGTTGACGGGCGGGCGCGTGTAGTCGCCGAAGCCGGTGCCCTGGATGAGGACGCGCCCCATCCCCGTCCGGCGCTGGAGCGAGAGGATTTCGACGTTGGTGATCTTGTGCTGGTTCGGGTCGGCCTTCGGCTGCTTCTTCTCGAAGGGCGTCGAGAAGGCGACCGGCTCGCTGTTGCCGAGCGTGCTCGACGGGTCGAAGACCGTCACGACCACGTTCTTCACGTCGAAGTCCTCGGGCGCGAGGAAGGTGACGACCATCTGGTGCGGGCCGTTGCCGGCCTGGATGTTGACGTTGGTGGCCCCTGGCGGGAGGATGTCTACCTTCATAAGCGCCGGGTTCGAGGAGAACTTCGGGTCGTTCTGGTCGGCCTTGTTCGTGATGAGGAGCGAGTAGAGGTTCGGGTACTGCGGGCTCTTGAAGGTCTCGAAGGTGATGTCGAGGGGTTTGGCCTTGTTCGACTTCTCCTCCTTCTTGACCTCGATGGTGTAGTCCGCGAGCTGCTCGGGCGGGATCACGTTCACCCCGTCGAGCGACAACTGCATGACGTACGTCGTGGCCTTCGTCGCGACGGGCACGTCCACGCTGGCGACGATCTTGGCGTCGTTGTGCGAGACGATTTTCTGCGCGGTCAGGGACTCCGCGGTCTCCTGGTTGGTGAGCGTCACCGCCGCTTTCGCCGGTGGCTTGCCGAATTTCTCGCCGTCGATGTCGATCACGAGCGACGCCTTGCTCGGGTCGCCCGGGAGCAGCAGAATCTTCTGAACCCTCACGCCGCGGACGCGCGGCTTATCGTCCTGCGGCGCGGCCGAGGGGCTCGCCGGGCAGAGCCACGTGATGGAGAGGGCTGCCAGAAGGATTGGGACAAGGGACTTCGTGTTGGTTTTCTGCATGGGTGTAGAGTGCACCTTTCAGTCAGAGTTCCGCCGGAGCGGAAGTGTCAGCCTACATGTATATGACATAAGCTGATTTTCATGTCGGCGGTGCCGCCAATATTTGTGGGACGCCGGGACAAATTGTGACGGCGAGTGCGCCCCGCGGGCATGACTGTGACTCGCTAGAGCCGGGGACTGGACAAACTTCTCAGCCGGGAAGGGAAATGGGCGACCGGGAATGACTTTGAGAGCCGGGCGCCGGTGGAAAGGCCGACGGAGTATACTGGCGCCCGGGCTTTATATTCGAACGCGGGGGTGTTGTCAATTAAATTGACAAACTGCCCGCGTGCGACCTAAAACCTTTGTACTACTACCGGCGTCAGATTGCAGGCCCGTCGTCGAACTGGAGTGCCTTAAAGTATTCCCGCTCCGCAGGCGCGACAGAACCGCAAGTAGAGTCGAGGGCCGGCGTTCCGACGTGGGGCACAGTCACTCTTCCCGCCCCGAGACGTTTAATTCCGAGAGCGCCGAGAGGCTTCAAAAGATGCGACTGAAAAATGCCCCCGCATTCATCCTTCTCTTCCAACTCCTTCTCAGCCCCTTCGCCCCGCTCGCCGCGCGGGCGGAAACGAACGCCATGAACGAGACGAGCGTTGACGCGGCCGAGGAGTCGGCCGAGACGAAGGGCCTGAGCTTCCGCCTGAGCGAGGGCGCCGAGCAGGCCGAGAGGCCCGAGGCGCGGCCGCCCGCGGCGAAGGCCGAGAAGCTGTCCGAGGCCGAGGCCGCGCGCGTGCTCGCGCGCCTGCCGGAGCTGAAGTCCGAGGCCGGCGACGCGCAGGAGTTCGCGCTGCGCGAGAGGTCTCTGCCGGCGCCGCGCGCGGGCGCGACCGTGCTGAAGCCCTTCCCGGCGGCCGAGCCCGGCGCGGTTCCCAACGCCAACGTCACGGGCGACGCGAAGGTCTTGCGCCACTCGCCCGAGGGCGAGGTGCCCCTGGCGCCGCAGGTCTCTCTGACCTTCTCGCGGCCGATGGTCGCCGTCACCTCGCAGGACGAGGCGGCGCGCAACGTCCCCGCGCAGATGAGCCCGCAGCCCGCGGGGCGCTGGCGCTGGCTCGGCACGAAGACGCTCATCTTCGACCCCGACGGCGAACGGCTGCCGATGGCGACCGAGTACGAGGTGTCGGTGCCGGGGCGCGCTGGTCTAGCCCCCTCGACGTGGAAGTTTGCGACGCCCGCGCCGAAGCTCGTGCAGAGGTACCCGGTGGATGTCTCGGCGCGGCGCGACACGCTGGTCTTCATGGAGTTCGACCAGAGGGTCGAGCCCGAGGCCGTGCTGCGCGGCGTGAGGTTGCAGGCGGCCGGGGGCGCGCCGCTTCAGGTCAGGCTGGCGACGGAGGATGAGATTCGCCGGGACGAGAACGTGTCGCGTCTCGCCAAGTCCGCGACCGAGGGGCGCTGGCTCGCGGTGCGCGCGTTGGAGCAGCTCCCGCCGGACGCGCCCGTCTCGGTCGTCGTCGCCGCGGGCACGCCTTCGGCCGAGGGGCCGCGCCGGACGAACGAGCCGCAGAGCTTCTCGTTCCGCACCTACGGCCCCCTGCGCGTGACCGAGCACCGCTGCGGCTGGCAGAAGACCTGCTCGCCGTACGACCAGTGGAACTTCGCCTTCAGCAACAACCTCGACCCCGTGGCCTTCGACCAGGCGCTGGTGAAGGTCGAGCCCGAGGTGCCCGGCCTCAACGTCTCCCTCTACGGGAACCGCCTCTACATACAGGGCCGGAAGCGCGGGCGCACGACCTACAAGGTGACGCTCGACGCGTCTTTGCGCGACGAGTTCGGGCAGACGTTGGGCGAGCCCGGCGTCTTCACCTTCGACGTAGGCCCCGCGCCGCCCGCGCTCTTCTCCTCGGGCGGCAACTTCGTCGTGCTCGACCCGGCGGGCGGGCCGAACCTCTCGGTCTTCAGCGTCAACCAGCCTTCGCTCAAGGTGAGCCTCTACGCGGTCGCGCCCGAAGAGTTCGGCGCCTACGTCGCGCACATGCGCTGGGTCGCCGGTTACTACGACGAGAAGCGGCAGAAGCCGCAGCCCCCGCCGGGCCGGCTCGTCTTCTCGAAGACCGTCCCCGTAAAGTCGCAGCCGGACGAGACGGTCGAGACGCGTCTCGACCTCTCGCCCGCGCTCAAGGACGGGCGCGGCAACGTCTTCGTCGTCGTCGAGCCGACCGTCCTCGCCGACCCGAAGAACCGCCGGCGCGGTGACGACGCGATGCGCGCGTGGGTGCAGTTGACGACCATCGGGCTCGACGCCTTCACAGACCGCGACGTGCTGGTCGGCTGGGCGAACTCGCTCGCCGACGGCCGCCCGCTCGAAGGCGTCGAGATGACTCTGGTGCCGGGCGACGTGCGCGCGACGACCGGGAGGGACGGCGTGGTGCGCCTGGGGCTTTCGCAGAAGTCCGCGGACGTGCGCGGGATGCTCGTCGCGCGCCGCGGCGCGGAGACGGCCTTCCTGCCCGAGTTCACGGACTGGTGGAACGAGACGACCTCCTGGGTGCGGCGCCCGTCCGTTGACGAGCTGCGCTGGTTCGTCTTCGACGACCGGAAGATGTACCGCCCCGGCGAGGAGGTGAGTCTGAAGGGCTGGCTGCGGCGGATGGGCGCGGGCCAGAGCGGCGACATCGGCGCACTCTCGGGCGCGGCCGAGTCAGTCAGCTACACGCTGCGCGACTCGCGCGGCAACGAGGTGCTGAAGGACGTCGTGCGCCTTAACGCGCTCGGCGGCTTCGATACGAAGCTCAAGCTCCCGCCGACGATGAACCTCGGCGCCGCGCAGGTCTACTTCCAGGCAATCGGCGGCGAGTCGAACACGCCCCAGGCGCCGGCCGGGCGCGAGCACTTCCACCAGCTACAGGTGCAGGAGTTCCGCCGCCCCGAGTTCGAGGTCTCTGCCAAGTCGGACGAGGGGCCGCACTTCGTCGGCGGCCACGCGCAGGCGACCGTGCAGGCGAGCTACTACGCGGGCGGCGGCCTGCCCGACTCCGAGGTCAACTGGCGCGTGACGGCCACGCCGACCACCTACACGCCGCCCAACCGCGGCGACTACACCTTCGGCCGGTGGGTGCCGTGGTGGGACTACAGCGGCTTCAACGCGCGGGGCGGGGCGGGGGAGAACGTGCAGACCTTCAAGGGCAAGACCGACGCCTCGGGCAAGCACACACTCCGGCTCGACTTCGACTCGGTTAACCCGCCGCAGCCTTCTTCGGTGAGGGCCGAGGCCACCGTGACGGACGTGAACCGTCAGGCTTGGACTTCGAACACGACGATGCTCGTCCACCCCTCTGACCTCTACGTCGGCCTGCGCAGCGAGCGCCTCTTCGTGCAGGAGGGCGAGCCGCTCGTCGTCGGCACGGTCGTCACAGACCTCGACGGCAAGCTCGTGCCGGGGCGCGAGGTGCGTATGCGCGCCGCGCTGCTCGAATGGAAGCAGGTGAAGGGGCAGTGGCAGCAGGTCGAGTCGAAGACGCCCGAGGAGTGCACGGTCAAGTCGGCCGCGGAGGCGGTGCGCTGCACCTTCCGCCCGAAGGCGGGCGGCGTGTACCGCGTGACGGCGCGCGTCTACGACGACCGCGAGCGGCCGAACGAGAGCGAGCTGACGCTGTGGGTCGCGGGCGGCAAACAGCCTCCGCGGCGCGAGGTGTCGCAGGAGAAGGTCGAGCTCGTCCCCGACCGCAAGGAGTACCACGCGGGCGACACGGCGGAGATACTGGTGCAAGCCCCGTTCACGCCGGCCGAGGGCATCATGACTCTGCGCCGCTCGGGGCTCGTCCGCACCGAGCGCTTCCGGATGGACGGGCCTTCGCACACCTTGCGCATCCCCGTCGAGGAGGGCTTCACGCCGAACGTCTACGTGCAGGTCGATCTGGTCGGGGCGGCGCCGCGCGCGGGGGCGAATGGTGAGGCGGACGAGAAGCTGCCCAAACGTCCCGCCTTCGCGTCGGGCTCCATCAGCCTTTCGGTGCCGCCGCTCGCGCGCAAGCTTCTGGTGACGGCGGAGCCGCGCGACAAGGCCGTGGAGCCGGGCGGCGAGACGACCGTCGCGGTCGAGGTGAAGGACGCGGCGGGCCGGCCCGTCGCGGGCGGCGAGACGGCGGTCGTCGTGGTTGACGAGTCGGTGCTGGCGCTGACGGGTTACCAGCTCGAAGACCCGCTCGCGGTCTTCTACACGCTGCGCGGCGCGGACGTAGCCGACTACCACCTGCGCCAGAGCGTGCAGCTCGCCGACCCGAACAAGTTGCAGGCCGTGCAGCAGGGCGGCGCCGGCGGCGGGGTGGCCGGCGCCGTCGCGGATGAGGCAATCTCCATCGGGGGGATGGCGAAGGGTAGGGCGACGATGTCGCGCCAGGCGATGAGGTACGAGGGGCCGCCGCCCCCGCCGCCCGCCCCGGGGATGGTGGCCCGCGACAACGGGGATCTGGCGGGTGGCGAGGAGCAGCAGGCGATCCGCCTGCGCGAGAACTTCAACGCGCTCGCCGTCTTCGCGCCTTCGGTTCCGACCGACGCGCAGGGGCGCGCGGAGGTGAAGGTGAAGGTGCCCGACAACCTGACGCGCTACCGCGTGATGGCCGTCTCGGTCGCGGGCGGCAAGCAGTTCGGCTCGGGCGAGTCGAGCATCACGGCGCGACAGCCTTTGATGGTGCGGCCGTCGGCGCCGCGCTTCCTCAACTTCGGCGACCGCTTCGAGCTGCCCGTCGTCTTGCAGAACCAGACGGACGCGCCGGCAGAGGTTCTGGTGGCCGTCCGCGCCGCCAATGCGGAGCTGACCGACGGGCACGGGCGCCGCGTCAACGTCCCTGCCAACGACCGCGTCGAGGTGCGCTTCCCCGTGGCGGCCGACGCGGCGGGCACGGCGCGCTTCCAGGTCGCGGCCAGCTCGGGGCGCTACGCGGACGCCTCGCAGTTCGAGCTGCCCGTCTGGACGCCCGCGACGACCGAGGCGTTCGCCACCTACGGCGAGCTGGATCAGGGCGGCGCCCTCGTCCAGCCGGTCAAGGCGCCGCCGGACGTGTTCAAGCAGTTCGGCGGGCTCGAAGTGCAGACCTCCTCGACGCAGTTGCAGGCGTTGACGGACGCCGTGCTCTACCTCGTCGCGTACCCGTTCGAGTGTTCGGAGCAGTTGTCTTCGCGCATCATCGCGGTCGCCGCGCTGCGCGACGTGCTGACGGCCTTCAAGGCCAAAGACCTGCCGACGCCCGAGGAGATGAATCACGCGGTGGAGCGCGACATCAAGCGGCTTCAGGGGTTGCAGAACGAGGACGGCGGCTTCGGCTTCTGGAAGCGCGGCGACGAGTCTTGGCCCTACGTCAGTATCCACGTCGCGCACGCGCTGGCGCGCGCGAAGTCGAAGGGCTACGACGTGCCGCAGTCGATGCTCGACAAGTCGAAGAACTACCTGCGCAACGTCGAGGCGCGCATCCCGAAGCGCTACGGCCGCGACGCGCGCAACTCGCTCATCGCCTACGCGCTCTACACGCGCACGCTGTTGGGCGACCGCGACGCCGCGCGCGCGCGCCGGCTCATCGCGGAGAACGGGCTTGAGAAGCTTCAGCTCGAAGCGGTCGGCTGGCTCCTGACGGTGCTCTCGGGCGACAAGGCTTCGACGGCGGAGGTCGCGGCCATCCGGCGGCTGCTCGACAACCGCGCGGAGGAGACGGCGGGGACGGCGCACTTCACGAGCAGCTACTCGGACGACGCGTATCTCCTCCTGCACTCCGACCGGCGGACGGACGGCGTCATCCTCGAAGCGCTCATCGGCGACCAGCCCGAGAGCGACATCATCCCGAAGGTCGCGCGCGGCCTGCTCGCGCACCGCAAGCAGGGGCGCTGGGAGAACACGCAGGAGAACGCCTTCGTCCTGCTCGCGCTCGACCGCTACTTCCGCACTTACGAGAAGGCGACGCCGGACTTCGTCGCGCGTGCGTGGCTCGGCGACGCGTACGCGGGCGAGCAGCAGTTCAAGGGGCGCTCGACCGACCGCCAGCAGTTCGACGTGCCGATGCGCTACCTCGCGGAGAAGGGGGGCGGGGCGCAGAACCTCGTCTTGCAGAAGGAGGGGGCGGGGCGCCTCTACTACCGCGTCGGGATGAACTACGCGCCTTCGAACCTGAAGCTCGCGGCGGCCGACTACGGCTTCGCCGTCGAGCGCGTCTACGAGCCGGTGGGCGACGCCGCGGACGTGCGGCGCGACGCGGACGGCACCTGGCACATCAAGGCCGGCGCGACCGTGCGCGTGAAGCTGACGATGGTCGCGCCGACGCGCCGCTACCACGTCGCGCTCGTAGACCCTCTGCCGGCGGGGCTCGAAGCCTTGAACCCGGCGCTCGCCGTCACGGCCGGCACCGCGCAGGAAGACCAGCAGGCCCAGACGACGCCCGTCGGCTGGTGGTGGTGGCGCCGCACCTGGTTCGAGCACCAGAACCTGCGCGACGACCGGGCCGAGGCGTTCACCTCGCTCCTGTGGGAGGGCGTCTACACCTACTCCTACACGGCGCGCGCGACGACCCCCGGCGCCTTCGTCGTCCCCCCCGCCAAGGCCGAAGAGATGTACGCCCCCGAGACCTTCGGCCGCGGCCAGAGCGACAAGGTGATCGTCGAGTAGCCACTGCGCGCGGATTCTACAAAGGAAAGCCGAAGTGTTGGGCAGAGGCGGCATAGAAGAAAGCCCCGCAAGTTGCGGGGCTTTCTTCTATGCCGTAGAGGGTTAGTCGTGTTCCTCTACCGTTTGCGAGTCTGGCGGCGGATTCTCTTCCTCAAGGTCGAACGGCATGAGTTCATTTACCGCGTCTAAGATATCTGCATCGATATCTTCCTCAAAATCAGGCGGCGTGAGTGGATTTGCCGCGCCCAAGATATAAGCCCGCGTTTCTTCCGGCGATAGGATAAAAGCCTGCCCGTCAGCCCCGCGCGAGATGAGCGTGTCCGGCGGCACGCTTGGCATCGGCTCCCGCTTAAAATTCGGGTCGTTCTCGACGCGGTCTAACAACGCGGTTGCCGCGTATCCAAGATACTTGGCGCGTAATTGCATGACGCGAGCCTCGAAGTCTTTCAATAGGCTCTCGAAGTCTACGGGCCTTAGACTTACATCGGGACAGGCTAAGACGAGTTGTGTCAAGGCTTCATTGAACTCAGTAACACGTTGTTCCAGGTCTTGCACTAAATCCGGGGAGACCGGAAAGATTTCCTGTGGGCTCGCCCCGATTGAGTGAATCGGGCCGCCAATGGAGTTAATAGTTTCTTTAGCCTGTAACAGCACATAAGTTCCGAGTAAGAAGGCTTGCGGCATTGATAGGTCGGGGCGATACAGCCTTTCCACCTGTGGCTTGTAAAAGTCCTCGCCTCTTCCTATAAGCGCAAAATCGGTTACAACCCGTAGCCCCGTGGCGCTTGCTTTCCACAGGTGGATATCGGGCGCGTTCTTGTCTTTCAGGCAGATAATGAACTCAAGGAGCTTGTCATACGGCGGGGGGTAGTGCGCCACTTCGTTCTTATTGAAGTCTATCAAGAGCCTTTTGATTTTATTCCTTATGACTTGCTCGCCAAGTCCCGCCTCCCAGCCCTCCGCAGCTAATCCGAGCGTTTCCGCAAAGTCGTCAATCAGGTCGCCTAGTTCGCCCGCCCCGCCGACTACTAATTGATAACTACCGCGGTCTTGGACGGCAATCTTTTTAACGGGCACGCGGTATTCGCCTCGCGTCTCTTGCGTGTCCGCACAGATAGCAACGCATTTTTCGCCGCCACGTAGGGTGCATCTGAAAGCAGCAATCAGAGTCACGCGCTTTCTCCTTCGGGGTCGCTTAGGCTTAGAGTGTCGGAGCGGTCTGAGGCCGCCCGCATTGTGTGGCTGTTCCCCGAACTTTTCAAGACCCCCGGTATACATTCGCAAGCCCTTTCAGTTAAGAGCCTTGCCCAAAAACCTTTTCATCTGCCCAAAACTCAGGCTTCAAATGGGCTTTTAGGCAGAGCCGGGTAACCCGGTTGTGGGAGGACGCTGCGGGGCTGCGGGAGGTCGCCGCGGCCGTGCGGCGGGTCGGTGCGGCGTTGCGGAACCGTGTTGCTGCGTGCGGAGGGGTTGTGCGGGCGTGCAGAACCATTTTGCAGCCTTGCAGAACGGCTCCGCGGGCGCGCGGAAGGGGCTTGCAGCCGTGCGGAGTCGCTCAGCCGCCGCGGAACGGTTCTGCGGCCGTGCAGGGCGGTGCTGCGGCGCCGTGGCGGGTCGCCGCACGGCCGCGGCGAGTCACCGTTCGGGGTCGGCGGGTAGCCGGGGCGGCGCGGCGGGTGCGAGAAAATCGTTGCCAGGGGGCGGCGGGCGTGTGTAGAATCCCGGCGCACCCCGGGAGGCCGCCCTCACGTATGCACGGCCGCCCCGCCGGGGCGCGCAGAACCCGCGGGCGCACTCTCAGGGGCGACGCTACTCGCCGTCCACGCTCACAACCCTTCCAGAAAGAAAGGAACCGCACGTATGCCAATCCCGCGTACCGACACAGAGCTAGCGCTCTGGCTCAACAACTTCTCAACCTCATTTGAAGCGCATGCCCCGGCGCTCGGCTTCACCGAGGCCGAGGTCAACGCCGTCAAGGCAGACGCCGCCATGCTCAACTACCTGCTCGGCGATCTCCTGCCGACCTACAAGTCAGCGCTACAGGCGCGCACCTCCTACAAGAATATGGTGTTGACGGGGCCGATAGGCAGGGCGGGCGGCGCCCTGCCCCCGCCCCCCGCGACGGCGACGGCGCCCGCTGTCGTTCCGCCGGGCATCCTCCCGCGTCTGCGCAACCTCGTGCAGCGCATACAGCTCGCGCCCGGCTACAACGAGGTCGTCGGCCTCGACCTCGGCATCATAGGCCCCGAGGGCGGCCCCTCCGCGCCCGACGCGACGCCCAAGCCCACGCTGAAGGCGCGCTCGAACGGGCCGGGGACGGTGCAAGTCGATTTCACCAAGGAGAAGTTCGACGGCGTGGTGATTGAGAGCCGCCGCGCCGGTGAGGACGACTGGCAGACACTCGGGGTTGACAGCTACAGCCCCTACATAGACGACCGGCCGCCCGCGGAGGCTGGCAGGCCGGAGGCGAGACAGTACCGCGCCCGTTACATCCTCCGCGACCAAGCCACCGGCGAGTGGTCGGACATCGTGACGGCCACCTTCGTCCCTTAAAACAGAACCGCGAGCGGTAGCGAGCGGGTGCGGGTGACATCAAACGTATCTCTGATGTCACCCGCACCCGCTCGCTACCGCTCGCGGTTCTGTTGTTACTCCGCCCAGGCTCAGCGCGCGCGCGCGTTCTCGTTGCGGAGGTTGTTCGTCACGGAGAAGACGCCGGGGACGGAGTTCGCCAGCATGTAGGCCAGCCGCCGGTCGCCCTCGCTGGAGACGACGCCTTCGAGCGTGACGTGCCCGCCGTTGACGACGATGTGGATCGAAGGGTTCACCCCGCGCCCGTAGCGGAAGAGCGGGCTGTTCCAACCTAGCAGCGCGCGGTACGTGTTCGCGCGGATCGAGTCGTCGAAGCCGGAGAGCGGCAGCACCTCGATGTTGTTGACCACGCGCTCGACGCCCGCCAGCTTGCGCACGCGGCGCTCCGCGTCCTTGCGCGTCGAGGGCTGCACGACCTGACCCGAGAGCGTCACGGTCGAGCCGTCGATCTCGTACGCCAGGTTGTCGAAGACGCCGTACCACGGCAGCGTCACCAACTCCTTCCGCACCCTCTTCGCCAACTGCTCGTAGGCGGCGCGCTGGCCCGGCTGTTCCGCCGGGGCCGCCACCGCCACCGACGCCGCGACGACCAACGCCGCGACGAGTGCGATAACTCTATTCATGATTGCTTTCATCTTCACCTCACCCCTTGTGTATGACTGTTATTTGTTCACAAACTTAGATGAAGCACGCCCCCCGCGAGTTGCAGCGGTCGCCCCCGACACGGGGCTCTGATACTCTGTCGGCGGACTCATTTTCATCTACGATTCAGGGGCCATCTTTCGCTTGAGCGCAACCGACAACCCGACGCCCGCGGCCGCCGACGGCGCGGAACCGGCCGGCCGCCGCACCGCCTTCGCCGCGCTGCGCCACAGGGACTTCCGGCTGCTCTGGACGGGGCAGTTCCTCTCCATCACCGGCTCGCAGATGCAGGTCGTGACGATCAACTGGCACGTCTACCTCCTCATGCGCCCCTACGGCGAGAAGGCGGCGGCCGCGGCGCTCGGCCTCGTCGGGCTCGTGCGCGTGCTGCCCATCGTCGTCTGCTCGCTCGTCGGCGGGGTCGTCGCCGACGCCGTAGACCGCAAGCGCCTCATCGTCGTCACGCAGACCGTCATGCTCGCCTGCGCCGCCGTGCTGGCCGTCGTGACCGCCGCGGGACTTCAACACGTCTGGCCCATCTACGTGCTGACGGCGCTCTCCTCGGCGGCCATCGCCTTCGACAACCCCGCGCGCCAGGCGCTGCTCCCTTCGCTCGTGCCCGCGCGCGACTTCCCGAACGCGGTCAGCCTCGGCTTCGTCTCCTTCCAGATCGCACTGGTCGCGGGGCCTGTGCTCGGCGGCGTGGTGCTGGCGCGCTACGGGCCGGCGGCCGTCTACGCCTTCAACGCCGTCTCGTTCCTCTCGGTCATCGCGGCCGTGCTCCTGATGCGCGCGTCGGGGAAGGGGAAGGCGGAGGAGCTGGCGCGCGTGAGTCTCGAATCTCTGAAGGAGGGGCTGCGGTTCGTCTGGCGGACGCCGATCATGGTGCAGACGATGTCCCTGGACTTCGTGGCGACCTTCTTCGCGTCGGCGACGGCGCTGCTGCCCATCTTCGCGCGCGACGTGCTGCAAGTGGGCGAGCACGGCTACGGCGTGCTCGCGGCGGCCTCGGCCTTCGGCGCGGTGCTGACGGGGCTCCTGCTCACGCGCCGCGGCTCGGGGTGGCGCCGGCCCGGCCTCGCGGTGCTCGTCTCGGTCGCCGTCTACGGCGCGGCGACGGTGGGGTTCGGGCTCTCGCGCACGTACTGGCTCTCGCTCGTCATGCTCGCGCTCTCGGGCGCGGCCGACACCGTGAGCACGGTCATCCGCCAGACCATCCGCCAGCTCATCACGCCCGACCGCCTGCGCGGCCGTATGACCTCCGTCAACATGATCTTCTTCATGGGCGGGCCGCAGCTCGGCGAGCTGGAGGCGGGGCTGGTCGCGGCCGCGGCCGGCGCCCCCTTCTCGGTCATCCTCGGCGGCGTCTGCTGCCTCGCGGCGGTCGGCGTCACGGCCCTGCGCGCGCGCGAGCTGCTCCGCTACCGCTTCGCACACGACTGAGCTTGCCACCGCGTGACGTTCGGGCCTACCATCGGCCGCAACCTGAGAACACGTGAGGAGGAGAAACAGCAGTGGGTGACTCGCCCGAGACCGACGGCGGCGAAACGCTCGCGGACGCCGCGCGCGACGAGCGCGAGGTGGCCGCCGGCCGCCTGCGCGAGGAGCTGAACCGCGACCCGACCGACGCAGAGATTGACGAATGGCTGCGCCACCACACGGAAGGGTACTGAGGAAGGCGTGAACCGTGAACCGTAAACCGTGACAAGATAAAAGCGCGTAAACCGTGAACCGTGACAAGAAGGAATGCCTTCCTCTTGTCACGGTTCACGGTTTACGGTTTACGAATTCTTACGGCGTCCCCGCCGTAACGGTGATCTTGTTGTCCACGCCGAGGACGCCTTTGACGGCGTAGGCGAGGCGCTCGGCGCGCTGCTTGACGGCGTCGGAGTTGACCGTGCCGGAGAGGCGGACGCGGCCGTTGACGACCGTCGCGTCGATGGTGGCCGCCGAGACCGCCGGGTCGTCCGCGAACGCCTTGTCGATCTTCGTTTGGAGCGTCGCGTCGTCGTGCCCCGCGGCCGCGGCCGGCGGCGCCGTGGAGGCGGGCGGCGCGGTCGTGGTCGGCGGCGCGGCGGTCGTCGTCCCCGGCGGCGGCGCCTGGACGATGATCGGCGGCGGGGCGACGGTCGTCGGCGCCTGGACGATGATGGGCGTCGGCTGCGGCAGCGGCGTCTGGACGATGACGGGCGCCTGCGCGAAGGGCGTCGGCTGCGTCGCGGCCGCGTCGCGCGCGTTGATGTTGACGTTGGTCGAGGAGTCGTCGCGCGAGTTCGTTATAAAGAGGAAGATGATGGCCGTGGCCGCGATGGCTAGGAGCGCCACCGTGGCGAGGACGCCCGTCGAGTACCCGCGCCGCTCGGGCGGGTAGTAGCCCGGCGCCGGCTGGCGAACCGTCTTCTGCTCGACCACCTCGCGCCGCGCGTTCGGCGTCTCGATCACGACCCGACTACGCTTCTGCTGCTCTTCGTCGTATGACATGAAGCCTCTGCTCCTTGGCTCTTAGAAGTAAGCGAACCTTGCGCGAGGGTAGTTTGTTCCAAAGAAGCGGACGCACGCAAGCGCCCGACAAAGGGGAGCGGAGGCAGCTCGGCCCTCCGCTCCCCGTCTGCGTCTGTGCCCACGACCGCCTCAGTAGCGGCGGGGGAGGCTTCTCTTATGGCGGCGGTAGAGATACCCGCCCGTGCCGCCGAGGAGGGCGCCCGCGGCCGCGCCGCGCCCGTGGCCGACCGCGCCGCCGACGCCCGCGCCGAGCGACGCGCCGCTGGCCGTCGCGCCGATGGTGCGCGTGCGCGGGCTGAAGTGGCGCCGCGCCGCCCTGCGGTTGAAGGCGTAGGTGCCCGCGCCGCCCGCGCCTATGGCCGCGCCCTTCTTGCCGCCGATGAGCCCGCCGACGGCCGCGCCGCCCACGATCATCGCCGCCGTCCGCGACTTACGCCCGAACCGCGAATGCTTTCTCCTCGTCTGCGCCGACGCGTCGAACGACAGGCTCGCCACAAGGAAAAGGAGACAGAGTAGACTGACCGAAAATTTTCTCATGCTCAAAACTCCTTCCGCTGCTTCAATCATCTCCAGATTTAGAACGGGAGAGAAGATTACGCAGTAGCCTTGAGCAAACACCATTCCCTTTGCACGCCGGGCGCCGCGGCCGCTTTAAGTTGAAGAAAACCGGAGCCTTAAAAGTGCGGGCGACTTCGAGCCCGTCCGCCGCCGCATGGTAAACATCGTCCAGCCGTATCGAATCAATGCTCGCCGTCTGACTGTTGTTTGACCTCGCCCAGACCCTCGCACATAATCGGCCGCATGACGACGGCCATCATCCATCACCCCGTCTTCGAGCAGCACGACACAGGCCCCGGCCACCCCGAAAGCCCAGAGCGCTACGCGGTCGTGATGCAGGCGCTGCGCGGCGACGCCGAGCTGTGGCCGCGCCTGCTCGAAGTCCAGGCCACGCCCGCGCCGCGCGGCGACGTGCAGGCCGCACACACGCCGCAGCACTTCAAACACGTCGAGCGCGCGGTGAGCGAAGGCGTCGGCTACCTCGACGCGGACACGGTCGTCTCGATGCGCTCGCTCGAAGCCGCCCTGCGCGCTTCGGGCGGGGCGTGCAGGGCCGTGGACATGGTCTTGCAGGGCGAGGCGCAGAACGCCTTCCTGCCCGTGCGCCCGCCCGGACACCACGCGACCAGCGACCGCGCGATGGGCTTCTGCCTCTTCAACACCGCGGCGGTCGCGGCGCGCTACGCGCAGCGCCACCACAAGGAGGTCGAGCGCGTGGCCGTCCTCGACTGGGACGTGCACCACGGCAACGGCACGCAGGGCATCTTCTACGACGACCCCTCGGTCTTCTTCTTCTCCGCGCACCAGTACCCCTGGTACCCGGGCACGGGCACGCGCGCCGAGACGGGCGTCGGGCGCGGCCGCGGCTACACCCTGAACCTGCCGCTGCGCGCGCGCACGCCCGCCGCGGAGCACCGCCGCGCCTTCGAGACGGCGCTCGAAGAGATCGGCGCGAAGTTCAAGCCCGACCTCGTCATCATCTCGGCCGGCTTCGACTCGCACGCGGGCGACCCGCTGGGGCAGCTCCTGCTGACGGACGAAGACTTCGTCGCTTTAACGCGCGTGGCGAAGGAGTGGGCGCGCGAGGCGTGCGCGGGCCGCCTCGTCTCGTGCCTCGAAGGCGGCTACAACCTTCTGACGCTCGGCGCCACGGTCGCCGCGCACGTCCGCGCCCTCGCCGAGGATTGATGAAGGTCGTGGTGAAACACCGTCCGCCATGTCGGCGTAAGAGGAAGGGCGGCGCGGGAATGATGAATGATGAGCGATGAATGACGAATAAAATGCAAGCCGCTTCTATTCATCATTCATCGCTCATCATTCATCATTCAAACTATTAGTCGGAAGGGAAATGTTGATGGGCGGGAGTTCGGTGGCGTCGAGGCGTTTGGGCGTGCGGTTCGCGCGTGCGCGCGAGTGGTCACGGCGCGCGATGCCGCGCGTGGCGCTGGCGGCGGTCGCGCTCTTCCTGCTGCGCCTGTTCGTCCGCGACACCTCGCTCTACCAGAACACGCCCGTCGGGGGAGTGCTCGGCCCCTTCACCTTCTGCGTCTGCGCCGTCGTCCTCCTCTACTTCGGCCTCAAGCTCGCGGTGCGCCTCAAGCGGAAGCTTTTGTGGAAGGTGAGGCGGCGCCTGATTATCACGTACCTCTTCGCCGGGCTGACGCCGGTCGTGCTGCTGCTCGCGCTCGGCGCGCTGGCGGCGACCGGCGGCTCGTCGCAGGCGATGGTGCGCGTCGTCACGGTCGAGATCGAGGCGACCGAGCGGCACGCGCACGAAGGCGCGCGCGCGCTCGCCGAGGGGCTCGCGCGCCTCCCGCCCGACGCCTCCGAGCGCGAGGCGCAGGCTTGGTTAGACGAGCGCGCGTCTCTGCTGCGCGCGTCCCTGCCCGGCGCGCGCGTCGCGGCCTGGCGCGCGCGGCCGGGCGAAGACGCAGGCACGCTCGGCGAGTCCTCGCCCGCGCAGCTCGTCAGTCACGACGGACGCCCGGAGGCGCGCGGCGTCGGGCCGGACGCGGAGACGGACGGGCGCGAGTCTCTGCCGCACTGGCTCGGCGGGCGCGAGTCCTGGAGCGGCTTCGCGTACGTCTACCCGTCCGAGGAGTCGCGCGAGGCTTTCGGCACGCCCTCGGTGCGCGCGCTGGCGCGCGGCGTCGCGCCGGGCGGCCGCGCCGTCGCGGTGCTCTTGACCGTGCCGGTCAGCCGCGCCCTCGTCGGGCGCTACCACGAGACGACGGGCGTCAGCATCCACCCCTTCTTCCTCCCATTCACGCGCGAAGAGGCGCGCCGCCGCGGCTGGAACATCAGCTTCAACTTCGGCCAGCCAGAGGTCGAGCGCGACCCGCAGTCCCCGAAGCTCGCGCCGGGCGAGAAGGTGGTCGATCTCTCGCACGACCAGTTCGGCGAGGGCTTCACGCAGCTCAACGGGTTCGAGTTCCCGTACCCGGTCTTCCTCGACGCGACCGAGTGGCGCGAGGGCAAGACCGCGCCGCGCTTTGCCTTCCTGGTCGATTGGTCTTGGGCCGCGGGCGGCAGGCAGTTCTGGAGCGACGCGGTGCTCGGCCCGCGCTGGTGGCAGATGCTCTACGTCATCGCGGGCATCTTCCTCATGCTCGAACTGATGGCGCTCTTCTCGGCCGCGTGGATGACGCGCGCCGTGACGGGCACCGTCCATAAACTTTATCGCGCGACCGAGTCGGTCAAGCGCGGCGACTTCTCGCACCGCATACGCACGCGCTCGCGCGACCAGTTGGGGGAACTCGCGCTCGCCTTCAACGACATGTCGGCGAACATCGAGACGCTTCTGGCCGAGCGCGTCGGGCACGAGCGTCTGAAGCGCGAGGTCGAGATCGCGCACGAGGTGCAGGCGCAGCTCTTCCCGCGCAGCACGCCCGCGCTCCGCTCGGCTAACGTCGCGGGCGAGTGCCGCGCGGCTTTGGGCGTCGCGGGCGACTACTACGACTTCATCGAGGTCGCGCCCGGTCTGGTCGCGCTCACGCTCGGCGACGTGTCGGGCAAGGGGCTTTCGGCCTCGCTCGTGATGTCGAACTTGCAGGCGACTCTGCGCGCGCAGGTCTCGATCATCGCGGAGCGCCTGCGCGTCGCGGCGCCCGCGCACGCGGCACAGGCCGCGTCCGGCGACGGCGCGCAGTCGTTCGAGATGTCGCGCGGCGTGGCGGGCGCGGAAGACTGTGGCTTGGTCTCAAGGATGGCCGGGCGCATCAACGAGCAGCTCTGCCGCTCGACCGACGCCGACCGCTTCGCAACGCTCTTCCTCGCGCTCTACGACGACGGCGCGCGGACGCTGCGCTACACGAACGCCGGGCACAACGCGCCCGTGCTCGTGCGCGCCGGAGGGACGGTCGAAAGGCTTTGGACGGGAGGCACGGTGCTCGGCGCCTTCGACGCCGTGCCGTTCGAGGAAGGGAAGGCGTTGCTGAACGACGGCGACCTGCTCGTCGTCTACTCCGACGGCATCACCGAGGCGCAGAACGCGACGGGCGAGGAGTACGGCGAGCAGCGCCTTGCCGCCCTCGCCGCCGCCCGCCGCGCCGAGACGGTCGAGAACATCCGCCAAGACATCTTCGACGAGATCGACCGCTGGACGGGCCAGGCCGACCGCGGCGACGACCAGACGCTCGTGATTTTAAAAGCCGTGAACCGTGAACCGTAAACCGTGACAAGATAAGAGCGCGTGAACCGTGAACCGTGAACCGTGACAAGAAGGATTGCCTTCCTCCTGTCACGGTTCACGGTTTACGGTTCACGCGCCTTATGCCGTGACGATGACGGCGCGGGCGCCGGTCAGCTCGGTGAAGTCTTTGGTGTAGACGGTGCCGACGCGGCGGAGGCGGCCGACGGTCTCGATTAATTCTTCGGTCGGGAGGTAGCCGTCGTCCACGTGCGAGACGGCCCAGGCCGGCAGGTGAGAGGCGGCGTCGAGGAGTTCCTCGACGTGGCGGAGGTACTGGCGTCTCGCTTCTGCCCGCGCGCCGAGGCGTCCCTCGCGGGAGCGCTCGAATTCGTCCCAGAAGTCGGCGTCGCCGCGCACCCAGACCTCGCGCCAGCCCCAGGCCGAGTCGCGCGCGGCGCGGCGCGAGGGGCGGGGCAGTCTGATGAAGAGCAGCTCCGCCTGCTCGCGGCCGACGAAGTCGCGCGCGTCGCGGTTCGAGGCCGTGTTCTTCTGCTTGTTGTCGAAGGGCGCGGGCGCGCAGTCCCAGAGGCGCTTGAAGGCGCGCGAGAGGGGCTGGCGCAGCTCGCGCGTGTCGTCGTCGAAGGAGAGCGCGTAGTCGCCGACGGCCATGCCGAGGTCGAGCGCGAGCGGGCGCTTCTCCGGCGCGAGCTTCTCCGCGTTGGCGCGGACGTTGTCGAACCACCACGCGTCGGTCTCGCCGAACCAGCGGCGCAGGCCGGGGTTGTAGAGGCGGTGGCGCGGGACGTACGCGTCTTCGAGCACGGCCTCCACGTCCGACTCGTCCAAGACCTCCGCGTTGTTCTCGACGCGCGCGCGTGCGCGCTCGAAGGCCCAGCGTGCAGTGTCGTTGGCGGCGACGCGCGCGCCCCAGCGCTTGAGGTAGGCGAGCGTCGCGGCCTCGCCCGCGAACGGGTCGATGACCGAGCGGAACTGTAGGCGGCGTAGCACGCCCAGCTCGAACGCGAGCCAGCCTTCGGGGAGCGAGTCGGAGAAGTTGCGCAACGTCGTCGGCCTCTGAAGAAGTTTGACGAAAGTCCTGCCTGAATCAATCTCGAAAAGTTAACTCGGGGTGCCCGCGTCCCAGGGGTACTGCGCGGGCGGCTCGCCGGCGTGGACAACCTCTTCGCCTTCGGCGGCGGCGTCGCCGTCGGCCGGTGCTTTCTGCGCGCGGATGATCGAGGGCGCCTCCTGCGACTCGGCCGCGGGCTCGTCCGTCCCGCGTCGCTCGCCCGCGAAGGAGCGCAGCTCCGGCAGACCTTCGAGCGAGAGGAAGGCGAGGACGACCGCGGGGTCGAACTCGATGCCGGCCCACAGGCCGAGGTGTTTGCGCGCCTCCGCCTCGGTGCCAGCGGGGCGCCAGGGGCGCGTGTCGGTGAGCGCGGCGTAGGCGTCGGCGACGCGGAGGATGCGCGCGCCCAAAGGTATCTGCTCGCCGCGCAGGGCGTCCGGGTAGCCGCCGCCGCCGAACCACTCGTGGTGCCAGCGGACGAGGAGCTGGACGGCGCGGTCGGCGCCCGAGCGCGCGGCCTCCTGCTCGCCGATGACGGGGTGGCGCATGAGGTCTAAGCGTTCGGCCTCGTTGAGCGGCCCGTCGCGCTTGATGTAGTCGCGCTGCATCGTCATCTCGCCGATGTCGTGGAGCAGCGCCGCGAAGACGATGGAGGTGCGGTCGGCGCGCGACAGGCGGAAGTGTTCGGCGAGCGCGTCGGCCAGCCGCGCCACGCGCGCGGCGTGCGGGTGCGCGTAGCCCTCGAACTCGTCCACGCCCGCCGCGAGGCGCAGATACGCCTCGCCGGCCCCGCGGTCGCTCTCAGCAAACTCGATGCCCATAGAGGTTAGAGTGTACGTTTCAAAGGCGGTCAAAACAAGTAGACAGTAGACGGTAGACAGTAGACAGTAGAAAAAAACTTTCGTCGCTCGAACCTTACGGCTTTCATCTACGACATAATCACGCGGAGCGCTACTGACTACTGTTTCTTCGCCAGCTTCAAATCGTAGGCGGCGCGGAGGGCCGCGTCCTTCAGCACGTCGTACGCCTGGGCGACGCGGGCGAAGGCGGCGTCGGTGCGCTGGCGCGTCTCCTCGTCGGCGTCGCGGCGGAAGCGGTCGGGGTGGAGGCGGCGCGCGTGCGAGTAGTAGACGCGCTTGACCTCGTCGGCCGAGGCCGAGCGCGCAACGCCGAGCACCTCGTAGTGCGTCGCGCCGCGCGCGAGCGCGAACAGCTCCTCGACGGTGCCGCGCGTGTCGCGCTCCGGCTCCGCGGGGGGCGGGCGCTCGCCCGGCTGACTCGTTGACTCGGGCGCGGGGGCCACCGCGGCGGCGAGTTGTTGCGTCGCGAGTTTCTGCGCCTCGGCGGGCAGGATGCGCGGGCCGCCCGTGCGCGTGAGCAGGCCGCCGAGCGCGAGCACGTAGACGGCCCGGCGCGTCTCTTCCTCGGGCAGGCCGCTGACGGCGACGACCTCGCCCAGCCGCACGGGCGCGTAGACGCGCGACATGACGAAAGCCTCCGCGGGGAGGAGCCGGAGGCCGCCGTTCAACTTCTCTTCAAAGCCCTCGGCGGGCGCGACCGTCTGCGCGTCGCCGTGCATCCTCGCGGCGACCAACTCCGGCGGGAGGTTGCGCGCCGACTCGGCCAGCAGACCCGACACGTCCAGCCGAAGCGCTTGAGCGCCGGCCAGACGCACGCGCGGGTCGAACGCCCACTGGCCGTCAGTCCAGCGCAGCACCTCGCCGAGGACTTCCCTCGACTGCCGCTCCTGGAGACGTTTGAGCCCCGACTCGTCGAGCACGCCCGATTGCACGAGCGTGGCGCCGGCCTGCTCGTCCGACATCACCCGCTCGCCGAACGCGGCGTAGAGCCGCGACGCGTCCACGACGCCGCTCCGGCGCAGCACCTCGACGAGCCGCAACGCGCGCACGTTCGAGACGGCGGCCGCGACCCCGCCCGTCTCGAAGTAGACGACGGCCTTCGCGCGCTCGCGCTCAAGGCGCAGCGCGCCCGAGAGACGTGCCTCCGAGATTTCGCGTACGAGTTCCGCTAGAGGTTGGTCTGACAGTCGGCCGTTCATCGAGGAGTGGGGGCCATCCCTTCAGAAGTCCCCCCGTCAATCATAGCCCACGCGGAGGTCGGAGGCCAGAGGTCAGAAGTCAGAGGTCGGTTGAAGCTATCTTATGGGCGTCTTGAGCGGAAATAAAGGCAAGGACGCGGGCCGCAATTACTAACCTCTAACCTCTACTGTGGTCGCCAGTCTCTCCGAGAAATTTTGAGATAAAAAACGGAAGAATTTCTGTCAGGCTTCGTACACTCTGGGCGGCCGCCAGGGGCCGCCGACTCAGACAGGTCGTTCACGCCGGGTTGTAATGGTGCAAAGGTCAAAAACAGTTTCGGGCGTGCGCGCCCAGGCGGGCGGCGATGAGGCGGCCCCGTCCGGCGTGCGCGAGTGCGCCGGCGCCGAAGTCTCGCAGGGCCACCTGCCGGGGATGGTCTCCGAGGTCGTCAGCCTCCTCAACGAGCAGGCGTTCTCACAGGGGCGCGCGTGCACCGAGCAGGAGGTCTGCGAGTCCTTCGCGCGGATACTGCTGCGCCACTGGAACCTCTGCTGCGTGAAAATATACTTGCATGTGGAAGGCGGCGGGCTCGCGCCGCGCGCGGCCTTCACGCACCCGCACGTCGGGGGCGAGACGGCACGCGCCGTGGGGCAGGCGATGGCCGGAGAGGTCGCGCGCACGGGCGAAGAGTTCGTGGTCGGTTTAAGTGAGAACGGCGAAGAGGGCGGGGCGGCCTCCGGCGCCAGGGCACTGCTGGAGCGCGCGGGTTTCAAGGCGGCGGCGGCCGTGCCCATCAGCGCGAGCGGCGCGTTGATGGGCGTGCTGGTGGCGGCGGCGGGCGACGCGGCGCACCTGCGCGAGGCGCTCGCCGGCGTGAGGTGCGTGGGGCAGACGGTCGTCATCGCGCTCGGCAACGCGCGCCGCAGCGCGGCGATGGACGAGCAGCACAGCCGCATCGAATCTCTGGTCGAAGAGCTGCGCAGCCGCACGGCCCAGTTGGAGAGCGCGAACCTTGAGCTGCAAAGGGTCGGCCGCTACCGCTCGCTCTTCCTCGCGCGCATGTCGCACGAACTGCGGACGCCGCTCACCTCCATCCTCGGCTTCGCGGAGATTCTGCTCGACCAGGAGGACTTGAGCGAGACGCAGCGGCGCTTCTGCGGCAAGATTCAGTCGTCGGGCTTCCAGTTGCAGGCGAGCCTCAACCAGCTCGTAGACCTCTCGCGGCTCGAAGCAGGGCACACGGAGCTTTTCCTCCACGAGTTCTCCCTGCGCGAGACTTTGCGCGAGTCGTGCGCGGCCGTCTCGCGGCTGGCGCAGAAGCAGTCGGTGACGCTCGACTGCACGACGGCGCCGGGGGTGGGCGGCATCGTCTCGGACGAGGGGAAGCTGCGGCAGGTGCTCTACAACTTCCTCGCCTTCGCCATCGGCCGCAGCCCCTCGGGCGGTTCGGTCAACGTCAACACCGTCAGCGCGGAGGGCGGGGGTCTGCGCATCGAGATCACGGACTCGGGCGCGCCGCTCGAAGACCCCGCGCGGCTCTTCGAGCCCGTGGACATCGACGCCCCCAACGAGCGCGGCACGAACATGAACGAACTCGGCCTCGTCATCGCACACCGCCTCCTCGACGTGCTCGGCGGCTCCGTCACGCTCCACGACCTCGAACCCACCGGCCTCTCCGTCCACCTCAACCTCCCCACCTGTCCGACGGAGAAGTAAGGCAAAAGACGTAAACCGTAAACCGTGAACCGTGACGAGAGAAAGACAGATTCTTCCTCCTGTCATGGTTCACGGCTGTCCTCAGCCCTGCTCAACTCTTCCAGATAGTTCTGGTAGGCGGTTCTGTCCTCTTCGGACATCGAGGCGATGCGGAGGCCGATGAGGTAGACGGGGTTGTCCGCGTCCGAGTCGAGGCGGAGGTAGTGTGCGGACGTGGCCTCCATCTCGATCTCGCCGGCGGGCAGCGCGAGGCGGAGGTGGAGCGCGCGCCCCTCGTCCACGACGCAGGTGTAGCCGACGTAGATCGAGCCGGCGACGACGCCGATGCCCGACTCGCTCAGGTCGCGCGTGCGGCATTCGAGCCGGTCGTCGGGCGAGAGTAGTTGGCCGCCGCCGGGCGCTAAGTCGCACGGCAACTCCGCGTTGAACCTCGGCTTGAGGCGGCGTTCCTTACCTGACTTCTCTGTCACGAGACACATTCCCCGGCCGCGCGCGCGTCGGGTGCGCCCGCGCGGAGGCTTGTTCTTGAGAGCGTTTGAGGAGGAAGGGGCTTCTCGCTTTAGGAGTTTGGCAAAAGCGGAGCGCCCGCGTCAATCAGGCGGCCTCGTAGAAGCTCAGGGCCGAGTCGCCCTGCTTGAGCACGCGCCAGCGGCGCAGCCGCCCGAGCGTCTCGGGCAGAGGGTTCTTGTGGTGGTGTTCGACGACGAGCACGCCGCCCTCGCGCAAAAGCGCCGCCGTGTGCGCGCCGAACTCTTTGAGGACTGAGAGGTAGTCGGACGAGTACGGCGGGTCGAAGTAGGCCACGTCCCACGGCTCCGTGCCCGCGCGCCACTCCTGCCCCTCGTTGCGCCCCGTGCGGCGCAGGTACTCGGCCGCGTCGCTCTTGACGACCTCGGTCAACTCCTCGGGCACGCCGAGCAGGTCGAGGTTCTCTTCGACCAGCCCGCACATCTTGTGGACGCGGTCAACGAAGGTGACGAAGGCGGCGCCGCGCGAAAGGGCTTCGATGCCGACGGCGCCCGTGCCGGCGCAGAGGTCGAGGAAGCGTGCGCCGTTGAGGCGCGGCGCGAGCACGTTAAAGAGGGTCTCGCGCAAACGGTCTGAGGTCGGGCGGGTCTGCAACCCCTGCGGGTTCTTCAGCACACGCCCGCGGTACTGTCCGGCGATCACGCGCATGGACTCAAAGGTAAGAGTTCAAAGTTGAAAGTTCAAGGGTCAAAGTTAAGAACTCCGGCCTTCAATTTTGAACTTTCAACTTTATCTTAATTCCCGACGTTGAACTTCCAGACGGCCGTGCGCGCGACGACGAGCAGCTCGTTCTTGTCGTTGAAGACGAGGCCGGAGGCGGCGCCCTTCACCTTGATGAGGTCGAGGTAGCGGCCGTTCGGGTCGAAGACCTGGACGCCCTTGAAGTCGGCGACGTAGACGTGCCCCTGGTTGTCCACGGCGATGGCGCCCGGCGCGCGGAACAGCCCCGGCTCGTCGCCGTCGCCGCCGAAGCGCGTCTGGAAGCGGCCGTCGGGCGAGAACTTGAAGACCGCGTTGTTGAACTCGCCGAGCGCGTAGACGTTGCCCGTGCCGTCGGCCGCGACGCGGATGCTCAGCTCGCTGCGGTCGGTCTGGCCGCTGACGGCCGCCTGGATGGTCTGCCTGACCTGGCCCGACGAATCGATCTTCACCACGTCGTCGCGCGACTGCCGCGCGAAGGCGACGAGGCCGCCGTCGGGCGTCGCCCACACGTCGTCGTAGCTTCCCCCGGCGACGGCGCCGAGGGGCTTGCCCGTCGTCCCCTCGTACTTGTTGATCTGGCCCTTCTGGACGACGTAGACGGTGCCGCGCCGGTCGGCCGTCATCCCGCGCAGAGGCATCTTCGGGTCAACCGTCCACTGCGTCATGAACTTGCCCGCGGAGTCGAAGACCTGTACGCGCCCGCCCGAGTACTCGCCGACGTAGATGTGCCCCTGCGCGTCCACGGCGATGCTGCGCGCGTCCTTGAAGCGGCCGGCGCCGACGCCCTCGCTGCCGAAGAAGGGCTGCGGGTCGGGCGCGCGCGGCGAACCGTTCGGCGGGTTGAAGGCCGTCCGCGTGTTCGTGCCGGCCGAGGGCGGGAGGCCCCTGACGGCGCGGCTGACGGCGTTGATGACGCCGATGACGATGCCGCCCCCGACGAGCAGCACGACGGCGAGGACGATGAAAACCGCCGCCTTCGGCGAGCCCGTTGACCTGAGCCGCGGCCGCCCGAACGAGACGCGGATGTTCTGCTGTTGAACCTGCGGCCGCGGGCGCTCGGGCAGCATCACCGTGCTGTCGCAGAAGTGGCAGCGCATCGTCGCGCGCGCGCCCGCCTCGTCGTATTCCAGCGGCGCCCCACACGAAGGGCATTGCAGTGTCTTGATCATTCGGATAAGTCCCTCCGAGCCTCGCCCCTCCGGCCCTGCGCGGCTCTGACCTTTAAGTCTCTGGTGGTGGACTCGGTCACGCTTACCCCGACCCTCTCCTGCGCTGCGGGCAGTTCCTTTGTCTTCAACGAAGACGGCAACTCGCCCGTCTCTCTCGCGTCCCGCCCCCGTCGTCTCTTGACCCAGATATCATGCACCCCTGAGAAGAGGAGCGTCATCGTCATCACCAGCAGGAACCCGCCGGCGAACGAGACGCTGCCGTGCCCGAGCATGAGAGTCCAGACGACGATGAAGAGCGAAGCCAATCCCATCAAAATCTGCCCGTAAGCCTTACGATGCTCCCGGCGGAAAAGCTGATAACTCTGCCAGCCGCCCCGCCCCCGGTCGATGGCCTCATCGACCCTGTGCGCGATCATCAAAGGCAGGCTCTTGGTAACGGCCTGCGACACCAGGCGCAGGTCTTCGCCGCAGCCCCGGCAGAATTTAGCGTCCTGAACATTCTGGTCGCCACAATGCGGACAATACATGCCGTCAAGCATGTAACATTCCGCCCGCGAGTTCAAGCGGGAGCTTCGCCGGCGAAGCGGGTATCAAACTCACCCGATGGCGGCGAGGCCGAAGCGCGTGTCGGCGCGGACGCGGGCGATGAGGCGGGAGGTCTCGCGTGTGTGGCGGCGGGCGGTGAGGTAGTGTTCGGCCTCCCGGCGCGCGTCTTCGAGGATGTGGAGGTCGCGGACGAGGTTGCCGACGCGGAAGGTGGGGACGCCGGACTGGCGCGTGCCCATGACCTCGCCGGGGCCGCGCAGCTCCAAGTCCTTCTCGGCGATGCGGAAGCCGTCGGACGTCTCTTCCATGATGCCGAGGCGCTGCTGCGCGACCGAGGTCTGTTTGTCCGAGGCCATCAGCACGCAGTAGCTCTGCTCCGCGCCGCGGCCGACGCGCCCGCGCAACTGGTGGAGTTGGGAGAGGCCGAAGCGCTCGGCGTGCTCGACGACCATGACCGAGGCGTTCGGCACGTCCACGCCGACCTCGACGACCGTCGTGGCGACGAGCACCTGCGTCTCGCCGCGGACGAAGAGGCGCATGACCTCCTCCTTCTCGGCGGGCTTCATCTTCCCGTGCAAGAGGCCGATCCGGAAGTGCGGGAAGACGCGGTCGCGGAGGTGCTCGTACATGCGCGTCGCGTCCTTCAAGTCCATCTTCTCCGACTCTTCAACTAAAGGATAGACGACGTACGCCTGGCGGCCGGCGCGCACCTCGCGCTCGATGCCTTTGTAGACTCCGGCGCGTTTGTCCTCGCCGACGACGACCGTCTTGATGGGCGTGCGCCCCGGCGGCAGCTCGTCAATCACAGACACTTCGAGGTCGCCGTAGACGGTCATGGCGAGCGAGCGCGGGATGGGCGTGGCCGTCATGACGAGCACGTCGGGGTTGAAGCCGCGCTCGCACAGGGCCGCCCGTTGCAGGACGCCGAAGCGGTGCTGCTCGTCGATGACGACGAGGCCGAGCTTCTGGAACTCGACGGCCTCCTGGATGAGCGCGTGCGTGCCGACGGCGGCGTGAATCTCCCCGGCGGCGAGGTCTTTCTGAAGTCTTCTTTTCTCGGCCGCCTTTAATGAACCTGTGAGCAGTTCGACGCGGAAGGGCGTGCGCGCGAGCATGCGCTTGACGTTGCGCGCGTGCTGCTCGGCGAGGATTTCGGTCGGCGCCATGAGCGCTGATTGGTAGCCGTTCTCCATCGCGGCGAGCATGGCGAGGAGCGCGACCGCCGTCTTGCCGCTGCCCACGTCGCCTTGCAGCAGGCGGTTCATCGGCACGTCCGACTGCATGTCTTCGAGGATGCGCGTGACGGCACGCTCCTGCGCGCCGGTGAGCGCGAAGGGGAGGACTTCCATGATGCGCCCGCGGACGTGCGGCGTGACTTCGATGAGCGCGCCCTTCGGCTCCTTGACGCGCTCGTCGCGGCGCAGCCCGATGGCGAGCGCGACCCAGAAGAACTCCTCGAAGATGAGGCGCAGGTGCGCGGGGCTGCGCGCGCGCTCGTACTCGGCGAGCGGGGCGTCGTCGGAAGGGAAGTGTATGCGGCGCGTGGCGTCCGCGCGCGAGGCGAGGCGCTGGCGCTGGATGAGTTCGGGAGGAAGTGTCTCCTCGAAGGCCGCGTCGTCGAGTTTGGAGAGGACGGCGTGGACGATCTCCCTCAAGCGCTTCGTGCGGAACTCGCCGAGCTTACGGTAGACGGGCACGCGGCGGCCGACGTGTATCGCCGCGAGCGCCGGGTCGGTCACCTCGTCAACGCCATTGTCGGCCGCATCATCTTCATCAACGTCTTCGGCGTCCGCGCTTTCGTCGTTGACGAGAGTGCTGCCGTGCAAATCTTCCCCGGCCTGTTCCGCGATGCGAATGAGGGCGTTCTCGGGCGGGGCGTAGGTGCCGGGCAGCATCTCCAGCTCGTCGGGCTTGGCGAGCATCAGCGCGTACGTGTTGCTGCGCGCGTCCCACTCCCACTTGCCGAAGGCGACGAAGCGCGCGCCGCGCTGGAAGCGCTGCTTGTGGTACGCAACGATGCGCCCGGCCTGGCGGCCGGAGACGAACCACTTGACGACGACCGGCTTGCCGGTGCGTTCAGCGTCGCTGGCGGTGACTTCGAAGATGTAGAGCGGCGGCGCCTTCGGCCCGCGGTTCTTGCCGACCTGGAAGCCGCCGGCCACGCGCACGTAGAGGTCTAAAGATGCCTCGACGCCGTCGGTGAGGTCGGCGATGTGCGCCATGTTCGAGCGATCCTCGTAGCGCATCGGCAGGTAGTTGAGGAGGTCTTCGACCGTCACCTCGCCCGCGTCCGGCTTGCCCGCGACGTGCGCCAAGGCCAGCGCCAGCCGCCGCGACATCTGCACGCCCAGACGCGCGATGCCTTGCTCCGCCAGATGCAGCACGGGCGTGTCGAGTGTAAGAGGCATTTGGGGGAAGTGAAGGAATGATGAACGATGAATGATGAGTGATGAATTAAAGACAAGCCGCTTTTAATTCATCACTCATCATTCATCGTTCATCACTTTCTTTACGCCGTGGCCGCGCCGGCCGGGGTACAGAAGCGTTCGAAGGCTTGGGTCAGTTCCTGTGCGATCTGCTCGGCGAAGCGGTTCTCGATCTGGTGGCGTTCGAGCATGAAGACGAGTTGGCCGTCTTTGAAGAGGCCGATCTGGGGCGAGGAGGGCGGGTAGGGCGCGAAGTGTTCGCGGGCCTTGGCCGTGGCCTCGATGTCGGCGCCGGCGAAGACGGTGATGGCGCGGTCGGGGCGCGCGGCGTTTTGCAGCGCCATCGCTATGCCCGGGCGCGCCTTGCCCGCGGCGCAGCCGCAGACGGAGTTGACGACGACGAGCAGCGTGCCCTTCGTGTTGTTGATGGCCTCCTCGACCTGCTCCGGCGTGCGCGTCTCCTCGACGCCTATCCGGGTCAGGTCTTCGCGCATCGGCTTGATAAGAATCTCTGAGTAAGGCATGTGCTTCTCTCCTTGATGTAAGACTTTTCTGTGTCGCTTAACTTTAACACGGAGCCTTTAACTCTCGGAGTCCGCCGCGCGCGTGATGTTGATGCGGCGCGGGTCTTCGCCGTCGCCTTCGATGTGGACGCGCCAGGTGGTCGGGGGCAGGCGGTAGCGGCCCATGCGCTCGGCCCACTCGATGACGATGACGGCGCGCTCGTCCGAGAGCAGTTCGTCCAGTTCGACGGCGTGCGCGGACGCGGGGCCTTCGGCCAGGCGGTATAGGTCGAGGTGGTAGAGGACGAGGCGCCCCTCGGCGTGGCGGTTGACGAGCGTGAACGAGGGGCTTGAGACCTCGGCCGGGTCGAGGCCGAGCCCGGCGGCGAGCCCCTTGGTGAAGACCGTCTTGCCCGCGCCGAGCGTGCCGCTCAGCAGCAACACCTCGCCGCCCGCCAAACTCTCGCCGACGCGGCGCCCGGCGTCGAAAGTCTCTTCGGGGTTGTGCGAAGTCCACGTGCCCGTTTGCACCGAGGCGGCGGCGTTCAAGGCTTCTCTCCTTCCGGGTCGAGCGCGCGCACGGCGGCGCCCAAATACCTTCTCAAGTCTGAGGCGACCATCGTCCTCATGCCCAGCTCGCCCGCCGCGAGGTCGCCCGCCAGTCCCGCGACGTAGACGGCTGCGAGCACGGCCGCGAGCGCATCTCGGTCTCTTCCTTTCGCCCCGAACTCCTGCGCGAGGAAGCCTGTGATGACTCCCGTGAGCGTGTCGCCCGAGCCCGCCGTGCCTAAGCCGGCGTTGCCCGTCGGGTTGACGAAGACGCGGCCGTCCGGCGCGGCGACCAGCGTGCGCGTGCCTTTGAGGACGACGAAGAGGCCGTGCGCCGAGGCGAACTCCGCCACGACCCGCGCCCTTTCATCAAGCGCCGAAGGCTCGGAGGCGCCGAGCAGTCGGAGCATCTCGCCCTCGTGCGGCGTCAGGACGACGGGCGCCTCCGGCGTGCCCTTCAACTCTTCGGGCCAGGGCGAGAGCGCGTTCAACCCGTCGGCGTCGATGACGAGCGGCGTGCGGCGGCGCTCGACGCACGCGCGCACGAAGCGGCGCGTTGACTCCTGCTCGCGCGAAAGGCCGCAGCCGACTGCGACGACCGTCGCGCGCCCCGAAAGCCCCTCGAACTGCTCGTAAGCCTCGGCGCTGACGCTGCCCGTCTCGGTCTCCTGCAAAGGGGCCGTCATCACTTCCGGCATCAGGCGCGGCGCGACGGCAGGCAGCGCCGATTCGGGCGAGGCGAGCGTGACGAGCCCCGCGCCCGACGCCATCGCCGCGTCGGCGCAGAGCACGGCCGCGCCCGTCATCCCGCGCGAGCCGGCGACGACGAAGGCGTGACCGTGCGTGTTCTTGTAAGAGTCGGGCGTGTACCGGGTGCGCCTGAGCCAGACGCCGGCGTCCTGTGCCTCGACGAGGAAGAGTTTCGACGGCGCCTCGTCAATCAGGCCGAGCGGCGAGCCGATGTCCGCGACGGCCAGCCGCCCGCCCAGCGTCGAGGCCGGCGCGAGCGCGTTGGCGGGCTTCGGCGCGGTGAAGGTGACGGTCAGGTCGGCGCGCGCCGCGGGGCCGATGGGCTCGCCCGAGTCTGCGTCGAGGCCCGAAGGGAGGTCGAGCGCCAAGACGAGCGGGGTCTCCCGTCCGGCGTCGTCGCGCGCGTCGAGCGTCCGGTTGATGAAGGCGACCATCTTCGCGTTCAGACCTTCGAGGGGGCGCGTCAGCCCCGTCCCGAAGAGCGCGTCCACGACGAGGTCGAAGGGCTGGAGGGACTGGTGATAGAGGACGTGCTCCCACTCCTTTAACGTCGTGCATTCGTAGAAAAAGAGGACGCCCGGGGAGCCCGCGAAGTAGCTCAGTGTGCCGGTATCGTCCAGCCCCGTCTCTCTGAACGCGCCGCCTCCGGAGAGAGCGCGGGCGATTTCGAAGTTGACGCGGGCGTCGCCTTTGGCCTCCTCGACCCGGCCGAAGAGGGCGACGGTGACCTGCGCGCCCGAGAGGAAGAGCTGGCGGGCGAGGGCCGCGCCGTCGCCGCCGTTGTTGCCGCGGCCGCAGAGGACTATCACGTCGGAGACTTCGAGAGGCTTGGGGAGGAGCGAGACAATCTCGCGCGCGGCGGCGGAGGCGGCCGACTCCATCAGCAGCAGGGAAGGGACGGCGTACCGCTCTGTGGTCAGGCGGTCGATCTCGCGCATCTCGGCTGCCGTCACGATCTTTCTCACGCGGCCAGATGATAGCACGGACTCTGTGTACGGGAGATGAGGGAGGCCGCGGGCGGCAGAGACTTGGGCGCGGGCCAGTCGGGAAAAGGGCCAAAATAAAAAAGGGCGCTGTCCGCGCCTCTTCACCGCCCCTCCGTCCTGCCGCTTACGCCAACCGCCTCGCCGAGCTTCCGTTTTGTTGTATCTCCCATAAATGTTGAATGTGTTTTGTCCTCCAGAAAAATCTTTAACTTTCGGAAAATATTTTTCGGGCTTATGGAAGGCCGTCTGTGGAAGAGAAAAGCCGGGTCGGGCACGCGCCCGACCCGGCTTTTCCAGGAACTCTCGTTCCAGAGGTTCGGAGGAAATCTACTTCCGGTTGCGACGGCGGCGGGCGGCGGCTGCGATGCCGGTCAGGCCCGTGCCGAGCAGAACCATCGTCGCGGGCTCGGGCACCGTGGACTGCTGTGCGCCCGTAATCTGGCCGGTGACCGAGACGGTCTGACCCGGATCAATCGCTATGTCGTTGACGGCGAAGTTGAACGAGCCGTTGCCGCAGGTGGTCTGTCCCGCTGAAGGGGGCTGCGCCTCGGGGTTGGGCTCGCAGTTCGTGTCGTGGAAGGTGAACGTGATGGGCGTGTTGTTGAAATCGACGAAGACGCCGCCCGTGTTGTCGCTCCTCACGGTGCCGGTAATCAGGGCCGTGAATGTCGCCGAGTTCGAACCGGTGATGCCCTGCGGGGCGGTGAACGTCACCTGAAGCGTGAACGGCGTGTTGTAGGTCTGTGGCGCCGTGCTCAGGGAGATCGAGCCGAGATTGTTGAAGTTCGACCCGGGGTTCGCGTTGCCGCCGAGGGCGCGGAAGCCGTTGGCGGTCGTGCCCGAGAAGGTCGAGTTGCTGTAGGTCAGCCCGCCGGACGTGGCGGACGCGCCGGGCGCGCAGGCCACGCCGAAACAGCCGTTAGTGAAACCAGCGATGAAGACCTCGTCGGCGCGCGCCTCGCCCTGTGCGAGGGCGATAAGCGCGACAGCGAAGATGCTGAGTGCGAACGGTTTAACCATCGCGAGAGTTCGGTTAATCATTGATCGGGTTCCTCCGTGTTCCTTTCCGAGACCTTGTCGTTTGCACTCACCTAAACGGGACGGCCAAAACGCAGGAGCGGGGCGTGCTCACTGCTGAAGGCGAAAGGAAACCGCACTTTCCGACGCCGTTCGCGTAAAAGACCGTGATCCGAAAGCTGACGATGACGGGCAGCCGGCCGGGGCAAACCGCCGACTACCTGTGGATTCAAGCCTTTCAAAAGCTTATGTTGCCAGTAAAGGCTTAATTCTTCGACAGTTTCAGAAATGTGGAAGGCAATTTAACGACTTCCAGAAAAAATGTAAAGATAAATTTTTAACACGAAAGGCCGGCGGGGAGAGTTCGGAACCCCCGGCCGGCCCTTCATTTCCCGGCAGTTCGCGGCCAAACGGCCCGAGCCTTTCAGACGTTCCCGCCGTTTTTAGCCTTGCCGGCCGACCTCCGCCGCCGCGCGCGGGCGGCGATGCCGGCCAGGCCCGAGCCGAAAAGGAGCATGGTCGCCGGCTCGGGGACGGCCGCAGGGCCTTGCCCGAGCTTGAAGTTGGTGAAAGAGCCCGTGTCGTCGCTCGTGCTGGCGAAGAGGCCGAGGCGCAGGTTCGGGTTCGCCGCGAAGGCCGCCTGGAGCAGCGCCGCCTGGTTGGCGTCGAGGGCGAAGACGCGGTCGCCGTGCCCCTGCCCGTTCTGCTCGTTACCGAAGTGGATGGGCGCGGCCAGGGAGCCCTGGAATAGTATCTGCCCGTTCGAGCCGTAGGCCGTCAACACGAGTTGATTCAGGGTCAGGTCGTTGTCCGGGTCTTCCGTGTCCATGAAGATGCGCAGCTCGCCGGCGTTGGTGATGCCGGCCTGCGCGAAGCTCAGCGTCTTGGTGTGCTCGCCGTTCTTGGCGTCGCCCGAGCGCACGTCCTTGCTGCCGTTCCAGCTCACCCCGCCGGCGGCGTTGCTGGTGCTGCCCGGCGACTGGACGGAGAGGATGGACTCGGGCTGGTGGCCGACGCCGCCCGAGGGGGCGGTCGCGTTCGGCAGGTAGATGATGTCGGCGCGTGCCTGTGAAGCGGTGAGGGCGACGAAGAGCACGGCGGCGGCACTCAGCAAAAGGTTTCTGGAACGGGTACTCATACTTGCGGGCCTCCTTGAAAACTTCTCTCGAACGGTGAAAGGGGCGTCGGAAACACTCTGCTTACCTGGCAAGGAGGACTCCCCAACTTTGCGGGGTGCAACCTTGTCCTATGCTCGTGGGAAACTGTAAATCGGGACTCTCTTCCAGACATAAATTTAAAGGCCGGGGAACGAACGATTCGTTCCCCGGCCTCGCTTTGCTCGACGGGTGCGGCCCCGAATTGTTAAGGCTTAGGCTTTCTTCGTGCGGCGGCGCGCGCGGGCGGCGATGCCGGCCAGGCCGGAGCCGAAGAGGAGCATCGTCATCGGCTCGGGAACCGTGTTCGGGGTGCCGCCGTGGCCCACGTCACTGCCCACGGGGTTGGGGACGTTCTGCCAGCGGAGGTAGATGGCCTGGGAGAGCTGCGCGGCCGTCAGCCCGTTGCCGAAGCCCGCGCCGGTGATTGTGAACGTCAGGCTCTGTCCCGGCGCGATGCCGTTAGCGACCTGGCCCCCGTTGAAGTTACCGCTCGGGCCGGTCGTGAAGCCGAAGTCGAGCACGGCGCTGTTGAACTGCGGGACGTTGCCGAGCGCGCCGTCGGTGAAGTTGAAGTTGCCCGCGCTGGCGCTGGAAAAACCGGTGATGCCGGCCGAATTGTTGCCGCTGAAGTCGCCGTTAAAGATATCGAAGCCGATGCCGGTGATGGTGGAGCCGGCGGGCGACGTGTTGGTGACGGTGACGGTGAAAGTGTTGGTCGCGTCGTTGAACGTCGTACTGACGGTGGCCCTTGAAAGGGTGCCGTTGGCGTTGCCGACGACGGTGATGGTGTCGGCGCGCGCTACCGAACTCAGGGCGAACATCGCGATGGCGGCTGTGGTCGTGAGCAAAGCTTTTCTGAACATGGTGATCTCTATCCCCCGTCAAAGATTTTTTGATTCCCTTTGCGCGGCGTGAGCGCGAGGAACCGGAGCAAAAGAGCGGTTCGAGTCCCGAGGACTCACTGCTCGGCCTGTCCTGTCAGGGCTTAGACACCGGCCTGCCAGAAAAAAATGAGCAATGGGTAAGTTTTTCCAGAAAGCGAGGTGGCCGGGAGATTAAACGGAAAACAGGCGCGCGTCAACTTAAATCTTTGAAACTGTAGGTAGCACATTAGATGTCCGGTCTCAGTAGCACATGAGATGTCCGCTTTCGGGCGGTAACGAGTAAAGGCTTATGGGCAGGAGGACGCGCCCATGCCGTACTACTCGGAGGCCGCCGTGGAGCGGGCCATGAAAGTTCAAGA
>JAFAVK010000042.1 GCA_019242475.1 Acidobacteriota bacterium | reverse complement strand
ATGCGCGGCAAGAACCAGGTCGTCAAGGCGCAGGCGCCGATGTCGGAGATGCTCGACTACCAGTCGAAGCTCAACTCCATCACCGCCGCCCGCGGCTCCTTCCACATGGAGTTCTCCCACTACGACCCCGTCCCCGGCAACATCGCCCACAAGATCGTCGAACAGGCCCGCGCCGAGGGCCGCATCCGCGCCGAGGAGGAAGAATAATAGGGCGGTTTTGTGAGGTAGATTCTTCAGGAGCCGCGCCGGGGCGCACGCCCGGCGCGGCTCTACTTTCGTCCGCCTGCGCGCGCGCTTCAAGAGGTCGGCAAGTCGCCGCTGTCAGCGGTTATCGGCTCCGCCTGCAAGAAGTACACCATCATCTGGGCGCCCTCATCAGGCTCGAACAGCCCGATGCTCCCGAACCTGAAGGTCTGCTGGCTGTCGCGAAAGGGGCCGACGGGGTACTCGATGCCGACGCTATCCCGCGGGTCTTCCGGGTCTGACGACTCAAGACTAACGCGGAAGCTGAATTCGAACCCCTTAGCCTGCGCTGTGATGTCGAATCTATCCGAGTCTTTGCAGCAGCCCGAGATGGGCAGGCGGTAAGCCTCGGGGTCGCCCAGCGGCCTCGCCTTACCGCCCTCGTAGACCCACCCCTTAATAACGAGCGGACTCTTGACGCTGCCGGTCTGTTCCAGGAAGAAGACATAGCCGCTCTTTTTATCCCCCTGGGCGCGTAGCACCCACGCCGCCCTACTCCCCTTAACGAGTTTCAGCCTAAACCGGGCGGTGAAATCATACAGGGCGCCGTGGCCGAGCTTGAGCACGCCCATCTCCGTCCCCGTGATGCGCAGCGAGCCGGTGTTGGGGAAGTCCTCCACATCCCTTGGGACGACCAGCCACTTGCCCGCGGGGTAGTCCCAGCGGTTGCCGTCAGGGTTCGTGCCCAGTTCCGGGTTAAATCTGGCCTCCACGGGACAGCAGAAGCGCTCCGGCCAGAGGCCCAGGCGAACCATGGTCGCCTCGCGGTGAAAGGTCAGCAGGTAGGCGGAGAGCAGGGCCAGCAGAAGCAGCGGCGACGCCGTGATGAGCGCGATCCGCACCAGCCGGTCGCGCACGTCACTCCTGCGGCGCACCGCGGCGCTGCGCTCGGTGAACTCGCGCTCGATTGCGTTCAGGTCTTGCGGGCGCTCGGCCAGGTAGCGTTGCGCCGCCTTCAGGCCCTTGGACGGGAGCAGCGCACTGTCGGCGCGGCCGGCCTCCTTCCACCTTTCGATGTCCGTCCCAAGCTGCTGGCGCCATTGGAGGAAGTCGCGGTCTTGCGCGAGCCACTCCTTCATCCGCGGCCACTTCTGCACGAGCGCGTCGTCCGCCAGCTCGACCGTCCTCTCGCTGGTAGCATCGTCCTGCCCGACGAGCAGCAGCCGCTCGTCCTTCAGGCGCTCGACCACCGCCCGCGTCCCTTCGCTCAGCTCGCTCAGCTTCACCTTGAGCCGCGTGTCGCCGCCGATCTCGCGCGGCGGCGAGAGGCGCACGAGGCGCGTGAGCAGGCGCCGGGCCGCGCCCTGCTCTTCGGGCGGGAGCAGGCAGTACAGCCTGTCGGCCTCCCCCACGAGGCGCCGCTCGCTCGCCTTGTCCTGATCCTCCGCGGGGTCGGCCGCGGGGGCGACGCGGGCGTAGGCGGCGAGCGCGTCCCTGCGCGCCCTCTCCGAGGGCGGGACGCCCCGGCTCACCGGCTCGCCGCCGGGGACGTCCGTGAGGTAGGACGTGAGGCGCTCGACGGCCGCGAGCACCGACGTGATCTCCTCCTGCCGGTCGCCGAACGGCGCGAGCACCTCCTCGTAGGCGTAGTAGGGGACGTAGAAGACCTGTATGTCGCCCCAGTAGGCGTCGCGCTGCTCGTGCGGGACGTGCGCCGGGAAGAGGCCGAACTTGCGCTTGGCGTACTCCTTCATCCGCTCCAGCTTCTCCTTCTCGCCGAGGTCTACGCGCGCCGGGACGGGGAAGACGAGCAGGTCACGCCCCGCCTTCCGGCGCTGCGCGTAGACCGAGGCCGCGACCGCCGAGGCGCCGTCGATGCTCTGGTGGTTCAGCGTGAAGCAGACGACGAGCGCGTCCGGCATCTGCACGGTGCAGATGCCCGAGGTGTCGCCCACGCCCGTCCGGCTGTCGATGAGAACGTAGTCGTACTCCTCCCGCATCCGCTCCTTCATGGCTTCGAGGAAGCGGGCGCCGCCGAGGCGCCCGTAGAAGTTGGCGAAGTTGTAGGAGTTGACGCGCGCCGTGTAGCCCGCGTCCTGCCGCCCGGCGGAGACGAAGTCGAGCCGCCCCCCGCCCTCGAAAGGCGTGACGAGCGGCGCCGCCGGGTCGCGCAGCGAGGCGGGGTCGCGCAGCGACATGGCGTAGCGCAGGATGTCGGCGTGCGGCCGGTACCACTCGGCCCCGCCCGCCTTCGACGTGAACGAGAGCGCCTCGTTCTCGAAGTTGACGAGGATGTCGATGACGCCGTCGGAGGCCACCGCCTCCTTGTCCACGAGGAAGGGGTAGAAGTACCGGTGGAGCCCCGGCGCTTCGAGGTCCCAGTCAACGGCGAGGACGCGCTTGCCGTTGCTGGCTAGCACCCAGGCGACGTTGGCGAGCGCCATCGTGCGCCCCGTGCCGCCCTTGTACGAATAGAAGGTGATGATCTTGCCGGGGGGCTTCTCGCTCATCGGCGCACTCATAGGACGGAGGGGGGGCGCTGGCCCGGCCCGGCCGGGTTGACGTAGGGCGTGACCATGGCGATTCGCGCGCGGACGCTGGCGAGGCTCTCGCGGAGCACTTCGAGCAGGTCGTCCCGCTTGTTGATCCCGTCCATGACGCAGAACTGGTCGAGCGAGGTGATCCTGCGCTCGGGGTCTGCCGGATCGACGACGATGCGCGTCGGGAAGGTCTGGGCCAGGTTGTCGATGAGGAGCGGGCGCGCCTGTTGAGTCTTGTCGTCGCTGCCCCAGGGCACGAGCAGGACGCAGTTGTAGAAGGCCAACCCCTGCCACGCGTTCAGCAGGTTGCGGTACGGGTCGAGCTTGAGCGTCCAGGCGTCGGCGACGATGACGACGATGTTATTGTTCCGCGCGGCATCCTTTATCAAGTCGAGGAGGTCGTCGCGAACCGGGTAGGCGTATGAGTAGAGCTGCCACTGGCTGGCCAGCCCCTGCGCCTCCAGCCCGAACTCCACCTCCGCGTCCTTCCAGTAGGGCTTCCACGAGAGCCCCCCGTCCTTCCCGTACGCGTCGAGGGCGGCCTCCATCCGCGCCTGCTCGATCTCGTCGCGCGTGGCGGCGACCAGGACGAAGTAGACGGTCTGCCTCCCGAACCCGCTCACGGGCGGGAGGGGCAGGTGGGCCGGCCTGCGCTCGACGAAGGGGTTCTCGATGTCTTCCAGTTTCGGGAGGCCCGCCGCCTTCTTGAGGGGATTCGCCCGCGCCGCGTCAACGAGTCTCTTAGCCAGCCTGTTGACGAAGGTGTGGTACTGATCCTTGTACATGTCGTTGATGATGAGCTGCCGCAGGCCGAGGCCCACGTACTCGGGGCCGAAGGCGCCCTCCGTGTCCTGGATGTCAGGGAGCACCGCCGGCACGCGCCCCTGCAACGCCTCCCGCGAAGTCCAGAGGATGGGGACGCTCAGGCCGGGGTTGCGCCGCGGGTCGTCGGGGGCGTCGGCGGGAAGGCCGCCGACGTACGCGTCCTGCCGCCCGCGGAACGCCTGCCACTCTTTGCCGCAGTACTCGCTGATGAAGTACGCGGGCGAGTAGACGCTGAGGAAGACGCGGCACTCGCTCAGGGCTCGCTCCACCTCCGGGCGCCAGTCCTTCCCGGCCGGGATCGACTCCTTGTCCATGAAGCCCGTGACGCCCGGCTCCAGCAGGGCGACCTCGTGGCTCAGGTCTTTGAAGAACCGTTCCAGGTGCGGGTCGGTGTTCGCGCTCGCGTAGCTCAGGAAGAAGTAGGTTTCAGCCATCGCCGTCTAGACTTTCCGTTCGGGTAAGGGTCACGGTCGCGTTGAGAAGTTTGCCGGCCCGCCGGGTGAGTCACGACGCTTCGGCGCCTCGCCCGCCGCGCGCACGCGGCAGCGCGAGGCCGTCCGCGGCGTGGGCGCCATGTATCCGAGAGCGGTGAAGGCCGTGGCGGCGGTCGTCCGTCGGGGTCGCCTCGGGCGGCCGGGCTCAGCGGGGAAACGGGCGCCGCGAAATTCTATTTGCTGCCCTACCGCACGTCAAATGATTTTCCCGCCGCGCGCGCCGGGAAAGAATCGTTGACTTCACGTCGGAGAAGGGTTATAGGAACTCCCTGCCGAACAACGCCCTCGCCCCAACTCGAACGGAAGGAGCATGAAGATGAGAAGATTGATGACATCGCTGTCGGCCGTGCTGCTCTTCGTGGCGCTGGCGCTCGTGCTGTTCCAGCCTTACCAGCCCCGCACGGTGAGGGCCGCCGACCTCCAGGAGAAGTGCGACAACTGCATGGCCCACGTTCAGGCGCGCTTCGAACAGTGCACCGAAGTCCACGGCATCGACCACATCCCCTGCTACGACCAGTTCAACGACGGCGTCGTGCAGTGCTTCCGCAACTTCTGCGAGCAGTAGCGGGCCGGCACCGCCACAGCCTTTTCACGCGCGGCCGCGGTCGCCCCCCGTTAACGGTCGGCCGCGGCCGCGCGTCTGTCTCCGCGGCAGAGAGTTCGCACAAGCCTTCCCCGCGAGGAGCACTTCCCGATGAGCCCTTCAACGTCTTCGACCGCGCACGTGCGCGCGGCCTTCGCCCTGTGCCTGCTGCTCCTCTGCTCCGCCGCAGCTCGCGCGCAGGCGCCGCAGCCGGCGGCGCTGTCTGCCGAGAAGGTCAGACAGATTGAGGCGCTCGTGGGCGCCGAGATGGCGAAGCAGAAGATACCGGGGATGACGGTGGCGGTCGTCTCCGAACGGCGTGTGCGCTGGTCGGCGGGCTTCGGCTTGCAGGACATCGAGAACAACGTCGCGGCCAAGGCAGCGACCGTCTACCGCCTCGGCTCCATCTCGAAGCCGATCACGGCCACGGCCGTTATGCAGCTCTACGAGCGCGGCCGGATAGACCTCGACGCGCCCGTGCAGAAGTACTGCCCCGCCTTCCCAGAGAAGCGGTGGCCCGTCACGACGCGCCAGCTGCTCGGCCACCTCTCGGGCATCCGCCACTACAAGTCGGACGAGGAGTTCAACAGCACGCGCTTCTACGCGAGCATCAACGAAGGGCTCTCGATGTTCAAGGACGACCCGCTGCTGTTCGAGCCGGGCACGAAATTCAACTACACGACGCACGGCTACAGCGTCCTCGGCTGCGTCGTCGAGGGCGCCTCGGGGCAGAAGTTCTCGGACTTCGTGAGCGAGAACGTCCTGAGGCCCGCCGCGATGGAGCACATGCGCGTGGACAGCGTCGCCGACATCATCCCCAACCGGGCGCAGGGCTACCGCATCACCGACAGGGGCGTGCTGACCAACTCGCCGCTCGCCGACAACAGCTACAAGGTGCCGGGCGGCGGCTTCGTCTCGACCGCGGAAGACCTCGCGCGCTTCGCCGTCGCGCTCCAGACGGACAGGCTCTTAAAGCGCGCGACGCTGGAGATGATGTTCACGCCGCAGAAGTTGAAGGACGGCAAGGAGACCTCCTACGGCCTCGGCTGGGGCGTGACCCGACGCCCCACGGGCGAGCGCGTCGTCAACCACGGCGGCGCGCAGCAGCGCGTCAGCACCTTCCTCCAGATGCAGCCCGAACAGGGCCTCGCCGTCGTCATCATGTCGAACCTCGAAGGCGCGCGCCTCGGCGACCTCGCGCAGCAGATCGGCGACGTAGTCCTCAAGTAGAGAGAGCGCGCGGCCGGCCCGTTTGACGTTGAGAACCGCCGGGCGTAAAGTCCCGGCGCTGTTTCTTCGAGAGGTCGGCAAAGGGGCGCGCACCCACGCGCGCCCTCCCGTCCGAGCCGCTTCCCTTTTGTACAACCTTGATCCGGCGTTGAAACGCCGGGCTACATTCACGCGCCGCTCCGCGGCGGATTTACGCGCGGCCTTCACTTATTTTTTATGTTCACGGCGGGTGTGGGCAGTTCGCGGCACGTATACGTGCCGCCGCGTCCCGTATCTCAACTGCCGCGGTCGGGATTCATGCCGTCACAGTCCGTGTTGGGGTCGCCGCAGTCCGTATCGCGGCTGTCGCGCTCCGTAGTTGCACCGTCACGATCCGTATCCGAGCCCTCACAGTGCATATCCGACCTGCCACAGTCCGTGTGGGTCTTTCACAGTCCGTATCCGAGCTATTGCACTCCGTATTCGTACAGTCGCGTGTCAGGGTGACGCCGTCGCAGTTCGTGTCGGTGCTGCCGCGGGTGCGTGCAGGGCCGACACGGTAGAGCGCGGGGTGCGCGCGCGGCGGTGCGGGAGAATTTTTTGCGGCGGCGGGCGTCGGAGGTTTGAAATCCTTAAGGTTTCAGTCGCCGAGGAGCGAGCCGCGGAAGAGCGTTTGGCCGGCGAGCGAGGTCTTGAGGCCGTAGAGGACGAGGGCGACGCCGAGCGCCGCGCCGAAGGCGGCCGTGCCCGCGTACCAGGCGGTGAAGTCGGTCGTCACGGGATACAGGTTGAAGAAGAGCAGGAAGAACTCCATGAAGACGAGCGCCAGCATGCCGAAGCGCAGCAGCACGAAGAGAATGAGGCTCGCGGCCGTCACCCCGGCCAGCGCGTCGAGCGCGAGGTTGCCGCTCCCGAAGAAGAGGGCCGCGACGAGCAGCCAGAGCAGCACCACGCCGACCCGCTCGCGCCGCGTCACGATGGTCAGCAGCAGCAGCAGGAACATCAGCACCGACGAGAACAGGAGCGATTCGAGCACCTGCGCCGTCAACATGCTGAAGGCGTAACGCAGCAGCAACCCCCGCAAAAGGATGCCCCCCGGCCTCGGCGGCGGCAGCCCAACCCACCCGGACGCCAGCACCCGCCCGAAGGCCAGCAGCACCAGCGCGCAGCCGAAGAACGCCCCCACCAGCAGGTCGCGCCCCACCAGCGGGTCGCGCCACCCGCCCGCCAGCAGGCGCGTCCAGCCGATGATCCTTCCAGGCCAACGCCGCCGCACGTAAGGCTCCAGCGCCATGTAGATGAGCCACAGCACGCCGCTGATGAGCAGGCTCCACGCGAAGTTGATGAGGAAGCCGTTGAACTCCTCCATGAGCGAAGGGACGTGGTGGGCCGTGAGCAGCCAGTCGAGCAGCGTCCCCGCGAAGACGAACGACGCGAGCCGCAGCGCGCCGCGCCGGTCGCCCCGCCCCAGCCGCAGGTTGTGGCGCGCCAGCAGCGCCGCCCCGGCCATCATCGCGAAGAAGATGACGACGACGACCGCCAGGAAGACGCGCGTGCCCGCGGGCACGGGCGGCTGCGCGTCGCGCGTCGGCGGGTTCCAGGGGTTGATGAGCTGGAAGTAGACGGGGCGCCCGCGGAAGGCCGCCGCCTCGACCCGCACGCTCTCGTCGGGCTGCCCCGGATACGTGCCCTCCCACGCGGCGCGCTCGTCGAAGGCGTGCGGCGGCACCCAGACGGGCTCGACCTTTTTGAAGGCCGTCGGGTCGAGCCCCGCCTCCGCGAAGAGGCGCGACCAGTCGAAGCCGGCCGCCGGCTGCTCCTGCGGCGGCGCGGTCTGCGGCGGCACGCCCTCGAAGGCGAGCAGGCGCCCGCGCATGTCGAGCGAGAGGTTCGCCATCCCCGAGACCGTCCGCGGCGGGTCGAAGGGCGTCACCTCGTCGCGGTTGAACGGCGCGAGGTAGCGCGGGCTCTGCCTGTACCAGAAGACGAGCCCCGCCGGGTGGCCCGCCTTCATGCGCTCCCAGCGCGCGGCCGAGCGGTCGTGCTCCTCGACGTAGGTCATGTACTCCGCGTTGACGTTGAAGCCCGAGACGCTGTCGGTCGCCGACTCGTAGCCGAACCTCTGCGCCACGTCCGACGCGCGGTCGCGCAGGGCCTCGGCCGACTTCTCCATCGGAACCTGCGCGTGCAGGTAGACGCGCCCCGAGAGCGCGAAGCAGAGCGCGAAGAGCGCGAGCGCCCCGGCCGCGAGCGAGACCGCGACGGCCGGCCTCAGACTCCCCTGCTTCGGCGCGGCGGCGACCATCTCGGGACTCGGCGTCTCGCCCGCGGCGAGCGCGGCCGCGAGCGGGTCTCCGCCCGGCAGCGCGTTCGCGACCTGGAGCGCGGAGTCCGGCCGCTCCTTCGGGTCGGGCGCGAGGCAGCGCTCGATGACTCGCTCGACCAAGGGGTCGAGGTCGCGCACGATGGCCGAGGCGCGCTCCGGCATCGACTCCGTCCGGCGCAGGCGTAACAGCTCGCCGAGCGTGGCGGCCGTGAACGCCTTGCGCCCGGTGTACAGCTCGTAGAGGACGAGGCCGAGCGAGTAGATGTCGCTGCGCTCGTTCAGCTCGCGCCCGCCCAACTGCTCGGGCGACATGTACTCGGGCGTCCCTTCGAGCGCCGCGCCGTCGCCGAACTCTTCGAGCAGCCCCGCGAGCCCGAAGTCCGTGACGCGCACGTCGCCCTTCTCGTCGATCATCACGTTCGACGGCTTGAGGTCGCGGTGGAGCACGCCCGCGGCGTGCGCCGCGGCGAGTCCGGCGCAGAACTGCCGCGCAATCTCGGTCGCCTTGTCGGCGGGGAGCCGCCCGAAGCGCTTGAGCACCGACGAAAGCTCCTCGCCGCGCACGTACTCCATCGAGAGGAATTGCAAACCCTCGGCCTCGCCGATGTCGTAGACGCGGCAGACGTTGCGGTGCGAAATCTGGCGCGCGACCCTCACCTCGCGCCGGAAGCGCGCGAGCGCCGCGCCGTCGGCCGACAGGGCCTCGGGCAGGAACTTCAAGGCCACGGGCTGTCCGAGCGTCAGGTCTTCGGCGCGGTAGACCTCGCCCATCCCGCCGCGCCCGAGGAGGCCGACGACGCGGTAGCGCTCGTTGAGGATGGTGCCGGCGACGAAACGCGAGTTGTCGAGCGCGTCGGTGGTCGAGTGGACTGAGTTGGTGCGCGTGTGCGCCGGAGTCTTGCGGCCGGGGCCGGAGCTACGCCCCGAGCGCAGCCTGGAGTCTTCGGGCAGGATGCGCGTCTCGGCGTACGGCCCGTCGAGCGACGAGCCGCAGGAGGGGCACGACTCGCCTTCGACGGCGATCTCGGACGTGCAGGCGGGGCACCTCATCGGGCGTGTGACTCTATCGACTGGAAAGTTTGGACTCTGCTCTCCAACTTCGCGGCACGCACAAGCATACGCAGAGCCCCGGCGGAATGTTTTCCGGCCGGGGCTCTTTCCGAGTTAAGTTTTGTAAAGCTCGCGCGCTTACCAGCGCGGCTCGCGGTTGCCGCCGCCACCGCCGCCGCCACGGCCGCCGCCGCCGCCGCCGTAGCCGCCGCCGCCGCGGCCGCCACCGCCGCCGCCG
>JAFAVK010000120.1 GCA_019242475.1 Acidobacteriota bacterium | reverse complement strand
CAAGCCGCGCCGCCAGATCATCATCCTCTTCTCGGGCGGCGAGCCGACGCTCTCGCCCTACTTCCTCGACGCCGTCGCCTACGCGAAGAAGGTCGGCTTCTACCGCATCCTCGCCGCGACGAACGGCATCCGCTACGCCGAGGACATCGAGTTCTGCAAGGCCGCGAAGGCGGCGGGGCAGCACGGCGTCTACTTGCAGTTCGACGGCGTCTCCGAGGAGAAGAACAAGCACCGCGGCGTCGGCAACCTCTTCGACGTGAAGCTGCGCGCGATTGAAAATCTCGCGTCGGTCGGCATCAAGGTGACGCTCGTCACGACCATCGTCAACACCATCAACAACGACGCCATCGGCCAGATCGTCGAGTTCGCCGCCAAGAACATCGACAAGGTGCAGACCATCGCCTTCCAGCCCGTCTCCTTCACGGGCCGCGACGAGGACGTGCCCGACCACGTCCGCGAGCAGCAGCGCTACACGCTCGCCGGCATGGCCGAGGATTTGGAGCAGCAGCTCGACGGCCGGATGGAGGCGCTGCGCGACTGGTTCCCGCTCTCTTCGTATTCGGCCTTCACGTCGGTGATGGACATGCTGCAAGGCGCGGACGCGCCGTGGGGCTGGTCTTCCTGCAACTGCCACCCGAACTGCGGCATCTTCACGCTCGCGGTCGTCAACCGCCACACCGGCGAGTTCAAGTCCCTCTTCGAGTTCTTCGACTACGAGCAGTTCATGAAGGACGTGTCGGTCATCACCGACACGGCGCGCGGCAAGAAGCTGACGATGGCGCAGCTCGCCATGGCGATCATGCGCAACTTCCAGCCGGAGCGCGCGCCCGAGGGCTTCCCCGTCTCGCAGATCATCAACCTCTTCAAGCCCTCCTCGACCAGCTCGAACTCCGACCGCAACGACCGCATGCAGCAGAAGGCGGACGACCCGGCCGACGTGTGGCGCGTCCTCTGCGTCGAGGGCATGTGGTTCCAGGACTTGTTCAACTACGACTTCCGCCGCACGGAGATGTGCGTCATCCCCTACGGCACACAGGAGGGCGAGATTTCGTTCTGCGCCTACAACACGGGCGTCGGCTGGCGGCAGATCATCGAGAACATGCACAAGACGGCCGGCCTCGCCGAGTGGTACAAGGAGCACGGCCGCCACGCCGTCTACGCCAAGGGCAAGCACGTCCCCGGCATCGAGAAGTCTCGTTCTTTAAGCCTGCCCGTCGTCCAGGCCATCCTCGCCGAAGACGTGGAGGCGCCGGCCGGGCCGTCCGCCACGCCCTACCTCGTCGAAGAGGAGACGGCGACCGTATGACACCTTGAGAAGTGGCACAGGCGCGCCCGTCACGCGCGCACGCCCGAGGTAGAAAGGGCGCGGCACTCGATTTGCCGCGCCCTTTCTCTATTGGGGAACGCCCTCAAGGAGCGCATACAATGAGACGAACATTTTCCGCCCTCTTACTCTTACTCTTAATCCTCCGCGCGGCCGCGGCGCAGTCGCCCGACGCAGCGAAAATTGTCCAACCGTCAGCCCCGCCGCAGGCGCAACCTGCGAGGCCTTTGACCAACGCGGACGTGCTGAGCATGGTGGAGGCGAAGCTCGCGACCGAAATCGTCGTCGAGAAGATCAAGGCTTCGCCCTGCGACTTTGACACCTCGCCCGCGGCGCTCGGCCGGCTGAAGGAGTCGGGCGTCCCCGACGCGCTGCTGCTCGTGATGGTGATGTCTCCGAAGTGCAACCCGCAGCCCGCGCGCCGCGTCGCCGTCCGTGTGCCCGCGGGGACGCCGGTCGAGCTTGAGACGGCCTACACCATCAACTCGCAGCTCGTGCGCGCGGGCGACGCCGTCAGCTTCCGCGTCGTCAACCCGGTGCTGGTGGACGGGCAGGTCGTCATCGAGAAGGGGGCCGTGGCGACGGCGTTCGTGACGCAGGCCGAGCGCGGCGGCCACTGGGGCCGTGCCGGTCGCATCGCCTGGACGATGAAGGAGGTGACGGCCGCCGACGGCGCGCGCCTTCCCGTCCAGTTCTCGGGGCGCTCGGTCGGCGACAGCAAGGGGGCGAAGGTGGCGACGCAGATGATTCTGACGGGAGCCATCTTCTGGTTCGCCCCGCCCGTCGCGCTCCTCCACGGCTTCAAGCGCGGCGAGAACGCCGTCGTGCCCGAGGGCAAGCGCTTCGACGCGACCGTCAGCGGCGCGGCGACGGTCAACGTCACGGCGCGCGAGTGAGCGGAGTTTAAGGGCTCGGCCGCCGTGCGCTGGGGAGAGCGCGGCGACCGTCGCGCCCCGGCGTGGGGCTCACGCGAGTCTCACGCCGGAGGCGCCGACCGCGCGGGGAGGTTTTAGAAAAGGCTCTTTAGTGGCGCGGCGGGTCGTCGGCGCCGTCGCGGTTGGGGGCGCCGCCCGCGGGGCGCGGGGTCGGCTGCGGGGTCTGTATCTCGCGAAGGCTTGCGACGGTGTCGCGGATGCGGTTGGCGAGGTGCTCGATGGTCTGGACGCGGCGGCGGGCCGTGTCGCTCAGCTCCTCGCGCAGGAGGAGCTGGGCCTGGCCGATGAGCCCGGTCAGGGGGTTGTTGATCTCGTGCCGCACGTGCGCGGCCAGCTCGGCGTACTCGGTCAGCCGCGCCTCGCACTCGCCGACGACGCGGCTCAACTGCTCCTCGGTCAGTACGGGCGGCCGCGCTTCGTTTTCACTCATCGTCTTAAAGGCTTTCCCGGCAGACGCCCCCGCGGGCTCGCGCAACGCTTTGAGGGTTCGGGGCACTCCCGCCGACCACGCATTGTGCCCCCTCACTAGCCCCGAGGCAAGAGGGCGGGGCGTCTGGACTACCTCAAGGGAAGGGGAAAATGCATCAGTTTTGCCGCACGTCGAGACCGCTTGCTCGGCATTTGACAACCGCCCGGCCCGTTTGTAAATTTAATCTCGTCAGACGTTGGGAGGTCGTCCAATGGTAGGACTCCAGACTCTGGATCTGGCTATCGGGGTTCGAGTCCCTGCCTCCCAGTTCAACTAAGGCAACAAGCAAACGGGCGGCCCTAAATTAGGGCCGCCCGTTTTGTGTGCCTATAGTGTGTCAACTTCCGAGTACGCGCCTCGCCGTCTCCTACGACCCTTAGAACTCAAGATCAATGGAGAACCTGAGCTGTCGCGGAGACGAAAATGACGTGGGCGCGGTGAACGTGGCGAGCGGCGAAGCTCCCGACCCGTAGAACTGATTGACGCCCGTGACGTTCGGGTGGTTGAAGAGGTTGAAGAACTCGACGACGAGATCGAGCCTCCGCTTCTCTCCGAACGGAAAATACTTCAGCGCCCGCAGGTCGAAGTTGACGAAGCCCGGCGTGCGTAAGCTGTTCCGGGCGAGGCCGAGCGGACGCGAGGCGAGCGGAAAGGCGCGGCCGCGCTCCTCGTCCGCGCCGGTCAAAGGGTTGACCGGCCGCCCGCTACTGATCGTCACAATCGGCGCGACCTCGATATGACCTAGGATCGCGCCGAGCAGATCGTCGCCCTCTTTACTGCCCCCCTTATCCTCTTCCTCCTCGCCGAACGGCAGATCAAACAGAGAGCTGACGACAAACCTGTGTCTCACGTCCTGTCGTGATAGGGCGCGCTCCGCCCGCAGGTCGTAAGGATTCTGCGGCTGCTCGTCAAAGTCCGAAGCGTCGTCCGTCGCCTTCGAGAGCGTGTAAGAGGCCAGCAGCTCGAACTCGTCACTGAGCCGCTTGGTAAGCGACAGCGTGAAACCGTTGTAGGTCGAGTTCGCCGTGTCTTCGAGCTGATAGACGGCATCAAAGCGCGAGTCAACCCGCCCGGGGCCGAAGACCGACCGGCCGAGCTGCTGCGGCGTCGGAGACGGGAAGCCGAGCGAGACGGCGTTGGCCGCGGCCAGCGCGAGGGGCGGCAGCAGGTTGACGTTTCGCGTGCGAGGCAGGTGGACGCCCCGCGTGAAGAGGTAGTCGGCGCGCACCGTCACGTCCGCTGATAGAAGCCGCTCGACGCCGGCGTTGGCCTGTATGCTGTACGGGGTGACGAAGTTCGGGTCGGCGCGGAAGACGGACGGGGCGATGCGGGCGACGGGGGCGAGGGCGCGACCGCCTTGCGTCACCGTAAAGACCGCGGCGGCGTCCGCGTCCGTGGCGACCTGCTCAAAGGACTGGCTACCATTCTTCTGAACCGCGCGATTGAGGAAGGCGAGCGGCAGCCGGTCGTAAAAGAGTCCGAAGCCTCCCCGCACGACCCATTCACTTGACGGAGACCAGGCGAGACCGAGACGCGGGCTGAAGTTGTTGGCGTCGGCGCGGAATGGCTGTGGCAAACGCTCCACGTCGTAGCGCGCGCCGAGATTAAGCGTCAGATGTGGCGACGCGCGCCATTGGTCTTGCAGGAAGCCGCCGAAGCTCGTCACGCCGAACCGCGTGCGCGAATCGCCGAAAGCCTGCCGCCAGAGCGCCGGGCGACCGGCGGCGAAGTCGTCGAGCGAGCGGAAGACGAAGAGGCCGCCCGTACCTTCCTGCGCGTCCGTATCGAGGGACACGTGGTTGACGGTCGCGCCGGCCTTCCATTCGCTGCGTCCGCGAGACAGTGAGACGTTATCAACGAACTGCCCGCGCGTCTCGCGCCGCGCCGTGTCCGCGTCATACGGGCGGCCGAAGCGCGCCAGCCCCGCGATCTCTACTCCGGGGCCGACCCTTTCGCCTGAGCGCGTGACGACGTGGCGTGAGCTGACCTGCGCTCGAAAGTCGTTGACGACCCGGGGCGACAGGACGGAGATGGCCGAGCCGGTCAACTGGTAGTCCTTCGTGTAACTGCTTCCGCGCGCGGTCGGGTCGCTCAGGGTGTCGGCGTTGAAGGCGTCGCCGCGGTCGCGTGCGTCGGTGAAGGCGAGGCGGAAGTTGAGCGTGTGGCGTGTGCCGGCGACGTAAGTCAACTTGCCGGCGGCTTCCGTCTCGTCCGCACCCGTGGGGAAACGACGCCCGGTGAGTGAGCGCACCGGGAGGCGGGGCGCGATGCCGGTAGCCAGCAGAGAGTTGACGCGGGCGCGTGCGGCGCGGCCAACCTCTGATTCGTCTTCACCCGTCACGTGTTCCTGTTCCGCCGCGAGATAGAAGAACAAGCGGTCACGCTTGATGGGGCCGCCGAGCGCGCCGCCCGGCTGGTACCTGCGGAAGCGCAGGCGGCTCGCGGGCGGAGGGTCGCTGTAAGGCTCGCGCGCGTTGAATCTCTCGTT
>JAFAVK010000126.1 GCA_019242475.1 Acidobacteriota bacterium | reverse complement strand
CGAAATCCTCGTCCGCGAAAATCTCCTGACCCCGCACCAGCTCCGCGAAGCCCTCGAATTCCAGAGGGAGCACGGGGGCCGGCTCGGCTTCAACCTGGTCAAGATGGGGCTCGTTTCGGACGACATGATTACGGCCGTGCTCTCCAGGCAGTACGGCGTGCCCTCCGTCAACCTGGAGCTGTTCGACGTGGACGAGTCGGTCATCCGGCTCATCCCGCGCGACGTGGCCGACAAGTACTCGGTGCTCCCGCTCTCCCGCGTCGGCGCGACGCTGACGCTGGCGATGGTAGACCCCACCAACGTCTTCGCCATGGACGACATCAAGTTCATGACGGGGCTCAACATCGAGCCGGTGGTCGTCTCCGAGGCGAGCGTGCAGGAGGCCATCTCGCGCTACTACTCCAGCTCGCGCGAGATCGAGCTGGCGCGGAACATAGAGGAGGAGGACAGCCAGTACAACAACCAGGTCGAGGCGCTGCCGCAGTCCTCGATGACGCTCGACGAGCTGGACTTCGCGGCCGACGGCGCCGACGCGCTCGAAGTCATCGAAGAGAACGACGAGATCGACCTCTCGAACCTCACGCGGATGAGCGAGGACGCGCCCGTCGTCCGGCTCGTCAACGTGCTTTTGGCCGACTCGCTCCAGCGCGGGGCGTCGGACATCCACATCGAGCCCTACGAGAAGGAGATGCGCATCCGCTTCCGCATCGACGGCGTGCTCTACGACGTGATGCACCCGCCGCTCCGCCTGCGCGACGCGCTCATCTCCCGCCTCAAGATTCTCTCCAAGCTCGACATCGCCGAGAAGCGCCTGCCGCAGGACGGCCGCATCAAGATCAAGCTCAAGGTGCACGGCCGCTCGCGCGAGCTGGACTTCCGCGTCTCGACGCTCCCGACGCTCTTCGGCGAGAAGGTCGTGCTCCGCCTCCTCGACAAGGAGAAGCTGATGCTCGACATGACGAAGCTCGGGTTCGAGCCCGAGAGCCTCGTCAAGTTCCAGCGCAACATCACGAAGCCCTACGGCATGGTGCTCGTCACCGGCCCCACCGGCTCCGGCAAGACGAACACCCTCTACTCGGCGCTCCAGGCTTTAAACACGACCGAGACGAACATCATGACCGCGGAAGACCCGGTCGAGTTCAACCTGCCGGGCATCAACCAGGTGCAGATGAAGGAGCAGATCGGGCTGAACTTCGCGGCCGCGCTCCGCAGCTTCCTCCGGCAAGGCCCGAACATCATCCTCGTCGGCGAGATCCGCGACTTCGAGACGGCCGAGATCGCCATCAAGGCCGCGCTCACCGGCCACCTCGTCCTCTCGACCCTCCACACCAACGACGCGCCCTCCACCATCTCCCGCCTGATGAACATGGGCATCGAGCCCTTCCTCGTCGCGACCTCCGTCAACCTCATCCAGGCGCAGCGCCTCATCCGGCGCGTCTGCAAGGACTGCAAGGCCGAGCACCACGTCCCCGCCGAAGGGCTGATCGAGGTCGGCTTCTCGAAGGAGGAGGCCGCGCAGCTCAAGACCTACAAGGGCACGGGCTGCCAGAAGTGCAACAACACGGGCTACAAGGGGCGGGTCGGCCTCTACGAGGTGATGGAGGTGACCGACGAGATCCGCGAGCTGATCCTGATCGGCGCCTCGGCCCTTGAGCTGCGCAAGCGCGCCATCGAGGACGGCATGATCACGCTGCGCGAGTCGGGGCTGCAAAAGATTCGGAACGGCATCACCACGCTCGAAGAGGTGGTGCGCGAAACGGTGGCATAGAACATGAACAGGCTGCGAGTCGTCACGCTAACGCTTCTCGTCCTCGTCACGACGGCGGGGATGTTGCCCATCACGGAGTCGCTCGCCAAGTGGAGCCGCAGCTCCGCGGTGAGTTCCCGCAAGCGCCACCGCAAGCACTCGCGCGCCTGGTGGCGGCGCCACCGCGCGCTCGCGCGCGCCCGCCGCGCCCGCGCCCTGGAGCGCCGCCGCCTCACCGACCAGGCCCGCGGGGACGCCAACCCCGGAATCAACACCGCGCTGCTGACCTTCAACGCGAACGCCAACGCGCCGTTCGTGCCGGCGGACGGAACGACCCCTCCGGCGCTCGCCTTGACGACGAAGAAACCCGCCGCTCCCGCGACGCTCGCCTCGACCTCGGCGCGCGCGGCCGAGCCGGCGCGCAGCTCGCTCCTCCCCTTCGACTTCGAGACGCCGCACAACTGGACTGCCGGGCGCAGGGGGCGCTCGGGCGCGGCCGTCTTCACCGTGGCGGCCGCGGACGGGCGCGCGGCCGGGACGGCCGTCGTCGCGCCGGTCTCGCTGTCGGGCGCGGAGCTGGCGGGCGTGAGCGCCGGCCCGAAGACGAAGACTTTGGGCGGGACGCCCGTGGCGGCGCTGCGCCGCACGGTCATCGACCGGATGGTGGCCGAGGGCGGCTGGGTGACCAACGACTTCGTACAGGAGCTGCACGGCCGCAAGGTCTTCGTCGTGCAGGCGCAGACCGGCACGCCGGGCGCGCCCGCGCAGTCCCTGACCTTCTACTTCACGGAGATCGACGGCCGCCTCTACAGCCTCGCCACGACGGCCCCCTTCGAGTTCGCCGCGCCCGTCGCGGCCGGCTCCGAGCAGTTCATGGCTTCGCTCCAACCCGCCGCGAGCCGTAACACGGCCTCGCAGAAGTAAGGACGCGGGGGGCGGGCCGCACCCGCCCTCCCCTCTCCCAACCCGCAAAGGCCCTCGGCGGCCGAAACCTTCTGACACAGGGAAACCTTATGACCGGACAAGAACAGCCGCAGGAGCCGCTCTCGCTCTCCGACCTGCTGAAGAAGCTGATCGAGATGGGCGGTTCTGACCTGCACCTGACGACGAACACGCCGCCGCAGGTGCGCGTGGACGGGCACCTGCGGCCCGTCGAGGGCGTGCGCACGCTCGCCTCGGCCGACACCAAGTCGCTCGCCTACTCCGTGCTCACCGACGCGCAGAAGCACCGCTTCGAGGAGAACCTCGAACTCGACTTCTCGTTCGGCGTGCGCGGCCTCTCGCGCTTCCGCGCCAACCTCTTCAACCAGCGCGGCGCGGTCGGCGCGGTCTTCCGCGCCATCCCTTACGAGATCAAGTCGTTCGACGACCTCGGCCTGCCGCCCGTCGTCTCCAGCCTGTGCGACAAGCCGCGCGGGCTCATCCTCGTCACCGGCCCCACCGGCTCCGGCAAGTCCACGACGCTCGCCGCCATGCTCGACAAGGTCAACCGCGAGCGGCACGAGCACATCGTCACCATCGAAGACCCCATCGAGTTTTTGCACGCGCACAAGTCCTGCATCGTCAACCAGCGCGAGGTCGGCGCCGACACGCACGGCTTCGCCGAAGCTCTCAGGACTGCTTTGCGTCAAGACCCGGACGTGGTGCTCGTCGGCGAGATGCGCGACCTCGAAACGATTGAATCCGCGCTGCGCATCGCCGAGACGGGCCACCTGACTTTCGCCACGCTGCACACCAACTCCGCGGCCTCGACCATCAACCGCATCATCGACGTCTTCCCCTCGGCGCAGCAGGCGCAGATTCGCGCGCAGCTCTCGCTCGTCCTGGAAGGCATCCTCTGCCAGTCGCTCATCCCGCGCGCCGACGGGCGCGGGCGCGCGATGGCGCTCGAGATACTCGTCCCGAACCCCGCCATCCGCAACCTCATCCGCGAGGACAAGGTGCACCAGATTTACTCGATGATGCAGACGGGCCAGGGCAAGCACGGCATGCAGACCTTCAACCAGGCGCTCGCCACGCTCTACCACAAGCGGCTCATCTCGGTCGAGGCGGCGATGCAGCGGTCGTCTAACGCCGACGAGTTGCGCGAGCTGATCGAGCACGGCGCGGGCGTCAACACCGGCAACGGCGCACCCGGCGCCCCCGGCGCGCGCCCGCACCCCTCCCCCTACGCCCAGGGCCGCCCCGTCGGCGCCCGCCCGGGAGCAAGGTAAGACAGTGATGAGTGATGAGTGATGAGTGATGAGTTACAAACTCTCCCACTCATCACTCATCACTCATCACTCATCACTTAGGAGTTGTTCATGCCCACATACGTCTTCAAAGGTCGGAACCGGATGGGCGAGGTGATCGTCGGCGAGAGGTTGGCCGACAGCCGCGACATGCTGCGCCAGCTCCTGCGGCGCGAGCAGGTCATGCTCACCTCGGTCAAGGAGAAGGGGCGCGAGATCGCCGTGCCGAAGCTCGGCGGCCGGAGCAAGAAGGTCGCCGCCAAAGACCTCTCCATCTTCACCCGCCAGTTCTCGGTGATGATCGACGCCGGCCTGCCGCTCGTGCAGTGCCTGGAGATTCTCGCGCAGCAGCAGGAGAACAAGAACTTCCAGATGGTGCTGACGCAGACGCGCCAGGACGTGGAGGAGGGCTCGACGCTCGCGGCCGCCATGGCGCGCCACCCAAAGACTTTCGACTCGCTCTTCGTCAACATGATCGAGGCGGGCGAGGCGGGCGGCATCCTCGACCTCATCCTCCAGCGCCTCTCCTCCTACATCGAGAAGATCGTCAAGCTGCGGCGCGACGTGATCTCGGCGATGATCTACCCGGCGGCCGTCATCGTCATCGCCGTCGCGGTGATCGCGGTCATCATGGTCTTCGTCATCCCCTCGTTCCAGAGCATCTTCACGGGCCTGCTCGGCCCGGGCGAGCAGCTCCCGATGCCGACGCGCGTCGTCGTCGGCATCAGCGACTTCCTGGCGGGGATCGGCGGCCTGCTCATCCTCGGCGTCATCGTGGCGACCGTGGTCGCCCTCAAGTTCTACTACCGGACGCCGGGCGGGCACCGGCGCATCGACTCGATCCTGCTCAAGGTGCCCATCATCGGCTCCATCCTGCGCAAGATCGCGGTGGCGCGCTTCTCGCGCACGCTCTCGACGCTGCTCTCGTCGGGCGTGCCCATCCTCCAGTCGCTGGAGATCACGGCGCGCACGGCCGGCAACATGATCCTCGAAGAGGCCATCCACAAGGTGCGGGCGGGCGTGGAGCGCGGCGAGTCGGTGGTCGAGCCGCTGAAGGCGACCGATGTCTTCCCCAACATGGTCTCGCAGATGATCGCCATCGGCGAGCAGACGGGCGCGCTCGACGCGATGCTCGGCAAGATCGCCGACTTCTACGAGCAGGAGGTGGACTCGGCCATCGCCTCCCTGCTGACGCTCATCGAGCCGGTCATGATCGGCTTCCTCGGCGTCACCATCGGCTCC
>JAFAVK010000114.1 GCA_019242475.1 Acidobacteriota bacterium | reverse complement strand
CGACTTGCGCTTGTTGCGCTTGCGGGCGAGGGCGGACTTGAGCTTGGCCTTCTGGCCGCGGGACATGAAGAAGGCGTGCTTCTTCGCGTCCTTGATGATCTCCTCGGACATCACCTTGCGCTTGAAGCGGCGCAGCGCGCTCTCGATTGACTCGCCCTGGTTGACGACGACTGTTGCCATGACTTTTCTCCGTTCAAAAACTGATGAAACACGCGCCCGGCGACTGCGGCGCCCGGCGAACACTTGCGACCCTGTATTGGTTTGGCTCTTAAACTCTATCGGTTAAATCCGCAACACCCGCCTCTCGGTCGCGAATGGCGACGACAAAAGCAACGGCTATTTTGCCTGCCGAAACGCGTTCTGGCAAGCGGGGAAAAGCAGTAGGCAGTAGGCAGATGGCAGTAGGCAGTTGAAGAGGATTTGTCTTAACTGCCTACTGCCATCTGCCTACTGCCATCTGCCTACTGCCTACTGCCCCCCGCAGCGGGGTCAGTAATTATTACGAAGTCGCCGAGGCGGCCGAGGTCTGCGTCGAAGTTGGGGAAGGTGTCGGCGGGGAGGATGGTGACGACGACGGCGCGCGCCTTCGGGCGGTAGTGCGCGAGCTGTTCGGGGACGCCCATGCGCTCCTCGCTGTGGAAGGTGCCGTTGACCTCGACGACCAGCGGGTCGTGCACGCGCTTGAGGTACTCGGAGACGGCGTAGGCCATCGACGCGTCGCGCAGGGTCTGCGCTTCGAGCAGGTGGAGGCCGCCGTGCTGGCTCGCGGGCATCTGCGCGCCCGCGCCGTCGCCCGCCATGAAGCGGTTGAACTTCGCCGCGTAGCCTTCCGAAGCCGCGGGGAAGGGCAGCGGCGGCAGCCACGACTTGACGGCGACCTGCGGGAGCGCCTTCAGCGAGTCAGGGCCCTGGCTCGAAACTCTTGAGACGTAGCGCGCGGGCGCGTTGGCCGCGATGACGGGCAGGTGTTGCTCGCGCGCGTACTCGACGAGCGGCCGGTAGTCCATCTGGTAATTATTCCAAGGCCGGCTGCTCAGGAGGAAGTGTCGCTCCGTGATGAGCCCCGCCAGGTATTCGTCCACGACCGTCTGCACGTCGCGCTCGAACATCTCAAGCGAGAGCGCGACGGCCCGGTGCTTCTGCGAGGTGGCGCCGAACGTCTCCTCGGTGCGGCGCAGCAACTCCGCCTCTAACAGATGCGCGACCGGGTTGTCGTGCGTCTCGCCGACGAAGAGCACGTCGGCGCGTTCGAGCGAGTCAACAATCGTCCGGAGCGTGACGGCGTTGCCCTTCGCGTCGAAGGCGCGGTAGAAAGGCGCGGGCGTCTCCTGCGCGCCCGCGGCCAGTTGTGCCGCGAGCGCCGTGAAAAGTAGTATGCTGAGGAGCCGCCTCACTCCGTACTCTTTCATCGTTTGACCTTTTAGCACGCCGCCCCGCGCGGCGGCAACGGACGCGGGCGCACGCCCCGCGGGGACGCGTTCACACGAGCCAGAGGAGGGAACCGTTTTGGAAATTTACGTCAGCACGGACGTGGAGACGGACGGGCCGATCCCCGGCGTCTACTCTATGCTGAGCATCGGGTCGGCCGCCTACCTGCCGGACAAGACGCTCCACGGCGGCTTCAGCGCGAACCTTGAGACGCTGCCCGGCGCCGCGCAGCACCCCGAGACGATGAAGTGGTGGAAGACGCAGCCCGAGGCGTGGGCCGCCTGCCGAAAGGACTTGCTGCCGCCGGAGGAGGCGATGCGGCGCTACCTCGACTGGCTGAAGTCTTTGCCGGGCGAGCCCGTCTTCGTCGCCTACCCGGCGGCCTTCGACTTCATGTTCGTCTGCTGGTACCTCAACCGCTTCGCCGGCGAGAACCCCTTCGGCTGGCACGCGCTCGACATCAAGACCTTCGCGATGGCCTTGACGGGGCACGACTTCCTCAGCACGGTCAAGCGCAACATGCCGCGCAACTGGTTCGACGACCTGCCCTACACGCACAAGGCGCTCGACGACGCCGTCTCCCAGGGCGCACTCTTCTGCAACATGCTCGCCGAGCACAAGCGCCGTCTGAAGGCCGGCGGGGGGAGCTGATTAACGGGGAAAACTTTTCGGTTGACGCGCGGCGCGGGGTCACGTAGAAATGTAAAGTGTCGTGCGCGCGTGCGGCCCGAAGGGCCGGCGCCACCCTTCCGCGGAGAATCCGATGAACAGAACGCGCGTCCTCCTTCAGACGATGATTACGCTCGCCTCGGCCTCGCTCGGGCTGGTCGCGGCGCTCGCGTGGAACGAGGCCATCAAAGCCCTCATCAAGAAACTCCTGGGCGATGACGATAGCCTCGCCGGCCTCTTCACCTACGCCATCCTGGCGACGCTCCTGGCCGTCGTCGTGCTCCTCATCCTCGGCCGCGCCGCGGCCCGCGTCGGCGGCGAAGCCGCCATCGAACGCGAGGCCGAGGGCTGAGCCGTCCCAACCCTGAGCTGAACCGTAGAAACTTTGAGCGAGCGCGCCGCCGCGACCATCCCGGCCGGGGCCGTGCGCATTTCTTCAACGTAAAGCATGCAGGTCACGACCCAGACGCCGCAGACGCCTTGCGTCGTTCCGCCAACGCCCGACGGCGAGTTCCGCAAGCACGCCGGCTTCCGCTCGAAGTTCCTGCCGACGGCGCGCGACGTGCTCGTCTACCTGCCGCCCGGCTACTACGCAGAGCCCCCGCGGCGCTACCCAGTGCTCTACCTGCACGACGGCCAGAACCTCTTCGACGGCGCGACCGCATACATCCCCGGGCAGGACTGGCGCTTCGGGCAGACGGCCGGCGCGCTCGTCCGCCAACAGGCCATCGAGCCCGTCGTCGTCGTCGGCATCTACAACACAGGGCGCGAGCGCGTCGAGGAGTACACGCCGAGCGTTTGCCCGCGGCTCAAGGTCGGCGGGAAGGCAGACCTCTACGGCCGCCTGATCGTCGAGGAGTTGAAGCCCTTCATCGACGCGCACTACCGCACGCTCGCGGGCGTGTGCGACACGGGATTGGGCGGGTCGAGTCTGGGCGGGCTCGTGACGGCGTACCTGGGCCTGCGCCACGCGGACGTTTTCGGCAAGTTGGCCGTCGTCTCGCCCGCCGTGTGGTGGGACGGGCGGCACATCCTCGGCGACGTGGCGGCTTTGGAGTCCAGGACGGGCGCGCGCATCTGGCTCGACATGGGGACGGAGGAGGGCGCGCGCGCGCTCGACGACGCGCGCCTCCTGCGCGACGCGCTCCTGGCAAAAGGCTGGAACCTCGACCAGGACTTGCGCTACCACGAGGCCCAGGGCGCCCGGCACACCGAAGCCGCGTGGGCCGAGCGCGTCGAGCCGATACTCAGATACCTGTACCCGAAGCAGTAATTGGCGTAGACCATTTTCAACGCAGAGGACGCGGAGGCGCAGAGGGCGCAGAGGAAACTGTAAATTCCTCTGCGCCCTCTGCGCCTCCGCGTCCTCTGCGTTAAATCTAGTCGCCCGCTACGCTCAAGGGTAAGGTAATAAAACTCACTTCTTCTTGCCCTTCTTCGACGAAGACCTTTTTCTCTTCGAACGCTTGAACTGCTTCATCCCTTCCTCGACCAACCCGCGCGCGCGCTTGGGGCCGGAGCGGGCGAGGGGTTTGAACTCCTTACCCTTAATCTGGTTGTAGGAGATGAAGAAGTGTTCGATCTCTTCGAGGAGCGCCGGGCTTAGGGATTCGAGCGAGCGGACGCCCGTGTGGAGGCGCGACTCGGCGGCGACGCCGATGAGGCGGTCGTTGCGCTCGGTCTCGCCGTCGCGCTCGGTCTGCTCGGCCTCGACGACGCCGACGAGGCGCGTGCGGACGAGGCAGCCCGCGAAGGCCGGCTCGTCCATCAGCACCAGCACGTCGAGCGGGTCGCCGTCGCCGCCCACCGTCGAGGGCACGAAGCCGAAGTCGAAGGGGAACGAGGCGCCCGAAGGCAGCACGCCGCCCAGCTTGAAGAGCCCGAGCTTCTCGTCGAAGTTGTACTTGTTGCGGCTCCCCTTCGGCGTCTCGATGACGACGTTCAACTCCTCGTCTTCGTTGAATGCTTCGAGGTTTATGAGTTTGGTTACTGTCATCTTCGCTTACCAGCCCCTCTGTATCTCCCAGCGGTCAACGACGCGCGCGCCTTCGAGGACGTGGTAGTGCGCGTGCTGCGCGGCGGAGAGGCACGAATGGTTGGCGAGGACGCGGACGCGCGCGCCGACGGAGAGCGCGTCGAGCAGTCTGTCGTCCTCCACCTGAACTTCGCCGTGCTCCTGCGAGAGCGCGGAGACGCGCAGGCCCGTCTCGGCGCCTTCGAGGTCGAGCACGCGGCCGTAGCCGCAGGCGGGGTCGAACTCCGAGGGGCCGCGATCCTTCGAGAGCGCGATGGCGCCCGCGTCGAGCACGACCTTGCGCCGCGCGCGGTCGCGGTGGACGACCGCCGCGAGCACCGTCAGCGCGCAGTCTTCGAACGCGCAACTGCCGAGCGTGGCCTGGAAGGCGTCGAAGAAGATGTAGTTGCCCGGCCGCGCCTCGTCCACGCCTTCGAGGTGGTCGTAGTGCGTCGCGGTCGGGGTCGAGCCGACGCTGACGGTCTGCACTTCGACGCCTTCCGCGCGCAGGCGTGCGGCGAACTCGGTCATCACGTCGCGCTCGTGCCTGGCGATGGCGAGAAGCTCCGCTTGCGTGCGCGCGTGGTAAGAGTGGCCGGCGTGCGTGAGGATGCCCGCGAAGCGCAGGTTGGACGCGTCTTCGATGCGGCGGGGTATTTCGAGCGCCTCGGGCCTTTCGGGCTCGACGCCGCAGCGGTGGTAGCCGCAATCGACCTTCAGGAAGAGGTCGAGCGTCACCCCCGCGCCCCGCGCGGCCTCGTCGAGCAGCGGCGGGATTGACGGGTCGTCCGTGATGAGCGCGAAGCGTTCGCAGAGCTTCGACAGCTCTAACGCCTCTTCGAACTTCCCCGGCTCGATTGGCACCGCGTAGGTGATATCGGTGAACCCGTGCGCGGCGAAGGCTCGCGCCTCGGCGAGCGTAGAGACGGTGATGCCGCCCGCACCCGCCTCGGCCTGGATGCGCGCCACCTCGACGCACTTATGCGTCTTGACGTGCGGGCGCAGGGTCGCCCCGAAGCCGCGGACGCGCGCCGCCATCCGCTCCGCGTTCCGCCGCACGCGACCCGCGTCGAGCACGAGCGACGGCGTCTTGATGTTGTGCAAGTCCATGTGCGTTTGAAGTGAAGGAGAATATAACACTGTCGAGGCGAGCGGGTGGAGTGAAAGAGGATTAACCACAGAGACACAGAGACACAGCTTGTTGACGGCTAAAGCTCCAAGCTGTGTCTCTGTGGTTAATTTTTCTCGGTTAAACTCAACTGTCGAAAGGTCACTGCACGGTGATGAAAACGCCGGTGCGGCTGGTCGCGCCGCCGGCGTTGACGACGACGGCGGCGGGGCCGTTGAGGCCGTTGGGGATTTCGGCGTCGATCTGGTCGAGGCCGGGGAAGCCGCCGGAGGGGCCGGCGTAGTTGACCTTGGCCGCCTTGCCGCCGATCTGCACCGTGACGGGCAGCGCGTTGCGCCAGCCCGTGCCGAAGAACGCGACCTCGGACGCGGCGCCGCCCGTGCGCGCCGGGAAGGGCGCGCGCGTGTAGAAAAGGCCGGAGACGAGCAGCGCGACCGCCTCGCCCGTCCCCGTCTGCGGGACTGTGAAGAGGCCGGGGTTGGCTTTAACGAACTCCGCGTCGTCGGCCGCCGTCACGCTGCCGTTGACGGTGACGACGACTGAAGCCAAGCCCGTGCCGAGCGCTTCGGGAACCTGGACGTGAATCTTCGAGTCGTCGAAGGAGAGGACGGGCGCTTCCAGCCCTTCGATTGTCACGCGGACGCCGCGCGCCAAAGCCTCGCCTTGCGTCGCGCCGCTCTGGCCGCGCGTCAGTCCGTTGCCGTCGATGGTCGCAAGGCCGCCCGTCGGCGCGTCGCCTTGCAGGCTCGCGCTGTTGGTGACGGAGAACCGCGCGACGGGCGCGAGCACGGTCTCGACGCCGAAGGCGAGCCCGGAATAAGCCTGCGTAAACTCGTCGTCGGCGAGGACGAAGGCGTCGCCGTCGCGCAGCACCCCGTTGAGCGCGGGGTCTGGAAAGGCGTAGACGTGCGGGATGCCGCCGTTGCCGCCGTCGGCCGGCAGGTCGCTCTCGCCCGTCGCGTCCTGTATGACGTAGACCGTCCCCTCGCGCGAGACCGTCAGGCCGTGCAGGACGAAGTTGTTGTCTATCGAGAGACCTTCGACGCAGACCTCGTCCGCGTCCGCGAAGCCGTCGCCGTCCGTGTCGTAGACGGCGAGCATGTACGTGTCGTTCCCCTCCGAGTGCGTGAAGACGACGCCGCGCGAGTTGGCCGCCACGTCGAGCGGCGCGTCCGTGTCGAAGGGGAAAGAGTAGAAGGGTTTCGCGTCGAGCGTGTCGGGCATGCCGTCGCCGTCTGTGTCGCGGACGACGCGCAACTCGTTCGACTGGAAATCGGCAATCAGAAGATTGCCGTTGGGAAGAAGCGCGAGGCCGTTGGCGTTGAAGAGCCGGTCGTCGCCGACCGCGACGAGCGTGCGCGCGCGTGAGGAGTCGAACCCGCGGGTCGCGGGTTCGCGCACGAGCAGGACGACGCCCGGCGAGTCCTCGTTGTTCGGGTCGTTCGGGTCTTCGCTGTTGAAGTAGCCGCTCGAAGAGACGACGACGAACTCGCGTCCCGCGCGCGAGGTGCCCGCGACGACCGCGACGGCACTCGGCAGGCCGAAGTCGCGGCCGAGGTCGAAGGTCGCGGCGGAGTCGCGCACGTAGTCGCCGCTGGCGTCGTTGGCGAGGACGAGGACGCCGGTCGCAACGTCGTCCGAAGGGTTCGAGGTGCCGCGGTCGTCAACGGCGGTGAAGACTTCGTAGCGCGCCCCGCTGCGGCCGACGGCGATGTCGTAAGAGCCGCCGCCCGCGTCGAAGGTCGTGCGGTCGTCCGCACGCAGGTCGCCGTCACGATCAACGAACTCCTCGTGCGTGCCCTCGGCGCTGACGAGGCTCAACTGCGAGACGTGCAGCACGCGGCTGAGCGGCGTGCCCGGCGCGATGGCCGCGGACGGAGCTGGGTCTGTCGTTTGAGTCGAAGACTGTGCCACGCCCTTCTCAACGCTCCTTGTGAAGGGAACGGGGCGCGCGGGCCTGCGTCCTCGCCCGTCTGTGCTCGACGACAAAGGTCTCGCGCTCGTCTGTTTGTCGGTGCGCTTGCGTTGAGGCTTGTAAGCGTTCGCGCGCGTCGGGGCCGTGCCGGTGCCCGTGCGTGCCGCCAACGCGCGACGGCGGTCAGGTCTGTAGTTCTTCCCCGACGGTGCCTGCGCGCTGCCCGTGCGTTGGAATGGAATGACGACCGCGAAGAGCGACAGGGCCGTGACGAGTGCGGCGAGGTGTGTGCGGGCGCGCATCTGAAGTCCTTTCGGCGGCAATCCGGAGAGAGTGGGTGAAAGAGAGTAGGCAGCAGGCAGATGGCGGTAGGCAGTTAAGAGCCCCGGAGGGGCGGCATGTTTATAGCTTGATGCTAATTATTTATCCCCTAAGCTCCGGAGGGGCGGCATGTACATGTCGCCCCTAAAGGGGCTCGGGGTTTTATTAAAACCACGATGCTATAAACATGCCGCCCCTCCGGGGCTTCCCAGCCGGCTTCGAGATGCCTACTGCCTACTGCCATCTGCCTACCGCCTACTGCTCTTCATCAATCTGCGGCGGCGGAGCGTCGCGCGGCGAGTCGCGTCGGTCGTGTCCGCGCGGCGTTCCGCCGCCGCCAGGCGGAGGTGCAAGGCCCCGTCTCGCGCCTCCGACTCTCGCGTTAGCGGTTGTCCGGCCGTCCCTTGGCCCGCGGCGCGTCCGAGTCACTGTGGCGCGGAGCCTCCTGTCGAGGAGCCGCTTGATGCGGTGCTTCCTGACGAGGCGACTCGTGACGTGGGGCCTCCTGCTGCGGCTCGGAGCGCGGCGACTCCTGTCGCGGCTGTTCGTGGCGCGGCTCGGGGCGTGGCTCGGAGCGCGGCGATTCGTGCCGCGGCTCGGGCGCTTCGCGCCGCGGGGCGGGCGACTCGCGCGGCGCCGAAGGCTCCGGGTTGTACGAAGGCGGTGCCTCGCGCCGCGCCGGGGGGGCGGAGTTGCCGCCGCCCTCTTCGTCCCGAGGCCGTATGCGCGGCTCGTAGCGCGGGCGGTTGACGGTGCTCGGGCCGTCGTCGTTGCCGCCGCCGTTGTTACGCTCGCGCCGCTTGGGCGAAACGGCGTCGTCGCCGGTCGGGGAGCCGCCGGGCGCCGGCTCGGCGGGCACGTCCGGGCTCGTCGGTCGCACACGCGCGGGCCGCGCGGAGTCGCCGCGGGGGCTTGTGGTCGGCGTGCCGTAAGAGCGCGGACGCTCGACCGCGCCGGTGCTCGTGCCGACGTCGCCGCCGCCGGGGCCGGAGCCCTGCGAGCCGGCGCCGGCGGATGCGTCGGGCGTTGAGGGCGCGCGCGGCTCGCGGTTGTTGAAGACGCGCGTGCGGCGCAGCTCGCCTTCGAGCGGGGCGCCGGGCGTGCGCGTGGCGGCGCCGGTCGGGCGGTCGGCGATGGCCCTCGGAGGCATGACGGGAGTCGGCCGGTTGATCGTCAGGGTGTCGCGGCCGTTCGCGCCCGTGGTTCTCTCGCCCGCGGGGCCGGCGCCGACGCGCGGCACGCCGCGCAAGGAGTCGCCCCGGGCGATGGGCAGTTGCCCGCGCACGGGGTCGCTCGTCAAGGCGCGCGCGGCGAGGTCGCCGGCCGCGGGTCGCGCACGCAAAGTCCTTCCGCCGAACTCGCGCGCGGGCACGGTCGAGACGGCGCGCAGAAGGTGCGGGTTCTGGCGCCGCAGGTGTTCGAGGTCGCGCCCGCCGAGCGGCGACAGACGGTCGTAGCCGCGCGACCAGAAGCGTCCGCGCGGGTCGCGCTGGCCGTACGTGAGCGGATACCAGCAGACCTGCCGGTCGCGCCCGAAGTCGAGCGTGACGAAGGCGACGAGCGCGGGCCGCCACCGGGCGCGGCGGTAGCGGTATCCGTAGCCGCGCGGAGCCCAGCACCAATCGTTGTTGTAGTAGACCCAGCGGCCGTAGTGGTACGGCGCCCAGCCCCACGGCTCGTCCGCCACCCAAGTCCAACCGTAAGGCGCGCACCAGACCCAACTTCCGTAGCGGTACGGCGCCCAGTCGTTGTAGACGTTGACGACCGTCGTCTGCGGGCGCCAGATGTAGCCGTAGTCCTTCGTGTAGACCCAGTCGCCGTACGCGTCCAGCTCTTCGGCGCCGTACACGTCGGAGTCGTAGTAGCGCTCGCGCCCCTCGAACTTCAGACGCTCGGCGAGGTAGTGCTCGCGCTCGTCGTTCCAGGAGTCCCACTCGTCGAAGCCGGCCGCCGCCATGAACTCCCAGTCACTCTCGCCGGAGCCGTCGGGCGCGAGCCGCGCCGTGCGGTCGTTGCGCAGGACGAAGCCCGCGTTCTGCGAGTAGATGCGCGCGCGCCCGTCCCCGCGCACGGTGACACGCACGGCGCCGTCGCCCCCCACGTCCACGCGATACTGGCCGACCCTCTCGGCGGCGACGGTCGTGCCGGGTGCGTCAAGCTCGAAATACTCTTTGGCCTTGTCGAAGTGTGCGAGGCGGAAGGTCGCCGTTCCTTCGGAGAGGCTGAGGGCGATGCCTTCGTCGCGCAGCGTGACGACGCGGATGACGGAGTCGGGGCCGACGCGGACGAAGTTGCGCGCGTCGGCCTGAATCTCAAGGCGCGCGTCGCGCCCGGTCGCCAGCACGTCGCCCTCGACGAGCGGCGCGTTCAGGCGCGCGTCCTCCCACTCGTCTTCGCCGGCGCGCTTGAGGCTGACCTCGCCCTTGAGGAGGCTGACGCGCAGGACGCGCGCGTGCTCCTCGTACTCGTCTTCGTCGTTGTACGTGTCGTCGGCGGCGCGCGCCGCCGTGTTCAAGAGACAGATGATGGAGAGAAGGAAGAGGAGAGCTGTCGGCGCAGAGAGACGAGAACGCATACTGGACGCTCCTTCGTTCGCGAATCAAACGGGCTCTGCTTGGGGGCAGAAGCGGGGCGGACGAAGCCTTGCTTCCCCGGCAGGGAAGAGAACTCGCGGGGGCTTTCGTCCTTTGCCCGCGGCCGGTGCAAAGCACGTGCCCGTGACCGCGGGCCGACGACGCGGAGAAGGTTGACAGGCCGTTTCCGAGAAAAGAGTGCGGGTCTACGTTCGGCGCCTATGCCAGATGGTGCAAGCCCGGCACTATTTGGGGTGAACAACGGGCGGTAGGCAGTAGGCAGATGGCAGTAGGCAGTTCAGAGCCCCGGAGGGGCGGCATGTTTATAGCTCCCCGTTATTATTAACCATCCAAGCTCCGGAGGAGCGGCATGTACATGTCGCCCCTGACGGGGCTCGGGGTTAATAAAACATCTGGGGCTATAAACATCCCGCCCCTCCGGGGCTCACACCTGCCCTCCGTTGTATCGCTTTAACTGCCTACTGCCATCTGCCTACTGCCTACCGTTTATCTCAGAGAAGCCGAGGTTCAGAATCGGATACTGGCGCCAGTCCTTGAAGTCGTAGTGCCACCACTCGGGCTCGTAGGGGGCGAAGCCTTCGGCCTCCATCGCGGCGCGGAGGAGGTCGCGGAGGCGGCGCTGCTCGGGCGTGCCGCCCGCGTAGTTGACGTGCGAGCGCTCCGACATCTCGTCGTACTCACCGGGCATCGAGACCTCGCGGCCGGTCTTCAGGTCGTAGAGCGTGAGGTCAACGGCGCAGCCGCGGTTGTGGCGCGAGCCTTTGGCGGGGTCTGCGACGAACTGCTTCTTGTCGGCGGGCGTGATCTCCCAGAAGAGTTTCGTCACAGACCAAGGGCGGTAGCCGTCGAAGACCGCGAGGCCGTAGCCCTTCTTCCGCAGCGCGCGGCTGACGCGCAGGAGCGCCTCGGCGGCGGGGCGCTGTAAGAAGGCGCGCGCCTCAGTGTAGACCGCGCGCCCCGCGAAGTTGTTCTCGGTTGCATAACGAATGTCGAGCTTGATTGTCTTGTCGAGCTTCACTAACTCGACGAGGTCGGGCGCGCGGAACGTGCCCGCCTCTTTCGGAGGTTGGTCTTGCGCCCGTGCGGATAGGAGAACGAGCGCACACAGCAGCAGCGCCGCCGACGCCCGCCGCGTGCGCATGAAGTTCGACGTGTGTTTCATCTGCCTTCTCACTGCGACCAGGGCTTCGGCTTGCGCTCCCAGCGGTGCGGGCGCAGCTCTTCAAGCAGCTCGGGCGCGAGCGCGCCGGCGTCGCTCGCGGCGGCGTTCGACTCGACGTTCTTGAGCTTGCGCATGCCGGGGATGATGGTCGAGACCGTCGGGTTCGAGAGGATGAAGCGCAGAGCCATCTCCGGCAGCGTGAGCCCCGCGCGCTCGGCGACGGGCTTCAAGGCGTCGGCGCGCTCGACGCTCGGGATGAGGTTCTCGGGGACGAAGTAGGTGTTGCGCCAGTCGCCCTCGGGCCAACTGCTCTCCTTGGTGAGCGTGCCGGTCAGAGTTCCCTCGTCGAAGGGGACGCGCGCGATAACGGCCACGTCCATCTCGCGGCAGGCGGGGAACAGCTCGTCCTCCGGGTTCTGGTCGAAGATGTTGTAGATGACCTGCACGGCGTCGATGTGGCCCGAACGGACGGCGCGCACGCCGTTCCAGGGCTCCCAGCGGTTGATGCTGATGCCGACCGCGCCGACCAGGCCCTGCGAGCGCAGCTCGTCCATCTTCTTCGCCCAGCGGTCGTCCTCGACCCATTCGTCCTCCCAGACGTGGAACTGCATCAGGTCGAACTTCTCAAGGCCCGAGTTCCTGAGGCTGCTGTGGACGTACTCCTCGATGTGCTCGGGCGGGAACGTCTCGTCGAGCGTGAAGCCGCGCCGGCTCGGCCACTTGAAATTCTTCGGCGGGATTTTCGAGGCCGTGTAGAGCCGCCTGTCCGGGTTCGCGCGGACGAGCCGGCCGAGCAGCCCCTCGCTGTGCCCCTCGCCGTAGCCCCAGGCGGTGTCGAAGAAGTTGACGCCCAGCTCGACCGCTCGCTGCAAAGAGCGCAGCGACTCTTCGTCGTCCGAGCCGCTCCAGCCGCCCATGCCCCACATGCCGTAGCCGACCTCGCTCACCTCCCAGCCCGTCCGTCCAAATCTTCTATACCTCATCGTCCCTCCGTGGATGATCTTGTCCGTAATTTCGTCCCCGCCCCAGTCCGTCTCGTCACGCGAAACGCGCCGCCCGTCCCAGCCCGGGTAGTTTCGTCACAATTGCGTTGAGCCCTCGATCCAAAAGGCCGCATCCTTACGCGTTAATAAGGTCGGGAGTGCGGCCCCGCCGGCGGCCCGAAAAAAAGGAACCGGCCCCGCAGATTTTTTGAAACCAACCGTCGGGCCGCGCCACTAACAGTGACGAGAGAGGCTACAGCCCGAACGTCGCCAGACGCGAAAACGAACCGAGGGGGCGGCCCGCGCGTGTACAGCCTTGAACTCTGATTCGGTGAACGCCGGGCGCCATTGTAAGCCAAAAAAAGTTGCCACGAAATCCGGGCGGGTGGTGTTTCGGGAATAGTTGGAGCCGTTAGCAGTTGAGGCTGATTCAAGTCGGTGGCCGCTCGGGCCTCCTGAAAAAGGCGGGTTGGTTATGAAGCACAGATCAGTCATCGCGTTCGTCATCATCGCCGCGGCGCTCTTCTCGCTGCCGCAGCTCTCGCACGACCTCCACGCGCTGAAGGGCGCGGTCGGCGCGCGGCTGCACCGCGAACTCCTGCACGCGTTCCTGAGTCTGCCCGCGGGCGAGCCGACCGCCGCCGCCCCCGCCGCGCGCCCGGCCGAGAGCCTTCTCGCCTTCTGCCCGAAGACGAAGTCGGGCGCACAGGTTCCGAAGACGGGCAGGGTCGAAGCGTCCGGCCGCGCCGCAGGGAAGTCTTTCGAGCAGGGCGCGATGCTCGGCGACCCCAAGAACGACCCCATCAACAACGAGGCGAAGGTCGTGGTTAAGGAGGCCGACAAGGTCTTCGCGCCGCTGCCCGAAGTCAGGGGCGAGGTCGCGATGCTCATCCCGCCGGACGCCGGCATCGACCCGCGCGCCCTCGCGCACACCCTGACCTCCGCCGACGGCCTGCGCGTGGACTACTCCGCGAATGGGCGCTCCGAGGCGAAGGATTTCGAGTGGCAGAAGGCCACCGAGGAGGCCGTGCGCACGCTCAACGCGACGCTGCCCGCCTCCTACGAGTTCCGCGTCGTCCGCGACGGCGCGAAGACGAAGGTGCTGAGGCTCAAGTGCGGCGGCTGCCCGGCGACCACGCCGCGCGCGCCGCAGCAGCCCCGCCAGCTTCCGGCGGCCCCTCCCGCGCCGGTCACGTTCACGTCGGCCGAGTGGGCGGGCGAGTAGTTTGACGGTCAGGTGAGGCGGCCGTTCGCCTCACCTCTTAACAACTCTTTGCCGGCGCCGCTCAAGCGCCGTGAACAGGCGGGACGGCAGGCCGGGACGATTAAACCCCTCCGCATCGCTCCCGGGCTATTAAAGAAAAACTGAAAGGCAGAGACCGCCGCGACGGTGCGGCCGGAGTCGCAGCCCCCTGCGCGTGGGGCGCGTGTGGCCGCGCGCCGCGCCTGCCGGAGTCGGAACCATAACCCATGAACAACCTACAGAGATTCGCGCTGCTCTGCGCCGCCGTCTTCACCTTCACGGCGCCGGCGGCCGCACAGTCCGCCGGCGCCGCCCCCACGCCGCAGTTGGCGAAGGCGGCGTCGCCGACGCCCGTCCCCGCCTCTTCGCCCGCCGCTTCGACGCCACCGGCGGCCGCGCCCGCGACGCCCGCCGCGGCCCCGAAGCCCGCGCCCAGGGGGCTGCCCGCGCTTCCGCCCGAGAAGACGCAGCCCGTCCGCATCGCGCGCTTCGACAAGGCGCCCGTCATCGACGGCAAGCTCGACGACGAAATCTGGAAGTCGGCGGCCGTCCTCAAAGACTTCTACCAGATCAACCCCGGCGACAACATCGCGCCCACGAAGCCGACCGAGACGCTGCTCGGCTTCGACTCGAAATTCCTCTACATCGCCTTCCACTGCTACGACGAGCCGGACAAGGTGCGGGCGACCGTGCCGAAGCGCGACGACGTGATGAACAACGACGACAGCGTCCGCATCATGCTCGACACCTTCAACGACCGGCGCAAGGCTTACGTGCTCGCCTTCAACCCGCTCGGCGTGCAGCAGGACGGCATCCGCACCGAGGGGACGGGCGCCGACTTCAGCGTGGACATCGTCATGGAGTCGAAGGGCTCGATCACCTCGGACGGCTGGGTCGTCGAGGTGGCGGTGCCGTTCAAGTCTCTGCGCTACGAGGCGGGCAAGGACAAGCTGTGGGGCGTCAACGTCTTCCGCATCACCCAGCGCCTGAACGGCGAGCAGGACTCGTGGATGCCCATCTCGCGCGACGTGGACGGGCTGCTCAACCAGGCCGGCCACATCACCGGGCTCGAAGGCATCTCGACCGAGCGCACGGTCGAACTCATCCCGAGCTTCATCGTCTCCGAGACCGGTCGCCACGTCCGCTCGCTGAGCCGCGCGCAGGCCGCGGTGCCCGGCTTCGTGGACAGCGGCACCTTCGTCAACCAGCCCGTCCATTTGGAGCCGGGGCTGACGGCCAAGCTCGTCGCCTCGTCGGCGCTGACCATCGACCTCGCCGTCAACCCGGACTTCGCGCAGGTCGAGGCCGACGCGCCCGTCAGCTTCGCCAACCAGCGCTTCCCCATCTTCTTCGAGGAGAAGCGACCCTTCTTCCTCGAAGGCATCGAAATCTTCCGCACGCAGATCGCGGCCGTCCACACGCGCACCATCGCCGACCCGGACATCGCGGCGAAGGTGACGGGGCGCAAGGGCAAGTACACTTACGGGCTGCTCTACGCCTCGGACAACGCGCCCGGCAACTACGAGGACGACATCCGCTACGACCCCGAGCGTTTGCCTTCGGCCTTCGGCCGTTTGAACGACCAGAACTCGAAGGTCGGCATCTTCCGCGTCAAGCGCAACATCGGCAAGGAGAGCTTCTTCGGCTTCCTCGGCACCTCCTACAACTTCGCCGACAAGAGCAACTACGTCGGCGGCTTCGACGGCCGCATCAAGTTCGACAAGCAGACCTCACTCGACTTCCAGGTGCTCGGCACCAACGCGAAGTTCTGCACACTCGGCAAGGAGAAGGCCGACGACCGGTGTACGACGCAGAACGGCTTCGTCTACGCCTACAACTTCAGCAAGAACGCGCGCCACCACTACTACAACGTCAACGGCGTCGGGCGCACCGCCGGGTACGTGGCGCTCGTCGGCTTCACGCGCCGCGTCAACACGAACAGCGTCAACACAAACTTCGGCTACTTCACCGAGCCGAAGCCGAAGGCGAAGATTACTTCGTGGGAGACGAGTCAGTACGCGGGCGGCAGCTTCGACTGGCAGGGGCGCTCACAGAACTGGACGTACGAGGGGCAGGTCGGGCCGAACCTCCAGCGCCAGTCCTTCGTCCGCGTCGGCTACAACACGGGCTACGAGCGCGTCTTCGCCTCGGAGTTCGGCGCCGAGCGTTTCGCCAACGGGTTGCCGGAGACCTCCGCGACCTCGAAGAACGTCTTCGCCTACGCCGGCTCGACGCCGACCAAGCGGATCAACTTCTTCTACTTCTTCGGCTACCGCTGGGGGCAGCTCGACTACGACTTCGGCGCGGGCCAGCGCTTCCCGCGCGTGAGCCCCTCGGCCCTCGCGCTCCGCGAGGCGACCTCCCGCGCCCTCTGCACGGACGACCCGACCTCGCCGGCCGCCTGCGCCGGCCTGTCCGACCCGGGGCCGGGCGGCTACCTCTACACGAACGGCAACGTCACCTACAAGGCGACGAAAGACCTGAACATGCTCCTGACCTTCTCGAAGAACCGGCTGGTGCGCGACGACACGGGGCTCGTCGCCTTCGACTCGAACATCTACAGCCTGAAGACGACCTACCAGTTCACGCGCTTCGCCTTCACGCGCGCGCGCATCGACTACGACTCGACCACGTCGCACTACAGCGGGCAGTTCCTCTTCGGCTGGACGCCCAACCCGGGCACGGCCTTCTACGTCGGCTACAACGACGACCTCAACCGCAACTACTTCAACCGCTTCTCGGGCCTGGCCGAACCGGGCCTCGCGCGCAACAGCCGCAGCTTCTTCATCAAAGCCTCCTACCTCTTCCGCCGGAGCTTCTGAAGTAAGGCGTGAACCGTGAACCGTAAACCGTGACGAGAGAAGGCAAGCCGCCTTTCTCCTGTCACGGTTTACCGTTTACGGTTCACGTCCTTTTTGCCTTCTGCCTTTTACCTTTCCGATGTATGATTCGTCGCCCGACGTTTCCAGCGGGGCGGCGGCCTCGCCGGAGTTTGAGCCGCCCCGCAACCTTCTGACAGTTTTTTCGTATAACATCGACGGAACAGCGCCGCGGTCGTCGGCTCGTGGGAGCCAAAGGTTTTGGGTGCCGGCCGCGGGGTTTTAGGCGTTAAAAGTGAGCGCCATTCTCATCATCTCAGTCTTCCTGCTCTTCGTAGCCACCTTCGCAATCCTCCGCACGAAACGCTCCAGGTCTGACGAGGTCGCAGGCGAGCTTCCCGCCGGCCTGAGCCCGCGCGGGCTCTTCGACACGGCCGCCCAGGACAGCGAGAACCCCAAAGAGAGCCCCGAGCAGATCAGGCGCGGCGAGCTGCGCGAGCGCGCCGAGCGCGGCGACCTCTCGGCGCTGACGGAGGCGCGCGCCTCCGAAGACGCGGCGCTCTACCGCTTCGTCCTCGACGGGCTGGTCGGGCGCGCCTCGGGCGACGCCGCGCGCGTGCGCGAGCTGGCCTCGTACGTCGCGGGCGGCCGAGACCTGCGCGCCTCGCCCGAGCTGGCCGAGATGCTGCTCGGCGCGTGGCGCGAAGGGCCGACGCCCTCCTCGACGGCCGAGCTGCTCCACGTCTCGGCCCTCTCGGACGACGCCGGCACGTTCGGCCGCGCCGTCACGGAGGTCTTACAGCTCTGGGAGGCGGGCGGCCTCGGCGCGCTCGGCGCGGAGGACTTGCGCTCGCTCTTCGAGTCCGAGTACTGGCTGCTCTCCTCGGAGGCCAAGCGCTCGGGGGCGGGCTTCGTCCTCAAGCAGAAGCTGGCCGACGTGCGCCGCAGGCTCGCCACGGGTGAGCGCGGGCGCGCGGCCGGGCGGGCGTCGGAAGACGGGCGCCCGCCACCCTAAAAAAAGGCGCGCCTGCTAACCCGTGTCGCGTTCAACGTCTTCTTGAAAACGGTCGGGAGAAACTGAAGGACTGGAGTCCACATGAACAACAACGATATAGCCGTCTACATCCCCATCATCGTGCTAGTCGGCGTCGCGCTGATCGTCTTTCTTGTCATCTTGAGCAAGATACTCGTCAACGTCGGCGCGCGCGAGATCGCCATCAAGGAGCGGCGCTACGTCGGCGCGAAGATGCCCCCGGGCCGCGTCGTCGCCACCGAGGGCGAGGTCGGCATCCAGGCCGACGTGCTCAAGCCCGGCCTCCACCTCGTCAAGTGGCCCTTCGAGAAGGTCGTGCGCAAGGTGCCGCTCATCGAGATCGGCCCGGACGAATTGGGCATCGTCGAGGCCATCGACGGCGCGCCGATGCCCGCCGGTCGCATCTTCGCGCCCGACCGCGCCCAGAACGCGCACAACAACTTCCAAGACCCCATCGCCTTCATCAAGCAGGGCGGCGTCAAAGGCATGCAGCTCCGCACGCTCCCGCCGGGGCTGTGGCCCATCCACCCGTACCTCTTCCGCGTCTCCATCTCGAAGGTGACGACCATCCCGCCGGGCAAGGTCGGCATCACGACCGCCTCGGACGGCGACCCGCTCGACCCCGGCCGCCTGCACGGCAAGGCCATCGACGGCCACCGTAACTTCCAGGACGCCGAGCAGTTCGTCGCCAGCGGCGGCCAGAAGGGGCCGCAGGTCGAAATCCTGACGCCGGGCACCTACCGCATCCTGACGCAGAGCGTCCCGCTTGAAGGCGGCGACCCGAAGCCGGGCCTCTTCTTCGTCCGCCTCTTCGACGCGACCGTGATTAACGAGAATCAGGTGGGACTCGTCGAAGCCCTGGACGGCGCGCCGCTCGACCCGCGCGACTACGTCGCCACGCCCGTCGAGGGGCACGACAACTTCTCCGACAGCAACGAGTTCATCCGCAACGGCGGCCAGCGCGGGCCGCAGAAGGACATCCTGCTGCCCGGCACCTACTACATCAACCCGCTCGTCTTCAAGGTCATCCCCGAGCCGGCCCGCGAGGTCAAGCCGGGCGAGGTGGCGGTCATCGTCTCGAACGTCGGCAAAGACCCGGGCGAGGAGGTGCGCCGCCAGATGGCGAACAAGGTGCGCGCGCGGATGGAGCGCGAGGAGCAGCAGCACGTCACGGAGGCCGCCGCGCGCCTCGACAAGCTCGACGACGAGAACCGCACCGAGGCCGAGATCAAGGAAGACCTGATGATGACCGACCCGGCCGACCGCCGCCTCGACGAGGGCGCGCACGAGGCTTACGTGGTGCCGGAAGGCTACCGCGGCATACAGGAGTCGGTCGTCGGCCCCGGCCGCTACTACGTCAACACGCTGGCCGTCTCGCCCATCATCATCCCGACGACCAACCAGACCGTCGAGTGGACGGCCGGCGACACGTCGAACACCTTCGACCCGTTCGAGGTCATCTCGAAGGACGGCTTCACGATGCAGCTCGAAGTGCGCGTCGTCTTCCGCGTCAAGCCCGAGGACGCGCCCTTCATGGTCGCCAAGATCGGCGGCATCGAGCGGCTCATCCAGAACGTGATGCACCCGCTCATCGACTCGATCTTCCGCAACCAGGCGTCGGAGTCCTCCGCGATGGCGTACCTGCAGAACCGCCACGAGGAGCAGGAGCGCGCCGAGGCCCGCGTCCGCGCGCACCTCCTGAAGTACCACGTCGATGTCGTCAACGTCCTCATCTGCCACATCCACCTGCCGGAGGAGTTGATGAAGACGCAGACCGAAAAAATCCTCGCCGAGCAGAAGCAGAACATGTTCAACGCGCAGCGCGAGGCCGAGGAGAAGCGCATCCAGCTTGAGAAGACCAAGGCGCACGCCGACAACCAGCGCGACCTGATGGCCGCGACCGTCGGCGTCGAAATCTCCTCGCGCCGCGCCGAGCAGCGCAAGGCGGAGGCCGAGGGCGAGGCGCACTACATCCTCGCCACCGGTAAGGCCGAGGCCGAGAAGGTGCGCCTGATGGGCGAGGCGCAGGGCGTCGCCTACCACGAGCAGGTCAACGCGCTCGGGCCGCAGGGCGTCGCGCTCGTCGAGACCCTCAAGGTCATCGGCGAGAAGGGCGTCCGCATCACCCCCGATATCCTCGCTTCCGGCGGCACCGGCGACGGCGCGGGCGGCATCGGCACGCTGCTCCTCCTCAGCCTCTTCAAAGACCGCCTCGGCATCGACGGCGCCGCGCCGGCCGGCAACGGCACGAAGACAGTCAAATAAGCCTGTCAAAGGCTCCGCACCATACTCGGCCGCTCGGCAACGGGCGGCCGAAACTTTTTTGAAACCTTCGCTTGACGCGCCCCGTACTGTGTGTCACTGTATTAGTTGACCGATACAGTGACGGTCGGGGGGAATGGTTGTTCATAAACATCGACCCGTCGAGCGGTCTGCCGATTTACTTACAGATCGCTCAGCAGATTAAGACGGCGGTCGCCATGGGGCGGCTCCAGCCGGAGGAGCCCCTGCCGTCCGTCAGGCAGTTGGCGGTGGAGTTGGCGGTCAACCCGAACACGGTGGCGCGCGCCTACCTCGACCTGGAGATCGAGGGCACCATCTACAAGCGGCAGGGCGCGGGCACGTTCGTCTCAAGCCAGGGCGTCGAGATGTCGAAGGCCGAGCGCCGCCGGGTCTTGAACGAGCTTTTGGAGAAGGCCCTGGTCGAGGGCGTCAACCTCGGGCTCTCGGAGCGCGAGCTGCGCGACGCGTTCGAGCGACTGTTGGAGAAGATTGCGCAGGCGCGCGCGCCCGAGGCGGTCGGCAAGTGAGAGGGCCGGGCGGAAGCGGAACAAGAGTGAGGCAATGAGTCCAGACTCCGATAACATCCTAGATGAGAACGCCATCGAGACGCGGAACCTCGGGCGCAAGTTCGGGAAGTTCGAGGCCGTGAAGAACGTGAGCTTGCGCGTCCCGCGGGGTACGGTCTTCGGCCTGCTCGGCGTGAACGGGGCGGGGAAGTCCACCATCATCAAGATGATTATGGGCCACCTGCGGCCGACGGCGGGCGAGGTGCGCGTGCTCGGCCGCGCGCTCGGCGAAGACCTGCTCGGCATCCGCCGCCGGGTCGCCTACGTCTCCGAGAACCGCTACATGTACGACTGGATGACGGTCGAGGAGAGCATACGCTTCACGAGCGCCTTCCACGAGACCTGGGACGACAATAAGGCGTCAGACCTTTTGAAGCGCTTCAGCCTGCCGTCCGAGAAGAAGGTGCGCCAACTCTCGCGCGGCAACCGTGCGCGGCTGTGCCTGCTGCTCGCGCTCTCTTTCAACCCGGAACTCATCATCCTCGACGAGCCGACCTCGGGGCTCGACCCCATCGTCCGCCGCGACTTCATCGAGAACATCGTCGCCGAGATTGCCGAGGAGGGGAAGACCGTCCTCTTCTCGTCGCACATCGTCGAGGAGGTCGAGCGCGTCGCCGACTACGTCGGCATCATGGACGAGGGCGAGCTGCTGATGGTCTCGACCATCGACGACATCAAGCTCACGTACAAGCGCGTCCGCTACGCGACGAACGGCACGCGCCCCGAGGTGGCGGGCGTGCCCGGCGTCCTGATGGTCGAGAACGGGCGGTACGAACAGGTGCTGACCGTCCACGGCGTCGTGGACGAGACGTTGCAGATGCTCGGCGAGCGCGGCGTGAAGAACCCGGAGGTGCTGCCCATCTCCCTGGAAGACATCTTCGTGAACACTGTGCGCGCGGAGCGCGAGCGGAGGGCGAACCGGTGACGAAGTCGATCATGAAGGCGATGCTCTGGAAGGAGTGGCGCGAGACGCGCTGGAAGTGGCTGGCGTTCGCGCTCGCGTTCCACATCCCGCTCTTCATCGCGGGGCTGATGGTGACGCTGAGGGAGAGCGCGCGGTTCGACCTCTACGCGCTGTCGGACTCGGTCTTGTCGCAGGTGTTGGAGTTCGCGCTCGTCTTCCAGTCGGGCTTCCTGATTACGGCGGGGCTCTTCCTGCTCGCCTTCTTCGCGGTCGGCTCCATCGGCGCGGAGCTGGACAACCGCAGCATGTTCTTCCTCTTCGAGCGCCCCGTCCGGCGCTGGCAGGTGCTGCTCTTCAAGTACGTCGTCGGCGCGTTGCAGACGACGTCGTGCGTGGGGCTCTCGCTCCTCTCGACGCTGACGGTCGTCTACCTCGTGACGGCGGCGGCGGCCTCGAACGTGACGCTGGCGGGCTCGTGGGGCGCGTACGTGCTCATCGTGTCGAACGGCCTGCGCGGGAGCGTGTGGACGACGATCATCGCCCTGATGGTCTACTCGGCGACGTTCCTCTTCTCGGTCTGGTTCGAGAAGTGGTGGATCGCGGTCATCGCCGGCGCGGTCTCGCTCGTCCTGATGTTCTACTACTTCGGCGGCAACCTGATCGACTGGGTCATCAGCCGCGCCGCGCGCACCTCCGGGGGCGACAACGGCATCAACCTGGAGTTCTACAGCCGGCTCGAACTGCTGCCGATCCTCGCCATGCTGATGGTTTCGGCCGGCCTCTACTTCGCGTCGCAGTACGTCTTCGCGCGCAAGGAGATGAGATAGGAAATGATGAGTGATGAGTGATGAGTGATGAATTGAAGACGAGCTGCCTTTAACTCATCATTCATCACTCATCATTCCGCACTGATTCGAACGGAGGTTCATCGTGGAAAGACTGAAAAGCAAGAGTTTCATCCTGTTCGCGGCGGCGGTGCTCGTGCTGGCCGGGGTGGCGGCGGTGGCGGAGTTGTCGCGGCCGACGAAGGCCCAGAACCCGCGTCTGGAGCGCCTGCTCCCGGCCGACGCGGTCGGCTTCGTCGAGGTCAACGACCTGCGCGCGCAGGCGCTGAAGGTCATCGAGTCGGAGGCGTGGCGCGAGTTCTCGAAGGAGAACTCGGCGGCCAGCTCGCTCTTCATGATCGGCGCGAACCACGCGGGCGCGCTCGACGCGAGCTACGCCGTGGCGCTGCTCGGCGTCGCGCCGGCCGAGGGCGGGAAGCCCGAGCCGCAGTTCGCCGTCGTCGCGCAGTTCGACGGCTGGGAGGCGCGCCGCACCTTCGAGAACCGCGTCCTGCGCTTCGTGACCGAGGGGCAGCAGAAGGGCATCGAGACGAAGACCGAGGAGTACGGCCAGGTCAAGCTCAACGTCGTGACGAAGCAGGGCAAGCGCGGCTTCGCCTACGCGTACGCGAACGAGCTGCTCGTCCTCTCGAACACGGCCGACGCGGTCAAGCGCGTGCTCGACGTGCGCGAGGGCAAGGTGCCTTCGCTCGAAACGAACCAGACGTTCGCGCGCGCACGCGCCGCCACGCCGGGCGTGGACGGCATGTTCGGCTTCCTCGACGGCGCGGCGCTGACGCGCATCGTGGACGGCGTGCAGGCCGAGGGCACCGACGAGAAGCTCGCGGCCTTCCGCCAGCTCTTCCACGGCCTCGGCGCGGCGAGCGTGCAGTCGGCCTCGTTCACCTCGACGTTCGAGGACGGCCGCGTCGTCGAGCGCTTCGGCCTGGTCGCGCCGAACAGCGAGGGCGTGCTCTCCACCGTCAAGTCGAACCCGCCGACCGAAGGACGGCTGCTCGCGCTCGTGCCCGAGACGGCCGTGCAGGCTTTCGACGCGTCGGTCGCCAACGCGCCGCAGACCTTCGACCAGATGTTCGCGCTCGCCTCGCAGCTCTCGAACCAGGCGGGCAAGAGAGGCCCGGAGGAGGGGCTGGCGCAGTTCACGGAGAAGACCGGCGTTGACCTCCGCAACGAGATCGTCGGCGCCGTCGGCACCGAAGTCTGCGCGGCCCAGTTGACCGCGGTCGGCTCCGAAGAAGGGCCGAGCGGCGTCATCCTCGTCAACCTGAAGGACGAGGCGGCGTTCGCGGGCGCGCTCGCGAAGTTCGCCGAGAAGAACCAGCGCGAGACGACGGAGCGCGAGTACAAGGGCGTGAAGGTTCTGCGCATCGCGGGCAAGGAGGGCCGCGGGCTCGAATACGCTTTCGTGGGCGGCAACTTCGTCGGCAGCGGCAAGCCCGAGGCCGTCGAGCACGTCATCGACACGGCGCAGGGCGGCCGCTCTTTGAAAGAGAGCGCGGCCTACAAATCGGCCGCGGCGCAGTTGCAGGGGCCGGCGCAGTTCGTCTACTTCAACACGAACGCCGACTACCTCAACCGCCTCGGGCGCACGCTCTCCGGCGGCGAGCAGACGTTCAAGACCGAGGGGCAGACCGCGAGCCTGCGCCCGAGCTTCGCCTTCGGCGTCACGCGCGCGGACGGCTTCTACGTCGAGAGCCGCACGCCGCTCGGCACCTTCCCGCGCCTCTTGACGGCCATCACCTCGAAGCTCGGCGAGAAGAAGGACGGCGGCGCGGAATGAGATAAGGCAGATGGCAGTAGGCAGATGGCAGTAGGCAGTTAATGCCCTCTTGTCTTAACTGCCTACTGCCATCTGCCTACTGCCCACTGTCATGTAACCGTCCCTCACGTCGAACAACCAAGATGCCACAGTACATGATTGAGACCCGGCGGCTGACGCGCCGCTTCGGGGCGCGTCTCGCCGTGGACGACCTGAACTTGCGGGCGCCGGAGGCGGGCATCTACGGGTTCCTGGGGCCGAACGGCGCGGGCAAGACCACCGCCATCCGCATGCTGCTCGGTCTCATCCGACCCGACGCGGGCGAGGTGCATCTGTTCGGCGAGCCGCTGGCCGCCGACCGCCAAACGTTGTTGAGGCGCGTGGGCGCGCTGGTCGAAGCGCCCTCCCTCTACCCGCACCTGACCGGCCGCGAAAATCTGGAAGTCACCCGCCGGATGCTCGGCGCGCCGCGGGCGTTGATCGACCACGCGCTTGAGATCGTCCAACTGTCGCGCGACGCAGACCGGCGCGTGCGCGAGTATTCGCTCGGGATGCGCCAGCGTTTGGGTCTGGCCCTGGCCCTTTTGAACAAGCCCGACCTGCTCATCCTCGACGAGCCGACCAACGGCCTCGACCCCGCGGGCATCCACGAGATGCGCGACCTCCTCCGCCGACTGCCCGCGGAGTTCGGCGTCACGGTCTTCCTTTCCAGCCACCTGCTCAGCGAGGTCGAGCAGATCGCCAGCCACATCGGCATCATCCACGGCGGCCGCCTGCTCTTTCAGGGCACGCTCTCCGAGTTGCAGGAAGCGCACAAGGCCGAACTGACCATCGGCGTGAACCAGCCGGAGCGGGCGACCAGTTGCCTGACCGACGCCGGGTGGGGCGTGCGGGTGCGACCCGACGGGATGCTGAGCGTCCCGGCCAAGACCCCCGAGGACGCCGCCCGCATCAACCGACTGCTGGTCGGCCAGCGCCTCGAAGTCTTCCACCTCGCGCCGTCGCAGGTCTCGCTCGAAGACATCTTCCTGACGCTGACGGGCGGCAAGGCCGACGAGAGGAGGGCCGCCTGATGTCCTTGCTCCGTGTGCTGCACGCAGAGCTTTTGAAGCTGAAACGCACGCTGGCCTTCCGCGTGATCTTCGTCCTGCCGCTGCTGGTCGCGCTGCTGCAATTCTTCGCCCTGCTGAGGTCGAAGGCGTTCGGCGCGGACTTCAAGCTGTGGGAGACGCTGCCTTCGAACATGCTGGCCGTCTGGGCGGTCTTCATGATGCCTCTGCTCATCACGCTGGAGACGGCGCTGCTCAACGGCATCGAGCACGGCGACCGGCAGTGGAAGCATCTCTGCGCGCTGCCCGTCCCGCGCCACGCGATCTACCTCGCCAAGTTCTTCGTGGCCCAGGGACTGACCGCCGCCAGCACGCTCGTCCTTTGCGTGCTGACCGCGCTGGTCGGCCTGGCGGTGATGCGCCTGCGGCCGGAGCTGGCTCACTCGGGTTCCGTCCCTTACGGCTGGCTAGCGAAGTACGCGGGCCTGGTCTGGCTGGCGTCGTGGCTGATTATCGCGATTCACACGTGGGTCAGCATCCGCTGGTCGGGCTTCGCGGTGGCGCTCGGCGTCGGCATCGGCGGGACGTTCTTCGCGCTCTTCGCGGCGAGCGCGTCGGCGGGCGAGTACTACCCCTGGCTTCTGCCGATGAACGTCTTCAAGGGCGAGAGGTTTACGACGGCGCTCCTGCTCGGCGTCGGCGGCGGGGCGGTCGCGGCGCTGCTCGGTTGCCTTGAGTTCGTGCGGCGCGACGTGGCTTAGACTATTAAAGGGCCGCCGTCTTTCACTTTTGCCTTTTGCCTTTTGCCTTCTCCTAATCCAACCCTCCCCGCCTTCCTCCTCATCTGAGCACAAAATTTCTGCGGCGCGTGTGCCAACCGAAAACGGCGCCGCCGTGTCTCTTCCTGTGAGCCCGCAAGAGCGGGCTCGCCCGGGGACTCTAACCGTTGACCAGCGAGAACGAACTGATCCGGCGCGCGCAGGGCGGCGACCTCGAAGCCTTCTGCCGCCTCGCGCGAGAGTACGAGCGGCGCGTCTACGCCCTCGCGCTCCACTACTGCCGGCGGCCCGAGGACGCCGAAGACCTCTCGCAGGAGGTCTGGCTCAAGGCGTTCCGCGCGCTCAAAGGGTTCCGCTTCGAGTCGAGCTTCCACACGTGGCTGCGGCGGATCATGGTCAACGCTTTTCTCAACCACAGGCGGGCGCAAGAGGTGACGCGCGACGAGGTGAAGACGACCGTTCGGCTCGACAGCCTCGAAGGACTCCTCGAAGAGCAGACGCTCGCGCGCGGGCTGGCGGACGAGGGCACGGAGGGCGTCTACCACAACCGCATCATGGCCGGGCGCGTCATGCGCGCGCTCGGCGAGCTGACCGAGCAGCAGCGCCTGATCTTCCTCCTCAAACATCGAGAGGGAATGACGAGTCAGGAGATAGCCGAAGCGCTGGGCTGCTCGGCGGGCACGGTGAAGAAGTCTCTCTTCCGCTCGATTGAGAAGCTGCGCGCCTCGCTCGGCGTGGGCGAGGAGCTGCCGCTCGGCGCGGGCGGCGGCAAGAGTTAGTGATGAGACACGATTGCCAGACGACCGAAGAGTCACTCGTCGAATTAGTGTTCGGCGAGGTGGAGGGCGGCGCGCGCGAGGCGCTGCTCGAAGAGGTCGTGCGCTGCGAGCGCTGTGCGGCTCGGTATCGCGGGATGGCCGAGACGCTGCGCGTCTTCGACGAGGCCGCCGAAACGTCTCTCCCGGCGGAAAGTTTCTGGGACGGCTACGAAGAAAGGCTGAGGCGACGTATGGCACAAGAGATTCGGACAGACTTCTGGGGGCGGCCCGCGTTCGCGCGCGAAGAGTTCCGCCTGACCTTCGTCGAGGACGAGGGGCTCGCGCGCCGGCTCTTCAAAGAGTTGCAGGCCGTCGGGCGCGAGGCGGGGCTGACGCTGCCCGAGTTCAAGCGCGACCCCTTCGGCTTCGTCGGGCGCTCGGTCGCGGCGTACGGGCGCGCGGGCTGGGGCTTCTTCTCGCAGCGCAACGTGGCGCTGGCGGCGATCAGCTCTTTCATCTTCGTCACGCTGCTGCTCGGGACGGTCTTCGCTTTGGAGCGGATACGCGTGCGGCAGCTCGTGGCCGTGAACACTAACGGCGACCTTGAACTGCTCGGCTACGTCGGCGACGAGATTCCGAGGGAGCAGCCGACCCCGGACAAAGGCCCTGCGGGCACGAACGAAGGCAAGGGCGGCGGCTCGAAGCCGAAGTATGACAAGCCGGGCGGCGGCGGCGGGGGCGGGCGCGGCGAACAGATGCAGGCTTCGGCGGGCAAGCTTCCCCCGGCGCAGCTCGACCAGCCGCCGATCAACCCGCCGAGCCCGAAGCCCCCCGTTTTGAACGCGCACCTGCCGACGCCGTCGATCATCCAGGCCGACCCGGCGCTGATTAAGGCCGACGACCGGCCGCTGCCTTACGGCCTGCCCAACTCGACCTCGGCGACGCCCTCGTCCGGCTCGGGCAAGGGCGGCGGCATCGGCGAAGGCAACGGCGGCGGTGTGGGCAGCGGCGACGGCACCGGCTTCGGCCCCGGCCGCGGCTACAACACGGGCGGCGGCGACGCGCACGAGGGCGGCGGCGGCCCCGGCGGCGGAGGCGGCGGCAACGCGATTGACTACACGCGCCCCTTCAGGCCGGACGCCGTGTCCGTCCGCGCCCTCATCACCTTCAAGCCCGAGCCGGGCTTCACCGAGGAGGCGCGTAAGAACAACGTGACCGGCACGGTCAGGCTCCGCGCCATCCTCTCCGCCAGCGGCGAGGTGACGAACGTCAGCGTCGTCAAGGGCCTGTCCGACGGCCTCACCGAGAAGGCCATCGCCGCCGCCCGCCAGATCAAATTCCGCCCCGCACAGAAGGACGGCCGCACCGTCTCGCAGTACGTGGTGCTGGAGTACAACTTCAATATCTATTGAAGTAGGCAGTAGGCAGACGGCAGTAGGCAGTTAAGGCAAAACGCCTCTCTGAGTAATCTGCCTTAACGAAGCGGAGGCGGCGAGTTTATCAACTCGCCGCCTCCGCTTTTGTGACTGCTTTTCTTGTTCTAACTGCCTACTGCCATCTGCCTACTGCCTACTTTCCTCCCGCATACTTTTCCGCGACTCGCCTGATGCGGCGGATGCCCTCTTCGAGTCTCTCCATCGAGGTGGCGTAGGAGATGCGGACGTAGCCTTCGGCGCCGAAGCCCGCGCCGTCGGTGACGACGGTGTGCGCCTCGCGCAGGAGGCGGTCGGCGAAGTCGGCCGAAGTCTTCAACTCGCCGCCGAGGCAGCCGCGCACGCAGGGGAAGACGTAGAAGGCACCTTCGGGCTGTGCACAGTCGAGCCCGGGAATCTCCGCGATGGCCCCGACGAGCCAGTCGCGGCGGCGGCGGTACTCGGCCAGCATCTCGCCGACGCACTCCTGCGAAGAGTCGAAGGCGTTGATGGCCGCGGCCTGCGAGATGGAGCTGGGGTTGCTCGTCGAGTGGCTCTGCACCTTATTCATCTCGCGCGTCCAGGCGGCGGGCGCGACGGTGTAGCCGATGCGCCAGCCCGTCATCGCGTAGGTCTTCGAGAAGGAGCCCGCGATGCAGAGCCGCTCGCGCAACTCCCTGTCGAGCGTCGCCGCGCTGAAGACCTCGGCCGGCTCGTAGACGAATTGCAAATAGCACTCGTCGGAGACGGCGTAGGCGCCGCGCCCGGCGGTGACGCGCAGGATGCGCTCGAACTCGGCGGGCGGGATGACGCGCCCCGAGGGGTTCGACGGCGAGTTGATGATGATGAGCTTCGTGCGGGGCGTGATCGCCGACTCGACCTGCTCGGCCGTCAGTTGAAAACCTGTCTCCTCGGTGTCGATGAAGACGGGGTTGGCGCCGGCGAAGGTGACGATCTCGGGGAAGGTGACCCAGTAGGGCCTGGGGATGAGCACGTCGTCGCCGGGGCCGCAGAGCGTGACGACGGCGTTGAAGATGCCCTGCTTGCCGCCCGCGGTCGCCGTCACCTCGGAAGGGTTGACGCGTGTGCCGAACTCGCGTTCGTAGTAGGCGGCGACCGACTCCTGAAACTTCTTCGTCCCGCCGGTCGGCGTGTACTTGGTCTGGCCGGCCTGCATGGCGCGGGCGGCGGCCTCCTTGATGTGGGCGGGCGTGTCGAAGTCGGGCTCGCCGGGGCCGAAGTCCACCACGTCGTGCCCCTCCTGACGCAGGGCGATGGCCGCCTGCATCGCGGCGAGGGTGGAGGAGGGCTGCATCCGCGCGACGTTCGGCGAGACGGGGAAGCTGGTCTTAACGGCGGTCTCTGTCATTCTGGTGCCTGTGCTTTCGGAGCTGTGACGAGCGAAGGTGCGATGGTATCCGCAACGGGCGGCGCGCGCAACATTACAAGGCATTCGACGCGGAGACGCATAGACGCGGCTTATAGGGTTATAAGCCGCGTCTATGCGTCTCCGCGTTGAAAACCGACTCAGGCGTCAGCCCTTCTTCGAGCCGCCCTTCTTACTACCGCCCTTCTTGCTTCCGCCTTTCTTACTGCCGCCCTTTTTCGAGCCGCTCTTCTTGCTCGCGCCTTTCTTGGCCCCGCCCTTCGAAGCCTTGCCGCCCTTCTTGCCGCCCTTCTTGGCGGGCGCCTTGTTCTCCTTCTTGCCGCGCCCCGACCCGCTCTTCTTGCCGCCGCCCGAGGACTTGTTGACCGTGGCCCACGCGCGCCGCTCCGCCTCTCCCTCCGAGACGCCGCGATCCTCGTAGCCTTCCTCGATGTGCTCGGCCTGCCTTTTCTGCTTGTCGGTGTAGGCGCCTTTGTCACCTCTCGGCATACTTCTTCGCTCCTCCTTGTCGGTCGAAAGTTTTGTAGGGGGAAGGTTCGGGCGTGAGTATATCACCGCGGCGCGCGCCGGCTTCAACTCTTGCCGAGCTTGACGCGCATGCGCTCCTCGACCGTGGCGGGGACGAGGCCCGCGATGGTACCGCCGAGCGAGTAGACCTCTTTGACGAGGCGCGAGCTGACGTAGGAGTACGACTCGGCCGCGAGCATGAAGACGGTCTCGATCTTCGGCTCCTGCCGGCGGTTCATCAAAGCCATCTGCAACTCATACTCGTAGTCCGAGATGGCGCGGATGCCGCGCACGACGGCGTCGGCCTGCTGCTCGACGGCGTAACGCATCAGCAGGCCCTGGAAGGAGCCGACGCGCAGGCGGCACCCGCCCGACTCGATGAGCGTCAAGACCTCTTCCAACATCTCGCGCCGCTCCTCGACCGTGAAGAGCGCGCGCTTCTCGGGGTTGACGAGGACGGCGATGATGATCTCGTCGAACAGTTTCGAGCCGCGCTCGATGATGTCGAGGTGGCCGTTCGTCACGGGGTCGAAGGAGCCGGGGTAGATGGCGCGTCGCATCACTGGACTATAAAATTGTTGGATGGATTAACCTGCGTGGCGCTAAAAGTATCACAACAATAAATGTCTGCACAACATTATAGTAATACGGCCAGGGCGCTTTCATTGTACTCCACCTGCGGGAGAGAGATTACCCCTGACGTATGCTGCTTAGGGCGATACCCTTTACAATTTTTTATAAAATAATTGACAGTCTTTCGAAGATACAGTATACCCCATAGCTGCCTTCGTGCTGTGCAAAGTGAACTCCTTAACGCGGCTAAACTGTCAAAACCTCAACTTAGCTGGTAAATCATGAATCCCTCCAAAAAAGCTTTAATCATCGGCATAGATTCATATCCTTCCCTACCCCTCAAAGTTTGCGTTCACGATGCCAAAGAGATGGCCGAAGTGTTGGAAATGCCCGAGTACGGCTTCGAAGTTTTCTTGATCTTGGACAAGTACGCCAAGCGTAGGTATGTAAAAAGGGAGCTGGAAAATTTTTTCCGCAGTGGAGCGGAGACGTACCTTTTTTACTTCTCAGGTCATGGAATCGCATCCGACTTGGGGGTATATCTCGGGACGGTCGATTACGAGGAAGAAGATGAGGGGATTGATTTAGAGTTTCTCAAGCGCCTCATAACCAATGTTGCCGCCCCCGAGGCGGACGTGGTCATCATACTCGACTGCTGTCATTCCGGGGCGGCGACAATCGAGAAACCGGTAAGAAACGAGGTGGTGCTTCACACCTATGATATCAACAGAATTATGCCCACGCTGCCGCGAGGCCGGGTGATTCTCGCGGCGTGCCTAGGCGATCAACTGGCCTACGAAGAGTATAGCCTCGGCCACGGAATTTTTACGTCACATATTCTTGACGGCCTGTTAGGTGAGGCGGCGGATAAGGGCGGATATGTAACGGTGCCAAGTTTGTATGATTACGTGGCACGGTTCGTCGCCGCATCGGGGCTTCAGACGCCGGCCTTCAGCGGCGACATTCGGGGAAGGCTCATCTTAGGGCAGGGTCTCACACCCCAGTGGCGCCCGTTGTTAGAGGAAGACACATATATTGAACTAGAGAAAGACGCCCGACAAAATTGGGACCGGTATCGCGCAACTATCGGCAACATGCACGGGGAGCCGGAGCGTTGGAAAGGCGAAGGCTACAAGATGGCTTGCCAGATTCTCGAGCCCTTTATCGTCTGGACGAGACACCGTATCAGCGAAAATCCTTCACTGAAAAGCCGGCCGAAGTTCATGGAGGTTACGAATGCGGCGATGGAAGAATTGCGCCACCTTTCATACCCCGAGGTGGGCACCGTTACCACCAAAGGCATGATTGTCGAGAAGCTGGGCTCCGGAAACTTCGGCTCGGTCTGGAAGATTAATTACGGTGACGTCAACAAACTCGCGGCATATAAAATTTATCATGCGAATGAGTTGAGCTTTAGGAAGAAGGTGAGCCGATTCAGGCGGGGATATGATGCGATGAAGCAGTTAGACCACCCGCACATTGTAAAAGTGTACGAATACACTGAATGCCCTCTAGGCTTCTATATGGAGTACGTCAACGGGCCGAATTTCAGGGACTTCATCGGCACGATAGAAGAGCCCAAAGAATTGGTCGGCATCCTGTACAGTGTTGCCGAAACTATAAAACATGCCCACCGGCGGGAGGTCGTTCACAGGGATGTCAAGCCCGAGAATATCATCCTGGCGTATGACGAAAATCAAAATCAGTGGCGCCCTTATTTAACAGACTTCGATCTCGCTTGGTTTCCAACGGCCACCGCCGTAACGAAAGAGACGGGTCTCGGCACCCTTCTATATGCGGCCCCCGAGCAGATTAAAAAGCCTAACTCCGCAAACGCGCACGCGCCGACGACGGACTCTTACTCGTTTGGCCAGCTCTGTTATTTCACGGTGACCGGGAACGATCCTATCTTCTTCGATAACACCTCCAACTCTAAGACACTGGAAAAGCGAATTCGCGGCGGATGGTCGGAGGAGAGTGCTCGTATTTTTTTGACCCTGTATGAGAAGTGCGTCCGCGAGGAACCCTCACAGAGACCGGACTTTGAAGAGATTTGTTTGACACTGATGAGGGTGATCACTCTTCACAGTGCCACATCCGACGACGCCATTCTTCCGGTGGGCACGTTCTTTAAGGAGATAATCTTCTCCCTAGTGGGCTTGTCTCCCGAAAATCGACTCGACGAAAATATTTTCGTGTCACTCTCCGGCAGGACGAGAGTCATGATTAGGGAGCAGCACGTTTACAGCGAAACATTGGATCTAATTTATGACTTTTATTTACTCGAGAACGCGGCCTTGCATGGCGGTATCTCGCACGAGCAGGCACGCACAATCCTCGTAAGACGTATTAATAATGCGCTCAACGACTTCCCGAACGCCGAATTTCGTCACGGAAATGTAGCACCTTTCCAGGCTTTTGTTTACCAGAACAGCGTATCCCGTTCCATGAAGGGTGTTGCCGAATGCACAGAACTCATCGCACGCATAATAGATCAATTAGAGAGAACGGCTTGATGAGTTGACGTTATTCCGTCTCGCCCTGGATAGTCGCAGACGCCTCAATGACTCCGCCCGGGTCACGTCCTGCCATTGCTTGACACACTGTTTGCTTGGTGCTTCAATAAAATACACGTGGTGAGTTAAGGCGACTTGCGGCCACGTAAAATAAACCGCTAAACAGCTCGGCGCGTCTCGCTAAAAGAGGCCCGTTACAAGAAGGCTTAGAGAGGTAAGCCCCGCGTTGTTTGGCGCGGGGCTTCTCTTTGCGGTCGGAAGGATTCAAAGCGGCAAACCCGATGAGCGATTTTCTGAAGACTTTGAAAGAGCGCGTCGTCATCTTCGACGGCGCGATGGGCACGAACTTGCAGGTGCAGAACCTGTCGGTGGACGACTACGGCGGCCCGCAGTTCGAGGGCTGCCCCGAGTACCTGCTCGTCAGCCGCCCCGAGGCCGTCGAGCGCGTCCACGCGGGCTTCTTCGAGGCCGGCTGCGACGTGGTCGAGACCGACTCGTTCGGCGGCATCCCCTACGTCCTCGACGAGTACGGCATCGGCCACATGGCCTACGACCTCAACGTCAAGGCCGCGCAGCTCGCCCGCCGCATCGCCGCCGACTTCTCCACCAAAGAGCGCCCGCGCTGGGTCGCCGGCTCGATGGGGCCGGGGACGAAGTCGCCCACGCTCGGCCACGTCACCTACCGGCAGGTCAAGGAGGCGTACGCCGTCCAGGCGCGCGGCTTGCTCGACGGGGGCGTTGACCTCCTCGTCGTCGAGACCTGCCAGGACTTGCTTCAGACGAAGGCGACGCTGGCCGCCATCTTCGAAGAGTTCAAACGCCGCGGCGCGCGCGTCCCCGTCTTCGCGCAGGTGACGATTGAGCCTTGGGGCACGATGCTGCCCGGCACGGAGATCGGCGCGGCGCTGACCGCGTTAGAGCCGTTCCCGATTGACGTCATCGGCATGAACTGCGGCACGGGGCCGCGCAACATGACCGAGAGCCTGCGCTACCTCTGCGAGAACGCACAGCTTCCCGTCTCGGTGCTCCCGAACGCCGGCCTGCCCGAAGTCAAAGACGGCAAGATGCATTACGACGAGACGCCCGAAAGCTTCGCCGCGCAGGTCGAGCACTTCGCGAAAGAGTTCGGCGCGAACGTCGTCGGCGGCTGCTGCGGCACGACGCCCGAGCACCTCAAGCTCCTCGTCGAGCGCGTCTGGGGGCTCGCGCCTAAAGCCCGCGGGGGGCGCGTGCTGCCCGCCGCCTCTTCGATCTTCATCCAGCAGCCGTACGTGCAGGACGCCTCCTTCCTCATCGTCGGCGAGCGCGTCAACGCGTCGGGCTCGAAGAAGATGCGCGACCTCCTCAACGAGGAGAACTGGGACGGGCTCACCTCGCTCGCGCGCGAGCAGGAGCGCGAGGGCGCGCACGTCCTGGACGTGAACGTCGATTTCGTCGGCCGCGACGGCGTGCGCGACATGCACGAGCTGGCCGCGCGGCTGGTGACGCAGGTCAAGCTCCCGCTCATGTTCGACTCGACCGAGTGGGAGAAGATGGAGGCCGGCCTCCAGCACGCGGGCGGCAAGTCGATTTTAAACTCGACCAACTACGAGGACGGCGAGCCGCGCTTCAAGAAAGTCTTGGGCCTGGCGCAGGAGTACGGCGCGGCCGTCGTCGTCGGCACCATCGACGAGGAGGGCATGGCGCGCACGGCCGAGGGCAAGTTGAAGATCGCGCGGCGCGCGTACGGGCAGGCGACCGAAGAACTCGGCTTCCCCGCGCACGACATCTTCTTCGACCCGCTGGCGCTGCCCATCTCGACCGGCATCGAGGAAGACCGCCGCAACGCGGCCGAGACCGTCGAGGCGCTACGCCGCATCAAGGCGGAGCTGCCCGGCTGCTACACCATCCTCGGCGTCTCGAACATCTCTTTCGGGTTGAACGCCGCCTCGCGCGTCGTCCTCAACTCCGTCTTCCTGCACGAGGCGGTCGAGGCGGGGCTCGACTCGGCCATCGTCAACGCGTCGAAGATCGTCCCGCTCAACCGCATCCCCGCGCGCGAGCTTGAGGTCGCGCGCCAGCTCATCTACGACGAGCGCAAGTTTGAAGGCGACGTGTGCGTCTACGACCCGCTCGCCGAGTTCACCAAGCTCTTCGAGGGCGTCAAGGCGAAGAAGGAGCAGAAGGTCGATAACAACCTTCCGGTCGAAGAGCGGCTGAAGCTCCACATCATCGACGGCGAGAAGATCGGGCTCGAAGACAACCTCAACCTCGCGCTCCGGAGCTACAGCGCGCTCGACATCATCAACAACGTCCTGCTCGACGGCATGAAAGTGGTCGGCGAACTCTTCGGCAGCGGGCAGATGCAGCTGCCCTTCGTCTTGCAGTCGGCCGAGGTGATGAAGGCGGCCGTGCGCTTCCTCGAACCCTTCATGGAGAAGAAGGGGGGCGCGACGGCGAAGGGGACGATGGTCTTGGCGACCGTCAAGGGCGACGTGCACGACATCGGCAAGAACCTCGTGGACATCATCCTGACGAACAACGGCTACAAGGTCATCAACCTCGGCATCAAGCAGCCGATCGAGGCCATCCTCCAGTCGTCCGAGGAGCACAAGGCCGACGCCATCGGCATGTCCGGCCTGCTCGTGAAGTCCACGCTCATCATGCGCGAGAACCTCGAGCTGATGAACGAGCGCGGCATCAACGTCCCCGTCGTGCTCGGCGGCGCGGCGCTCACACGTCGATACGTTGAAGAGGATTTAGAGTCGCTCTACCAGGGGCGCCTCTTCTACGCGCGCGACGCTTTCGACGGCCTGCACACGATGGACTTGCTGACCGGCTCCGGCGCGCACGCGGGACAGTCTGAACAGGCGAAGGCCGCGAAGGCTTCGGCCGGGGCGGGGAACGGCTCGACGGCCGTTGCACCTGAAGACGACGCGGAGGAGTTGGTCGGCGAGGACGCGAAGCTCGGCGTCCGAGCCGCGCGCGCACGTCCCCGCGGCGTGCTCAAGTCGCGCGAGGCGGCCTCGCACACCGAGCGCTCGGACGTGAACCCGAACGCGCCCATCCCGCGCGCGCCCTTCTACGGGGCTCGGGTCGTGGAGCACGTCCCTCTGGAGCGCGTCTTCAAGTTCGTCAACGAGACGGCGCTCTTCAAAGGGCAGTGGCAGTTCAAGCAGGGGCGCAAGTCGGCCGAGGAGTACCGCGCCTTCGTCGCGGAGAAGGTGCGCCCCGTCTACGACGAACTAAAACTTCACGCGGAGCGCGAGAGCCTGCTCGTCCCGCAGGTGACGTACGGCTACTTCCCCTGCCAGTCCGAGGGGAACGACCTCGTCGTCTACCACGAAGACGAGCGCACCGAGCGCACGCGCTTCACCTTCCCGCGCCAGCCCGGCGGGCGTCGCCTGTGTCTCGCGGACTTCTTTGCTTCGAAGGAGTCGGGGCGCGTGGACGTGGTCGCCTTCCAGCTCGTCACGGTCGGCCGCCGCGCGTCGGAGTACGCGCACGAGCTGTTCAAGACTGACAACTACTCCGACTACCTCTACTTCCACGGCCTCTCGGTCGAGTCGGCCGAGGCGTTGGCCGAGCTGTGGCACAAGCACGTCCGCGAGGAGCTGGGCATCGCCGGCCGCGACGCCGCGGAGCTTCCGAAACTCTTCCACCAGGGCTACCAGGGCTCGCGCTTCAGCTTCGGCTACCCGGCCTGCCCCGACCTCGAAGACCAGACGAAGCTCTTCGAGCTGCTTGGCCCCGAGCGCATCGGCGTCGAGCTGAGCGAAGAGTTCCAGCTCGTCCCCGAGCAGTCCACCTCCGCCATCATCGTCCACCACGAGGAGGCGAAGTATTTCTCGATAGACTAAGACCGCGCCGCTTGCACGACTCCGCCCGGTCGATTAACTTTGAGCCTTCGACGATGAAGGTTCAGATGGACGAGACTGCCGAGACGAATCAATCAGAGGAGAGCGACGCCCCCGTGCCGGCGGCCGGGGAGCTGGCCGTGCTCTCGCCGTTCGAGCGGTTCGCGTTCCGTCTGACGTGGCGGATGAACCGGGGCGGGTGGAAGCGCTTCTGGACGCTGTGCCAGCGGACGCTCGGGGCGGGCTGGATTCACGTCTCGACCTACAACCTGATGCAAGTGAGCGGGCTCGAACACGTCGAGGCCGCCGCGCGCTCCCGCCCGCTGCTGCTCGTCGCCAACCACCGCTCCTTCTTCGACATGTACGTCGTCTCGACCGTGCTCTTCCGAAGGACGAGGTGGCGCAAGCAGCTCTTCTTCCCCGTCCGGGGGCGGTTCTTCTACGACACGGTGGGCGGCCTCCTCGTCAACCTCGTGATGGGCTGGTGGTCGATGTTCCCGCCCTTCTTCGCGGGCGGCGACAACCCGAAGACCGAGCAGCGCGAGTTCGACAAGTTCTCGATGCGGCTCCTCGCGCACCTCTGCCGCGAGGGCGCCGGCAACGTCATCGGCTTCCACCCCGAGGGCACGCGCAACAAGGGCGCCGACCCTTACTCTTTCCTCCGCCCGCAGCCCGGCGTCGGCAAGTTAATCAAAGACGCGCGGCCGCAAGTCGTCCCGGTCTTCATCGCGGGGCTCGGCAACGACCTCCCGAAACAGGTCTTGGGGAACTGGCGCGGCGGCGAGCCGGTGCGCGTCCGCTTCGGCCCCCTGCTCGACCTCTCGGACTTCTACGAGCGGCGCGACTCCGTCCGCACGTACAAAGAGATCGCCGACTTCGTCATGTCGAAGATAGCGGAACTGGGCGAGCAAGACCGCGCGCAGTCCGCCCTCGAACAGAAGCCCAACATCAAAAATGTCTTCGCTCCCACTCATCATAGTTAACCCGGCGTCGGCGTCCGGCGCGACGGGGAGGGCCTGGCCGGGCGTGGCGTCGGCGGTGCGGCAGCACTTCGGCCCGTTCGAGGTGGCGCTGACGAAGAGGCCGGGCGAGGCCGTCGAGATCGCGGAGCGCGCGGCACGCGAGGGGCGCCGGCTCATCATCGCCTGCGGCGGCGACGGCACCGTCAACGAGGTGGCGAACGGCCTGCTGCGCGCCGAGTCCGAGACGGAACTCGGGATACTTCCGAGCGGGACGGGCGGCGACTTCCGGCGCACGCTCGGCGTCCCTGTGCGTGCGGCCGACGCCGCCCGCGCGTTGCGAGAGGGCGAGACGCGCCTGATGGACGCGGGGCGCGTCACCTTCCTGGACGGGCGCGGGGAAGAGGAGTCGAGGTTCTTCGTCAACGTCGCCTCGTTCGGCATGGGCGGCGATGTCATCAGGCGCGTGAAGTCGCGCGAGGGCTTGCCCGCGGGCGCGGCGCGGCTGCTCGGCGGCCGCCTCTCCTTCGCCGCCGCGGCCTTGCAGGCGGCCGTCACCTTCGAGAAGCCGCTCGTGCGCGTCTCGCTCGACGGCGGGGCCGCGTCGCAGTTGCACGTCGCCAACTTCTGCGTCGCCAACGCGCGCTACTTCGGCGGCGGGATGAAGATCGCGCCCAACGCGAAGGTGGACGACGGCCGCTTCGACGTGGTCGCCGTCGGCGACGTCTCCGCGCTCACCGTGCTCGCCAACTCCTACAAGCTCTACCTCGGCACTCACCTCGGGATGCAGGAGGTGCGCCACGCACACGCCACACGCGTCCGCGCCGAGTCGGCCGACGGCTCGCCCGTTAAGTTGGAAGTTGACGGCGAGCTGGCCGGCCGCCTGCCCGCGGAGTTTGAAATCCTGCCCGCGGCCCTCCGCGTCCGCTGCCCGCGCTAAAAGGCCGTCCGGCGCTTCTTACGCCCGCCCCGCCGGAGGCGGCCGCCGAACGAATACGCTACACACGCGCCCGCGAACGCCATTCGCAGCCGTGCGAACGCCATTTCCGGCCGCGCGCAAGGCGTTACCACGCCTCGCAACGCCATTGCGGCGCCTCGCAATGGCGTTGCGACGCCCCGCAATGGCGTTGCAGCGCGTCGCAATAGCGTTGCGACGCCCCGCAATGGCGTTGCGACGCGTCGCAATAGCATTGCGACGCCTTACAATGGCATTGTGACGCGTCGCAATGGCGTTGCGATGGCATGCAATGGCGTTGCGACGCCTCGCAACAGCATTGCGGGGCGCTGCAATGGCATTGCGGGGCGTAGTAATGGCATGCGCGCGCGCGGGATTGGCGTTGCGGGCGCGCCGGGAGGCTTGCGCGGGCCGCCAAGTGGGGGATTCAGACGGCGCTGCGGAAGGCGGCGTGGCCGAGGAAGTTTTCGCGGACGTAGGAGACGGTGTCGAGCAGGGTCTCCTGCGGGTCGCGCGGGTCGAAGCCGAGCTGGTCTCGCGCCTTCGAGGCGTCGAGATACCAGAAGTAGTCGGCCATCTCGATCTCGGTCGGCTCGACGGGCGGGGCGAGCTTCCAGTGCTTGTAGAGCGAGTTGAGGGCGCGCGCGCCCGTCAGGCTCAGCTTCGAAGGGAGCGAGAGGAAGGGCGCGGGCACCTTCGTGATGCGCTCCAAGCGGCCGAAGAACTTTTCGAACGTCCAGTTGGCCGAGCCGAGCAGGTAGCGCCCGCCGTGCGCGCCGCGCTCCATCGCCGCGCGGAAGGCCGCCGCCGCGTCGCGCGCGTCCACGAAGGAGAGTCCGCCCTTCGGCACCGTCGGAATCTTCCGCGCGAGGAAGTCGAGCACGACCTTCGTCGAACTCAGACGCTCGTCGCCGGGGCCGAGCAGCAGGCTCGGGTTCATGATGACGAGCCGCCGCCCTTTCCCCGTGAAGCTCTCCAGCGCCACGCGCTCCTGGTAGACCTTGCTCGCGTAGTAGGGCCAGCGCGAGACGATGTCCAGGGGCGTCGGCCACTCCTCGTCGGGCACCACGTCGCCCGCGTCCGTCACCGCCACCGTCCCGCTCGTCGAGGCCAACACGATTGATTTGACGCCCGCCCCGGCCGCCGCCTCGCACAGCACGCGCGTCCCCGTCACGTGCAGCTCGTACATCGTGTGCGCGTCCCCGGGCTCGCGCGAGACGCGCCCCGCGAGGTGGTAGACCTCCGCCACGCCCTCGCACGCGCGCCGCACGTCCTCCGGCGACGTAATCGAGCCCTTGAACGTCTCCACGCCCAGTTCTTCGAGCCACGCCGGAGTTGATGTGGAAAGCACGCGCACCGTCGCCGCGCCCTCCTCAACCAGCAGCCTCACGAGGTGCGAGCCGAGGAAGCCCGTCCCGCCCGTGACGAGCGTGACCGGCTTCGCCCTCTTCGCGAGCGTCGTCGTCTTCGGCGCGTCGGCCTCAGCCCCCTTCGCTTTAGTCGCAGCCCTCTTAGTGGTTGTCTTCTTCGTCGTCGCCATAAAAGTTAAGTGATGAGTGCTGAGTGATGAATGATGAATATGAAGCGAGCTGCCTTGAATTCATCATTCATCACTCATCATTCATCACTCCAAATTCAGTCTCCCGTCGTCGCCAACTCGCCTTCGTCGTGCGCCTCCTGGGTTTCGTGACGGCGCTCGGCCCGCCAGCGGCGGCGCAGGGCCGTGGCGTCGAAGGCGTGGCGCGTGCCGTCGCGCAGGTTCTCGATCTCGTGGCGGACGAGCGCGGCGACGAGCCGGTAAGCCTCGGCGCGCGGCATGCCCTTCGTCAACTCCTCCAACTCCTCGGGCGAGAGGAAGCGGCCGATGCGCGCGCCGACCTCGCGCCCCTTCAGGAAGGTCGAGCCCTTCGGGAACGCCTCGTACGTGCCCCAGAGGTACGCGGGCAGGATGCCGGTGCGCGTGTTGAGCGCGAGGTAGGCGAAGCCCGACTTGAACTCGGCCATCTGCCCCGTCATCGAGCGCGTGCCTTCGGGGAAGATGAGCGCCGTGTAGCCGCGTTCGAGGAACGAGCGGGCGTGGCGGAGCGACTGCCGCAGACTCCCCGAACGCTCGATGGGCACGATGTTCGTGAAGTTGTTCATGTAGGCCCGCTTGTACTTGTTGTCGAAGAAGTAGTCGGCCGCCGCCAGCGCCACCATGTCGCGGCCGTACTCGCCGAGCGCGTACTTGATGAGCCCCGTGTCGAGGTGCGACGTGTGGTTCGTCGCCGCGATGAAGTTGGTGTGCGTCGGGATGTTCGACTGCCCCTCGACGTGCGCCTGCAAGACGTTCTCGTAGAGCGCGCGCTGCGCCACGTCGATGACGCGGTTGCCGGTCGTGCGCAGCAAGCTCGGGACGTATATCTCCTTCTCCGACTGGCGCGCGTCCTCCTCCGCCCGCGCCTCGGCCGCGCGCTTGTTGGCCGCCGTCTCGCGCCGCCTGACGACCGAGTACAGCTCGCGCACGTCCACCACCTCGTTCAAAGTGTCGGGCGAGACGAGCGCGCCGCCCGCCTGCTCGATGGCCGAGGCCAGCTCGACGAACATGAGGCTGTCGAAGCCGAGTTCGGCCAGACGCGAGTCGAGCGTGACCTGCGCCCGCGGCCGCGAGGAGACGTGGGCGATGATGCCGAGCAGCCAGTCGGCGTCGTGGTGCTGCTCGCGCGGCGCGGTCTTCTCCGTGATGCCGGCGCGCTTCGACTCTTCGAGCGACTGGATGAGCTTGACGACCTCGCGCCGCTTGACCTTGCGCGTGGCCGTGCGCGGCAGCTCCTCCTCGGCGAAGTAGAGCGACTTGACGCGCTTGTAGAAGGGGAGCGAAGAGGACACCTCGCGGAAGTGGTTCTCGACGCGCCGCTGCACCTCCTCGCGTGTGAGCGCGAGGTCTTGGTCGTAGTCTGGGAAGACGAGCGCGGCGACCTTCTCGCCGATGCCGTCGGGCAGGCCGACGACGCCGATCTCTTTGACGTAGGGCGAATCCTTGTACAGCTCCTCGATCTCGTCGGGGTAGACGTTCTTGCCGTTCGTATCGACGATGATCTCCTTCGAGCGGCCGACGAGGTAGAGGTTGCCGTCCTCGTCGATGCGGCCGAGGTCGCCGGTGTGGAGCCAGCGCGAGACGATGGCCGACTGCGTCGCCGACTCGTTCTGGTAGTAGCCGAGCATGACGTTCGGGCCGCGCGCGATGACCTCGCCGATGCCCAGGGCGTCGGGGTCGCTGATGCGCAGCTCGACGCCCGGCAGGGGCCGGCCCACGCTCGTCGCGTTCAGGGCGTTCTGCGGGCGCGTCACGGTCAGCACGGGCGATGCTTCTGTTAAGCCGTAGCCTTCGAGGATGGTGAAGCCGAGGCCGTGCATGTCGCGCTTGACCTTCTCGTTGAGGGCCGAGCCTCCGCTGATGAGGTAACGAATCTGCCCGCCGAGGCCCGTGTGAATCGGGCGGAAGATGACGGAGCCGAGGTTGAAGGGCGTCTTGTCGCGGAGGCGGCTGTTGAACTTGATGAGCGCCTCGGCGGCGTTGCCGACCCACTCGCCGCGCTCGCGCAGGCGCGTCATGATGCGCCGGTGCAGAAGCTCCCACAGCGCGGGGACGCCGACCATGCCGGTGACGTGTCCGTTCTTGATGGCGCGCGCCAGTTCCTCGCCGTTGAGGTCGGCGAGGTAGGTGATCTGCGTGCCGCGGCTGAAGGGCGTGAGGAAGCCGGTCGAGAATTCAAAGGTGTGATAGAGCGGGAGGACGGAGAGGATGCCGTCGGTCGTGTCCATCTCGAAGACCGACGAGAGCATCGAGACCATGTTCGTCAGGTTCTTGTGCGAGAGCATGACGCCCTTCGGCTGCCCCGTCGTGCCCGAGGTGAAGATGAGCGAGGCGACCGTGTTCGGCGAGACCTTCGCGGGCAGCAGCGCGATGCGCTCGTCCTCGCTCTGCTCGTCGGTCAGCTCGAAGACTTCCGTGTAGCGCCAGAGCCGCGCGTCGAACCCCGCTTCGAGAAGTTTCTCTTGCAGGTCGGGGTGCTCCTCGTCAGCCTTCTCGCCGAGGATGAGCCCGGTCGCGCCGCTCGCGCGGACGAAGTTGACGAGTTCTTCCGTCTTGCTTTCGGGGTCAACGGGAACGCAGGTCGCGCCGGCCTTGAGCACCCCGAAGTAGCTGATGCCCCACTCGGGCGCGTTATGGCTGACGAGCAGCACGCGGTCGGCGGGCTTCACCCCTTGCGCGGCGAAGAAGGCGGCGGCGCGCGTCGCCAGCTCTTGAATGTCGGCGTAGGTGTACTGCTCCTTCTGCCCGTCGCGCTCGATGCGCATGGCGACGCGCGTCGAGTAGCGCTTGGCCGAGGTCTCGAAGAGTTCGAGCAGGTCGCGGTAGGTGTAGACGCGCTTCGGCTGCGCGCGCATGTCCTCTTCGAGCGTCGGGAAGACCCACTTCTTGAGGCCGGCGAAGTGGACGTTCATCCAGTAGTCGTACCAGTCGAACGTCTCCGGGTCCCAGCGCAGCAGCCGGCGCTCGTCCTCGCGGACTTCGTTGAAGAGCGCGCGGACGTTGTCGGCGCGGAAGATGTAGGCGTTCTCGATCATGAACGGGCGGAACATGTCGAACGCCTCTTTCGTCTCGCGCGTCACCTCCTCGACGCGCTCGACCGTCGCCTTCGCGCGGTCAACGATGTGCGTGAGCTTCCCGCCGCCCCAGCGCGGGCGCACGCGGTCGAGCAGCCCTCCGGCCCGCTTCGCCGCGGCGTTGACCATCGGCGTGGACATCGCGTCGAAGCGCGCGGGCGTCACGGGGATGTTCTCCATCCGCGCCACAATCTCGTTCAGTACTTTGAAGCCCGACTCCTTCTCCTGGTAGTGCTTGCGTTTGTAGAGGCCGACGAGGCTCACGATGCGCTCCATCGTGTTCGGGTTGGTGTCGCCGGTGGCCGCCTGGTAGACGAGGCGCGGCGTGTCCTTCGCGATGGCCTCGGCCGCGGCGCCGAGCATCACCGCGGCGACCTGATCGACCGGCGTGATGTCGAGGACGAGCTTGTCGTTGACCGGTATCTGCTGCTGACCTTTGAGCGCGATGAAGATGAGCGGCGCGGTCGTCGTGAAGCCTTCGTTCCAGCCGGGGAAGGGGAAGTCCTTCGCGGATTCGACGATGGAGGGGCGGACGATGGCGCGGACGATCTCGGTCTCGGCGGCGACGAGCTGCTCGCCGAGGCTCTTCGTGTAGGTGTAGATGTTCGGCCAGCCCCAGAAGACGGCGCGCTCGGTGCCGAGTTCGGTCAGGCGCTCGCGCGTCCACAGCTTGCGCTCGCGCGCGACGGCCAGGCCCATCTGGTCGAGGTCGTCCGGGTCGCGCCCCTCTTCGTAGAGCCGCTTGCGCGCCAGCTCGCGGAAGCGCGCCACGTTCAGAGCGTCCCGCGCCTCCTCCTTGACGCGCTCAGCCCAGCGCGCGCAGTCGCGTATCTCCTGCTCGGCGTCGAACTCCGTGCCGGGCAGCTCGCCCTTGCGCGGGAAGTAGCCGAGCACGGGGTCGCTCTCCCAGACGGGGCCGGAGCGGTTGCCCGCGACGAAGCAGGTCGAGATGTGGACGAGCGCGGGGCGCTTCATCCTTTTGACGAACTTGATGACGTTCTTCGTGCCGACGACGTTGGTGCGGAGCGCGCTCTCCAGGGGCGGGTTGAAGGTGACGTTGCCCGCCGAGTTGATGAGCACGTCGGTGTTTTTGGCGACCTCTTCGGCCTCCTCCTCGGTGAAGCCCAAATTGTCTTCGCTGATGTCGCCGTTGACGAGCCGCACCTTGTCGCGGATGAACTCCTCGAAGGCGGCGCCGTAGCGCTCGCGCACGGGGTCGAAGGGCGGCGCGGTGATGACGTTGTTCCAGAAGCGCGTCTCGGACTCTTCCTTCCCGCGCGCGCGCACCGTCACGTAGACGCGCCCGACGCCGGGGAAGCGGTCGAGCAGCATCGAGAGCGCCACCTTCCCGACGAACCCCGTCGCGCCGATGATGAAGACGTTCCGGCCGTTAAAAGTCTCTGTGGGCGAAAATTTCATCTTGAAGTCAGTCGGAGCCCTTGTCTATTTCTTCCCTACAGCGAACAGCTTCGCAAGGTCGAGCGTGAAGCCGGGCAACACCTCGCCGCCGTCGAACGTTTCACCCTCGGCAAAGGCACGCACCTCGGACGGCGAAGTGTAAACTGCGGCCGTTCGCTTCTTCGGGTCGAACACCCAGACGGCCCGCGAGCCGGCCGCGAAGTACAGGGCGATCTTCTCTTCCATCTCGCGCCGCGTGTTGCCGGGGCTCAACACTTCGACCGCCAAGTCGGGCGCGAAGGGGAAGTATTTTTCAAAATTCTCGACTGTGTTTAAGCGCTCGTGACTGATGAAAGCTGCGTCTGCGCCTAAGACGGAGTCGGGGTCGTGTTCTACGAGAAATCCTGTCTCGGTACCAAAGGTTTCGCCTAAATCATTTTCCTCGACAAAACTACCGAGCTTGACTACCAGTCGCGCACAAATTACGCCGTGAAGTGGCTTAGCTAGAGGCATGACTTTCAGCTCTCCCCTAATCAGCTCAAAACGACACTGCTTGCCATTCTCGTCATATGGCGGCATGACGAGCAGCTCGTCGGCGGTAATCAGGCGGGTCGTCGTGCTCATGGCTTAAAAACCTCGGCCGTATTCTAACTCATGTCGCAGATGGCTATCACAGGCTGGTGCAACATCGTGATCTGGGCGGAGCGGCCCATGTAGCTGCGCGCCATCGCTATCGCCTCGGTCAAGTTGTCGGCGCGCTCCCAGCCCATGGCGGCGGGGACGTGCGCGTTCTCGGCGCCGGCGGCGATGACGCGGCCGACGTGGGCGCGGCCGTTCTCGGCCCAGTACCACATGTAGAAGGGGTGCGCGCCGTGGTAGGCGTGGCCGCGCCGGTACATCTCGATGTAGCTCGGGTTCGTCGCGAACTCGCGCTCGTACTTCTCGCGCAGCGTGTGCGAGTCGCGCGTCTCCGGGAGCAGGCGGTTGAAGAACTCGATGTAGCTCGGGTGCTGGACGTGGTCGAACTCGTCGTAGCAGGGGTGGTGCAGGATGAGCACGCCGCCCTTCTTCAGGAGCGGCTTGCCGCGGTACATGTTGAAGTGGTAGCCGAGCGCCATCACCTGCACGAGCAGCGGGTTCAAAGAGGAGTAGACGTTGTACGGCGAAATCTCCGGGATGGGGCAGATGAGGATGTCGCACTGGCCCTCGATGGGGACGACGTACTGCTGCATCGACTTCGCGATGATGCGCTCGTGGACGGGCTCTGTGCGCCCGGCCTCGACCGCGATCATCTCGTAATCCGACGTGAGCGAGTTGTACATCTTGCGCTTCGCCGCCAGCGGCATCTTCGACATCGTGAAGCGCATGGCCTCGTACTTCATGCGCTCGTAGGCCGAGAAGTCGTCCTCGTTCTTCGTCAAAAACGACAGCTCGCCCTTGAACATCTGGTTGTTGACGGTCGTCTCGATGTGGAAGACGTTGACGTGCTCGTCCACGAGCTTGCCGAGCCGGTTGATCTTGCGCGTCAGCTCGGAGTTGGCCGGGTCCATGTAGCTGTCGGAGTCGCGGATGGTCTGCGGCTCGTGGTGCGGCCTTAAAGACTCGTAGTCGCAGAGTCCGACGGCGACCGACTTGTGCCCGCCGTTCATCGGGACGAAGTTGTAGTTGAGGTAGATGAGCAGGTCGCTCTCGGCGGCGCGGCGGTTGATGGAGAGCTTCTCGCCGTGGCGCGTCTCGCCGATGACCGTCATGCCGTCGGGGTCTTCGGCGTCGTGGTTGTAGAGGCGGTCGGGCCAGAAGGCGTCGAAGACCCTCTGGCCGCACATGCGCTTGATCTCCCACTCGGTCATCCGCCGGTGCAGGGAGATGGCGATGATGAGGTGCACGTCGTCCACGCCGTTCGCGTGCAGGAGGTCTAAAAGGATTTCGAGCGCCGTCTGCCGGATGTCGGGCGTGCTCATCGGCGGGAGCGGCATGCTCAAATCGTCGATGGCAATCGTCACCTTCATGCCCGGCTGGAGCTGCGCGTAGAGCGGCTCGCAGTCGTGCGGGTGGTTGAGCGCGTAGCGGATCGCGGCCTCGCGGTTCGGCAGCCCCTTGACGGGCGCGTTCGGGTAGATGACGCGCGTCCCGACGGGCAAGTCCTCCGGGATGAAGTCCATCCCCGAAGAGATGATGCGCGGCGCGCTGTCGCGGTCGATGTAGACGACCGACTCGTGAACTTTGCGTCTGAGTTGTAGGGCCATTCTTTATAAGTGATGAGTGATGAGTGGAAGAGTTTTTAACTCATCACTCATCACTTCAAATTCAGTATCGGCCAGTCGTGGTGTAAGGCCGTTTGCCGGAGGCGCATGTCCGGGTTGACGGCCGCGGGGTGACCGACGATGGAGAGCATGGGCAGGTCGCTCATGCTGTCGCTGTAGGCGTAGGAGTCGCTCAGGTTGATGTCGTGCTTCTCGGCGTAGGTGCGAATCCACGAAGCCTTCGTCGCCGAGGCGAGCACGGGGGGGAGCAGGCGCCCCGTCGCGACGCCGTTGACGAACTCCAGGCGGTTGGCGGCGAAGTCGTCCACGCCGAGGTACTCCATCAGGGGCGCGACCGAAAAATCCAGCGCGCCGGTGACGACGACCTGCCGCAAGCCCAGGCTGCGCGACTTCCGAATCAGGGTCTTCGCGCCGGGGAAGACCGCGGGCTTGAGCACGTCCTCGAAGAGGTCTTGCGCGAAGAAGCGCAGGCGGTCTTCCGACTGCCCCTTGTAGCGGCGGAAGAAGATGTCGTTGAAGACCATGCGGCTGTAGGCGTCGGCGGCGGCGAACAGCGGAATGCTGACCAGCGTCGAGGCGCCCTTCTTGATGGAGCGCAGAATGCCCTGCTGGTTGCGCGCGTAGAAGCCGAGCGTGTGCACGAGGTTCGTGCTCACCAAAGTCCCTTCGAGGTCGTAGAAAGCGGCGGCTGCCAAAAAGAGTCCTCCAACTCGAACGAATCGGAATTCCGTCGCGGCCCGAAATGCTCCGGCTGAACTTTGTTGCAGGGCGGAAAGTTTACCCTATTTCGACCCGTTTTTGTAACCGCCGTGCGTTTTCAACGACTTAGCCGGGGCGTCACCGCTCGCGGTACCGCCGGGGCTTGTGCTATTTTCCAGCCAATCCAATGCCGGGGAAAAACGAGATGAGTAGTGAAGCACCGACGGCTCGCGCGGGGAAGGGCTCGCGCCTGCGCGGGCTGACGGAGGAGTTGCGCGCGCTCGAAGAGCGCCTGCGCGCGGGCGGCGGCGCGGGGAAGATTCAGAAGCAGCACGAGCAGGGGAAGCTGACGGCGCGCGAGCGCGTCGGGCTGCTGCTCGATAAAGATTCCTACGCGCAGGAGATCGGGCTGCTCGTCGCCTACGACCAGTACGAGGGCGGCGCGCCGGCCGCGGGGGTCGTCACGACCGTGGGCCGGGTCGGGGGCCGCGAGGTCGTCGTCGTCGCCAACGACGCGACGGTGAAGGCCGGGTCGTGGTGGCCCGAGACTATAAGGAAGATTCTGCGCGCGCAGGAGGTGGCGATGCGCTCGCGCGTGCCCATCGTCTACCTCGTCGATTCGGCGGGCGTGAACCTGCCGTACCAGGGCGGCGTCTTCCCCGGCCAGTACGGCGCGGCGCGCATCTTCTATTACAACTCGATCATGCGGCGTTACCTGCGCGTGCCGCAGGTGGCGGCGGTGTTGGGGCCGTGCGTGGCGGGCGGCGCGTACCTGCCGGCGCTCTCCGACATCATCATCATGGTCGAGGGCACCTCGTTCATGGGGCTCGGCGGCGCGAACCTCGTCAAAGGGGCGACGGGGCAGACGATTGATAACGAGACCCTGGGCGGCGCGCGCACGCACAACGAAATCTCCGGCGTCGCGCACTACCGCGTCGAGTCGGACGAGGCGTGCGTCAAGAAGATTCGCGAGGTCATCTCGGAGCTGCCGCTGCCGGAGCAGCCGCCCGTCTCGGTCATCGAAACGGAAGAGCCCGCGCGGCCGCTCGCAGACCTTTACGAGATTCTGCCCGAAGACCACCGCCAGCCTTACGACGCGCGCGAGGTCTTGAACTGCATCCTCGACGGCGGGCGGCTCGAAGAGTTCCAGGCCGACTACGCGCGCGAGATGATCACGGGGCACGCGCGCGTCTGCGGGATACAGGTGGGCGTCATCACGAATAGCCGCGGGCTCGTGAAAGAGAAGGGCAAGCCCCCGAAGTTCGGCGGCATCATCTACACCGAGTCGGCCGAGAAAGTCGCCTACTTCATCGAGACCTGCAACCGCCACCGCACGCCGCTCCTCTTCATACAGGACGTGTCGGGCTTCATGATCGGGGCCGAGGCCGAGCACTCGGGCATCATCCGCGCGGGCGCGCGCTTCGTCGAGGCGATGGCGACGGCCACCGTGCCGAAGATCGTCCTCACGGTCAACCACGCCTCGGGCGCGGGCTACTACGCGATGGCGGGGCAGGGGTTCGACCCGGACTTCATCTTCAGCTGGCCGACGGGGCGCATGGGCGTGATGGAGGGCGACTCGGCCGCGCAGGCCATCTACGGCACGCAGTTGGATAAACTGAAGCGCGAAGGCAAAGAGCCGGACGAGAAGTTGAAGGCCGAGATGGCGCGCGTGCGCGAGGACTACGAGCAGCAGCTCGACGCGAAGTACGCGGCCGCGCGCGGTTACGTGGACGCGGTCATCGCGCCCGAGGAGACGCGCGACGCGCTGGAGCTTGCCCTCGGCGTGAGCCTCAACTACTCGGGGCCGCACCTCGGCCAGTTCGTGCTGCCGCAGACGCTCGCCTGAGTCCGAGGGTGGCGCCCGGCTCGTCCGAGGAATTGAAAAAAAATCCGTGCAACGCTCACCCGCTTGTGCGAAACTACGGCCACACAAGCAGGCCGCATCCACGAAGTCTTCCACACTTTTGCCGACGTGCGCCGGCGCCCGTCGCGGCGCGCGCAGGAGTAGACAGGAGGCAACCATCCGTGAGCAACAAGAGCACACTCAGATTCTTCGTCGTCCTTCTCTTCGCCGCCTTCGCCAGCGCCGCGCTCGTGCTGGTGGACGCCGGCGCGCTCGTGCAGAACGCCAACAGCAGCACGACGACCGGGGACAGCGCCCAGAACGACAACGCCAACATGGCGCCCAAGCCGCGCCGCGGCCGCCGCGGGCGCCGCGCCCCGGTCGTAGTCGAGAGGGAGATGGCCGTCATCGCGCCCGTCGCGCAGGACGACGACTCCCGCGGCGACCTGAGCGGCGAAAAGGTTGATCTGTCCGGCACCTACACCGGCAACCTCTCGACGACGGGCGGGCAGGATGTCGGCAGCGGCCCGGCCACGCTCACCATCACCGGGGAGACCTTCACCCTTGCGACCGAGGGCGGCGCGAGCCACAACGGCCGCATCTACGCCGTGCTCACGCGCGGCGAGGTCAGCGCGGCCCTCTACTTCGCAGACATGTCGGTCGGGACGCCGCCCACGCCGCTGGTCTACAACGTCCGCGCGCGCAAGCGCGGCGACAGCCTGAGGCTCTGGCCCGCGCCCTTCACCACCGCCAGGCTGACGTTCGGCGGCGGCGGCACCGGCGGCATGCGCCGCCCGCGCCCGCACCGCCGACGCCGCGCGCCGGCCGCGCCCGACGCGAACGCCAACACCAACACGACCCCGCCGAGCTAAACGGAGGCGGCAGCCCTCTCGTCAGGGATAAGGGTAAGGGGGAAAGGGGAAGGGGAAGGGTTGCTAACCTTTCCCCCTTCCCCTTTCCCCCTTTCCCCCTTACCCTTATATCCGATAAACTGCCTGTACCTTATATGAGCAGACGTAGAGAGACGATCCGCATCGCCTGCGGGCAGGGCTTCTGGGGCGACATGCTCGACGCGCCGGTGCGCCAGGTGCGCGAGGGGCCGGTCGATTACCTCATGCTCGACTACCTCGCCGAAGTCACCATGTCGATCATGCAGAAGCAGCGCGCGCGCGACGCGAGCGCCGGCTACGCGCGCGACTTCGTGCCGCTCATGCGCGAGATTCTGCCCGACTGCGTCGGGCGCGACATCCGCGTCACGGCCAACGCGGGCGGCGTCAACCCCGCGGGCTGCGCCGAGGCCGTGCGCGACGTGGCGCGCGAGCTTGGCCTCTCGGGCAAACTTAAGATCGGCACCGTCACCGGCGACGACATCATGGGCCGCCTCGACGAGCTGCTGGGACGCGGCGTCGAGCTGCGCAACATGGACACCGGCGCGCCGCTCTCCGACGTGCGCGAGCGCGTCCAGAGCGCCAACGCGTACCTCGGCGCGTGGCCCATCGTCGAGGCTTTGCACAGAGGCGCGCGCGTCGTCATCACCGGGCGCGCGACCGACACGGGCCTCACGCTCGGGCCGATGATTCACGAGTTCGGCTGGGGCGAGACCGACTGGGACAGGCTCGCCGCCGGGACGGTCGCCGGCCACATCATCGAGTGCGGCGCGCAAGCGACGGGCGGCAACTGCCAGTACGACTGGCAGCACATCCCAGACCTCGCCAACGTCGGCTTCCCCATCGTCGAGGCGAGCCCGGACGGCACCTTCGTCGTCACCAAGCACGAGGGCACGGGCGGGCGCGTCAACGTCCAATCGGTCAAGGAGCAACTGGTCTACGAGATGGGCGACCCCAGGGCTTACATCACGCCCGACTGCGTCGCCGACTTCACGTCCATCCGGCTCGAAGAGGCCGGGCGCGACCGCGTCCGCGTCCACGGCGTGAAGGGCACGCCCGCGACGGAATTCCTCAAAGTCTCCGTCAGCTACTCGGCGGGCTTCAAGGCCGTCGGCACGCTCGTCTACGCCTGGCCGGACGCCTACGCGAAGGCGCGCGCCGCCGACCAAATCCTGCGCGCGCGTTTGGAGAGGTTGGGTCTGAAGTTCGACCAGATACTGACGGAGTTCGTCGGCGCCAACGCCACGCACGGGCCGCTCGCGGGCGAGCCCGACGCCGACGCCCCCGAGGTGCAACTGCGCGTCGGCGTCCGCGGCGAAGACCGCAAAGCAATCGAGCGCTTCACGAAGGAGATCGCGCCGCTCATCCTCACCGGCCCGCCCGCCGTCACAGGCTTCGCCGGCGGCCGCCCCAAGGTCGAAGAGGTCGTCGCCTACTGGCCCGCCCTCATCCCCAAGACAGAGATTCAGGCGCGCGTGGAGGTGACGGAAGTTTGAGCGACGACGAACATCTCGTTTGGACGCGTGAACGCTCGGAGCAGATCGCGGACTGCCGCGTCTTCAAGGTCAGGCGCGACTTCAGCGCCGACCCGCGCGAAGGGAGCGTGCACGACTTCTACGTCATCGAGGCGCCGGACTGGATCAACGTCATTCCTTTGACGAATGATAACGAGGTCGTGCTCATCGAGCAGTACCGGCACGGCACCGAATCCGTCTCTCTGGAGATACCCGGCGGGATGGTTGACCCGGGCGAGGAGCCGCCCGCGACGGCGGCGCGCGAGCTGTTCGAGGAGACGGGCTACGAGGCGGCCGAGGTCGTCTTCCTCGGCAAGACGCGGCCGAACCCCGCGATTCAGGACAACTGGATTCACACGTTCCTCGCGCGCGGCGTCGAGCAGAGGCGCGAGCCCCTGAACCAGGGCACGGAGTGGACGCGCGTGCGGCTCGAACCGCTCGCGCGCATCCCTGCGCTCATCGAAGAGGGCGCCATCGACCACTCGCTCGTCGTGGCAGCATTTCACTGGCTCGCGCTGTCGGGGTTGGCCGGGGGGAAGAGTTAAAGAGTCATGCGAATCAAACTGCTCAAACTCGCGCACGCGCGCTCGGGCGACAAGGGCGACACGGCGAACGTCGGGCTCATCGCGCTGCGCGAGGAGTTCTACGCGCTGCTCGCGCGCGAGGTCACGGCCGAGCGCGTCAAGGAGCACTTCCGCGGGCTGGTCAAGGGCGGCGTCGAGCGCTTCGAGCTGCCGAACCTCGGCGCGCTCAACTTCCTCCTGCACGAAAGCCTGGGCGGCGGCGGCACGCTCTCTTTGATGACCGACGCGCAGGGCAAGACCTTCTCGACGGCTTTGTTGAGAATGGAGATCGACGTGCCCGACGCAGAGGCGCGCACGCTCGGCATCAAAGGGTGAAGAGATGGACGAAGACACTTCAAACCTCGAACCTGAAATCCGCCACGGCTACGCGCAGGTCGGCGACGTGCGGCTGCACTACGCAGAGTGCGGCGAGGGCGAGCGGCTCGTCGTCCTGCTCCACGGTTTTCCGGAGTGCTGGTACTCGTGGCGCCACCAGTTGAAAGCCCTGGGCCGGCGCTTCCGCGTCGTCGCGCCCGACATGCGCGGCTACAACCTGAGCGACAAGCCGGGCCGCGTCGAAGACTACCGGATGCCGCGCCTGGTGGACGACGTGACGGGCCTCATCCGCCACTTCGGCGCGCGCGAGGCGGCCGTCGTCGGCCACGACTGGGGCGGCGCGGTGGCCTGGGCCGTCGCGCAGTTCTACCCGGATTACGTCTGGAAGCTGGCGTCACTTCAGATACCGCCGCCCGCCGTCTGGGTGAAGAACATGACGCTCAAGCAATTCCTGCGGAGCTGGTACATGCTCTTCTTCCAGCTCCCCTCGCTCCCCGAGTGGTCGATCAGGCGCGAAGACTTCGCGGGGCTGTGTAAGCTGCTGCGCGCCACGTCCCGCCCCGGCACGTTCAAGGACGAGGACATCGAAGTCTTGAAGTCCGCCCTGCGCGAGCCGGGCGCGTTGACGGGCGCCGTCAACTACTACCGCGCCAACGTCCGCGCCATCATCGGCCGCGGTTTCGGCGACAGGAAGATCAGAAAGCAGGAGCGCGTGCGCGTCCCCACGCTCTTCATCTACGGCGAGCGCGACTTCGCCGTCCTGCCCGAGACCGTGGCCGGCGTCGGCGACTACGTGGACGCGCCCTACACGGAGCTGCGCCTCGGCCGCAGCAACCACTGGGTGCAGCAGGAGGCGCCCGCCGAGGTCAACGCCGCCCTCCTCAGCTTTCTGGAAGAGTGAATTCGATGACGGAGAACCCGCCAGTTATTTACGCCGTCGAAGGCCACGTCGCGCTCGTCACGCTCAACCGGCCCGAGAAGCGCAACGCCCTGAACGACGAGCTGGTCGGCGGGCTCAAGGACGCCCTGCGCGACGCGGACGCGCGCGAAGAGGTGCGCGCCGTGCTCGTCACGGGCGCGGGCGCGGACTTCTGCTCGGGCGCAGACCTCTCGGCCTTGAGGAAAATCTCCGAGGGCTCCGTCGGCGACAATCTCGAAGACGCGCGTTCTCTGATGGAGCTGTACGCGCTCATCAGGCGCGTGCGCGTGCCGGTCGTGGCCGCGGTGCGCGGGCGCGCGCTGGCGGGCGGGTGCGGGCTGGCGACGGCGTGCGACGTGGTGTTGGCCGCGGCGTCGGCGCGCTTCGGCTACCCGGAGGTGAAGATCGGGTTCGTGCCCGCGATGGTGATGGCGATCCTGCGCCGCAACGTCTCGGAGAAGCGCGCCTTCGAGCTGGTCACGCGCGGCGCCGAAATCTCCGCGCAGGAGGCCGAACGGGTCGGCCTCGTCAACCACGTCTACGAAGACGAAGAGTTCGAGTCGCGCGTCGAACGCTACGTCGCGGACTTCGAGCGCGTCAGCCGCACGGCCGTCGCGCTCACCAAGCGTCTGCTCTACCAGATGGACGGCCTCACCTTCGACGCCGCCCTCCAGACCGGCGCCGATCTCAACACCATCGCCCGCATGACCGAAGACTGCCGCGCGGGCGTCGCGCGGTTTCTGTCGAAGAGTAAGTGAGCGCGGCGGCTGGACGGGCGGAGTTTTGCCCCATGTCTCGAAGAACTTTCCGGTCATGTCTGCTCTGTGCGGCGCTGCTCGCGTCGTCGCCGGGTCTGTGTCGCGGGCAACAGCAGACGGCAGCGCCGCCGGCGCAGGAGCCCGCGGCGGAGAAGGAAGACCAGGCGCCGGTCAGGGTCTTCACCGAAGAGGTCGTGCTGCCGGTCGTCGCGTACGACTTCAAGGGGCGGTTCGACCCGACGCTTGAGAAGGAGGACGTGCTCGTGCTCGAAGACGGCGAGCCGCAGCGTGTGAGGAGCGTGCGGCGCGTGCCCGCCAACGTCCTGCTCGTCTTCGACATGGGCGGGTTGATGACCGCGACGCGGAGCATGAACACGACCCGCGACATCGCTCTGAAGTTCGTCGCCGGCCTCGGCCCGGGCGACCAGGCGGCCGTCATCCAGAACAGCACGCGCGTCGAGCTGCTCTCCGACTGGACGGCGGACGCGGCGGCCGTCGGGCGCGTGCTGCGGACGCAGCTCTTCTCGAGCAGAAGCTCGCGCCTCTCGCGCTGCCTGCTGGCGGCGGCCGACAAGCTGCGCGAGCGCCCCGTGGGGAACACGCACGTCTTCATCTTCACGGACGGCGTGGAGTCGCAGGGGGACAAGGCGCTCTTCGAAGGCGCGCTCAAGCGCCTCGCCGCGACGCAGGCCACCGCGCACGTCATCGCCTACTCTGCGCTCGCGCGCGAGGCCGTCAAGACGCGCAACTCGAACATCTTTGACCTCGACTTCCAGATGAAGCGTTCGCGCAAGCGGTACGCGGAGGAGACGAAGCGGCAGGACGAAAAGCTCGCGGCGCTCGTCGCGGAGACGGGCGGGCGCCTCTTCGTCCCGGCCAGCGACGCGGAGGCGCTGGCGCAGGCCGAAGAGGCCGCGCGCGACATCGGCGCGCAGTACGTCGTCACCTACGCGCCCAAGCGCCCCTTCGCCGCGGGCGGCGAGCGAAGGCGCGTCGCGGTCTCTTCCAGGCGCGTCGGGCTTCAGCTCGTCGCGATGCGCGCCTACGTCAGCCCGCCCGCCAACCCTTGAACGCGGAGGCGCCGACGCCGGGAGCGCGGGAATCCCTGCCCGCCATGAGCGCGTCAGCGCGAAAGCAGTGAAGCTTTACACCTCAACGTCGGGACATAACGCCTCACGGCTAAGCGTGCCGGCGGCACGCTTTGGCGGGCAGGGATGCCCGCGCTCCCGGCCATGAACGGGTCGCGTTCTGCGCTGCCGAGCCCGTCCGATGAAACTCCGACCTCTCGCTCCCGCTCGCGGTTCTGATTTACAATCGGCGGCGTGCAGAAGCTGCAACTCAAGCCTCAACAGAAAGCCGTCAGGTCGTATTACGGCGCGCTCGCGCAGTTTAAGTCGCTCGACGTTTCGCACGAGACGGCGGTGCGCGACGCGTTTCAGGATTTATTAAAGGAGTGCGGGCGGCAGTTCGGGTGGACGCTCGTGCCGGAGTGGCCTCTGAAGCGCGCGGGGCAGATGCCTTTGCGCGCTGACGGCGCGCTCGTAGACCAGTTCCGGCTGCGGCACGGGCTGTGGGAGGCGAAGGACGGCGCCGACGATTTGCGGCGCGAGGCGAAGAAGAAATTAGAACTCGGCTACCCTTCCGACAACATCCTCTTCCAGTCGCCCGAGCGCGCGATCCTCTTCCAGAACGGCCGTGAAGTCCTCGACGCGGACATCCGCGAAGCCGAGGCGCTCGTCCGCGCGCTCGAACAGTTCTTCGACTACCAGCCGCCCGCCTACGAGCAGTGGGAGCAGGCCGTCGAGGATTTCCAGACGAAGATACCGGAGTTCGGGCGCGCGCTGACCGAGTTGATAGAGAAGGAGCGGCGCGGGAACAAAAGATTCCGGTCGGCGTTCGAGGGCTTCTACGAGCTGTGCCGCCAGTCGGTCAACCCGAACCTTTCGGAGCAGGCCGTCGAGGAGATGTTGATCCAGCACCTCCTGACCGAGAGAATCTTCCGCACGGTCTTCAACAACCCCGACTTCCGCAGCCGCAACGTCATCGCGCGCGAGATCGAGCGCGTGATAGACGCGCTGACCTCGCAGTCGTTCAGCCGCGACGAGTTTCTGCGCCGGTTCGACTACTTCTACCGCGCGGTCGAAGAGACAGCGCGCACCATCGAGGAGTTCGCGCAGAAGCAGGAGTTTCTGAACGCGGTCTACGAGCGTTTCTTCCGGGGCTTCTCGGTGCAGGTGGCGGACACGCACGGCATCGTCTACACGCCGCCGTCCGTGGTGAGTTTCATGGTGCGCAGCGTGGGACACGTCCTGCGCGAGCGGTTCGGCAAGTCGCTCGGGTCGGAGGGCGTCCACATCCTCGACCCGTTCGTCGGCACGGGCAACTTCGTCGTCCACTGCATGCAGGAGATCGAGCGCACGCGGCTCGAACGGAAGTACGCCGAGGAGCTGCACTGCAACGAGGTGATGCTGCTGCCCTACTACGTGGCGTCGATGAACATCGAGCACGAATTTTACGAGATGACGGGGCGTTACGAGCCGTTCCCCGGCCTCTGCCTCGTGGACACGTTCGATCTGGCCGAAGCCCGCCAGATGTCATTAGGATTCTCAACCGAAAACACGGAGCGCGTCGAGCGCCAGAAGCGCAGCCCCATCTTTGTCATCATTGGCAACCCGCCCTACAACGTCGGACAAGTGAATGAGAACGACAATAATAAAAATAGGAAATATAAGACGATTGATAAGCGGGTATCAGACACTTATGCAAAAGACTCAAAGGCATCAAGTAAAAGTAAATTAAATAATCCTTATGTGAAAGCAATTCGGTGGGCTACGGATAGAATTGGTAAGGATGGGATGGTCGCTCTAATAACGATGAATAGCTTTATTGATAAAAACACATTTGACGGGATGCGGAAGCATCTCGGGCAAGATTATAACGAGATTTATGTATTGGACTTGGGCGGCGACACTAAGAGCAATAACAAATTATCGGGCACAAAACACAATGTCTTCGGAATACCGGACGGTGTAAGTATCAACTTCTTCATTAGAAGGAATTTTGAGCCCGGCGGCAAAGCGAATATCTATTACGCCCGACTAGATGAATATTGGAGCAAAGAGCAGAAGTTCGAGTTCTTAGATGACAGGAAGAACCTTTCAAATATTGACTGGGAACCGATAGAACCCGACAAAGATAATACGTGGCTGACATTCGGCCTACAGGATGAATTTAAAACCTTTCTGCCGGTCGGAAATAAAGAAACAAAAGGTAATCCCAGGCATCAGTCCGCGATTTTCGTTGACTATAGCATCGGGGTCAATACGAATCGCGATGGTTGGGCTTACAACTATAATGTGGATGAACTCTCAGCTAATATTCAAACACTCATTACAACATACAATGGAGAAGTTCACCGCTGGTCGGATAGGGATGAGAATAAAGATGAAGATGTTGACCAATTTGTTTCGTATGATGATAGTCGCATCAAATGGAGCAGCCGGCTGAAAGAAACTTTAAAAAGAGGCGTGTTAGCTGCATTCTCCGACACGAGCATCAGGAATGCTCTCTACCGGCCGTTCACGAGACAGTACATTTACTTTGACCCAATCCTAAATCAACGTCGGGGAAGATTTCCCATCATCTTTCCTGATGAAGCTTCGGAAAAGGAAAATATCGTCATATGTATCGGCGGTTATGGGCGCAAAGCTTTTTCTGTTCTGGCTTCAAATAATATTGCCGACTTAAACCTTTATGCTGACCCGCAACAGTCCGTGCCGTTCTATACCTACAATGAAAACGGGGAAAACCGGCGAGAGAACATCACGGATTGGGCGCTGGCGCAGTTTCGGGAGCGTTACGGGGAGAAGAAGATTTCCAAGTGGGACATCTTCCATTACGTCTACGCCGTGCTGCATCACCCGGAGTACCGCGAGCGCTACGCCGCGAATCTGAAGAGGGAACTGCCGCGCGTCCCCTTCGCGCCCGACTTCCGCGCGTTCGCCGAGGCCGGCGCGCGTCTCGCCGGGCTGCACGTCGAGTACGAACAACAGCCCGAGTTCCCGCTCGAAAGAATCGAGAACCCCGCAGCGCCGCTCGACTGGCGCGTCGAGCGCATGCGCCTCTCCAAAGACCGGCGGCAGCTCGTCTACAATAACTTCCTCACGCTCTCGGGCATCCCCGAGGAGACTTACGAATACCGCCTCGGTAACCGCTCCGCGCTCGAATGGGTCATAGACCAATATCAGTTGACGACGGACAGGCGCAGCGGAATCACGAACGACCCCAACCGTGTAGACGATCCCCAGTACGTCCTCCGTCTCGTCGCGCAGGTCGTGGGCGTCAGCCTCGCCACCGTGAAAATCGTCCGCGCCCTGCCCGATCTGGGCGAACAGAACCGCGAACGGTAATGAGAGGTGTTTGAAAAAGGACTTAGCTCCGGAGGAGCGACATGTTTATAGCTCAGGACGGGATTAAATCTCCAGGCTCCGGAGGAGCGACATGTGACATGCCGCCCCTGACGGGGCTCGGATGTAATTCCACCCGCAGGGCTATAAACATTCCGTCCCTACGGGACTTTGCAAACAGTCTCTAATCAGCCGCCGACGTATCCGAGCGTTCCGACTCCGTATCTGCCGCGCCGACTCCGTATTTGAGCATTCCGACTCCGTACGGGCCGCGCCGGGGAGAGAATCGGGCGTTCCATGCACGTAATCGTATATTCAGAGTCCGTACGCGACGCGCCGAAGAGAGAATTCAACGTTCCATACACGTAATCGTATATTCAAAGTCCGTACGGAGCGCGCGCATCCGATACGTCGTAG
>JAFAVK010000092.1 GCA_019242475.1 Acidobacteriota bacterium | reverse complement strand
CGCGTCGGGCAAGGTCAAGCGCGGCCACTCGCACGCGCGCCACATCCTGACGAAGAAGACGGCCAAGCGGAAGCGCTCGCTCGACATCGACGTGCTCGTCTCCGAGGCCGACGAGGTGCGCATCGAGCGCATGCTGCCCTACGGGCGTAGTTAAATGATGAACGATGAATGCTGAATGATGAATTAAAGGCGGTGTTCAATTCATCATTCATCACTCGGCATTCAGCATTTCTGAGGAGGTATTAGTCATGCCTAGGGCAAAACGTGGGAACAAGCGCACGGAGAAGCGCAAGAAGATACTTGATTTAGCGAAGGGTTACCGCGGGACGAAGTCGAAGCTCTACCGCTCGGCGAAGGAGTCGGTCGAAAGGGGCTTGAAGTTCGCGTACACCGGCCGCAAGCTGAAGAAGCGCGACTTCCGCAGCCTGTGGATCGTCCGCATCGGCGCCGCCGCGCGCGTCAACGGCCTGAACTACTCGCAGTTCATGCACGGCCTCTCGTTGGCCGGCATCGAGCTTGACCGCAAGGCGCTCGCCGACCTCGCGGCCAACTCGCCCGACGCCTTCGCGGCGCTCGCCGGGCAGGCGCGCACCGCCATCGAGAACCGGCCGCAGGCCGCGGCCTGAAGTTAGAGAGAAGACTGATGAGAGGACTCCCCGATGAGTTCCGAAGCGGTTGACTACGACGCACAGATCGCGTCCGTGCGCGAAGCGTTCGAGCGTGAGTTCGAACGCTTCGCTCGCTTTCGCGCGTACGAAGGGACGGAAGGGCTCTCGCTCGACGAGGCCGAGGCCCTCTCGCGCGAGGTGAAAGAGCTGGCGACGCGCCACACGGCCAAGAAGAGCGCGGTCTCGCAGTTGATGAAACTGGTGGGCCGCGTCCCCGCCGAGGAGCGAGCGCGCTTCGGGCAGCTCGTCCAGCAAGTAGACAAAGAGATACGCGGCGCGCTGGGCGACGTGGGCGTCGCGCTCGCCGGGCGGATTCAACTGCTCAAGACCGAGCGCGAGCGCGTGGACGTGACGCTGCCCGGAAGGCGGCCGCGGCGCGGGCACCTGCACCCGATTACGCTGCTGCGCCAGCGCATCGAGGACGTCTTCGTCTCGATGGGCTACGCGGTCGAGGACGGCCCTGAAGTCGAAACCGACTTCTACAACTTCACCGCGCTCAACATCCCCGAGCTGCACCCGGCGCGCTCGCCGCAGGACACGTTCTACACGACCGACGGCCTGAGCCTGCGCTCGCAGACTTCCACGGTGCAGATTCACGCGATGCAGCGGCGGCGCCCGCCCCTGCGCGTCGTGGCGCCCGGCCGCGTCTTCCGCCGCGACACCCCGGACGCGACGCACAACCCGATGTTCTTCCAAGTCGAAGGTCTCCTGGTTGACCGCGGCATCAACATGGGACATTTGAAGGGCACGCTCTCCGAGTTCGTCCGGCGCCTCTTCGGCCCCGCGACGCGGACGCGCTTCCGCCCGTCCTACTTCCCGTTCACCGAGCCGAGCATGGAGGCCGACTACTCCTGCTTCAAGTGCGGGGGCGCGGGCTGCCGGCTCTGCAAGGGCTCCGGCTGGATCGAGCTGGGCGGGTCGGGGATGGTGCACCCGAACGTCCTGCGCGCCGTCCAGATAGACCCCGAGGAGTTCTCCGGCTTCGCCTTCGGCCTCGGCATCGACCGCATGTGCGGCCTGATGTACGAGCTCGACGACATCCGCCTCCTCTTCGAGAACGACGTGCGCTTCCTCGAACAGTTCTGAGGGCGGCCGGGGGAGCCTTCCGTCTCACCCCGGCGGAGTGTTTACGCGATGCGCTTTTTCAAGGGCGAGACTTACCTGCTGCTCGGCGGCGCCGGGATGGTCGGCCGGCAGATCGCGCAGGAGATCGCCCGCGAGCTGGAGCCGCAGCAGATCGTCATCTCCGGCCTCTCGCCCGAGGAGGTGAACGAGGCGGTCGGGAGTCTGAGGCGCGACTTCCCGAACGTCCTCTTCACGGGTGCGGCCGGCGACATCTTCGTGCGCTCCGAGTGGAACCCCCCGCGGCGCGAGCGCCCGCTCAGCCGCGGCGAGCTTTTGGCGGGGGCCGAGTACCGCGAGACGCTCTACGCCGACGTGTTCCAAGACCTCGACGAGGCGTACAGGAACTCGGAGCTGGTGCGGCTCATCCTCGACCACCCGCCGCACGTCGTCATCGACAGCATCAACACGGCGACCGCGTTCAGTTACCAAGACGTGTACGCCGCCTCCGACCTCGCCAAGCGGCAGTTCGAAGAGCTGGACGCGGCGGCGCGCGGGGGCGAGGAGCTGGGCGGGCTTTTGGGCGCGGCCGGGAGCGCGCTCGCGGCCGTGCTCGTCTCGCAGTCCGTGCCGCAGCTCGTCCGCCACGTGCTGCTCATCAACCGCGCGATGCGGCAGGTGAACACGCGCCTCTACCTCAAGGTCGGGACGACGGGCACGGGCGGCATGGGGCTCAACATCCCTTACACGCACTCCGAGGACACGCCGTCGGCGACGCTGATGGAGAAGACGGCCATCGCCTTCGCGCACACGGGGCTGATGTATTTGATGGCGCGCACGCTCGGCGGGCCGGCGGTGAAGGAGTTCAAGCCGGCGGCGATGATCGGCTACTCCGACATCGGCTTCCGCCGGCTGAAGGCGAAGGGCAAAGGAAAGGTGGGCGTGCCGGGGCAGAACCTCAAGCTCTACACCAGCCGCACCGAGCCGCTCGACGTGGGCGGGAGCTTGCGCCTGCGCCCCGAGGGCGAGGCCGAAGGTTACGAGGCGCTCGGTGACTTGGAGCTGGCCGTCGTCAACACCGGCGAGAACGGGCTCTTCACGAAGGGCGAGTTCCAGGCCATCACCTACATGGGGCAGATGGAGTTCATCACGCCCGAGGAGATCGCGCGGCAGGTCGTCCTGGAGGTGAAGGGCAGCAGCACGGGCTACGACGTGATCGCGGCGATAGACGGCGCCTCGATGAACCCGACCTACCGCGCCGGCTACCTGCGCCACCTCGCCATCCAGGAGTTGGAGAAGCTTGAGAGGGAGCGCGACATCCCTTCGGTGGCGCTCGGCGACCTCGGGCCGCCCGAACTCGGCAAGCTCCTCTGGGAGGCGTACCTCCTCCGCGTCGTCTACGACGACCGGCTGAGCGAAGTGCTCGGGCGCTCGGGCGAGCAACTGGCCGCGGAGGTCTTCGCGCGCGTGCAAGCGGACGGGCGGCTGCGCAACAGCATCGTCTCGGTCGGCTTCCCCATCCTGACGCCCGACGGCCGTTCGCTCATCCGCGGGCCGTACATACGCATCCCGGAGGTGAAGAACGAGAGCACCGCCCACGTCGCAGGCCCCGCGGCCGTGGAGGCTTGGGCCGCGAAGGGCTGGGTTGACCTGCGGCCGCAGAACATGGAGCAGTGGCGCCGCAGGTTCGAGACGATGGGGCACAAGCCCGAGCGCATCCGCGAGCGCGGCTCGGCCGCCTTCACGCGCGAAGCCTACGTCTCCGAGCAGATTCACATCGGCTCGGTCGTCGGCTGGATTTTCAACAACGAAGAGAACTTCGGCTACCGCATCAAGTAAGGGTATGGACATCAGCTACAACTGGCTCCGCGACCTGACCGAAATCACTTTGGCGCCGCGCGACCTGGCCGACAGGTTGACGATGGCCGGCCTCGCCGTTGACGCCGTCCACGAGAAGGGCGGCGACCACGTGCTGGAGTTCGACCTCACGTCGAACCGCCCGGACTGCCTCTCGAACCTCGGCATCGCGCGCGAGGCCGCGGCGCTCACGGGCGCGGGCCTGAAGCTGCCCGACCTGACCGTGAAGAACGTCGGCGGGAGGGCCGAGCAGTTCACGGCCGTCGAGATTGAAGACGCCGACCTCTGCCCGCGCTACGCCGCGCGCGTCGTGCGCGGCGTGAAGATTCAGCCTTCGCCCGACTGGCTCGTCGAGCGCTTGCAGGCCATCGGCCAGCGCCCCATCAACAACGTCGCGGACATCACGAACTTCGTGTTGCACGAGCTGGGCCAGCCCCTGCACGCGTTCGACCTCGCGAAGCTCTCGGAGTTCCGCATCGTCGTCCGCCGCGCGCGCGCGGGCGAGAAACTGAAGACGCTCGACGGCGTGGAGCGCGAGCTGGACGAGCAGATGCTCGTCATCGCCGACGCCGTGCGCGCCGTCGCCGTCGCGGGCGTGATGGGCGGCGAGGAGACGGAGATTTCCGGCGGGACGACGGACGTGCTCGTCGAGAGCGCCTACTTCGACCCGCAGTCCGTGCGCCGCACGTCGAAGCGCCTGGGCCTACAGACCGAGGCTTCCTACCGCTTCGAGCGCGGCGTGGACTACGAGGGCGTGCGGCGCGCGCAGGATCGCTGCGTCGCGCTCATCTGCGAGCTGGCGGGCGGCACCGCGACCGAGGACGCGGTTGACGTTTACCCGACGCGAATCACGCCGCCGACCGTCCGCCTGCGCCCGCGCCGCGTCGAGGAGCTGTCGGGCCTGAGCGTCCCCGCGGAAGAGAGCGGGCGCATCCTCCGCTCGCTCGGCTTCGAGCCGGCCGAGGGTGATGTTCAAAATGGCGAACTCTCCTTCGGCGTGCCGACGTGGCGGACGGACGTGAAGATTGAGGAGGATTTAGTCGAAGAGGTCGCGCGCGTCTACGGGTACGACAAGATCGGCGAAGCGCTGCCGCCGTCGCCCGTGACGGGCGAGTACCTTTTGGGCGACCGCCGCAGGCGCGCGGCGCGGCAGGTGCTCACCGCCGCGGGCTTCAACGAGGCCGTCAGCATCTCTTTCATCGAAGAGTCCTCGGGCGTCAACGAGTCCGGCGAGAGCCGCTTCGAGCCCGTGCCCGGCTTGCAAAAAGTCGAAGGCGAGGGCGCCTTCGTCGTTCTGTCGAACCCGATCATCGAGGGCGCGCGCCTGATGCGCCCGAGCCTTCTGCCGGGACTGCTCGAAGCCACGCGCCACAACTTCAACCACGGCACGCGCGACGTACGTCTCTTCGAGACGGGCCGCGTCTTCGCCGCGCGCGCCGCATCGGGAGATGAAGACGAGTCGCGGCCGAGCGAGGTCGAGGCGTTCGCGCTGCTCGTCACCGGCGAGGCTTTGGAAGAGGGGAAGGCCGCGGGGCGCGCGGCGGACTTCTTCGACCTGAAGGGCGGGCTCGAAGCCGCGGCGGACGCGATGCGCGTCGGCGAGCTTGAGTTCGAGCCGGCCTCCGTCCGCCACCTGCGCGAGGGGCAGTCGGCGCGCGTCAGACTCGGCGGCCAGGAGATCGGCCACGCGGGCCGCCTCTCCGAGGAGCTGGCCGCGCGCTACAAGTTCCGCCAGCCGGTCTACGTCGCGGAGGTTAATCTGACGGCGCTGCTCGCGACGGGCGAGCGGCCCGCGCGCTACACGCCGCTGCCGCGCTTCCCCGGGGTCGCGCGCGACGTGTCGCTCGTCGCCGACCGCCGCGTCACCTTCGGCGAGATGCGCCGCGCAATACTTTCGCTCGGGATCGAAGAGTGCCGCGGCGTCGCGCTCGTGGACGTGTACGAGGGCGCGAGCATGCCGGAAGGGAAGCGCTCTCTGACGCTGCGCGTCGAGTACCGCGCCGACGAACGCACGCTCCGCGACGAGGAGGTTGACGCCATGCACGCCCGCGTCGTCTCGGCGTTGGAGGGCGAGTTCGGCGCGCAGTTGAGAGGGTAGGTGTGAGATGTCAGATGCTGGATGTTAGAAAAATGGCCGCACCAGCATCTGGCATCTGACATCTCACATCTTTTTCTTGCGCTCCCGCGCGCGAAGTCGCATAATCGCTCGGCAGTCACGAGGCCGCAGCCGCACGGAGAAGGAAGATGGTCGGATTGACCGGACTTGAAAAGTTCTCTCACCTCGAAGACAAAATTTACCGCACCATCGAGCTGACCAAGACGCTCCGCCAGGAGAAGGAGGGCTTAGAGCGCGAGCTGGCCTCGGTGCGCCGCGAGCTGGGCGCGCTCCTGGACGAGAAGGACAGGCTCGAAACGCAGGTCGAGCGCCTGCTCTCGGAGCGCGACACGATCCGCACGAAGGTCGAGGCGATGCTCGACGCCATCGCGGTGCTCGACCCCGAGGCCGTCGAGGTCATGCGCAGGTAGCCCCAGGGATTTTAAGGCATGAGCGCCATCAAGAACCCGGCGGAAGGCACGCCGACCATCCGGGTCGAAATCTACAACCAGACCTACAACATCCGCTCCGACGGCGACAGCGAGTACGTCATCGGCTTGGCGGAGTTCGTTGACCGCCGCATGCGCGAAATCTCCTCGGGCACGCTGACGGTCGATTCGCTCAAGGTCGCCATCCTCGCCGCGCTCCACATCGCCGACGAGCTGCACCGCCTCAAGCGCCTCCACGAGCAGACCGACCAGCAGCTCGCCGCCCGCAGCGCCGAGTGCGCCGAGATGCTCGACCGTGTCCTCAAGACCCGCCACGTCGCCGACCAGGCGAGCCCCAGCAGCATCACCATCTCTTAAAAAACCGACGGCCCTCGGGGGCCGGGCACGACCCCTTTTGTCAAGCCGGCCGGGCCTGCTTTTTCGCTCAGATTTTTCTCCCGTGTCCCGCCGGGCTGTGCTAGTATTTCCGCAGGCTGAGGGTGTCGGTTCTGCGCGGCTCGCCACCGATTTACAATGGTTGAGCCTATGTCGTGAATAAGGGAGACCGACGCCGTCGCCAGTGCGATCCCTCACCGCAGGGATGCGCCGGAGGCGATGGCTTCGACCGCAAGGTTAGGTCACCCACCTGTTAACGCAGGTTCAATTACGACTTCGGAGCGGCCGCCGCGGTTCGCCCCCGGCCCTTATCTTTTCGTGAACCGTAAACCGTGACAAGTGGCCTGAATCTTGTCACGGTTTACGGTTCACGCCTTTTGACCTATGAGAGTCCTGATGATCGGAGACGTGGTGGCGCGGCCCGGGCGGGTGGCGGTGCTGGAGCGCATAGAAGACTTGCGCGAGCAGCACGCCGTTGACCTCGCCGTGATGAACGCCGAGAACGTCTCGGGCGGCTTCTCCGTCACCCCGCAGGACGCCGAACGGCTCTTCGCCGCCGGCATCGACGTGATGACCTCCGGCAACCACATCTTCGACAAGCGCGAGGCCGCCGCCTACATCGCCCGCCAGCCGCGCCTGCTCCGCCCCGCCAACTATCCCTCGAACACGCCCGGCTCAGGGATGTGGACGGGCGAGGTGCGCGGCGCGCGCGTCGCCGTCATGAATTTGATGGGGCGCGTCTACATGCCGCCGACCCACGACAGCCCCTTCGCCGCGGCGGACGAACTGCTTTCACGTTTAGATGACGAGGTGAAGGTGCGGCTCGTGGACATGCACGCCGAGGCGACCTCGGAGAAGATCGCGTTGGCGCGGCACCTCGACGGGCGCGTCTCGGCCGTCGTCGGCACGCACACGCACGTCCAGACCGCCGACGAGCGGATACTGCCCGGCGGCACGGCCTTCATCACAGACCTCGGGATGACGGGCAGCTACTCCGGCTGCATCGGCATGGAACGCGACGGCGCACTCGCGCGCTTCCTCAACCCCGCCGCCCCACGCCCCGAGCACTCCAAAGGCGACGTGCGCATCTGCGCCGCCCTCATCGACATCGACGACACCAACGGCCGCGCCCGCGAAATCTCCCGCCTCTGCCTGCCACACGAATCGTGAAAAAGGTGAGCAGTAAGCAGTAAAAACAGTTGAAGGCAGCCGGGAGTAATTCGGCCGCCTTCAGCTACTATGGCTTCTCCTACTGCTCACCGCTTACTGCTCACGGCTCACTCTCGCTGGAAGCGAGGGGCGGGGAGCTGAGGGCGAGGCGGTAGCTCTCGGGCAGGGAGATGACGCGGTTGTTGGCGTCGGTGACGACGTGGCCGGTCTCGCCCTCGGCGATGATGCGGCCGTCCGCGGCGTTGAGGATTTCGTAGCCGAAGCGCACCGAGCGGCGGCGCAGCTCCGTGATGTGCGTGCGCACGATCAGCTCGTCGTCGTAGCGCGCGGGCGCCTTGTAGCGGCAGTAGCTTTCGGCGACGACGAGGAAGGCGCGGTCGTTCTCCTCCATGTCCTTGTAGGCGAAGCCGCGCGCGCGGCAGAACTCGGTGCGCCCGATCTCGAACCAGACGAGGTAGTTCGCGTGATACACTACTCCCATGCGATCCGTCTCCGCGTAGCGGACGCGGATCGTGGTCTCGTGCCAGTCGTCGAAGAGGGCGTCGGCTTCGATGGGTTGCATCGTCGTCAAGGGTCGCGAGAGCCTTCCGGTTTCAGCGGACTATAAAAGCGAAGGGTCAGTGATGTCAAAGAGAATCCGGGCGGGGAGTTGGGCCGCGCTGGCGGCCGCGTGCGCCTGCGCGGCGGCGCTGGGCACCGGGGCGGCCGCGCAGAGGGCCAAGCCCGCGGCCGTCAACCCGAAGACGGCCGCCGTGCGCGAGGCCACGGCCGAGGTGCTGCGCGAGACGAGCGAGCTGCGCAAGCTCCCCATCCTCCGGCCGGTGCGCAGCGGCGCGCAGTCGCGCGCCGAGATCGAGCAGATGATCGTGCGCAACATCAGCGAGAGCGAGTCGCCGGAGGAGACGTGGGCCAAGGAGACGGCGATGAAGAAGTTCGGGCTCGCGCCCGCGGACTTCCAGCTCCGCCCCTTCCTCGTCAAGCTCCTCACCGAGCAGGTCGCCGGCTACTACGACCCGAAGACGCAGGAGTTCTACCTCGCCGACTGGATCGACCTCGACGGCCAGCGCCCCGTGATGGCGCACGAGCTGACCCACGCGCTGCAAGACCAGCACTTCAACCTCCGCCGCTTCGAGGACTGGCCCAAGCACGACGCGGACGCCGAGATGGCCGCGCACGCGCTCGTCGAGGGCGACGCCTCGTACCTGATGGCGCAGTACGTGGTGCGCGACCCCGCGCGGCAGCTCGCCTTCTTCAAGTCGATGATGTCGGGCGGGGCCTCGGCCAGCGAGCAGATCGAGAAGGCGCCGCGCGTCCTGCGCGAGCAGATGCTCTTCCCCTACCTGCAAGGGATGACGTGGGTCGCGCAGGTCTACAAGCAGGGCGGGTGGGAGGCGGTCTCGGCCGCCTTCAAGAACCTGCCGAAGTCGTCCGAGCAGGTCTTGCACCAGGAGAAGTACGTCGCGGGCGAGCTGCCGCAGAAGGTCTTGGTGCGCGACCTCTCGCCGGCGCTCGGCCGCGGCTGGCGGATGGCCGACAACGACGTGTTGGGCGAGTGGGGCTGCTACCTCCTGCTCGACGAGTACCTGCAATCGGTTGACGTGTCGAAGGGCGCGGCCGCCGGCTGGGGCGGCGACCGCTACGCGCTCTTCGTCGGGCCGGGCAAGGCGGACGTGGTCGTCGCGCTCAAGACCGTGTGGGACACCGAAGGCGACGCGCGCGAGTTCTTCGACGCCTACACGCGGCGCACGACGAAGCGCTACGGGGCGGAGCCCGCGGAGGTCGCGCCCGCCGACCGGCAGGTCTGGGCGACGCAGGAGGGCGCGGTCGTCGTCGAGCGGCGGGGCGCCGCGGTCTTCGTCGTCGAAGGCGTGCCCGACGGCGTGGACGCGAAGGCGCTCGCGAAGAGTTTGTAAGGGGAGTAGGCAGTAGGCAGATGGCAGTAGGCAGTTAAGGCAAGAAGAGTCTTAACAAATCTGCCTGAAAGAATCGGGGGCGGCGAGTCGCTAAGCTCGCCGCCCCCGTTTGTGTCGGCTACTTTAGCAAATGGCTAACTGCCTACTGCCATCTGCCTACTGCCTACTCCCCTCAGAACTGGAGCTTGGCGCCGAACTGGATGATGCGCGCCGACTCGCCCGTCTGGATGACGTTCTGGGACGTGGGCGGCGCGACCGTCGTGCAGCAGGTGCGGCCGAACTGCGACGAGCCGAGCGAGGGCGAGCCGACGGACGCCGAGCGCGGGTTGTCGAAGTTGGCGTGGTTGAAGGCATTGAACATCTCGGTGCGGAACTGGAAGCGGACGCGCTCCGTGATGCTGAACGTCTTGACGATGCCGAGGTCAACGTTCCAGTAGCTCGGGCCGCGGTAGATGTTGCGCCCCGAGCCGTTCGAGCCCGGCGGCGGGACGGCGAGCCCGTTCTGGTTCTCGAAGACGACCGGCCCCGTCACGTTCGGCAGCTCCGTCAGCTGCGCGCGCAAGCTGGGGTCGAGGACGAGCGCGCGCGAGACGTGCGACGAGTTGGCCGTGCGCTGGTTGCTGTTGACCTGGAACGGCTCGCCCGTCATGAAGGTGTAGATGGTGTTGAGCGACCAGCCGCCGAGCAGGTGGTTGACCACGCCCGGCGCGCCCGAAAGGAAGTGGCGGCCGCGCCCGACGGGCACCTCCCAGACGGCGGCCGTCGTGAAGACGTGCGTGCGGTCGAAGTCGGAGACCGCCCACTCCTGTTCGAGGTGGTGCGCGTCGGCGACGGCGCGCGAGGTCGTCGTCGTCAGGGCGCCGCCCGAGGTCGTGCCGACGGGATCGACCGACTGGTTGTCCATCGACTTCGAGAAGGTGTAGGCCATGTTCAGACCCAGACCCGAGGCGAAGCGGCGGCGCAGCGTGAACTGCGCGCCGTGGTAGACCGAGCTGCCGCTGTTGTCGATGTAGGTGATGGTGCGGAACTGCTGGTTGGGCCGGAGCCTGAAGGCGAGCGTCGTGTTCTCGACGCGCTCGGCGAAGGCGCCCGCGGCGTTCGAGGTCGTGGCGAGCTGGCCCTGCACGGTCGCGTTATCGACGAAGGCCGCGTTGATGGCCGAGACGCCCGCGTTCAAAATCGGAATCTGCGACGCCGCGAAGGCCGGCACGCAAGGGCTGGAGGCGCCCGCGCGCGTCGCGCCGCTCGGCAGGCAGTTCGCGATGTTGTTGTTCGCCTGGAGCATCAGGAACGAGCTGAGGATGGGCGCCGCGTCGATCTGGTTGGCGTCGTAGGCCATCAGCAGCCGCAGGCCGCGCCGGCCGATGTAGGCCGCCTGCATGACGAAGCCGCCGGGCAGCTCGCGCTGGAAGCTCAGGTTCCACTGGTGCACGGTCGGGAGCTTGAGGTCGGGCGCGAAGGTCGTGATGTTCGGCGCGTTCAGGACGAGCAGCAGCGGCGGCGTCAGGAACGACGAGGGCTTGATCGTCGGCGGCGCGAGCGCCTGTGGGAAGCCGCCCGCGATGGTCGTGACGGGGACGGCCTGGCAGCCCGCGGTCGTCGTCCCGCCCACGGTCGAAGAGCAGCTCGTCCTCAGGCCCGGCACGCTCCCGGCCACGGCCGTCACCTGGAACGAAGAGATCGGGTCGAAGGCGAGGCCGTAGCCGGCGCGCACCACGCTGCGCCCGGGCTCGCCGAAGAGGTGGCGGAAGAATCCGCCCTTGTAGTCGGGCGACCACGCGACGCCGAGGCGCGGGCCGAAGGCGCCGGCGTTAGTCCGGTTCCACCACTTGTCGGACTTGGCGAAGGTGACGGCGCCGGGGTTGTTGAGGACGGGGTTGGCCGGCCCGGGCGTGGACGCGATGGGGCTGGTCGGGACGTAGGTGAAGCCGGGCGTGTTCGCCGGCAGGTTCAGCTCCCAGCGCATGCCGTAGTTGATGGTCACGTTGGGCCGCCACTTGTACTCGTCCTGCGCGTAGAAGTTGTACTGGTTGAGGCGGGTCGTGATGGCTTGGAGCGAGACCACGCCGTTCGACTGGAACGGCAGGAAGGCGTTCTCGTTCAGGTTGCCGATGAACGCCTGGCTCAGGCGCGCGGGCAAGCCCCCCAGCTCGTTGATGTAGTTCTGGAGCCGCGTGGCGTCGGTCGAGTTGATGCCGGCGCGCGTCGAGCTGGCCGAGGCGGGGATGACGAACCCCGAGGCCGTCGGGCTGCGGACGCTGGCGTCGAAGACGAGGCTCGGCGTGACGTTGGTGCCGCCGGGCTGGCCGCGCCGGTCGGCGTGGCGGTAGAAGCGGAAGTTGAAGCCCGTGCTGAACTGGTGCGCGCCGCGCGTGATGTGCAGGTTGTCGATGAACTGCGGCACGGTGACGGCGCGCTGCGTGCGCGGCGTGTTCAGGTACGGGTTCGAGACGTTGATGAAAGAGAACGGGTTGATGTTCGGGAAGTCGGGGTTGGCCTCGCCCTGCGTGAAGAGGAAGTTGAAGCGGCCGAAGCCCAGCGTGAACTCGTTGACGAGGCGCGGCGAGATCGTCCAGCGGTGGCCGATGGCGAGGTTCTTCGTGTCGCGGAAGACCTCGCCCTGCGGCGGGAAGCCGGGGAAGACGACGGGTCGCCCGTTCAAGGGGTCGCCGCCCAAAGTGTTGTAGGTGGCCTGGAGGTAGCGGACGAAGACGCTCTGCGCCTCGGTGATGTTGTGGTCGATGCGGATGTTGTAGGCCGGGCCTTTGTGCTGCGTCGGCGGATCCCAGACGAAGCAGCCCGTGTTGAGCCCGTCGCCGCAGTCGTAGCGGTTGGGCGCCGGATAGGCTTTGAAGAAGGCGAGCATCTTCGGGTCGATGGGGACGCCCGCCGGGTTGAGCGTCGAGTTGCTGAAGCCGGTGGTGACGACGCAGTTGAGGTCGGTCGCGCTCGCGCAGTCGCGCACGCCGAGGTCTGTCCGCAGCGCGCCGGTCGTCGAGTTCACCAGCAGGACGTTGTTCTGCGTGATGGCGGTCGAGCCGATGCGGAAGCAGTTGGTGCCGCTGGCCGTGCAGGCGGGGTCGGCGCGGAAGTAGCGGTAGCTGCCCGTCAGCGCCGACGGCGTGTAGATGATGGGGATGCCGAAGGTCTCGGAGATGGGCGACGAGAAGTCAACCTTCGTGTGCTGCCAGCTCCCGAAGAAGAAGGTCTTGTTCTTGACGATGGGGCCGCTGAGGTCGAAGCCGGGCTGGTCGAGCTTGACCTTGTGCCGCTCGACGCCGAGCGCGTTGGAGAAGAAGTCGTTGGCGTTGAGCTTGTCGTTCCGGTAGAAGTAGAAGATGTTGCCGTGGAACTCGTTCGTCCCCGAGCGCGTGGCGACCGAGATGGAGGCGCCCGAGTTGCGCCCCTCCTCGGCGGTGGCGTTGTTGGTCGTCACCTTGTACTCCTGCACGCTGTCGGGCGTCAGGCGGTACATGTTCGAGGTCGGGTTCGGGGCCGAACTCTCGTTGGCGTCGATGCCGTCGATGGTGACGTTGAAGGCGCGGTCGCGCGAGCCGTTGACCGAGACGCCCGAGCCGACGCCGCCCTGCGAGCGCTGCACGACGCCGGGCTCGTAGGCGATCAGGTTGAGCGGGTTGCGGCCGTTCAAGGGGAGCTGCTCGATGGCCTTGTGCTCGACGACGTTGCCGATGGTCGCGTTGGCCGTCTGGAGCTGCTCCTCGCCGGCCTGCACGGTGACGACCTCCGAGACCTCGCCCGCGGCGAGCGCCACGTCCACGTCGAGCGGCGTGTTGACCACCAGGACGTTGCCGGTCTGCTTCGAGGTCTTGAAGCCCGACTTCTCGACCGTGATCGTGTAGTTGCCGACGGGGAGCGAGGCGAACGAGTAGAGCCCGGCGTCGGTCGTCGTCTGCGTCTGTGCGATGCCGGTGGCCTCGTTGAGCGCCGTGACGGTCGCGCCGGGCACGACCGCGCCGGACGAGTCGAAGACCGTGCCGTTGATGCGTGACGTGCTGGTCTGCGCGGCGGCGGGGGCGGCCGCGAGCAGCAGCGCGAGGGCCACGAGACGAATGGATGCGCGAAGGGACTGCGACATAGGGGACTCCTTCCGGTCTCGGCGGCAGGGGCGAGCGGGCGACTGCGCGCCGGGGTGACTTGTGTAGTTAGCTGAATGTGGGATACGCCGGGCGGCCTGTTGCTCTCCGGGCCGCGGCCTCTTCGAAGAGGCCGGCGGCCGCACCGCCCGCCGTCGCGATTGGGGCAAAGTATATGCGAGCGCACGCATCCGTCAAGAAATTTATCTGGGCGCGGGCTTTTACGGCGGCCCACGGCGTGATACTTTCCCGCGGTCGTGCAATCTCGTGAACTTAATCCCGGGCCGGGCGGCTCTGAGGAGGTGTTGCTATGCGTGGAGCGTTGGCGCGGCGGAGCCGCTGTGCGTTGGCGTTCGCCGTCCTGCTGTGCGCCGCCGCCGCGGCCCGCGCGCAGGCGCCGCCGGCCATCCAGATTTTCATGCCGAACGGCGAACGGCCTCCGCGCGAGCTGCGCCTGCAACTGACGCGCGACGACGGGCGCATCGAGACGGTCTTCACCGACTCGAAGGGCAAGTTCCAGTTCACCGGCGACCTCAACGGCATCCACGACTACGAGGTCAGGATCGAGGGCGACGGCCAGACGTTCGACACGACCGTCACCAGCCTCCGCTTCCTGCGCGGGCAGGTGAGCTACGTCCCGGTCTTCCTCAGCCCGCACAAGGGGCCGAGGCTTCCGCCGAACGAGGTGGTGGACGCGGCCAGCTTCGACGCGGACGTGCCCGCCGCGGCGCGCGCCGCCTACGACCGCGCGATGAAGGCCGTCGGCGATGGCCGCGCCGAGGAGGCTCTGGGCGAACTGAAGAGTGCGGTCGCCGCCTACCCGAAGTACGCGCGCGCCCTCAACGACCTCGGCGTGCTCTACCTCAAGCTTGACCGGCTCGACGAGGCGGCCGAGACGCTCGCGCGCGCGGCGAAGATAAACAGGCGTTTCTATTTTCCGCGCCTGAACCTCGGCGTCGTGCTCAACCGTCAGGGCAAGTACGCGGAGGCCGTCGAAGTCCTCGGCCGCCTCTACGCGGAGAGCCCGACCTTCTCGGGGCTGGGGCCGACGTACGCGGACGCGCTCGTCGGGGCGGGGCAGTCGGCGAAGGCGAAGAAGGTTTTGAACGAGGCGCTCGCCACTGCGGACTTGAGTCAGGCGGCGCAGGTCGAGGCGCACTACAAGCTCGGGATGATTCTGAGCCGCGAGGAGGACTACGCCGCGGCTGCGGCCGAGCTGGAGAAGGCCGACGCGCTCGACCCCGGCGCCGCGAACGTCCACCTCCTGCTCGGCGGGGCCTACATGCAGCTGAAGCGCCCGGCCGAGGCCGAGCGCGAGCTGCTGCGCGCCTACGAGCTGGGCGGCGCCGGGGTCGGCAACGCGCAGCTCCTCCTCGGGCAGCTCTACCTCTCGCAGCAGAAGCTGGAGCCCGCCCGCCGCGCCCTCGAACAGTACCTCAAGGACGTGCCCGCCGCGCCGAACGCCGCGCAGGTCAAAGAGACGGTCGAGAAGATTAAGGAAGCCGTCAAGAAGCAGTAGACAGTAGTCAGTAGACAGTAGGAAGACAAGGCGGCGCGCTCGGCCCGGACGCTGAGACGCGCCGCCTTTTTCTACCGACTACTGCCTAAACCCCCCTCAGAAGTTCAGGCGGAACTGGAACTCGATGAGCCGGCCGCCGGGGTCGTTGGTGCCGGAGACCGTGATGTCGCGGTAGGCGGCGCGCGTCTGGCCGAAGCTCGTCGAGGCGGCGGAGATGCTGCGGATCGTCGCGTCGGCGTCGCCGAGGAAGAAGTTGGCGCGGTTGAAGGCGTTGAGGAACGAGACGCGCCCCTCCAGCTTCACACGCTCCGTGACCGGGATGCGCTTGACGATGTTGATGTCGAAGCGCGACTGCCACGGGCCGAAGAAGACGACGCGGTCGCCGAACTGGCCGGCCGTCATCGGCGGCCCGATGTAGGGCGCGTTCGGGTCGGTCGGCGCGCCGGTCGCGCTGGCGAAGGCCGCGATGGTGTTGTCGATGAAGGACTGCGGCAGCCAGTAGACGACCCCGCTCGGGTCTTTGCGGATTTGGACGAGGTTCTGGAACTGCCGGGCCGTGATGTTGTGCAGCACGACGCCCGAGTCGAACTGGTTGACGGTCTGGCGCGTGCCGCTCGTCAGGAGCGTGGCCGAGCCGGACTGGATGCGCGTCACGCCGCCGATCTGCCAGTTGCTGATGACCTGCTTCAGCACGGGGATGTCGGTCTTGAAGAACCGCTTGCCCTGGCCGATGGGCAGCTCGTAGATGTAATCCACCTTGAACGAGTGGCGGATGTCCCACGGCGAGTAGGTCTTGTCGAGCTGTGGATTCCTGAGCGTCCGCGGCTGCGAGAAGACCGACGAGGAGGAGACGAACGCGTTCGAGAGCGCCTTGCCGAACTGGTAGCTGCCCTGGATGAGCAGCCCCGCCGAGAGGCGCCGCCGCAGCTCGATCTGGAGCGCGTTGAAGGAGGTGTCCGTCCCCTGCGTCATCAGGAACGCGCCGCCGGTCGTCTGCGGGTTGACGACGAAGAAGTTCGACACCTTGCAGTTCTGGTTCGCCGCCGAGAGCGTCGGGTCGCACGCGCCGGAGGGGAGCGTCGTGAACGGGATGAGCCCGGCGTTGATGAGGTTGTTCATGCGCCCGAGCGTGAAGGCGATGCTGTTGGCGACCGCGCCGGCCTGGCCCTGCACCAGCCTCGTGATGGTCGTCGAGTCGGTCGCAGACCCGATGGCCGTCGTGATGAGCGGGACGTTGACCTGGCCGGGCAGCCCCTGGTTGCCGTAGTTGTCGCCCTTGCCCGCGGCGCGGCTGATGGCGAGGTTGTTCGCCGCCGCGTTGAACTGCGTCAGGAAACCGTTCTCGAAGATGTTCACCTCGTTGAGGTCGTACTGGCGCCAGAGGTGCGTGCCGCGCGTCCTCACGAAGCGGACTTCGAAGGCGGTGTTCTTCCCGATCTCGCGCTGGAGGCCGATGGTGTAGGACTGCGTGTAGCCGGCCTTGAGGTGCGCGTCGAAGTCGTTCGCGCCGCCCGCGCTGCCCGCGGCCGGCGTGAAGGGGTACTTGCTCGTGTCGGCCGGCGGCGCGAGGAAGGGGAAGCCGCCGGCGCAGTTGTTGTTGTTGGCCGCGCCCGACGTGCACGTCCGGCCGGCGCCGCCGTTGAAGGTCACGGCCCCGGGCTGGAAGATCGAGGGCGTGACCCCGGGGCTCACGCTGAGGGTCACCGTCCCGCCCTCGTTCGAGCCGAACATGGCGGTGTAGGCGTTGAAGCCTTCGCGCGTGAAGGCGATGGAGTAGCCGCCGCGGACGACCGTCTTGCCCGCGTCGCCGGCCAGCGCGTGCAGCCACCCCGTCTTGAAGTTGGGGCTGTAGGCGAAGCCGAACGACGGCGCGAAGTCGTGCATGCGCGTCTCGAAGCCCTTCTCGCCGTCCTTGAGGAGCCGGAACTGCGTCGGCTGCCCCGAGAGTGTGGTCGGGTTGAAGATGTTGCCCGTGCCCGAGATGCCGTAGATGCCGGCGAAGCCCGTCCGGGTGTAGACGCCGTTGTCGTTGACCGGCGACGGCTCCAACTCCCAGCGCAGGCCGGCGTTGATGGTCAGGCTCGGGCGCGCCTTCCAGGAGTCCTGCACGTAGAAGGCCCACTCGTTCTGGTGGTTGTACTCGTCGAAGGAGCCGAAGACGTACTTGCCGTCGCCGGTGAGCGAGGCCGAGCGGGCGATGGAGCTGACCCGGCCCGTCAGGTAGGCGTAGAGCGAGCGCGCGTCGCCGAGCTGCGTCGTGCTCGCGCCGGGGAAGGTCGGGGTGGAGCCCGTGTTGGTGAAGATGCTGGTCGAGCCGGTGTTGATGGGGTCGCCGGTCGCGATGCCCAGGACGAGCTGCGGCACGACCTGCGTGCCCGCGGCCGACGTGTAGGAGTTGATGCGCAGGAACGAGCCGCCGAAGTTGAGCGTGTGCGCGCCGGTCAGGAAGGTGATGTTGTCTGTGAAGCCCTTGGTCGGCGTGTTGCGGCGCGAGGTCGTGCGGCGGTTGTAGAAGGCGCCCGTGCCGAGCGGCTGGTTGCCGAGGTACGTGCCGCCCGTCACGGCGAAGCCGCCCCAGAGGCCGTAGAGGCCGGGCGAGAACTCGCTCGTGAAGAGCGACGTGCCGTTACCCGCCGAGGTCGCGCGCGCCTCGTTGACGAGGTTGCTGTTGATCGTCCAGCGGTGGCCGAGCACGAACGAGAAGGAGTCGCGGTGGATCGAGCCCGTCACGTTCGGCGTCCCGACGACGATGCCGGTGCCCGGCCCCGCCACGTCGAACTGGCTGTTCACGCCGTCCGGGTTCGAGAGGTAGTACTGGTAGTTGTGGATGAACTCGAGGTGCTGGCTCTTCGTGATGTTCCAGTCGAGCCGGCCGGTCGGGAAGCGACGGATGTTCGTGCCCGGGTCTTGGAAGTTGTACTGGAGGCGGTTGTAGTCGTTGGCCGACGCGACGCGGCTCTTGAGCGACCCGCTCTGGTGGACGGCCGCGTCGATGAGCGAGAAGCCCTTGGCGATGGAGGGGTCGATGGCCGAGGGGTAGCCGCGCCCGGCGGCGAGGGTCAGGAGGTTGACCGTCCGGACGGTGCCGCCCGAGTCCTTGTAGGTGAAGATGCCCTTGAGCGCGTCGGGCGTCAGCACGAAGACGTTGCCCGAAGGGTAGGTCTGCGGGAGCTGGAACTCCTCGTAGTTGACGAAGAAGAAAGCCTTCTCGCGGCTCTTGATGAGCTTGGGGATGAGGATGGGGCCGCCGATGTTGCCGCCGAACTGGCGGAGCAGAAGGTTGTCGCGCGGCAGGCCGTCGATGTTGTTGAAGTAGCAGTTCGAGTTGAACTTCGGCGAGCGGTACTGCCAGAAGCCGCCGCCGTGGAACTCGGAGGTGCCCGACTTGGTCACGAAGCGCACCTGCACGGCGCCCTCGCCCGCGCTCTCGGCGCCGGGCACGGCCGTCGAGACCGTCACCTCCTGGACGGCGTCCGACTTCGGCTGAATCTGCGTGAAGAAGCCGTCGGAGCTGCGGAGGAAGTTGTCCTGGATGTTGGCGCCGTCGAGCGTCAGGTTGACAGAGCCCTTCGGCAGGCCGTTGATCGAGGAGGTGCGCGGGGCGCCCGGCGTCTGCACGCCCGGCAGCGTCAGGACGAGTTGCAAGGCGTCGCGCGTGGTGAAGGGCAGCTCGCTGATCTGGCGGCCGGTGATGGTCGTCGAGACGCTCGAATCCTCCTTCTGGAGCAGCTCGCCGCCGGCCGAGACCACGACCTCCTCGTTGGCCCCGCCCGGCTCCAGCGTCGCGTTGACCGTGGTGGGCTGCCCCACGTCAACCTTCACTGACTGGACGACCGTCTTCTTGAAGTTGGGCGCCGAGACCGTGACCGTGTAGGTGCCGTTCGGCACGGACGGGATGGCCCAACTGCCCTCCTCGGAGGACGTGGCCTTGAACTCCTGCTTGGTCTCGTTCGCGACGGCGACGACCTCGGCCCTGGGGATGACCGCGCCCTGCGAGTCGGCGACGACCCCGGTCAGGCGGCCCGAGGTCGTGATCTGCGCGAAGGCCGCGGGCACCGACGAGAGCAGTAGCGCCAGGGACAGACAGGCGCGCCCTAAAGAGCGTATTCTCATTTCTCCCTCCTAAGCTCCGCTAGCAAAGACGGCAAGGGACGTAAGCTGCGCACCTACGCCGGGGAAACCCCTTGGACTGGTGCGGCGCCCGCTGCGGACGCCGCGTGGGCTAAAGCTTTAAGGCCGAGACGAAATGATTTGAACTACGGAACTACGGTTAGGGCAGGTGAACCAGCCGGCCGCCGACCGACCAAGGGGCTTCCGGCTCATTGAGTGTTGGGAAGGTATATCCGCGGGCGCAATTCGTCAAGGAGAAATATTCAAAAAAATGAATCCTGGTGCGAAAATTATTTTTAGCCGGCCATTTATCCAGAAGTAATTCTTATCCCACTGATAAAATCTTTTAGCTTTGATTATTGCTGCCGCCTTCATTAGAATGGCCTTCATAGCTCGCGCAGCATTTTGGTCTTCCGACCTAATCCGATTTAAAGGTTTCAGGCTGAGTCTTTCGAAGCGACCCGGGGAGTCTTCCCCGGCGCGTGCGCCGCGCGCCCGACGGGCGGGACGCGGGCAGCCCCTCCCGACCAAGTATGAAGCTCGCCAACGTCTCGCGCTCCACACGGCTGTGCGCCGCGCTCGCGCTGGCCGCGGTGTGCGCGGCGGCCGTGGCCGCGGGCTGGCGGCGCGGGGCCGCGGCGGACGAGAGGCCCTTCGATCTCGTCATCACGAACGCGCGCGTCGTGGACGGCTCGGGTAATCCGTGGTTCCGCGCGGACGTCGGGATTAAGGGCGGACGCATCGCGCGCGTCGGGCGCGTCGCAGCGTCCGAAGGCAGACGCGCCATCGACGCGCGGGGCCGCGTCCTCGCCCCCGGCTTCATCGACGTGCACACGCACGTCGAGAACCTCTACGAGCTGCCCGAGGCCGAGAACTTTGTGCGGATGGGCGTGACGACGCTCGTGACGGGCAACTGCGGCGGGTCGGCGCTGGACGTGGGCAAGTTCCTCGGGCGCGTCAAGGAGACGCCGACGGCCGTCAACATCGCCACGCTCGTCGGCCACAACTCGGTGCGCCACGCCGTCTTCGGCGACGTCAACCGCGCGCCCACGCCCGAGGAGCTTGAGAAGATGAAGGCGCTCGTCGAGCAGGCGATGCGCGACGGGGCGGTCGGGCTCTCGACCGGACTCTTCTACGTGCCGGGCGCGTACGCGAAGACGGACGAGGTGGTCGAGCTGGCGAAGGTCGCGGCGCGCTTCGGCGGCGTCTACGCCACGCACATGCGCAACGAGGGCGGCGGCGTCGCCGACTCCATCCGCGAGAGCATCGAGATCGGCGAGAAGGCGGGCCTGCCCGTCGAAATCTCCCACTTCAAGATCAGCACCAAAAAATTGTGGGGGCAGAGCGACATGACGCTCGGCCTCGTGCGCGACGCGCGGCGCCGCGGCCTCTCGGTCACGGTTGACCAGTACGCCTACACCGCGAGCAGCACTTCGCTCGACTCGCGCCTGCCCGACTGGGTCGAGGAGGGCGGCCGCGAAGAGGGACGCAAGCGCATCGCCGACCCCGCGCAGCACGCGCGCATCGTGCGCGAGATGAAGGACTCGCTCAGGCAGTCTGGCTTCAAGGACTTCTCGTTCGCGCGCGTGGCGAGCTACCGCCCGAAGCCCGAGTACAACGGCAAGTCCATCGCCGAGATCACCAAGCTCGCGCGGAACAAGTCGGACGTTGAAAGTCAGATCGAGCAGATGCTTGAGATGTACGCGGCGGGCGGGGCGGCGATGGTCTACCACTCGATGAGCGAGGAGGACGTGCGGCGCATCCTGCGCGAGCCGTTCACGATGGTCGCGTCGGACTCGGGCGTGCGCCGCTTCGGCGAGGGCGTGCCGCACCCGCGCGGCTACGGCAACAACGCGCGCGTGCTCGGCACCTACGTCCGCCAGCTCGGCCTCGTCACGCTCGAAGACGCCGTCCGCAAGATGACGAGTCTCCCGGCGCAGACCTTCGGCTTCCGCGACCGCGGCCTCGTCCGCGAGGGGATGGCGGCCGACCTCGTCATCTTCGACGAAGCGCGGGTCGCAGACCCCTCGACCTTCGAGAGCCCGCATCAGTACGCCGCGGGCTTCGACTACGTCTTAGTCAACGGCGAGGCCGTCCTTGAAGAGGGCGCGCTGACGAAGGCGCGGCCCGGCGCGGCGCTGCGCGGCGCGGGGGCGGCGCGTTGACGGCGCGACCCTTGCCTGGCGTGTGGGCCGGGTGTATAAGGAAGACACCAAGCGGCACCGCCTCAGCCTTTACGCATTTCATGCGATTCGCAATCTTTAACCAACAGGAGAAACCCGGCCCCCGTCCCGCGCGCTCGGCGTTGGACTGCCCGGGGCCGGCCAGGAACCCCCTCCAGGAAAAAAAGGAAGCACCCATGAGACACTACCCGATACAGCTTTGTCGGCTGCTCGCACTGGCGCTCGCCGTCTGCGCCGGCGCGGGCGCCGCGTTCGCACAGGAGACCACCGGCACCATCAACGGCACGGTCACGGACACCACTGGCGCGGTCGTCAAGGGTGCGACCATCACCATCACCGACGAGGCCAAGCACGTCGTCGTGCGCACCGTCTCGACGGGCGACGAGGGCGCCTACTCGGCCCCTTCGCTGCCCGTCGGCGTCTACACCGTGACGGTCGAGGCTGCCGGCTTCAAGAAGTTCTCGCAGACCGGCGTCAAGCTCGACGTGAACGCCCGCCGCACGGTGGACGTCGCGATGACCGCCGGCAACATCGAGGAGGTCGTCACCGTCGAGGCCGACCCCGTGGCGGTCGAGCTGACGTCGGCCACGGCCTCGACCGTGATTAACGGCGACCAGGTGCGCGAGCTGTCGATCAACAACCGCAACTTCGTCCAGCTCGTCACGCTCGCCCCGGGCGTCACCAACGACCTCGCCGACCAGGTCTTCGTCGGCACCGTCAACCCCGACGGCCAGGCCAACACCGTCAACATCTCGGTCAACGGCGCGCGCAGCAGTCAGAACACCTTCACCGTGGACGGGGCGGACATCACCGACCGCGGCTCGAACATCACCATCCAGGCGTACCCGTCCGTGGACTCCATCGGCGAGTTCAAGGTGCTCCGCAGCCTCTACCCGGCCGAGAGCGGCAACAGCGGCGGCGGGCAGGTCAATGTCGTGACGCGCTCGGGCGGCAGCGCCTTCCACGGCTCCGCCTTCGAGTTCGTCCGCAACGAGCGGCTCAACTCCAACGACTTCCTGAGCAACCAGACGGCGCCCGTCGGGCGCGACTCGAACGGCAAGGCCAAGCGCAAGCCGTTCCGCTATAACAACTACGGCTTCACCGTCGGCGGCCCCGTCTACATCCCGAACTTCGGCGAGGGCACGCCGGGCGGCATGTTCCGCAAGTCGAAGCGCACCTTCTTCTTCTTCTCCGAGGAGCAGCGCCGCGACCTGCGCTACCCCTCCTTCACCTCGACCGTCCCGGACGCGAACCTGCGGCAGGGCATCTTCCCGATCCCCGTCTGCATTAACCGCAACGACGACCCGACCGCGACCTGCACCGGCGCGAACATCCTGCCGGCGGGGACGCCGCTCCCGGCCGCGCTGTTGAACCCGACGGCCGCCGCCTACGTCAGCCAGATTTACAACAAGCTGCCGCTCCCGACCGGCGCCAACGGCACGCTCGTCTCGGCCTTCGTCAACAAGGCGAACTTCCGGCAGGAGATCATCAAGTTCGACCACAACTTCACCGACAACTGGTCGGCCTTCTACCGCTACCAGCGCGACGCCATCCCGACCTTCGACGCCAACTCGCTCTTCTCCAGCGGCTCGGGCCTGCCCGGCGTCGCCACGACCGAGACCGACTCGCCGGGCCGCGCGCACACCTTCCAGACGACGTACCTCTTCAACCCGAACACGATCCTCGAAGGGCGCTACACGCACTCCTACGGCGCCATCCTCAGCCACAACGTCGGGCTGCTCTCCAACCAGGTCTCGAGCATCCCGGTCAACCTGCCGTTCCCGAACACGCGCGACCGCGTCCCGAGCGTCGCCACGACGGCGCTCGCCTCCTCGAACGGCTTCAGCCCTTTGACCGGCTTCGGCCCCTACGACAACTTCTCGAACAAGAACAACTGGGGCGCGAGCCTGACGATGATTCGCGGCACGCACACCTTCAAGTACGGCGCGAACTACTCGAAGTACCGCAAGAACGAGAACGCGCTGATCGGTGACGGCCCCGGCCCCAACCAGGGCAACTTCACCTCCTTCTCCAACGCGCTCCCGGCGGGCGTCGCCACCACGACGTTCAACCAGAACGTCGCGCGCTGGGCCAACTTCCTCCTCGGCAACGCCGCCTCCTTCCGCCAGGCCCGGTTCGACTACACGGCCGACATGCGCCAGAGCAACTGGGAGGGGTACGGGCAGGACGAGTGGCGCTTCCGCCCGAACCTGACGCTCTACCTCGGCGTCCGCTACTCGCGCTTCGGCCAGCCGCACGACCAGAACGGCCGCCTGACCAGCTTCATCCCCGAACTGTTCGACCGCGCGAACGCGGTGCTGGTCACCGGCGCCGGCAACATCGTGGCCGGCTCGGGCAACAACAACATCTGCAACGGCATGATCGTCAACGCGAGGCAGGCGAAGACGACCGCCACCTGCCGCCCGACGGTCTCGCCCTACGGCGACGCCATCTCGCGGACGCCGAGCAAGGACTTCGCGCCGCGCGTCGGCCTCGCCTGGGACCCGTTCGGGAAGGGCCGCACCTCGATCCGCACCGGCTACGGCATCTACCATGAGCAGATTCTGGTCGGCTACGACGAGCAGATCATCGGGCAGAATCCGCCCTTCCAGGAGAACGTTGACTTCTCGAACGTGCGGCTCGACAACCCGGCGGCCGCCGCGGCCGTCGCGCCCGGCACCGGCGCCATCACGATACGCGCGCGCCAGGCCGACTGGCACACGCCCTACATGCAGCACTGGTCGCTCGACTGGCAGCAGCAGTTGACGAACAAGACCATCTTCACGGTCGGCTACTTCGGCTCGAAGGGCACGCACCTGATCGGCCTCGTCGAGCTGAACGACCTGCCGCCGGGGCTCGCGCTCAACTCGCTCTGCGCGCCGGGCAACAACAACCCGACGACCGCCGGCGTGACGCTCGTCCGCTGCCAGCCGGCCGGCTACGCCTTCCGCGCCAGCGCCGACCCGCAGCTCACGCTCAACCCGAACGTCGTCGGCACCACGCGCTTCCAGGACGACCGCATCCTCGACCAGCTCCGGCCCTACCGCGGCTACCGCTCGATCACGATGATGCAGCCGCGCTTCGACTCGAACTACCACAGCCTCCAGGTCTCGGCCCAGCAGCGGTTCACCGGCGCCTCGCAGGTCAACCTCGCCTACACGTGGTCGAAGAACCTGACGAACATGCAGAACGACCGCACCAACGCCCCGCAGAACTCGTTCGACATCGGGAGCGAGTACAGCCGGGCCACGCTCGACCGGCGCCACGTCTTCACGCTCAACTACATCTACGAGATTCCGTACTTCAGCAAGCGGCACGACCTCGTGGGGAACGTCCTGGGCGGGTGGCAGGCGTCGGGCATCATCACGGCGCAGTCGGGCCTGCCGTTCACGGTGACCACTTCGAGCTACGACGCGGCGGGCCTGGCTAACAACGCGGCGCTCGTCGCCGGCAACCGCCCGAACGTCATCTGCGACCCGAACGCCAACGCGCCGCACACGCAGCAGCAGTACTTCAACACCGCCTGCTTCCAGTTCAACCCGGCGCTCGCCGCGAACACCGGGCTCTCGAACACGCCGGGGAACTCCCCCCGCGGCGTCATCGAGGGGCCGCCGACCTACCGCGTGGACTTCACGATGACGAAGAACATCCGCTTCTCGGAGTCCCTGCGCTTGCAGCTCCGCGCCGAGGCATTCAACATCTTCAACCACACGAACTTCAGAACCTTCGGCAGCCTGAACGTGACCTCGGGCCTCTTCGGGACGATCACCGGCGTGCGCGACCCGCGCACCATCCAGCTCGGGGCGAAGTTCTACTTCTAACCCGACCGAAAACGGCGATGCCCGCGGCCGGCCCGGCAGAGGGCGGCGCGGGCATCGCCGCGTGTGGTTTAGATGCCGGCCGCGGCCTGTGTTTAAATGTCGGCTTTGAGGTATGGAGGGGTGATGACGGAAAGACTCTTGCTCGAAGGCGCGCGCGTCGTGTTGCCGGAAGGGCCGGCCGAGGGCGCGTCCGTGCTGGTCGAGGGCGGGCGCGTGGCGCGCTTGCTCCGGGGCGGGGAGGGGGCGGGCGGCGCGCGCGTCCTCGACCTCGAAGGGCTGACGCTCTACCCCGGCTTCATCGACGTGCACATCCACGGCGCGGTCGGGGTGGACACGTTGGAGGCGGGGAGGGAAGACCTGCACCGCGTCGCGCGCCACCTCGCGGGCGAGGGCGTCACCGCGTGGCTCCCGACGCTCGTCCCCGCGCCGGAGGAAGATTACAAACGCGCCGTCGCGGCGGTCGAAGAGCTGATGCGCGCGCAGGACGAGGCGGAGCCAGCGGCGCGCGCCGTCGGCCTCCACTACGAAGGCCCTTTCGTCAACGAGCGCCAGTGCGGCGCGCTCCGCACGGCCTACTTCAAATCTTTCGCGCGCGGCGACGAATTGAACGAGCTGCCCGTCCTCGGCGTCGAAGGCGCCGCGCACATGATCACGCTCGCGCCGGAGGTCGAGGGCGGCGTCCGACTGGTCGGAGAGTTGACGCGCCGCGGCTGGGTCGTCTCCATCGGCCACACGCGCGCGAACGTCGAGACGTTGGAGAGCGCGCGCGCGGCGGGCGCGCGGCACATGACGCACTTCCTCAACGCGATGTCGCCGCTCCACCACCGCGAGCCGGGGCCAATCGGCTGGGGGCTTTTGCAGGACGACGTGACGGTTGACCTCATCGCCGACGGCGTCCACAGCGACCCGCTCATGCTCCGCCTCGTCCTGCGCTGCAAGACGGCGGAACGCGTCTCCCTCATCAGCGACGCGGTCGCGCCCGCCGGGCTCGGGGACGGCGAGTACCGCGTCTGGGGCGAGACCATCACGGTCGAGGGCGGACGCACGCGCAACGAGCGCGGGAGCATCGCCGGCTCGGTCATCTCCATGCTCGACGCCGCGCGCAAAGTCCGCTCGCTCGGCCTCTCCGAGACGGAGCTGGCGCGCGTCGCCTCGCTCAACCCCGCGCGGCTCCTCGGCCTCGACGACGTGTGCGGCTCAATCGAGGAAGGGAAGCGCGCCGACCTCACCGCGCTCGGCGCCGACGGCCGCGTGCGCCTCACGCTCGTCGGCGGGCGCGTCGCCCATACGACAGGGTAAAACCCCGCACCCAGTACCAAATTCAGAGGTCGTTTCAGTGCGGCGGGAGCCGTGCCAGGCACCTCCGGAAGCTGCACAGACGCCGTGGGAACGTGTGCAGGTGGCGCCGGACAGTGTGCAGATGAGACGGGACAGTGTGCAGACGAGGCCGGAACGTGTTCAGATGAGGCGGAAAATGTTTCCGGCGGGGCGCGGCTAGTTTCAGGCCCCTTGGTCAGTGTAGAGCCCGGCTCGGCGGTAGGACTCGTCGAGCAGCTCGACGGGGTGGACGACGCGCAGCCTCATTCCCGCCAGGCGCGCGCCCGCCGCGAGCTGCATGTGGCAGCCGGGATTCCCCGTGGCGAGCAGCCCGGCGCCCGTCTCCCGGACGTGCCCCAGCTTCTCCGCGAGCACGCGCGAAGACAGCTCCATCTCAAGCAGGTTGTAGACGCCCGCGCCGCCGCAGCACACGTCCGCGCCTTCGAGCGGGACGAGCTTCAGCCCGCCGACCCGCCCCAGCATCCGCACCGGCTCGGCCTGCGCCCTCTGCCCGTGAATCAGATGGCAGGAAGCGTCGTACGTCGCTTTAACCTCTTCCGCCCCTGTGTCCGTGCGTTTAATTCCCGTCGCCTCCAACTGCTGGCTCACGTCGCGCACGCGCTGACTGAACTCACGCGCGCGCGCCGCGTACTCCTCATCATCCGCGAGCAGGTGCGCGTAAGAGACGAGCATCGCGCCGCACCCGCCCGCGTTTGTGACGACGTGGGCGCGACCTTCCGTCTCGAACGCCTCGACGTTGCGCCTGGCGAGCGCGCGCGCGCCTTCGAGGTCGCCCGCGTGCGCGTGCAGAGCCCCGCAGCAGACCTGCCCGCGCGGACTCTGCAACGCGCACCCGTTCGCCGCCAGCACGCGCGCCGTCGCACGGTTCACGCGCGCGAACAGCCCCTCCGTCACGCAGCCCTCGAAGAGCAGCGCGTCAGAACTCTCGACCGCTGACGACCCGGCCTCGCGCGACTCCGCCCTCTGTGAGTCTGCGGGCGAGACCGGCCGGGAGCCTTCGAGCAGCGCGAGCGCGAGTTCGAGACGTGAAGGCAGGAGCCGCGTCAGCTTCGTTGAAAGCAGAAGGTGCGGCAGGCGCGAGTCGCGCAGCAGGCGCGCGAGCGCGAAGGCCGCGCGCAGCCGCGCGGGGCGCGACCAGACGTGGCGCAGCGCGAACCTTAAGGCGCGCGAAGTCCAACCCTCCTTCCGCCCGCCCGCCGCGATGTCCGCGCGCGCGGCTTCGAGCAGCTGCCCGTACTCGACGCCGGCCGGGCACGCGCTCTCGCACGCGCGGCAGCCGAGGCAGCGGTCGATGTGCCGCGTGAACGTCTCGGACGCGAGCGCGAGCCGCCCCTCCTCGACCGCGCGCATCAGGTAGACGCGCCCCCGCGGGCCGTCGTTCTCGTCGCCCGTCTGGACGTAGGTCGGGCACGCCTCAAGGCACAGCCCGCAGTGCACGCACGCGAGCAGCTTCCCCTCCTCCGCCGCGAGCGCGCCCGCGAGTCTTGTCGAATGTTCGGCCATGAGAACGTTTCTGTTTTCGAGTTGACGACGTTAACCGAAGAGGCCGGGCGCGAAGGTGTCCGACGGGTCGAGCCGTTCCTTGACGCGCTTCATCAGGAAGGCGGACGAATCGCTCAAGCCCCACGCGCCGACTTCTCGCTTGAGCCCGTTGGCCGCGCGCTCGACGACGAGCGACCCGCCCGCGGCGCGCGCCGCCTCGCGCATCTCTCGCAGCGCGACCGACGCGCCTTCGTCATCTTGAGCATCATTGAAGACGCGCAGGCGGCCGTCGCCCGCGCCCGCGTGCCACCTCAAGCCCCGCCCGTAGTCGCCGCCGCCGAGCCGCGCCAGCAACGCGCCCAGCGCGGACGGGAGGACGGACGAGCGCCAGACGAGCGCCCCCTCTCCCCGCGACGATGCCGACGAGATTCGTTCCCAGAGTCCGTCGTCGTCTTCGACAGATTCGACCGACCCTTCCTTCGCAAAGCCCCCCGCCAGCTCGGCCGAGCGCGCGAGTTGATACTCGACCGCGCCCTCCGTCCCCGCGAAGCGCGCGAGCATGACAAAGCTGCCGCCCGCGCCCCCCCCGTCTTCAAACAGACCGACCTCTCCGGCCAGTCGCGGCGAGAGCAATTCGACCGCGACCGGCAGGAGTTGCGAGCCCGAGAGCGTGCGCGCCGCCCCGACGAGCGCGCGCGGGTCTTGCGAACGCGCGACGAGCGTCGCCTCGCGCCGCGGCCGCGGCCGCAGCCTGAAGGTGACTTCGAGGATGACGCCGAGCGTGCCGTGGCTGCCCGTGAAGAGTTTGCAGAGGTCGTAGCCGGCGACGTTCTTGACGACGCGCCCGCCGGCCCGAATCTCGCGCCCGCCCGCGAGCGCGACGCGCATCCCGAGCACGTGCGAGCGCGGCGCGCCGTAGCCGAGCGCCTGCGCCCCGGCCGCGCCCGTCGCCAACACGCCGCCGAGCGTCGCCTCGCCCGCGCCCGGCGGGTCGAGCGGGAGCCACTGGCCCGCGCGCCCGACCTCCCGGTTGAAGTCCGCGAGCGTCAGCCCCGCCTCGGCCGTCGCCACCAGGTCGGCGGGTTCGTGCTCGACCACGCGCGACAGGCGCGTCGTTTTCAAGATGACGTTCGAGGGCTCGCGCGCCTCGCCCGCGTCGAGCCACGTGCACGCGCCCGCGGGCGCGACCTTCCAGCGCTCGCCCTCCGCGAGCCGCAAGACCTCGCAGACCTCTTCGAACGTCGCGGGCTCGACGGCGAGCGCGCTCGTGTCGCGGCCCGTCGTCAGGACGCGGACGTGCTCACGCCCGACCACGCCCGCGAGCGCCGCCGAAGGGTCGAGCGCCCCGCGGGTCGTTTTGGTTTCGACCTGCGCGGTGACGTGGGCCGCCGCCGCTTCCGACTTGAGCCGCACAGGCCCGCCGTCCGAGTCGTTGCCGTCGTTTGTGCCGCGGGCGGCGCTCTTCACTTCCGCCACGGCGCGCGCCTCGCCGCAGCCCTTGAGCACGGGGATGATCTTGCCGGGGTTGCAGAGCCCCGCGGGGTCGAAGGCCGCGCGCACGTCGAGCATCGCGCGCATGTCCTCGTCCGAGAAGACGAGCGGCAGGTACTCGCTCTTGTCCAGCCCGACGCCGTGCTCGCCCGTGATGGTGCCGCCGGCGCGCACGCACGTCTCCATGATCTCGCGTCCGGCCTCGTGGACGCGCTCGACCTGCGCGGCGTCGCGCGAGTCGAAGCAGACGAGCGGGTGGAGGTTGCCGTCGCCCGCGTGGAAGACGTTCGCGACGCGCAGGCCGTGGCGCGCGCCTATCTGATACGTCGCCGCGAGCACCTCCGGCAGGCGCGAGCGCGGGACGACCGCGTCCTGGATGAGGATGTCGGGCGTGATGCGGCCCATCGCGCCGAAGGCGCCCTTGCGCGCGGCCCACAGGCGCTTGCGCTCCTGTTCGTCCGCGGCGAGCTTCACGGAGCGCGCGCCGTTGCTTAAGCAGATGTGACGGACGCGCTCGACCTCCTCGTCCATCCCCGCTTCGAGCCCGTCCAACTCGACGAGCAGCGCGGCCTCCGCGTCCGTCGGCATCCCCGCCGCGAAGACGCTCGCCTCGACCGCGCGGATGGTGGCGCCGTCAACCATCTCAAGCCCGGCCGGGACGATCCCCTGGGCGATAACGGCCGAGACGGCGCGGCTCGCGTCGTCTAGTCTCAGGAAGTCCGCGAGCAGCGTCCGCACCGAAGGCGGCACGGGAGTCAGACGCACGGTCACTTCGGTCACGACGCCGAACGTGCCCTCGCTCCCGACGAAGAGTCCGAGCAGGTCGTAGCCCGGCGCCTCCGCGCCCGCGCCGCCGAGGTTGACGACGCGACCTTCCGCGAGGACAACGCGCGCGCCTAAGACGTGGTCGGTTGTCGTCCCGTACTTCAGGCAGTGTATGCCGCCCGCGTTCTCGCCGACGTTGCCGCCGACAGTGCAGCTCCCCTGGCTCGAAGGGTCGGGCACGTAGTAGAGGCCGTGGCGCGCGACCGCCCTTGAGACGTGCGCGTTGACGACGCCCGCCTGCACGACTGCCAGGCGGTTCTCCAAGTCAACCTTCAGCACCCGCCGCATCCGCGCGAGTTCGATGCAGACGCCGCCGCCCACCGCGAGCGCCCCGCCCGACAGGCCAGTCCCCGCGCCGCGCGGCACCAGCGGCACGCGCTCGCGCGAGAGCAGCTTTAACACCTCCGCGACCTCCTCGGTCGAACCGGGGAAGACGACCGCGCGCGGCCTGTGCCGGTAGTGCGTCAGCCCGTCACACTCGTAGACGAGCAGCTCCTCCGGCTCCGAGATGACCTGCCCGAGCCTCAGCATCGCGCGCAAGTTTTCGACGAGCTTATCCACGAGATTCTTCTGCGAGTGCTTTGGAAAATTCTTGTCGGAAGGCGACGGCCGAATGATACACTACGCGACCGTCGTCCGAGTAACACTGCGCGCCCGGCCGTCTCCAACAGACACAGGAATCAACCCTTGATGAGAGCAGCGGTCGCCTCCGTCCTTGTCGCCTGTCACGTGTCGGCCTTCTTTAATTTTCAAATTTCAACTTCTTAGGGGGAATCGTTGGAGTTCTCTGTCGTCGAAGGGTTGCGCACGGTCAAGTTCGACCTCGTCTTCTCGCTGGGGCTGGCGGCGCTGGTGCTGTTCGCGGGCTACTTCGTGCAGCGGCGCGTGCCGCTGCTTTCGCGGACGAACGTGCCGGCGGCGGCCGTGGGCGGGCTGATGTTCGCGGGACTGGTCTACGCGCTGCGGGCGTGGGGCGTGGTTGGCGTCTCGCTCAACACCAGCTTGCGCGCGCCGCTCCAGACGGCGTTCTTCACGACCATCGGGCTCGGCGCGACCGTCTCTTTGCTGCGCGCGGGCGGCTGGCGGATGGGCTTCTTCTGGCTGCTGGCGACCCTGACGGCCGTGGTGCAGAACGTGGTCGGGATGGCGGTGGCGGCGGCGTTGGGCGCGCCCGCGCTGCTCGGAATCATCTGCGGCTCGCTGACGCTGACGGGCGGGCCGGCGACGGGGCAGGCCTGGGAGACGAAGTTCGCGGAGCTGGGCGTGGCGGGCGCGGGCTCGCTCATCATCGCGTCGGCGCTGTTCGGCATCTTCGTCTCAAGCCTCGTCGGCAACCCCGTGGCGACCGCGCTCATCCGCCGCCGCCGGCTCGCGGCCGAAGGTGTTGGTGCCGAAGTAAGAAGTGAAGAGGACGAGTTCTGGGCGTTGAGCCCGACGGTCGCGCCGGAGGAGTTTGAAGAGGGGCGGCGGGAACGTGCGGCGACGAAGGGCGAGGCCGAGCTGGACGCGGGCGTGCTGATACACAACCTGCTGCTGGTGCTGCTGGTGATGGGCGTGGGCGCGGTGCTGAGCCTGTTGTTGAAGAGCCCGAGCTTCACGCTGCCCGACTACATCGGCGCGATGGTGTTGGCGGCCGTCGTGCGCAACGTGGACGAACGCACGGGCTGGTTCCGCGTGGACGGGCGCGCGGTGGGTCTCATCGCGGCCGTGGCGCTCGCGCTCTTCCTCGTCATCGCGCTGATGAGTTTGGAGCTTTGGAAGATCGCGGGCCTCGCGCTGCCGATGCTGGTCATCCTGTGCGTGCAGGTCTTGGTGACGGTGGCGTACGCGCTCTTCGTTACGTTCGTGCTGATGGGGCGCGACTACGAGGCGGCGGTGACGGCGAGCGGGCACGTCGGCTTCGGCCTCGGGATTACGGCCAACGCCGTCGCCAACATGGAGGCGCTCGTCGAGCGCTTCGCGCCCGCGCCGCGCAGCTTCCTCGTCGTGCCCGTCGTCGGCGCGTTCTTCATCGACTTCTCGAACGCGCTCGTCATCGGCCTCTTCGTCAACCTCTACACGTACTGGATGTAGGAACTACGAACGATGAACGCTGAACTGAAAGACAGACTTTTCTTCGTCGCGTGTGTTGTGCTGATGTCGGCGGTCTTCGCGGCGGCGCAGGATAAGGCGAAGCCGTTCGAGCCGGCGGCGTCGGCGCGTTTGCAGAAGGTCGTGGACGACGCGGCGCGCGCGGCGCTGGAAAAGTTCAAAGACAAAGGGCTCGCGGAGAAGAATTTCGCGATCACCCTTATCGATCTGACAGACCCGGCGCGCCCCGAGCGCGCGAGCTTCCGCGGCGCGGAGCCGATCTACCCGGCGAGCGTCGTCAAGCTGTTCTACCTCGCGGCGGCGCACCGCTGGATGGAGGACGGGCGTTTGAAGGAGTCGGAGGAGTTCACGCGCGGGCTGCACGACATGATCGTCGATTCGTCGAACGACGCGACGGCCTTCGTCCTCGACTCTCTGACCGGCGTGTCGAGCGGCGCGGAGCTTTCGCCCAAGGAGTTGCAGAAGTGGGGCGAGAAGCGGAACGTCGTCAACCGCTACTACGCTTCGCTCGGCTACGCGGTCGGGCCGGGCGGCATCAACGTCAACCAGAAGCCTTGGTGCGAGGGGCCGTACGGGCGCGAGCGGCAGTTCCTCGGGTCGAAGTTCGAGAACCGCAACAAGCTGACGACGGACGCCACGGCGCGCCTGCTCGCGGAGATCGTCACCGGCCGCGCGGTCACGCCCGAGCGCAGCCGGCGGATGTTGGAGTTGATGAAGCGCGACTTCTCGGGCAAGTCCGAAGACCCCGACGACCAGGCGCACGGCTTCACCGGAATCGCGCTTGAGCCGGGCACGCGCCTCTGGTCGAAGGCCGGCTGGACGAGCACCGCCCGCCACGACGCCGCCTATTTAGAACTGCCCGACGGCCGCCGCCTCGTCCTCGTCACCTTCACCAGCGACTTCGCCAAGGAGCGCGACATCATCCCGACCGTGGCGCGGGAAGTGATTAAGGGAGTGGCGAGTGAAAAGTGATTGACAGCGGTCTCGCCCGACTGCAAACCGCTGTCAATTTCCCCGGCGTTCGAATCCCAAGGCTCAACTTTCCGCCTTTTTACCGCAATATTGGGCTTCGGAACAGGAACATTCCTGTTCCGAAGAGAAACATTCCGGTTCAGAACCGAAACATTTCGGTTCCGAAGAGGAACATTTCAGTTCAGAACAGAAACTTTCCGGTTCGGAACAGAAACATTTCGGTTCCAAACACAAATATTTCAGTTCCGAACCGGAACATTTCGGTTCCGAAGAGAAACTTTCCTGTTCAGAACCGAAATGTTTCGGTTCTGAACCGGAATATTCCTGTTCAGAACCGAAATGTTCCGGTTCTGAACCGGAATGTTGAGCCTCGGAGGCCCAACTTTCGAGCAAAAAGGTTGAATTTTGGCCTGAGAGCCGTAAATGAGGCGCCTGACGGCCTCAAGGCTTTTGTGCGAGGACGAGCGATTTCGTCCAGCCGATGGGCTCGAAGGACGGGAAGTGGTGGTGGTCGAGGACGCGGAAGAAGCGTCGGGTCTCCGCTTCGACTTCGAGGGGCGGGTGCGCCTTGAAGCGGAACATGACTTCGAGCAGGCGCGTCATGGGCGACGGGCGGACGGGGACGAAGAGCAGGCGGCCGCCGGGCGCGAGCACGCGCGCCAGCTCGCCGAGCCCCTCGCGCAGCGGGAGGTATTCGAGCACGCCGCTCGTCAGCACCAGGTCGAAAGCCTCGTCGGCGAAGGGGAGCGCGAGCGCGTTCGACTGCGCGAAGGCGACCCGGCGGCGCGGCCCCTTCGGGAGCTTCTGCACCGCGCGGCGCGCCGTCTGGAGCGAGCGCAGGGAGAGGTCGATTGAGGCGACCTCCGCCGGCCGCTCGTGCACGCGCAGGAAGGCGAGCGTGAGCAGCCCCGTCCCGCAGCCCGCGTCGAGCACGCGCGCCCCCGCCGGCAGCGGCAGAGGGTTCTCGCGCAGGTAGCGCTCGACCGAGCGGCCGTAGCCGTTGACCCGGAACATCAGGTCGTAGAGGTTCGTGAAGCGGTCGTAGATCGAGACCGGGTCTTCGGGCAGCCTAGTGGTTGTCGCCTCGTGCAGGCTCATGCGTCTCCTCTGGTCTCGGCCTGAATGTCTCCTGGACTACGCTCGTCAAGCATCCGGGGGCGGGTTCGCAAAAGTTAACACAAGTGTCGGCTTTTTCTAAGCGCCGGTTTCGGCTGGCGGGGGGGCAGGTGTTACCATGTCGGCGTCCCGGGGCGGCCCGAGTCCCGCCCCGCAAAATATTTCCCGGACGGTAGCTACCCGAATGAGTCGCAACCCCAAGAACGTTCCCGCAAAGTCGAAAAGCCCGCTCCCCTTCGTCATCATCGGCGTCGTGCTCGTCGCCGTCACCGCCGCGGTCTTGCTGATGTCGCGCCAGTCGGCCAGCAACGGCCCGCCCGCGCAGAACACCGGCACGAGCCCGACCCAGAGGATGCCGGTGCAGCCCGGCGCGTCCAACCCCTACACGCGCGGCATGCCGACCGCCCGCGTCACGGTCGAAGAGTTCAGCGACTTCCAGTGCCCCGCCTGCGGCGCGCTGGAGCCGGGCCTGCGCCGCGTGATGAAGGACTACGACTCCCGCGTCAACTTCGTCTTCCGCAACTTCCCGCTCCAGATGCACAAGTACGCGTTCCTCGCGGCGCGCGCCGCCGAGGCCGCCGGCCAGCAGGGCAAGTTCTGGGAGATGCACGACCTGCTCTACGACAACCAGAAGGAGTGGAGCGACGCGATGGAGCCGCGCGTGCAGTTCGACTCCTACGCGACCCGGATCGGGCTCGACATGCAGAAGTTTAAGGCCGACATGGAGCGGCAAGACCTGGCCGAGCGCATCAAGTCAGACCTCCTGCGCGGCAACTCGCTCGGCGTGAAGGGCACGCCGACCGTCTACCTCAACGGGCGCGAGCTGGTGCCCGGCAAGCTCGTCACCGAGGACGACCTGCGGCACGAGATCGACGCGGCGCTCAAGTGAGCCGGCCGCCCGTGCAGACGATGAGCAGCGAAGCGATTGAAGAGGGCGGGCGCGGCCGCGCGTGGGACGCGGCGGTCGCGCTCGTCGCGCTCGCCGGCGTGGCGGACGCGACCTACCTGACGGTCGAGCACCTGACGGGCCAGAGCGTCCGCTGCATGGTCGTCTCGGGCTGCGACGAGGTCTTGCAGAGCAGCTACGCGACGGTCGCGGCCGGCGTGCCCGTCGCGGCGGTCGGCGCGCTGGCCTACTTCGCCGTCTTCTCCCTGGCGACGCTCGCCGCCTTCGGCTACGACGGCGCGCGCAAACTCCTCGCGCCGCTCGTCGCCGTCATGTTCCTCGCCACGCTCTGGTTCCTCTACCTCCAAGCCTTCGTCATCAAAGCCTTCTGCACCTACTGCCTCATCTCCGCCACCGTCACGACCGTGCTCACGCTCCTCGTCCTCGCCCGCAGATTCCTGGGGTCGAGGAATCGTCTGGCGTAATCTCAGTTCTCCTCGCGCAAGAAGCCTTCGCCCCCGCCGTTCCTTCCGTGTGGAAGTCTGACCGGAGGAGGGAGCTTTATGTTCAGGACGCGCGCGATTTCGTTGGTCGGTTCGTTGCTGCTGCTCGCGGGGGCGGCCGCGGCGCAGGAGGGGCACGTGGTGCGGCCGCAGTACGGCTCGTTCGGCGTGGAGGTGCTGGTCGGGGGCTCGCCGCTCGAAGCCCTCTACGGGCGCGGGCGGCGCTACGTCGAGGCGCGCGAGGGGGCGGAGTACGAGCTGCTCCTGCGCAACCCTCTGCCCGTGCGCGTGGCCGTCGCGCTCTCGGTGGACGGCCTCAACACCATCGACGCGCGCCGCACGTCCGCCTGGGATTCGAGCAAGTGGGTCATCGAGCCCTACGGCACCATCCGCATCTCGGGCTGGCAGATGTCTTCGAGCCGCGCGCGCCGCTTCTACTTCACGACCGAGCGCGACTCCTACGCCGCGCGAATGGGTCGCACCTCAGACCTCGGCGTCATCACCGCCGTCTTCTTCCGCGAGAGCACGCCGCGCCCCTACCCGGTCACGCCGCCGTACGACAACGACGAACCCGTCCGGCCGCGCGACCGCTCGGAGGCGCCGAAGGAGAAAGATTCGCGCGCGGAGGGCACCGGGCGTAGTGCGAGAGGGAGCGCGTCGGTGGCGGCGGCCCCGCCCGATGACGACTACGCGGCGACCGGCATCGGCCGCTCAGTCGGGCACGACGTGACGTGGATACAGATGCCGCTCGAACGCACAGCCGCGGCCGAGTTGACCGTGCGCTACGAGTACCGCGACGCGCTCGTGCGGCTCGGGCTGCTGCCGCGCCCCTGGCGCGACGACGGCGCGCTCCGCCGGCGCGAGCGCGCGCGCGGCTTCGAGGAGCCCGCCTACTGCCCCGAGCCGCGCTTCTGAAAATTAAGGAACGTCGTGGGGCGGAGGGCGTCTAAAGTGGCATACCCGCCGCCGGAGGAGGTCTGATGCCGACGTACACGAACCCGCTCGAACGCGTGAAGGTGGCCGCGCCGTGCCCGGCCGACTGGTCGAAGATGGTCGGCGACGAGCGCATGCGCTACTGCAACCGATGCAGCCTGCACGTATACAACCTCTCGGGGATGACCCGGCGCGAGGCCGAGGCGCTCGTCACGAGTGCGGAGGGTCGCCTCTGCGTGCGCTTCTACCGGCGCGCCGACGGGACGATCCTGACGCGCAACTGCCCCGTCGGCCTGAGCGCGCTCAAGCGCCGCGCCGCGCACGCCGCGACCGCGACGTTGACGGCCGTGCTCGGCTTCTTCGCCGCGCTCGGGCTCAACCTCGGCGTCGAGCGCACGCTCTCGCCCTCCGTCATGGAAGAGTCGGCCGTGCCCGCGCCGCCGATGCCGCCTGTGAATCCTTTGGACGCCGCCGAAGAAGTAGAAGTCTCCGTGGGGAAGCTTGTTCCGCATGTGATGATGGGGCAGGCCGTGCTCGTCGAGCGCCCTCGGCGGGCGCGGTGACGTAGGCTCTTCAACACAGAGACACAGAGGCACAGAGACACAGCTCGTTGGGCTATAACCTTAAAACTGTGTCTCTGTGCCTCTGTGTTAAATCGTCAAACTCAAACGACAGATGGAAGGACTAACGCCGCGACTTGAGGTCTTCGGTGTAGAGGATTTTGTAGGCGCGGTAGTTAGCCATGACGCGGTTGACGTAGTCCTTCGACTCGTTGAAGCCGACCTCCGAGGTGAAGACGCCGGGGTCTTTGTGCACGGCGCGGACGACCCAGCGCGCGACGTTGTCCTCGCCGCCGTTGTAGGAGGCCGCGACCGCCTCGGGCAGGTTCGGGAACATCCTGAACAGCTCGCCGAGGTAGGCGCCCCCGAGGAGGATGTTGACCTCGGGCTTGAACAAATCGTCCTCGGTCACGTTCTGGAGCTTGACCGCGGGCGCGTACTTCGCCGCCTGGTCGGGCGTCATCTGGAGGAGCCCGCGCGCGCCCGCGGCCGACTTGGCGCGCGGACGGTAGCCGCTCTCCTGCCGCATGATGGAGAGCACGAAGCGCGGGTCGATCTTCTGCTGCTTCGACGCGCGCACGAGCACGTCGGCGAAAGGGGCGGGGAAGTCGCCCGCCGCGCGCTTCACCTCCGCCGCCACGCGCGCCTCGCGCGCCGCGGCCGCCGCCTTCGCCTCACTCCCCAGCTTCTGCAAACGCGAGTTCGCCATCCACCCGTAGTAAGAGCCGGCCGAGTCCGCGATGCCGAGGTAAGCCTTGACCGCCTCGTCCTTCCGGCCCGACATCTCAAGGCTGAAGGCGCGCAGGTATGCAACCTCCGCCGGCGTCGTGTTCGAGGCTTTCGGCAGCGTCGTGCGGCCCAGCTCGTCGCTCGTGCTGAGGGCCGAGGCCCAGTCGCTGCGCCCGACGTCGAGGCGCAGGCGCGCGAAGAGGGCGGCCACGTCCGAGGCCGTGCCTTTGAAGCGCGCGCGCGTGCGGTCGATCCAGGGCAGGGCGTCGTCGGGCCGGCCGGCCTCGCGGAGCGAGTCGATGATGTTGAGGTAGGCGTTCTCGATGCGCTCGCCGTTCGGGAAGCGCTCGACGTATTCGGCGTAGCGCGCGGCGGCGTCGCCGGGGCGGCTGAGGCGCAGCAGGGTCGCGGCGACGTAGTAGAAGCCGTCGCGGCCGGCGGGCGTCGTCGAATACTTGTCGCCGAGCTGTTGGAAGACGGGCAGCGCCTCCTCGTAGCGGCGCTCCTGGAAGAGCGTGCGGCCGATGCCGAAGTACGCGGCGGGGACGTTGCCGTCCGTGGGGTAGCGCTCGATGAGCGCGCGCCAGTGCGCGCGGGCCTCCTCGAAGGCGCGGTTGGCCTGGTAGATGGCCGCGCGGCGCATGTGCTCGGCGGGCGTGAGCTGCGCGACTGCGTTGCCGCCGGCGCGCGCCTCCTCGTCGGCGCGGCGGACGTTGTTGAGCGCGTCCTCGGTCTGGTCTTCGGGCGCGAGCGCGAAGGGCTCCGCGGCCGAGAGCGAGGGCGCGTCGGGCGAGTCGCCGACCGCGTTGTTGGCGTCGTGCGCGGCCGGCTCGACGCGCGCGCACGAGAGCGCGAGCAGCAGCGAGGCCGCGCAGACGAGAACCTGTTGGATGAAGAGTGCCATTCTCAACCTGCGTCTAAGACCCATGCCTGAATGATTTGAAATTTGAAATTTCAAAGTTGAAATCTTTACTCGCGCCGTCACTCGCCGTCTTCGATGATCTCATAGCTCGTCACGATCTCGACGCCGGGCCGGAGCGTCGCCGCGACGCTGCAATACTTCGTCTCGGACAGCTCGACGGCCTGCGCCACCGCCTTCTCCGAGACGCCCTTTCCCGTCACGACGTGCCGCACCTCCATGCGCGTGTAGGCGCGCGGGTGTTCGTCGCGGCGCGTGCCGCTCACCTCGACGCGGTAGGCCGTCACGCGTTCCCGCTTCTTCTTCAAGATCGAGACCACGTCCACGGCCGTGCAGCCGCCGAGCGCGAGCAGCAGTATCTCCATCGGCGTCGCGGCGCTGTCGCGCTCGTGATTCGTTTCAATCACCTGCGAGTGGCCGCTCGGCGAAATCCCTATGAAGAGGCCGTCGCCCGCCGAGTGGATGACCGCCTTCGCCCCGCCGTTGTCCATGAACTTTGAGCCTCCCTTTTCGGCAAGGATAACACGCCCCGCATCGTTGTACGTTACCCGAACATCGGCGTCAGGTTCAGTACAGAAAAGCCGCCTGAATGTTGCCTATTTGTTGTAACTGAGCGCGCATTCAGGGGCACGGTGGTTGCTTAATTCAGGCCAGGTGAATCCTTGCTCGAAGCGTATGTCTCTCCGGTTTCCAACGCTTCTCCCCGTACATCTGTGGAGCAGGGGGCAGCGCTGTCTTTACAGACGGCGCGGGCGCCTCGCCTAACTTTCTGAATCCGGAATTGTGAAGCAACATTTGGAGGGAAGAGCGATGAACAGAATCAGACAGACAATCTCTTTGGCGCTCGTCGCCGCGATGCTCGGCCTCGGGCTGGCCTCGGCGCAGGCGCAGACGCAGCGCCCGTATGGCATGAGCGACCGGCGGGTCGAGAACGCCCTGCGGCGCGTCGAGACCGACTCCGACCGCTTCCGTTCGAGCTTCTCGGCCGCGCTCGACCGCAGCCGCTGGAACGGCACGAGCACCGAAGACCAGCTCAACGGTTACGTGCAGAACTTCGGGACGGCGACCGCCGCGCTGCGCTCGCGCTTCGACTCGCGCAACGCGGCCGCCTCGGACGTGGAGAACGTCCTGCGTCAGGCCGCGTTCCTGAACGACTTCATGATGCGCAACCGGCTCGACATGCAGGCCATGAACGACTGGACGACGCTACGCGCCGACCTCGACCAGCTCGCCCGCGTCTACAACGTGACGTGGGACTGGACGCGGCAGACGGGCTCGACGTACGGCAACGACCGGCCCGGTAACGGCGGCTACGGCAACCAGACGGGCGGCGCCTACCGCATCGGCGACCGCCAGCTCGACGCCATCATCCGCCGCGTCGAGAACGGCGCCGACCGCTTCCGCGCCGACATGGGCAACGCGCTCGACCGCAGCCGCTACGACGGCACGCGCGCCGAGGACAACATCAACCAGTTCCTGCGCGACTTCGCGAACGCGACCGGCACACTGCGCTCGCGCTTCGACGCTAAAACTTCCGTGGCCGGCGACGTGGAGAACGTCCTGCGCCAGGCCACCTACATTGACGACTTCATGAACCGCCAGACGCTCTCGCCGAGGGCTGAGAACGACTGGGTGACGCTCAAGGGCGATTTGAACCAGCTCGCCTCGGCCTACAGCGTGGCTTGGAACTGGGACGTGCGCTCGATGCCCGGTTACGGCAACAACACGACGGCCGACACGAACGTCTTCGGCGACCAGCGCCGCGGCGGCGGCGGAGGCATCCGCGCCGCGAACCGCCTGACCGGCACCTTCCGCCTCGACACGACGCAGAGCGACAACGCGAGCACGGTCGCCGACACGGCCGTCCGCAACCTGCCCTACGCCGACCGCGCGCGCGTGCGCGAGCAGCTCATGCGCCGGCTCGACGCGCCCGAGATGCTCGCCATCGAGCGCAACGGCAACAGCGTGACCATCGCCAGCTCGCGCGCGCCGCAGACGACGTTTACGGCCAACGCGGGCGAGTCGCGCGAGCAGTTGCCGAACGGCTCCTACTCGCGCGTCGATTCTACGATTCAGGGCGACCGCCTCGTGGTGCGCTCGACCGGCAACCGCGAGACCGACTTCACCGTGACGTTCGACCCGATTGAGGGCGGGCGCCGCCTGCGCGTGACGCGCGAAATCTGGAACGAGCGCCTGGGCGCGAACCCGCTCACGGTGCAGAACGTCTACGAGCGCACGTCGGACGTGGCCGAGTGGAACGTCTACAACGGGACGACGCCCGGCTACAACCAGTCCGGCAACGTCTCCACGGCCGCGGGCGAGTTCATCGTCCCCGACGGGCAGATGCTGACGGCGCGGCTCGACACAGACCTCTCGACCCGCACGGTGCAGACGGGTGACCGCTTCACGATGACCGTGACCGCGCCCGCGCAGTTCGACGGCGCGGTGATCGAGGGGCACGTGGCGAGCGCGAACCGCTCGGGCCGCGTCACGGGCCGCTCCGACATGTCGCTCAACTTCGACACGATCCGCTACCAGGGCCGCACCTACCAGTTCGCGGGCTTCATCGACAGCGTCCGCGCGCAGGGCGGCGGGACGGTGCAGGTGGACAACGAGGGCACGGTGCGCGAGGATGACGGCCGCGGCACGCAGACCGCGCAGCGCGCCGCCATCGGCACGGCCGTGGGCGCCATCATCGGGGCGATTGCGGGCGGCGGCAAGGGCGCGGCCATCGGCGCCATCCTCGGCGCGGGCGCCGGGGCGGGCTCCGTCTACGTCCAGGGCCGCGGAGACCTCGACCTGATGAGCGGCAGCGAGGTGACCATCCGCGCCAGCGCGCCGAACAGGTAAGTAAGGCAGTAGGCAGATGGCAGTAGGCAGTTGAGAGCAAGAAGGTTTTAACGAAACAGGTCTCAACGAATCGAGGGCGGCGAGTCGTTCAACTCGCCGCCCTCGATTCATCTATCCGCGTTTTAAGTAGGCTTCCGGTCTTAACTGCCTACTGCCTACTGCCTACTTTCTGACCCCCGCTCACGCTCGCCCCGCTCGCTGTGTTAGTATTCGTCCGCCCTTAAACCTCCCGGCCTTGAAGAGACGTTTGAAGCTGTTGACGGGGCAGAGACCCGCGGAGGGGTTTGCCCCGGCGGCGTGCATTGACGGCGCCGCGTGGTGGAGACGATGGCCGCAATCCTGATCGTTGACGACGAAGACGCCGTGCGCGACGTGCTCTACGACCTCTTCGCGGAGGAGCACATGTGCCACGCCGCGGCCACGGCCGAGCAGGCGCTCGCCTACCTCGGCGAGCAGACCTACGACGCGGTGCTCACAGACATCTCGATGCCCGGCCTGAGCGGCCTCGAACTACTCGGCCACCTCCGGAGCGAACAGCCCCAGACGCCCGTCATCGTCATCTCCGGCATCGGCGACCGCGACCACGCCGAAGGGCTCATGCGCCTCGGCGCCTTCGACTTCATCCTCAAACCCTTCACCCTCGAAGCCGTCGAGCGGAGCGTCGCCCGCGCCCTCGAACAGAGCCGCGCGCGCAAAGCCGGGCGCGGCAACTGACGGTTTGAAATTTCAAATCCTGCCTTTTATTCCCTGACCGAAATCTGATCCGTCATCACCTTGACGAGAACCTTGCGTCCATCGGTCGCGACGAGGTGCACGTCGTCGGCGTCGAAGCGCAGCGCCTCGGCGCCGGCCGCGAGGCCCTCGACCTCGAAGGTGAGCAGCACGCCCGCGCCGCTCAAGGGCGACGCCGGCGGCGCGACGCTGACGAGCAGCAGCCCCTCGGGCGTCAGCGTGTGCGTGACGCGCGCGCCTTCGGGAGTGGAGAGCGTGCCGGCGCCGACCGAGCGCAGCGCGAGCACGCGCTGGTCGAGCCGGAAGCTGAGCGCGAGCAGGCCGAGCGGCGCGTCCGTCTTGAGTAGAACCTTGAGCTGCCTGCGCTCGCCCACGCGCAGAGGGGTCGGGTCGGACATCAGGCGGAGCGAGGCGGCGCTCGTCGCCGTCGCCGCGGCGCTATCCGTCAAAGGCTTCTCCGTGATGACCGAGACCGGCGCGGCGGCCGGGGCTTCCGAAGTCAGGGAGGCGTCCCGGACGGTCGCCGCGCGGTCGTTCAAAGACGCGGCCGTGCGCGTGGCCGGCGCCTGCTGCGCGAAGGAGAAGAGCGAGTCGCCGGGCACGACCTTCGCACTTCCAGACGGCCGGGTCGGCTCGTCAGACGGGGCCGAAGTGTCTGGGCTCGCGGCGGGCGCGGCGCCTCCCAACAGCTCCTTCGGCGCGGGAATGAAGGTCGGTTCGGCGTCGGGCTCGACTTTCGCGCCGGCCGGCGTTGCACGAAGCGAAGCGGGCCTGGCCGTCACCGCCGGCTCGTCCGCCGCGGAGGTCAGCTCGACGTTGGCGTGCGTCGGGAGCGTGCGCGCGGCGGCCAACTGCTCCTCGCGCACGAGCTCGGTCATCATCGCTTCGAGCGTGCCGGTGGTCGGCGTCTGGAGCGTCCCCGAAGGGTGCATCTCCTCGTCCTCGGGGTTGACCGAAGAGGCGCGCATGACGTGCGGCGTGACGGCGATGACGATGTCCGTCTGCGTGTCGTCGCGCCGCGGCGCGGTGAACATCTGGCCGAGCACGGGGACGAGCCCGACGAGCGGCAGGCCCTGCCGGCCGCGCGACTGCTGGCTCTGCGCCACGCTCGCGATCATCATCGTGCGGTTGTTCTGGATGCGCGCCGTGCCCTCGATGTCCCGCTCGGTGAAGGTGGGCGTCAGGGCGGCCGCGCCCGCCGTCCGCGTCACGTCGTTCGACTTGATCGCCATCTTCACCTGCACGTCGAGGTTGGGGAAGACCTGCGGCGTGAACTCAAGCGTCAGGCCCGTCTTCTCGTACTGGATGACGGGGTAGCCGCTGCCGCCGAACAAACCCTGCGTCGCGCCCTGCTGCACGTTGTTGCCGTCGCCGGTCGAGACGGAGCCGTAGGGCGTGACCGAAGCGGTCTGGACGGGGACGCGCTGGCCGATGTGCGCGGTGGACTTCTCGCCGTCGAAGGCGTGCACCTGCGTCGAGGCGACGAGCCGCGTGTTGTCGCGGCGCTGCAAGGCCGAGAGCGCCGTCGGCGGGACGATGAAGGCCGCGCCCAGCGCCGTCGGGACTGACGAGAGTGCCTGGGTCACGACCTCGCGGCTGCCGCCGAAGACGTTCAGGCCCTTCTGGATGCCGCCGAGGTTCGTCAGCGTGTCGCCCGTGCCGATCTGGTTGCCGAACTGCATGAGGTCTTCGCGCGAGACCTCGAAGATGTTCACGTCCATCACGACCTCTGCGCGCTCCTTGTCGATGGAGCGCAAAAGGTCTGCGACGAGGCGGACGTTCTCGGGCGTGTCGCGGACGGTGATGGAGTTGGTCGCCTTGTTGGCGGTGATGACCGGCTGGCGCCCGGCCTGCGGCGGGATGGAGGCCGTGATGAGCGTCTTGGCGTCGTTCGGGTCTACGTTGTAGAGGTAGAAGGTGCGCAGGACGAGCTGCTGGTACTGCGGGCGCTTGATCTGGTCGGCGACGATGATGGTGCGCGCGGAGAGCTTCTGGAAGAAGAGGCCCTGCGTCAGGAAGATGTAGTCGAGCGCCTGCGCGGCCGACACGTCGATGAGGTCAACGGTGACCTCGCGCTTGGGGAAGTCGCGGTCGAAGACGACGTTGAGCCTGAGCTGGCGCGCGAGGTAGCGGATGAACTTTTCGAGGTCGCCGCCGTACTGGATCGACTGCAACTGCTCGTTGCGGGGCGCCGCCGGGAGCGCGTCGTCCGCGCGGCCGTTCGTCTCGAAGGCCGTGGGCCGGAGGCGCGCCGCGGTCTGCGGCCGCGCGGCGGGCGCGGCGCGTTCGGCGTCCTCGCTCTCGCCCTTGCCGGTCTGAAGTTTGAAGGCGCGCTCCATCATCGAGCGCGCCAGCTCGTTCGCGGGGTCGTAGCCGTAGGCGCGGCGGAAGGCGTTGTAGGCGCCGAGGTAGTCGCCGCGCTCCATGAGCGTCGCGCCCTGCTGCGAGAACTGCTGCGAGGCGTTGAAGAGCGCGCGGCGGAGGTGGAGCTGGTACTCGCTGTTCGAGGGCTCGGCCGCGGCGGCGAGCGAGAACTCCTCGGCCGCCTTCTCCCACTGCTGCGCCGACTCCTGCCGCAAGCCTTCCTTGTAGTTCTTCTGCCCCTTGCCCGCCCAGGCGGCGGCGGCCGGCGCGAGCAGGCAGAGCGTGAGCAGGCTTGAGGCGAGGCGAAGGGTTGTGCGCCGCGTGGGGCGTTCTGTTATGCTGCCGGCCAAGTTGCACCTCCGAATCGGCGTGGCCTTTGGGGACATACGGGAAGGCTTTGGTTCGTGGACGCTTGCGTGGAAAAGGGGCGAAAAACGCTCGACTCTGCTCAAAAATATGAGCAGACATGATTGATTAAACAGAGTTGACCGGTGATTGTCAAGGTTGGCTAGCGATTTTCTGGAAAATGTTGAAGGCCCTTCCAGAAGAGGTCGAACTATTCCGAGACCGCGCTTGGCGGCGCGAGCCGGAGGCGCGCGTCGAGACGGCGGCCGACGGCGAGAAGCTGGTCGAGGCCGCGGGCTTCTGCGCGACGATGACGGACGCGCGGCGGCCCGGGCCTTCGCTCTACGTGGCGGTCTGCGGGCGGCGCGACGCGCACATGCCGCGCAACGTGCAGAAAGACCCGGAGAGCAGTCTGACGTGGGTCTTGAAGGACGAGCTGATGCGGCGCGGGCGCGTCTACTACGCGAAGCTGACGAAGAACCGCGCGACCTTCGTCGCGCGTCGCCTCGTCCCGCACTTCAACGCGCTCTGGGGCGTCGCGCGGCGCGCCGAAGGCAAGGCGCTTTCGGACGACGCGCGCGCGGTGCTGAAGGTTCTGCGCAGGGAGTGGGAGATGGCGACCTGCGACCTGCGCGAGGCGTCGAAGGTGACGGAGCGCCCGCGCTTCACGCGCGCTTTGGACGAGTTGCAGCGGACGCTCAAGGTCATCCCGCAGGAGGTCTTGTACGAGCCCTGGTTCACGTACATCTGGGCGCTCAGCGAAGGGCGCTTCGCCGAAGAGCTGTCGCAGAAGGTGGGCAGGGAAGAGGCCCTGCGCGAAGTGGCGCGCGCCTACCTTGAGGGCGCCGGCATGTCCCTGCGCGGCGAGCTGGCAAAGGTGACGGGACTCTCGCGCCCCGACGCGGGCAAGGGCAATCACGCGCTGGTGCGTGAGGGTTACGCCGTGCGCGTCGAAGATGGCGTCTACCGTCTGGCGGATTTTGAAGAGAGGCTCGAACGCCTGTAGCCGTGATTTGAAATCTCAAATCAAGCCCTTCAGACGCCCGGGCGCGGCTCGGGCGGGTCTGGGAGTTGGCGCGTCTCCTGTTCGATCTCTTCCAAAGCCTGCTGACTCTCGCGCACTGTGTCGAGGGCGAGCGGGCGGTGGTCGCGGACGTTGCCGAGGCGTTTAAGGGCCAGCTCGGTCTCGGCCTGGCTGGCGTCGCGGCTGGCGACGGCCTCGATGAGTTGGAGGCGCGCGTCCAACTCCCGCGCGTGCTCGTCGGCCTCGCGCCGGACGCGCTCCAGCCGCTCGCGGTCTTTCCCCAAATCCTCTTCGACTTCGGCGCGGCCTTTGGCCTGGAGCCCCGAGAGGCTTTGCAGGCGGCGCTCGACCTGCTCGGCGTCAGAGCGTGAGCGCGCGAGCACGCGGGCGGCCGTCAGGCGCGCGGCGAGCGTCTCGCGGTAGGCGTCGGCGAGCAGAGGGTTGCGCGCCTCCATCTCTCGGAGCGTGCGCCGCTGCTCTTTCGACAGTTCCGACTCGAAGAGCGAAAGCTCGTCGGCGGTCACGCCGTCGGCGGCCAGACGCTCGCGCAGCCGCCGCTCCCAGAGGCGCCGGTACATGACGACGAGGAAGGCGGCCACGGCGCCGAAGACCGCGAAGAGGCCGAACGTGGAGAAGGCGACGAGGAGTTCTTCGCCCGGGTTCTCCGTCACGGTCAAGTACCGGAAGAAGAAGTAGGCCGGCAGCGGCAGCGTCACCAGAAGGAAGACGAGCAGCGGCGACCAGCGCAGCAGCCACGCCTGCCAGCGGTCGCCCGCAGTGAGCCTGTTACCCTTCTCGCCCAAAGCCCGCCGAACTCCCCCGACGATTTTCGGCATCAAACCTCAGTCACACCGCGCCGTAAAGCCTTCGCGGCACGACCCCGATACGTTTCGCACGGCCGAAAAGCTATAATAGCAGAGCCTCGCGTGAGGCGAAGGCTGGCCCGAGGAGGGGCGATGAGGAGACCCTACAGAAATCTTGCCGTCGCGCTGTCCGTGCTGCTCGCGTGTGCGGGCACGGCCGCCGACGCGCGCGGGCAGAAGCATGACGGCGGCGGCAACGGCAACGGCGGGCGTGCGGAGGCGCGGCGCGACGTGCGCACGGTGACCATCCCCGTGACGCTGCGCCTGCCCGAGCGCGCGCAGCAGGCCGAGGTGAGCTACCTCGACGACCTGCAAATCTTCGAGGACGGCGAGCGGCAGGAGATTCTGGCCGTCCGCGGGGCGGGGCGCTCGCCCCTGACGCTGGCCGTGCTCATCCAGGACGACCTCATCTCGTCCATCAGCAATGAGATTAAGGGCATCGCCTCCTTCGTGCGCAAGCTCCCGCCGGGCTCGCGCGTGATGGTCGGGTATTTAAGCTCGGGCTCGCTCCGCGTCCGGCAGAAGTTCACGAACGACCTCGAACGCGCGTCGCAGTCGCTGCGCATCCCGCTCTCCTCGACCGCGGCCTCGCCTTATAACCCCTTCTCCCTGACGAGGGACGCGGTCAAGCGTTTCGAGTCGCTGCCCGTCGGCCGCCGCGCCGTCCTGGTCTTGAGCGACGGCATCGACCTCTCGCGCGGCCTGACGAACTCCTCGCCGGCGCAGAGCCTCGACTTGCAGCGCCTAATCAACGAGTCGCAGAGGCTCGGCGTCGCCGTCTACGCGATGTACGCGCCGAGCGTGAGCGGGGGCGACGCGCTGCTCGTCGGCAACGGCCAGGGCTCGCTCCAAAGGCTGTCGGACGAGACGGGCGGGCACGCCTTCTTCCAGGGCACGGGCGCGCCGGTCAGCCTCGACCAGTACTTGCGCGAGTTGGACGCGCTGCTCTCCCGCCAGTTCGCCCTAACCTATCTTTCGACCCACCCCGACCAGGGTTTCCACAAGGTGCGCGTCGTCGCCAACACCGGCGACGCCGCCGAAATCTTCTACCCGAAGGGCTACACGTTTAAGAAGTAGCCAGAAGTAATCAGCCGCCGACGTATCCGAGCGTTCCGACTCCGTATCGGCCGCGCCGACTCCGTATTTGAGCATTCCGACTCCGTACGGGACGCGCCGGGGAGAGAATCGGGCGTTCCATGCACGTAATCGTATATTCAGAGTCCGTACGCGACGCGCCGAAGAGAGAATTCAACGTTCCATACACGTAATCGTATATTCAAAGTCCGTACGGAGCGCGCGCATCCGATACGTCGTAG
>JAFAVK010000099.1 GCA_019242475.1 Acidobacteriota bacterium | reverse complement strand
GTCGAGAATCCAGAAGGAGCGGCCGTGCGTGCCGACGACGATGTCGTCGCGGTGGACGACGAGGTCGCGGATGGAGGTCGCGGGCATGTTGAGCCGCAGCGGCTGCCACTCGTCGCCGTCGTTGAAAGAGACGTAGACGGCGCGCTCGGTGCCCGCGAAGAGTAAGCCTTTCCGCACGGGGTCTTCGCGCACGGCGTTGACGGGGTCTGCGGGCAGACCTTTGACGATTTCAGTCCAAGTCTTCCCGCCGTCGTGCGTGCGGTAGACGTGCGGGCGCAGGTCGTCGAGGCGGAAGCGGTTGACGGCGGCGTAGGCCGTCTGGTCGTCGAAGTGCCCGGCGTCGATGATGGAGACCTTGCTCCACGAAGTCAGACCGGGCGGCGTGACGTTCTTCCAGTTCTTGCCGCCGTCGCGCGTGACGTGGACGAGCCCGTCGTCCGTGCCGGCCCAGATGGTGTTCACGTCCTTGTGCGAAGGCGCGATTGTGTAGATGACGCCGCGGCGCGGCATCTTCGCCATCTCGGGCTTCTTGTAGACGCCGATGGATTCGGGCACGTCATAAGTCTCGCGCGTCAGGTCGGGGCTGATGACTTCCCAGGAGTTCCCGCCGTTCGTCGTCTTGAAGAGGACGTTACCGGCGTAGTAGAGCACGTGCGGGTCAACGGGCGAGAAGAGGACGGGTGCGGTTCTCAGGAAACGATACTTGCCGCTGCGCACCGCCTCGGGCGCCATGTTGACGGCTTGCCCTGTCGTCTTGTCGAAGCGCGAGAGCTTGCCGCCGTAGATGATGTTCGGGTTCAAGGGGTCTGCGGCGACGTAGCCGTACTCCTCGGCGCCGACCGTGCGCCAGTCGCGGAAGGTGATGGCGCCGTTGTCGCCGCGGCTGGTCGTGCCGACCGAGCCGCTCTCCTGCTGGCCGCCGTAGACCCAGTAGGGGAACTGGTCGTCGGTCGAGACGTGGTAGAACTGCGCGGTCGGCTGGTTGTACCAACTGCTCCACGTCCGCCCGCCGTTGACGGTGATGGTCGCGCCCTGGTCGGTCGCCAGCAGGACGATCTGCGGGTTCTCCGGGTTGATCCAGATGGTGTGGTAGTCGTCGCCGCCGGGCGCGCCCTTCCACGCGTGGAAGGTCTTCCCGCCGTCCGCCGACTTGTACGTCGAAGTGTTGGCGACGTAGACGACATCAGGGTCGCGCTGGTCAACCTTCAGCTCGGCGAAGTCGCTGCCGCGGCCCCACACGCGCGCCTCGTCGTTCGTGCGCTGCCAGCTCTCGCCCGCGTCGTCCGAGCGGTAGACGCCGCCGAGCTGCGGCGAGTCCACGTTGGCGTACATGCGCTTCGGGTCGCCCGGCGCGATGGCGATGCCGATGCGCCCCAAGCCCTGTTCGAAGGTCGGCAGGCCCTTCGTCAACTGCCGCCAGGTCGTCCCGCCGTCCGTCGATTTGAAGAGGCCGCTGCCCGGCCCCTGCCAAGCGCCGTTCTCCCAGGGGCCTTGCCGCGCCTGCCACAGCACGGCGTAGACGTTGCGCGCGTTCGAAGGGTCGAAGGCGAGCGCGACGGCGCCGGTGTTCTCGTCCTTGTAGAGAACTTTTTCAAACGTCTTCCCGCCGTCGGTCGAGCGGAAGACGCCGCGCTCCTCGTTGGGGCCGTAGGGGTGGCCGAGCACGGCGACGTAGAGGCGTTCGGGGTCGCGCGGGTCAACGATGATGGAGCCGATCTGCTGGCCGTCGCGCAGGCCGAGGTGCTGCCAGGTGCGTCCGCCGTCGGTCGATTTATAGATGCCGTCGCCGGTCGAGAGGTCGGGGCGCTGCAAGCCTTCGCCGCTGCCGACGTAGATTGTATCCGGCTTTGAAGGTGCGACGGCGAGTGCGCCGATGGAGCCCGTGGGCTGCTCGTCGAAGATGGGCGTCCAGGTGCGGCCCGCGTCGTCGGTCTTCCAGACGCCGCCGTTGTTGACGCCGATGTAGAAGACGTTGGGGCGGCCGGGCACGCCCGTCGCGCCGACGGTGCGCCCCGCGCGGAAGGGGCCGATCATGCGCCAGCGCATCGACTGGTAGAGCCGCTCGTCGAACTGCTGCGCGGAGGCCGCGAGGGCGGCGAAGATGATGAGCAGGGCGGACAGGACGCGGCGCGTCAGGGTCACGTGTTATCTCCTCTTCAAGATAAGTGATGAATGATGAGTGATGAGTGATGAATGATGAATATGACCTCGTTGCGATATTCATCATTCATCACTCATCACTCATCATTTCACTCGAACCCGCGCAGGGGCATCTCGGCGCCGCGGCGCAGCCAGTTGTCTGCGGGGTAGCGGGCGCCCGCCTCGACGACGTGGAGCGTGTAGGCGTGGCGCGAGCGCGGGCTGCGGTTGGCACGGCTCAGGTGCGGCAGCAGGCCGTGTAGAACTACAAGCGCGCCCTTCTTCACTTCCAGGGGCAGGAGCCCCTCGTCCGGCCAGGGGCTCTCGTCGTAGACCTCGAAGCGCGTGCCGCCGCCCTCGGCGCGCAGGAAGCGAGACTTCAGCCCCCGGCGGTGTCCGCCCGCGAGCGCCCACAGGCAGCCGTTCTCAACGGTCGCGTCTTCGAGCGCGAACCAGAGCCCCGTCACGCTCTGCGGCTCGGTGTAGAGGAAGGTCGCGTCCTGGTGGCACGTCACCTCGCCGCCGATTGCGGGCTGCTTGAAGATGTACATCGACTGCACGAGCAGCGGGCGGCGGTAGCCGAGCGAGCCGACGAGGGATTGCAGCCCGGGCGTGCGCGAGAAGCTTTCAAAGACCGGGTCGAGGTCGTGCAGGGCGTGGCCGATCTTGTTTATCGCCTGCGCCTTCTCCTTGACCAGGCGACCCTCCGCGTCGAACGCGCCCTCCTCGAAGAAGAACCGAACCTTATCGCCCGAGTCGAGAAAGTATTCGTCACTCTTCCGGGCCTGCTCGCGCGTCGTGAAGACCGACAGCACCTCGCCCGGCTCGAACTCTCTCACCAACTCGTCCGCACGCGCACGCAGCCGGTCGCACTGCGACGGCGCGACGAAATCCTCCAGCACGAGGAAGCCGTCGCGCTCGTAGGCCGCGAGTTGTGCGGGCGTGAGCATCTTTCAAATCTTTTCGTGAACCGTGAACCGTGAACCGTGACAAGAAGAAGCCGGTTTTAACTTGTCACGGTTCACGGTTCACGGTTCAACCTTATCTCCCGTGCGAGGCGTTCTGGACGAAGGCGGCGGCGTCGCGCTTGAGCTGCGCGAGCGAGGTCTGGTCGATGTACATCATGTGGCCGGCCTCGTAGAAGGTCGTCGTGACGTTCCCGCGCAGGGAGGGGTCGAGCGCCATGTGGCGCAGCGTGTAGTCAGCGGCGAAGTAGGGCGTCGCGAGGTCGTAGTAGCCCGAGGCGACGAAGAGCTTCATGTAGGGGTTCTTGGCGAACGCACTGCGGAGCGCTTCGCTCACGTCGGCGTAGACGTTGTCGGCGCCGAAGTCCCAGCGGCCGACGCCGCCGCCGAGGATGTAGTATTCGAGGTCGGAGCGGAAGTTGAGTTCCGTGCGGACGTACTGGTTGAAGGCCGCCGTGTAGGGCGGTCGGATGGCGGCCATGCTCGGGTCGAAGTCGGGCGTCTCGGAGGCGGCCGACGCGTCCAGCCCCTTGAAGCGCCCGTCGAGGCGGCCGACGGTGCGCCCCTGGTCGCGCAGCAGTTCTTTATCAAAATGTTGAATCTCGATGCGCAGGTCGCTGTTGTCGATGAAGGTCTTGCTCAGCCCCGTGTAGCGGTTGAGGCGGTCGATGACCTCCTGCCGCTCGGCGGGGGTGAGCCGGTCTCCTTTCGCCAGGGCGACCGTGTACTCGTTCGCGGCCCAGCGCTCGACCTCGTCCAAAAATCTTCGCAGGTCGGTGGACTGCACTTCGGCCGAGAGCCGCTTGTGATACCAGGCGATGGCGGCGTAGCTCGGGAGGAAGAGGACGTAGGGCAGATCGTTCCCCCTCGTGAAGCGCGTCGTCTGGAAGTTCATGACGGTCGAGACGAGCATCACGCCGTTGAAGGCGATGCCGTGCTCGATGAGGTAGCCGGAGAGGCCGGCGGCGCGCGTCGTGCCGTAACTCTCGCCGACGAGGAAGAGCGGCGACATCCAGCGGCTGTTCTTGACGAGGTAGAGGCGGATGAACTCGCCGACCGACTGGATGTCGCCCTGGAGGCCGAAGTAGCGCTGCGCGAGGTCGGGCCGCGCGGCGCGGCTGTAGCCGGTGCCGACGGGGTCGATGAAGACGAGGTCTGTGAAGTCGAGCCACGTCTGCTCGTTGTCCACGAGCTGGAAGGGCGGCGGCGGCATCGCGCCGTCGGGCATCATCTGCACGCGGCGCGGGCCGAGGGCGCCGAGGTGGAGCCAGACCGAGGCGGAGCCGGGGCCGCCGTTGAAGGAGAACATCAGCGGGCGCCGCGCGGGGTCGCTCACGCCGTCGAGCGTGTAGGCCATGTAGAAGAGGCGCGCCTCGGTCTCGCCCGCGGCCGACTTGAGCGGCATGACGCCGGTCGTCACCGTGTAACGCAACGTGCGCGCACCGACCCTGATTTCGTGATGCGTGATGGAGGGCGGGCCGTCCGTCATCGCGGCGTCGCGTTCGCCGGGGGTGGGGGCGGGGATCGCGCGCGGCGCGCCCTGCTGCGGGGCCGCGCCGGGCTGCGCGGGAGTCGCCTGCGGCGCGGCGGGCGTCTGAGTCGCGGCCGGCGTCTGCAAAGGGGTCGGCTCCTGCGCGGGCGCGCCCGGCTGCTGCTGGCGCGCGAAGGACGCGAACGGGCACGCCGCCGAAAGGCAGAGCGCGAACAGGAGCGTGAGCTTCGTTGTAGAACTTCCCCTCGTGTGACGGGCGCGTGCGTGGCCTCGCATCGGTGCGTGTAGACCTCCGGTCGGAATGGGCGAACAGGTTAAGTCTTGGACTGGGCCGCTGTCAAAACGTTTGCGGGCGGTAAAAGTTTCAGCGCGCCGTCCTCAAAGGCGGACGGCGTCGCGGCGGCCGTGGAGGTATTGGAGCCAGAGCAGGCGCGCGGCGACGGCGCGCCAGGGGCGCCAGGGTTCGGCGAGCGCGTCCAGCTCGGCCGCGGTCGGGCGCGCGGGCAGGCGCTTGACTGTCTGCGCGGCGAGCTGGAGCGCGAGGTCGCCCGCGGGCCAGGCGTCCGGGCGCAGCAGCGCGCGCAGGAGGTAGATTTCGGCCGTCCACGCGCCGACGCCTTTCAGTCTCGTCAGCTCGGCCCGCGCTGCGTCGTCGCTTAATGATGAGAGCTTCTGCAAATCCAATTCTTTATCGATGATTGCGCGCGCGAGGAGGCGGCAGTAGAGGGCTTTCTGCCGGCTGAAGCCGAAGGCGCGGAGCTGCGCGTCGTCGAAGGTGAGGAAGCTCTCGGGCGTGACCGACGAGGCGGCCGCGCGCAGGCGCTCGAAGGCCGCGAGCGCCGAGGCGAGCGAGACCTGCTGTTCGAGGATCGTGAGGACGAGCGTCGGGAAACCCTCCGCGCGCTCCCAAAGGGGCGGCACGCCGTAAGCACGCGCGACGTGCGCGAGGTCTTCGTCAACCTCAGACAACTCCTGCACCCCGCGCGAGAGAGACGCACGCGTCAGTCTCTTCGGCGCGCGCGGACGCTTAACGCCTGACGCCTTCCGCCCGTTCGTCATCTTCTTCATCCTTGGCCTCGGCGCGCAGACCGAGGCGCATGGCGTCGAAGGCGGGGAGGCGCGCCGGCTCGGGCATCCGCGCAGAGGCGCCGCGGGCGGAGAACCAGATGGCCTCGTTGAGGACGCGCGGGTCGGCCATGTCCGCGTGCTCGATCTCCTGCTCGGCCGTGCGGCGCATCCAGTAGAGCGCGGCGGCGTCGCGAGCCGGGGGCGTGAAGAGGTTGTTGGGCGCGATTGTCGGGAGGATCGCATGGTAGGGGAGGAGGTCGGGTTGGCCTTGAAAGATGTCCACGGGCACGGCCGTCGCGTCGAGCAGGTTCATCGGCTCCATGCCGAGCAGAAGCTCCATCGTGCGGATGAAGCTGACGGTGTTGTGGAACTCGTGGACGAGCGCGCCGGGGCGGTTGTAGGCGCTGACGAGGAGCGCGACCGAGCGGTGGCAGTCCACGTGGTCGGGGCCGTCCTGCGCGTCGTCCTCGACGACGAAGATGGCCGTGTCCTTCCAGTAGGGGCTGTCGGAGACCGCTTCGACGAGGCCGCCGAGCGCGTAGTCGTTGTCGGCGACGTAGAACTGCGCTGTCGGCTTGCCCGCCTCGACGCCGGAGGTGTGGTCGTTCGGCAGACGCACGACGGAGAAGTTCGGCAGCTCCTCGCCCTGCCCCGTCCGGCGCGCGCGGACGAAGTCGCGGAACTCCGCGAGCCAGGTCGAGAGGCGTGAGTAGCCGCTCCTCTGCTTCTGCGCGTTCCACGGCGCGACGAGCGCCTCGCCCGCGCTGCCCGCCGCGTGCGCGATGCGGTAGGAATCGACCGTCATCGCGTCGGGCGTTTGCAGGTTGAAGTTGCGGTAGTACGGGTTGTAGTGGCCTTCGAGCGCCTTCTTCGTCGGCACGGCCGAGACCGTCCACGTCAGGTCTGGGTAGGTCTTCTCCTTGTTCGTCCTGAACGAGACCACGTCGGCCTCGGACATCGTGCCGACGAACTCGCCGTAGTTGCGGTAGGTGAGGCCGGCGCGGGCGGCTGCGTCCCAGAGGTAGAGCGTCTCGGGCTCGGTCACGTCGCGCCGGCCGTGCAGATACGGGACGTAGCGGCGGAAGAACTCGGTCATCTCCTCCGCGCCCGCGTCCGCGGGGAAGGCGGGCGGCGCGTCCGACTTCGGCCAGATGTTGGGCAGGCGGTTGAAGCCCTCGTAGTCGTAGGTGCGGCCGCGGTCGGAGTAGTCCCAGCGGTATGCCTTGTCGAGATAGTCGGTCGAGAAGGCGGCGGTTGACCAGTTGTGGCCGTCGGGGCTCGCCTCGGCGTTGACGAAGAAGCGGTCGAAGAGCCCGAAGCGCTGTGCGAGCGCGCGGTGGTTGGGCGCGACTGTCTGCGGCTCGCCCTTCGGAGTGCGCGCCGCCTCGCCCGCGCCGAAGATGGCGACCGAGGGGTCGCCGTCGGCGGGCGTGCCGTCGCCCGAGGTCTTCAAGTCGCCGAAGAGCTGGTCGTAAGTGCGGTTCTCCTTGATGACGTAGATGACGTGCTTGATGGGCGAGCGCCCGCCGAAGAGTTCGCGCCGCCCGGCCCCGACGAGGTTGTTGTTGCGCATGACGCTCTGCGTGTAGCGCACGAGCCGGCGCTCGTTCGGCTCGGGCAGCGTGGAGAGGTTGCCGGCGACGAGCGCGACGCTGTACTCGCCGCCGTGCGTGTTGTGCCCCGTGCCGAGGGGGAAGCGCTCGTTCGGCAGGTTCGGCGCGCGCCCGGAGTTGTCCACGACCGACGAGGAGTTGGCGAAGCCCGTCCCCTTCCCGTTGCCGACGAAGAGCGCGCCGTCCGCGACCGCGACGGCCGAAGGGTATTGCCCCGCGGGGATGAAGCCGCGCACGACCGAACGCCGCGCGCCCTCGCCTCTCAGACTCACCACGGCGATTGAGTTGCTGTGCGCGTTGGCGACGTAGAGCGTGCGGCCGTCTTCGGAGAGCGCGAGCCCTTCGGGGCTTGAGCCGAGCGGCGCGCCTTCGGCGAGGCGGACGTTGATGCGCTCGACCTCGCGGTCGGTCTTCGTGTCGATGACGGAGACGCTGTCGTCGTTCGAGTTGACGACGTAGAGCTTCGAGAACTTCTCATCAAAAATCATCGCCGTCGGGTGCCTCCCCACGGGCACGTAGGAGACGCGGCGTTCGCCGTACGCGAAATCGACGACGGCGACCGAGGCGTCGTTCCAGCAAGACACGTACGCCTTCGCGACCGAGCCCGGGGGCAGCGCGACGTAGGGGCCGCCGCGGACGCGCTGCGGCGGGACGGGCAGCACGGCGACGGCGTAAGGGTAGACGAGGGAGCCCATGCCTTCGGCGGGCGCCGGGCTCGTCGTTGGCGCGACTCCCTGCCGGGCGTTCTGCCCCGCGAGGTCGATGCGTTCGAGCCTCCGCTGGCCGTTTAAGTCGTGGACGATGCCGAGGCTGTCGCCGAGGTTGTCGGCGACGTAGAGCGCCTCGCCGTCGGGCGAGAGCGCGAGCCCCGTCGGGTAGACGGCCGCCTGCCCGTCGTTGTAGCGCGGGTCGGCGGGGCGCGCGGTGAGGCCGCTGACATCAATGAAGGGCGCCGTGACCTTCGTGTCGGGGCCGTCCGAGCGTGGGCTGATCGGCTGCGCCGAGTTCGGGTCGAAGTCGAAGGCCCAGACCTTATTCTCGAACCCGCCCGAGACCAGGAGCCTGTAGGAGCCCGCGCGGTCGGGCTTCTGCGAGAAGACGGCGCCGACGTTCGCGCTCTGCGGCTTCGGGAAGTAAACGTTCTGCGTGACGGCCGGCGGGCGCGCGTTGAGGTCGATGACGGCGAGCGACTGCTGCGCCTTGTTCGACGCGGCGTCGAACTGCACGCCGTAGCCGCTGCCGACGACGGCGAGGAAGCGACCGCGCCCGCCCGGCCCCGCGCGGTCGGGGCTGCGCACGATGTTGACGGGCAGGGGGACGACCGCCGGCCGCCCCGTCGTCAGGTCTTTGACGAGCGAGCCCGCGGGCGTAATCGCACGGCCTTCCGAGGCGGGCCGGTTCCCGACGGTGATGTCGGCGGAAGAGTTGACGAGCCCGAGCGCCGCGGCCGCCAACAGAACAAAGGCGGCGAGCACGAGGGCGCGCGCGGAAGGCGCGGGCGGGCGAAAGCGACGACGGTTCATCTCTCTCCTGAGAACTTCCCTTCAGCGCCGCAGCCCCTTCGCGATCTGCGCGTTGCCTTCGATGATGCGTTTGGTCGTCGCGTCGTCGGCGTCCATCGACCAGTTGCCGGCCTCGAACGTGCCGCCGAGGATGACGCCGTCCGCGCGCGGGAACATGTAGAGCGAGTTGGCGAGGTAGCCGTAGTCCAGCTCGGGCTGCGGCAGGAGCACCTCGATCTGGCCGCGCATCGAAGCCATCCCCTGGTCGCCGAAGAGTGCGCGCGTGCCGAGGCCCGTGCAGTTGAAGACGACGCGCTCGGGGAGCTGCGCCACCTCCTCGCGCGTCTTCAACTCCCTCACGACGAGTTTGCCGCCCGCCGTGTAGAAGTCGCGCAGGAGCGCGCGCAGGTAGATTTGCGGCTCGATCATCATCGAGCCGAAACGTCTGGCGTAAGGGAAGCCGAAGAGCGGGCGCGCGTCCGCGTAGAAACGCGTCTCGGGGTAGAGTTCGGGGCCGCCCGGCAGCTCGCGGCCGACGGGCTCCGGGCTGAGCGTGTAGGTCTCGATCCAGCGGACGCCGTACTCGGGGCCGACGTAGGACTGGAACTCGCGGTGCGCGAGGCGGCAGGCGAGCCCGTAGCGTTCGAGGAAGGTGGCGGAGACCTTCTGCGGGTCGTAGACGTGCGTCGGGTACCAGAGCGCCCCCGCGACGTTCGAGGTCGTCTCGGGCGGCAGCTCGCGCGTGTAGATGGTGACGGCCTTGCCGCGCCGTTGCAACACGCGCGCCGTCGAGAGCCCGACGACGCCGCAGCCGATGACGGCCACGTTCTTGTCTTCGAGGTTGCGCGCCTGCTCCGCCGCCATCTGCGCCACGCCCCACGAGAGCGACACCCCGCCCCCGCCGTGGCCGTAGTTGTGGACGACGACCTTCTCGCCCAGGCGCTCGTTCGTCAGCACGAACCCCTCGGGGCGGTAGGGACGGAGCCCGACGACCGTGCGGATGCGTCGGTCGCCCGAGACCTTGAGCGGCGGGAGGCGGCGCGGCGGCTCTTCCTGCGCGGCGAGTGCGGCCGGGCCTTGGGCCAGCGCCGCGTAAGTGCCGGCCGCGAGCGCGGAGGCGAGAAAGCTCCGGCGGTCAGTCGGTGGTCTGTTCATTTGCTCCGGAGTTTATAGAAAGCGCGCGCGGTTGCGAAGATTTTTTTTCGCCCGCGACCGGGGACCGGCGGGATAAGAACAAATGCGCCCATTTGGGCGTCTTTACTGGCGGCTTGTAGTCCGTATACTTGGTGTTAGGCGCTATTCGCTAAGCATACGGGAGCCGAAGACTGGGCAGGTGGGGTTAATATCATAACGGTAGTTAATTTCGCAGGAGGGGGTAAACGCATATGGAGGAGCAGGGTATCGTGAAGTGGTATAACGACGCGAAGGGCTACGGGTTCATCGTGCGCGAGAGGGGCGCCGACGTTTTCGTCCACCACGCGGCGATCATCGCGGAGGGTTTCAAGACTCTATCCGAAGGCGACCGCGTCAGCTTCGAGGTGGTCGAAGGGCCGAAGGGGCTACAAGCGAAGAACGTGGTCAAAATCTCCTGAGGCGGCCGCGCCTGACAACGGCATGCACCCGACCCGCGCCACGCCGAGGAGGAGGAAGAAGAGCCCCGGCCCCGCCCGCGAGGAAGATTATCTCGTCGCGCGCGTAGCGGCGCTCGACCGCGCGCGCCGCCAGCGCCCCGAGCGTCGAGTCGTCCAACTCGCCGAAGAGCGCCGTCCGCCTCAGCGCCGCAATCTTGTCCGTCGTCATCGCGCTTATCTTCACGCCCGCCGCGCGAGAATTCAAGAGATTCACGCCACTGCTGCCGACTAAACGAGTCTTTTCGACAAAAATGCGTGTGCGCGCGTGAAGAGGAGAAGGATTTTCCTCTTCGCGCGCGCGTTTTTTTGTCTGTTATGGCGATTTCGGCTTTATTTGCCGGATATCGGCGAAGTTTTCTACGATGTCTCGAAGATTCGTACGATATCTCGGATAATCTACAGAATCTCGTATAAATTCTCAGATGTGGCTCCCCGCGTATACGATTTCGGTAAGCGAATGTGAAATATGGCTCTGTTTTTCCAAATTCTCGGATAAATTCCCAAATATGGCTATACGCGTATCCCATTTCGGTAATGAAATGCCAGATTCGGCTCTTTTTTGCGAGATTCCGCCGTTTGCACGTGGGATTGCGTAATTTTCGCGGGATTTCGCCTCGCGCGCGCCTGATTTCGGAAAAATTGCTCTGATTTGCCCTTCGCGTATAGGATTTCGCTAATGTTAATCGACACAGGAATAATTCAGGGATGGACAGGATGTTTAGGATTAAGAGTCAATTCTCTAATCCTAAACATCCTGTCCATCCCTGAATTATTCCTGAGCCTTTAAAGCTCCTCGAACTCGGTCGCGCGCGCGACGATCTTCTCCTGACGGAAGCGGCGTTCTAAACCCTCGCGATACTCGCGCCACCACGCGCGGTCTAAACCTTCGGACATCACCTCGAAGACGACGACGCGGTCGCGACTCTCGCCGCCGCCCTCGCGCCAGACGCCCTCGCCCGGCGAGCGCCGGAACGTAGTCACGCCCCCGAAGCGCGCCGCCAGCTCCTCGCTCACGCGGTCGAAATCCTCCGCGCCGAAGCGCCGCCCCTCGTTGTCGTAGAGCGGCAGAAGTATCTCGACGAGAAACATGGGAAGGAAGTAGGCAGTAGGCAGATGGCAGTAGGCAGTGGTTGAGGGTCAAGAGCCTTGACCGTTATTTCGTAACTTCTTCAACTGCCTACTGCCATCTGCCTACTGCCTACTGTTTATCTCCTCGGCCGGACGGTGATGTAGGTCGAGCCCTCGTTGCCGCGCGTGACGAGAAGGAGGACGGGGCGGTCGCCCGCGGCATCGACGGCCGCGCGGAGGTCTTCGGGCGATTTGACGGGCTCGCGGTTCGCCTGCTCAATCAAATCTCCCTGGCGGAGTCCCGCGTCGGCCGCGGGGCCGTTGGGGTCAACCTCCGTGACGACGAGCCCCTGCCTGTCCGCGGGCAGGCGCAGGCGCGAAGCGAGGTCAGGCGTGACAGGCGCCACCGTGATTCCGAGCTTGCCGCCGCCCTCCTCGCCCTGTTCGCCTTCGCCGCCGCCGCCCTCCTCTTCGCCGCGCGCGCCGTTAGAGTTGGCCGACAGCTCGCCGACCGTGACCTTCACGTCCTGCTCGCGCCCGTCGCGCAGAATCTTGAGCGTCACGTCGGCGCCCGGCTGCGTCGCAGCGACGAGGTTGCGCAGCTCGTTGGCCTCGTTGACGTTCGCGCCGTTGAAGCCCACGATCACGTCGCCCTGCTTCAATCCGGCCTTGTCCGCCGCGCTCCCCTTCTGCACCGAGCCGACGATGACGCCCCGCACGTCCTTGAGCCCGAGGCTCTGCGCGATCTCCTCGGTCACGGCCTGCACGACGACGCCGAGCTGCCCGCGCCGGACGCGCCCCTTGTTGATGAGCTGCTCGGTGACGGTGCGCGTCATGTTCGAGGGGATGGCGAAGCCGATGCCGATGTTGCCGCCCGAGGGGCTGAGGATTTGCGAGTTGATGCCGACCAGCTCGCCCGAGGTGTTGACGAGCGCGCCGCCCGAGTTGCCCTGGTTAATCGGCGCGTCGGTCTGTAGAAAGTCTTCGAAGCTCCCGTCGGACAGACCCGTGTAGCGCCCCTTGGCGGAGATGATGCCCGAGGTCACGGTCTGGCCGACGCCCAGAGGGTTGCCGACGGCGAGCACCACGTCGCCGACGCGAACCTTGTCGGAATCGCCGAGCGTGAGCACGGGCAGGTCTTTCGCCTCGACCTTGAGCACGGCGAGGTCGGAGGGCTGGTCTGTGCCGACGAGTTTCGCGGAGAAGCTGCGGCGGTCGGTGAACTCGACCGTGATCTGCTCGGCGCCGTCCACGACGTGGTGGTTGGTGACGATGTACCCGTCGGGGCTGATGATGACGCCGGAGCCGAGCGCGCGCTGGCGCTGCACCTGCGGCTGCTCCTGCTGCGGCTGGCGCCCGCCGAAGAAGTCGCGCAAGGAAGGGTCGTCGAGGAACGGGTGCTGGCGCGGCATGCGCGAGACCTTCTCGGCGCGGATGGTGACGACCGCCGGCGCGACGCGCGCGACCACGTCGGCGTAAGAGTTGTGCTCGACGTTAGGCGCCGCGGACGGCGGCAGCGTGAAGTTCCCCTGCCGCTCCGACGGCTGCCCCTGCTCCGGCTGCGCCGCCCTCCGGCACCCCCCGAGCGCGAAGGCGAAGGCGAGAAAGATGACGAACGCGCTGAATGCTCTCCTCATAATAATCGTGCCTCTCTAAAAAATTACCCGGCGCCGCGCGGGGGCGGCCGCGCGCGCACATTCTACGAACGTCTGGGCGAACGAGTTTCTTCCGCCCTTATTTAACAACTACTCCGCCGCCGACGCAAAACCCGCGCGGAACCGCGGACGCCCGCCGGGTGTCTTAACGTACGGATGCAGACGGGGAGAACTTTGACGAAATTTGCCTTCGCGCTCGCGGCGTTCCTGTTCTTAAGCTCCGCCTGCTCGGTCGCGCCGCGCGCGGTGGCGACTAAGACGGCCGCGCCCGCGGCCAACGTCTCGACGGCCGCGGCGGCGCCGCCCGAGCCCTTAGACTTCGACGGGTACATGCGCGCCGAGTACGCGCCGGCCGACGGCTTCGACTTCCCCTTCGGCGACGGCGAGGGCGGCGGCTCCTACACGGACGCGGCGACGGGAAAGCGTTACGCGGGCTGGTACGTGGCGACGCATTTCGCCGAACAGTACAGCCTCGGGCTCCACACGGGCGAGGATTGGAACGGCGCGGGCGGCGGGAACACAGACCTCGGCCAGCCCGTCTACACGGTCGCCAACGGCCGCGTGGTTTTCGCGCGTGACTGCGGGCGCCTGTGGGGAAACGTCGTCGTCGTCGAACACCTCTTCTACGAGAACCACGAGCGGCGCGTGATACGCTCGCTCTACGCGCACCTGCACGAGATTAAGGTGCGTGAGGGCGAAGAGGTGCGGCGCCGCCAGGTTGTGGCGACCGTCGGGCAAGACCCCGAGAAACTCTTCGACGCGCACCTGCACGTCGAGCTGCGGCGCGACCTGACGCTCGCGCCGACCTACTGGCCCTCTTCGGACGGCAAGGACGCCGCGTGGCTGCGCGAACATTATGAAGAGCCCTCGGCCTTCATCAAGTCGCACCGAAAGCTCTACGTCCCACAAAAAGAGGGCACGCTCGTCCTCGTTGACCAGGGGCGTTACAGGGCGCGGCTCTACGCGGGCGGGCGCGTGGCGGGCGCGTACAACATCAGTCTGGGTCAGGGCTCGGGCGAGAAGCAGGTCGAGGGCGACAACCGGACGCCGAAGGGCATGTACTTCGTCGTGCAGAAGCACCGCGGCGATTTTCCCGGCGACTACGGCGCCTACTACGGCGGCCACTGGATAGAGATCAACTACCCGAACAAGTTCGACGCCGCCCGCGGCCGCGCCGCAGGCTTGATAAATCAAAAGCAAGAATCATCCATCGCCGCCGCCTGGGAGCGGCGCGCGCCCACACTTGAGACGACGCGCCTCGGCGGCGGCATCGGCTTCCACGGCTGGGCGCGCGAATGGCAAGACTCCGGCCCCCGCCACCTCTCCTGGGGCTGCGTCGTCCTCCACCTCTCCGACATCTCCGACTTTTACGAACAGGTGCCCGAAGGCTCGATGGTCGTCATCTTTTAGCCGCGCGAGTCCCGCCCCGTGAGGAGGAAAGCCCGCTCTTTGGTATAGTGGCGGGGAACCTTTCCAGGACACAGAAGGATGGCGGGCATTCGGCGATTGAGGGCGCGGCTGCGCTTGTGGCGGCCGGGGTGGCGGCGGGCCAACATGACGGCCCTGCGTCTCTTCCTGCGCGTCCTCCCCTCGGAGCGCCGGCGCGTCTTCGCTTTGACGATTGTGGCCGGCGTGCTGTGCGGGCTGGCGGCCGTCGGCTTCCACCTCGCCATCCGCGCGACCGAGAGCCGTCTCATAGACCGAGCCGCGCACGCCGGGGGCCGCTCGTGGGTCTGGTGGACGATTCTGACGCCCATGCTCGGCGGCCTTTTGAGCGGCGTGCTCTTGCAGTACGTCGTCCCGGAGGCGCGCGGCAGCGGCATCCCGCAGGTGAAAGTCGCCTACGCCGTCAAAGGCGGCAGGCTCGCCTTCCTCCACGCGAGCGTCGGCAAGTTCGTCGTCGGCACGCTGCAAATCGGGACGGGTGCTTCGCTCGGGCGCGAAGGCCCGACGGTGCAAATCTGCGCGGGCATCGCGAGCCTCCTGGGCCGCGTCGCCGCGCTCTCGAAGGAGAACCTGCGGCGGCTGCTGCCGGTCGGCGCCGCGGCCGGGGTGGCGGCGGCCTTCAACGCGCCCATCGCCGCCGTGACCTTCACGGTCGAGGAGGTCGTGGGCGACCTCGACCAGACGGTGCTCTCCGGCGTCATCATCGCCGCCGCCCTCGCCGCGGCCATCGAGCGGGGCGTGCTCGGCGAGCACCCGGTCTTCGACGTGCCGCCGGGCTACGGCCTGCAACACACCTCTTCGCTGCTCTTCTACGCGCTGCTCGGGGTGGCCGGGGCCTTCGTCTCGCTCCTCTTCACCGAGTTGCTCCTCGCGGTGCGCGGCCGGTTCCAACGCCTCAAGGCTATTCCGCCGTGGGCGCGCCCCGCCATCGGGAGCACGCTCACCGGCGCGCTCGCGGTGGTCGGGCTCTGGCTGTTCCAGACCGGCGGCATCACGGGCGGGGGCTACGACACGCTGGCCGGCGCGCTGACCGGCCGGCTCGCGTTCGGGGTGCTGCTCGCCCTCTGCGCGCTGAAGCTGGCGGCGACGGTCTTCTCGTACGGGTCGGGCGGCGCGGGCGGACTCTTCGCCCCCTCGCTCTTCATCGGCGGGATGCTCGGCGGGGCGGTCGGCTTTCTCGACCAGCTCACGCTCCACCACGCGGGCAACGAGGTCGGGGCCTTCGCGCTCGTCGGGATGGGCGCGGTCTTCGCCGGCAGCATCCGCGCGCCGATCACGTCGGTGCTCATCATCTTCGAGATGACCGGCAGCTACGGCCTCATCCTGCCGCTGATGATCGCCAACATGACGGCCTACGCGCTCGCGCGTCGCTTCAGGCCCACGCCCATCTACGATGCGCTGCTCGAACAGGACGGCGTACACCTGCCCCACCGCCGCGGGGCGGTCACGCACGCCCTTGAGCAACTGCGCGTGGCGGAGGCCATGACCGCGGAGCCCACGGCCCTCGCCGCCGAGCTGACCGCCGCCGAGGCGCTCCGACGCGTCGCCGTCTACGACTTCTCGACGTACCCCGTGGTCGAAGACGGGGGACGCTTCGCGGGCATGGTGAGCGAGGCGCGGCTCCGGCGCACGGTGGCGGAGGGCAACGGCCGGCAGACGGTTCGGCAGATTGCCGAGCCGGGCGATTACGTCTTCCCCGACCGGCCGCTGCTGCGCGCGGTCGTGCGCATGGATCGTTCCGGGGCGCGCCAACTGGCCGTGGTCGAGCGGGGCGTCGGGAAGGTTCTGATCGGCCTCCTCACGCTGGGCGACATCGTGAGCGCACAGGCCCGCGCCGCCCTCGCCGTCGGCGAAACCGACCGGACGATGGTTCCCGAACTCGGCGACCTGGAAGACTCGTCCCGCTGACTGCCTCGCCCTTGCCTATTTTCGGAATAGCATTAGAATGAGGGCATATCTCGCGAACCGGTTGGCCGAAGTCTTGGCCGTCTTAGTGGGCACACCAGGAGAGACTCTATGCCGCGAACCCGCACCGCCGGCCTTCTCTGCGTAACCCTTTTCGCGGCGTTCGGGGCGTGGGCGTTTCTGTCGGGCGCGCGCGTCGAGGCCCGGCGCGTCGCCGACAAGCGCGCCGAAGGGCTCGCGGCGTGGGAGCAGGTCTACACGGTGCTCACGCACCCGCGCTGCATCAACTGCCACACGGCGACGAACTACCCGCAGCAGGGCGACGAGCGCCGCCGCCACTTCGCCAACGTCGTGCGCGGCCCCGACGGCCGAGGCGTGCCCGCCCTCAACTGCGCGGGCTGCCACCAGAAGGCGAACGCCGACAGCACGGGCGTCCCCGGCGGGCCGGACTGGCACCTCGCGCCGCTCTCGATGAGGTGGCAGGACGAGAACGACCGGCCGCTCCCGAGCGCCGCAGTTTGCCAACAGGTCACAGACCCCAAGCGCAACGGCCAGATGAGCGCGCAGGCATTGCTCAAGCACAACGCGGAGGCCGAGCTGGTGCTCTGGGCCTGGGAGCCCGGGCGCCGCCCCGACGGCAGCGAGCGCGCGACGCCGCCCCTCACGCACGCGGAGTTCGTCGCGGCGACCCGCCGCTGGGTCGAGGCCGGCACGCCCTGCCCTTCCGTGAAGTAAGGAGAACGTTCGATGGCGAAGTACCAGCTCAACGTCAACGGCGAGCGCCGGGAGGTCTCGGTCGATCCTTCGACGCCGCTGCTCTGGGTCTTGCGCGAAGATTTGAAGATGACGGGGACGAAGTTCGGCTGCGGCGTCAGCGCGTGCGGCGCGTGCACCGTCCACGTCGCGGGCGTGGCGACGCGCTCGTGCGTGCTCCCCGTCGCGCTCCTCGGCGAGCGACCCGTCGTGACGATAGAGGCGATGGCAAACGACCCCGTCGGCCGCGCCGTGCAGGACGCGTGGGTCGAGCGCGACGTGGTGCAGTGCGGCTACTGCCAGAGCGGGCAGATCATGTCCGCGGTCGCGCTGCTCAAGCAGACGCCGAAGCCTTCGGACGTGAACATCGACGAGTCACTCGGGGGCAACCTCTGCCGCTGCGCGACCTACGTCCGCATCCGCGAGGCCGTCCACCTCGCCGCGCAGAAGCTCAAGTGAGAGGGGGCGGACGTTTGATGACAAACTCGAAGACGAAAGTCGAAGGCTTATCAAGCACGAGCCGCCGCGGCTTCCTGCGCGCCACCGCGACCGCCGCGGGCGGGCTGCTCGTCTCGCTCTATCTCAATAAGCACACGACCGCGCAGGAGGGCGTCAAGCCGAGTCAGTTGCCGCCGCCGCCGAAGAAGGACTTTCCGCCCGACGCCTTCGTCCGCGTCACGCCGGACAACAAGGTCGTGATTCAGGTCAACCGCCTTGAGTTCGGCCAAGGCGTCCACACGGCGCTGCCTTTGATTCTGGCCGACGAGCTGGACGCGGACTGGTCGCAGGTCGTCGCCGAACTCGCGCCCGCGGCCGACGTGTACAAAGACCCGCTCTTCGGCATCCAGATGGTCGGCGGCTCCGGCTCCATCGCGCACTCGTTCCAGCAGTACCGCGAGCTGGGCGCGAAGACGCGCGCGATGCTCGTCGCCGCCGCCGCCGCGCGCTGGAACGTCGCGCCCGACAAGTGCCGCACAGAGGCGTCCGTCGTCCGCGGCCCTGCGGGTCAGTCCTTGAAGTACGGCGAGCTGGCCGCGGAGGCCGCGCGCCAGCCCGTGCCCGCGACGGTGAGACTGAAAGAACCTTCCGAGTTCAAGCTCATCGGCAAGCAGGTCAAACGGCTCGACAGCCGCGCGAAGTGCGACGGGTCTCTCAAGTTCGGCCTCGACCTCGACCTGCCCGGGATGCTCGTGGCCGTCGTCGCCCGCCCGCCCGTCTTCGGCGCGAAGGTCAAGAGCTTCGACGACGGCGAGGCGCGCAAGGTCGAGGGCGTGCGCGAGGTCTTCGAGATTCCAGTCACGCGCGGCGGCACCGGCGTCGCGGTCGTCGCCGACAAGTACTGGACGGCGAAGCGCGCCCGCGACCTTCTCAGAATCGAATGGGACGAGACGAGCGTCGCGCGCGAAGACAGCACGAAACTCTTCGAGCAGTACAGGCAGCTCGCGCGCACCGCGGGACTCTCGGCGGCCGCGCGCGGCGACGCCAAGGCCATCGAGCGCGTCGCCCCGGCCGACCTCTTCGTCGCCGAGTACGAGTTTCCCTACCTCTCGCACTCGCCGATGGAGCCGCTCAACACGACCGTCCGCTTCGACGGCGACGCCGCGGAGGTCTGGGCCGGCTCGCAGTTCCAGACCTTCGACCACGCGGCCGTCGCAGAGGTTCTAAGTCTGAAGCCCGAGCGCGTCACCTTCCACACGGAGATGGCCGGCGGCGGCTTCGGCCGGCGCGCCGTGCCCGACTCGCACGTGCAGCGCGAGGCCGCGTCGATTGCGAAGAGATTTAAAGGGACGCCGGTCAAGCTCGTCTGGTCGCGCGAGGACGACGTGCGCGGTGGCTATTACCGGCCGATGCACGTCCACCGCGTCGAGATCGGCGTCGGCCCCGACGGCCTGCCGAACGCGTGGCGCCACGTCGTCGTCGGCCAGTCGATTCTGGCCGACACGCCCTTCGCCATGATGATGAAGGACGGCGTTGACTCTTCGACCGTCGAGGGCGTCAACGACACACACTACTGGGTGCCGAACTTCGCAGTCTCCGTCCACCACCCGAAGGTGAACGTGCCCGTGCTCTGGTGGCGCTCGGTCGGCCACACGCACTCGGCCTTCGTGATGGAGACTTTAATCGAAGAGCTGGCGATGCGGGCGAAGGTTGACCCGCTTGCCTACCGCCGCAGGCTCATCAAGCCCGAGCCCGAGGCGAAGAAGCTTCTGGCCGCGCTCGATTTGATGGACGAGAAGAGCGCCGCGTGGCGCAACAGTCTGCCGAAGGGGCACGCGGTCGGCTTCGCCTGCCACGAGTCTTTCGGGACGGGCGTCGCGTGCGCGGCCGAGGTCTCTATCAGAAATAACCGGCCGTGGATTCACCGCGTGACCGTCGCGGTCAACTGCGGGCTGGCCGTCAACCCCCTGACCGTCGAGAGCCAGTTCCAGGCGGGCGTCTCGTTCGGCCTCTCGCAACTGATGGCCGGCGGCCGGGTAACCCTGAAGGACGGCCGCGTCGAGCAGCGCAACTTCGACCGCTACGTCCCGCCCTACATGCCCGACGCGCCCGTCACGGTGGACGTGCACATCGTCCCGAGCGCCGAAGCGCCCACGGGCTGCGGCGAGCCGCCCGTCCCCGTCCTCTCGCCCGCGGTCGTCAACGCGCTCTCGAAGCTCACGGGCAAGCGCTACCGCACGCTGCCGCTCGTCGAGGTCTGATTTAACTGTCGGAAGAGGCGCGACCGAAAGGGCTAGACATCCTTCTCCATCGTAAAGAGCGGCGTCCCGAACAGCTCGTGAGGGCCTTCGTCGCTCCGCCTGAACCCCGCCCGCTCGTAGAGTTGAATCGCGCGCGAGAGGAACGGCGTGGTGCTCAGCCACAGCCGCCTGTGTTCGTGCGCCGAAGCGAGCTCTTCCACCTGACTTAATAAAGCCTCGCCTAATCTCCGCCCCCTCGCCGCCGGCAGCACGGCCATGCCGCGGACGTACAGCGACTCTCCGCGCGCGACGACCGACACGGTGCCGACAATCACGCCGCCGAGCACGGCGACCCAGACCGGCCCTTCGTCCATCCGACTCCGTATCTGCTCGGCCGCGGGCGTGGTCGCCGCGAACGCCGCGGCGGTGTAGGACGCACGGTATTCGACGAACGCCTCACGCAGCACCGCCTCAATAGCCGAAGCATCGTCCGGCGCGGCTTCTCGGATTTGAATGTCGGGCTGCTCGTCCGTCATGTCCCACAGAGAGAACGAGGGTCGGAAGTAAAAACGAGGGAGATGCCGATCACTGGACGTAGAAGGCGGTCTGCTGTGTGGCGGTCTTATTCGCGGCGCGGTCTTCGGCCGTCACACGTAGCGTGTAGCGGCCGGGCTGTAGCTCGCCCAGCTTTATCTCCGCCGTGAAGGGGACGCGCGCCGGGTCGGTCTGCGCGTCCGCCGCGACCTTCTGGAAGGGCGTGGCGACGACCTCGCGGCCTTCGCGGAAGACCTGCACGCGCGACGAGAGGTTCGCGGGGGCGCCGGCGTTGTAGACGAAGGTCATGAACCTCAAACGCGAGCCGCGCGCGAACCTCTTGTCCACGCTCCACTGGATGCGCCCGCCCGCCGCGCCCTTGTCTCCCACGCCTTCGAGCCCGACGATCAGGCTGCTCAAAGAGAGCTGCCGAGTCGAGAGGTCGGGGATGACGACCCATTGGGCGGCGCTCCCCATGATGCCGCTCCGCTCGTCGCGCGCCGCCACGCGCACCTGGTAGATGCCCGGCTTCAAGGGCGAGGGCTGGTTGTAGATGACGTCCGAGGCGTTACGCGCGCCGCCCTCCGCCGAAGGCGGGTTGACCTTGAGCCCCGTCCTGAAGCTCGCCGCCGGCTTGCCCTGGTCGTCGAGCACCACGCCCTCAATCGTCAACTGCGCGGGCTCTCTGTCCTGCGCGCCGTAGGAGAGGACTTCCGTGAACGCCTGCACGGAGGTCGTCAGCACCATCCCGCTCGAAGGCACGTCGAGGTAGATGAGGGAGAGTTGGAGCGGAATCGACTGCCTCGGGTAGAACTCCGCGAGCGCGTGGCCCAAAGGGTCGCCCGGCTTCTTCTCGACCTTCGCCGCGCCCTTCTCTTCCCCGCTCGCGCCCGCGGCGGCGGGCGGCGGCGCGACGACGACGAAGCCGCGCGCCGAGCGCACGGTCAGGTCGGGGCGGCCGGCGACGCTCACCTCTATCTTCCGGAGCTTCTCGTTCTGCCCCTCGCCCGCCTCCGGGCGCCAGGCGAGCAGGTAGTAGCGCGAGGTCTCTTCGAGCGCGGCGTCGATGAACTGGCCGAAGGTGTTCTGGTTCCGCAGCGCGCGCCCGCCCGTGTCTTCGGCGAGCGCGTTCAGGGCGTCCTGCGACGCGACGACCTCGCGGAGGTTGGAGCTTTCGAGCCTGCCGTTGGGATCCATCGCCGTGTTGCCCGTCGCGTCGAGCGCGCCCGAGACGAGGCCGCGCGCGTCGATGGTGTAGATGACGACGCCCGCGCGCCGCGCCTCGTCCGTGATGCGCCCGAGGCGCTCGCGCCCGACGGGGCCGCGCGGCCCCGTGTCGGCCAAAAAGCCGTCCGAGACGAAGAAGGCCAGCTTGCTGCCCGGCATCTTCTCCGCATAGTGCAAAAGGGTTTCGAGCGAGTAGTAGGTGCTGGCCGTGACCTCGCCGGCCTGCATGAGCAACTGCCGCGCGCGGTTCTGCACCTGCACCTCGCAGTGGCGGCGCGAGGACGCGCGATCCTGCCGGGTCGGCGCCGCCCCGCCCCACTTCATGCAGTCCTCCACGTAGAAGTCGAAGACGCGCTCGTCGTCCTTGCGCTCGATGGCGAGCGCCATGTACTCGGTCATCGTGCCGCCGGGGTTGCGGCCGTAGTCCGTCACTTCGTACGGGACGTGGCCGACGCGCGCGACGGCCGCGCGCAGCACGTCCTTGTTGTCGGTGAACTGCTGAAGGAAGCCGATGCGCCCGCTGGCCGAGGCGACGGCGACGAGGTCGCCCTCGCCCATCTCTTTGTCGATGAAGTCGAGCAGCATCCTGCGCGCGCGCGCGACGCTGTCGAGCGACAGGTGGCGGTCGTCGAGGAAGAAGACGATGGTGCGCTGGCGGGACGAGGGCGCTGACGCGTCGGCTTTGGGCGGGGCCGTCTCGCCCGCCGCGGCAGCGCGCGCCGAGCGGTCTCGCGGGCTCCCGGCCAAGATGTTCTCGAAGAAGGTGATGGGGACGGGGCGCCCGTCCACGCGCAGCTCGAAGTCCTCCTTCTTCAGCCCGTCCACGAACCGCCCCTGCTTGTCGAAGACGCTCACGCCCGTCTGCACCAGCTCCGCCTTGACCCGCACGACCTCCTCGTCCGCCTGCGTCTTGCCCGCCTCCTGCCGCCCCGACGCGGCCGGGGCGAAGGCGCAAAGCGTCAGCGTCAACGCAAAAAGGATTGTGCCGGTTTTTTCCATCGGGTGCGTGCCTCAGCGCCTCCGCCCGGCCTTCCAGTCTTCGGCGAGGATGGCCCAGCGCTCGTGGTCGCGCCAGCGGCCGCCGAGCTTCAGGTAGCGCCGCGAGAAGCCCTCTTTGACGAAGCCCGCCCGCCGCGCCAGCGCGATGGACGCGACGTTGCCCGGCTGGATGTTCGCCTCGACGCGGTGCAGCTTCAAACTCTCGAACGCGTGTCGGAGCAGCAGCCGCATGGCCTGGGTCATGTAGCCGCGGCCGGCGTAGGGCTCGCCGACATAATAACCGAGGTAGGCGCTCTGCAAGTTGCCCCGCGCGATCTGCGACAGGTTCATCACCCCGACGATGCGCCCGTCCTCCGCGCGGCAGACGAAGAAGTTGGCGCGGTCTTCACGGCCGCAGCGCTTGAGGTACTCTTCGAATTGCACGGGCTCGACGGGCGGCGAGACCAGGCCGCGGTGCAGCCGCCGGCTCGCGCGGTTGAGCGCGATAAACTCCTCGCGGTCGCGCGCGGCCGGCGCGCGGAGGAAGACCTTCTCGGCGGCTTCGGGGCGCATCGGCGTCTACTTCTTCAGGCTCGTCTGTAAGTGCCGGACGGCCGCTTCGAGCACCTCGTCGCGGCCGTCGATGATTCCGGCAATCGTCGGCGCGACTTTAACGTGCGGCTGGATGCCGACCCTTTGCAGTTGGCGGCCGTCGGCGTGGCGCACGTTGTGGCCGGTGAAGCTGACGTTGAGGTTGCCGGGCAGCACCATGAAGGTCACGTCGCCGTTGGCGCCGGTGGTCGGCGTCCCGACGAAGGTCACGTCGGTCGCCGCCTCGAAGAACATGCAGGTGTGCTCGGCCTGGCTGATGGCGTCCTCGTTGATGAGCACGACGACCTTGCCGCGGTACACGTCGCCCCGCCGCTCGGGCAGGCGCTGGGCGAAGGTGTAGCTCGGGCTCTCCGTCTCAAGGTCGCTCAGGGAGGCGCCTTCGAGGAGCGGGCGCGAGAAGAGCGCGGCCACGGGCATCCGCTTCTCGGTCAGGCGCGGGGCGATGGGCCAGGCGGTACCGTTGGGGTAGCCGCGCATGTCGAAGACGACGGCCGGCGTGTCCTTGATCGTCTCGAACATCTTGTCCACCTCGCCCGCCTGCAAGCGCGCGAGATCGACGTAGCCGTAGCCGCTCGGCAGGACTTGCACGACCGGCGTCGAGCGCTGCATGACGGTGAACAGCTTCGCCTGGTCGGCCCGGCCGATGGAGCGCGGCAACTCTACGTCGCGTTCCGTGCCGTCCGCGCCGCGGACGCGCAGGCGGGCGGGCGTCTCCTTCTGCCCGCGCAGCAGGTTCAGGTGGACGACCCTCATCAAAGCCTGCGGCGTGGACGCGGCCGTGTAGCGCGCGAGGAACTCAATGCGCTTGGCGACCGGCTCGCCGTCAACTGTCAAGACCACGTCGCCGACCTTGACCGGCAGCTTGTCGTCGAGCACGTTCGTGACGACCGTCTGACCTTCGACGTAGCGCACGACGACCGGCGGCTGGTACGTCCCCAGACGCTCGGCCGAGGCGTTCGCGTTCTGCACGCTGCCGTGCGAGTCGTGCATCTCCGTGACCAGTTCGCGGACGGTCAACTGGTAGTCGGCCGCATCCCTGTCCGCCTCGAACTTCGGGATGTAGCGCGGGAGCACCGTCGCCCAGGTGTCTTCGATGAGGTGCTTGTAAGGGTAGAAGTAGTTGATGACGTTCCAGTAGCGGAAGAGCGCCAGCAGGCGGTACTCGGCCGTGGGGAACTCCATCTCGGGGTACGTCTGCTCCTTCTGGCCGACGAGCGGCGCAGGCGTCGCGCTGGTCTTGCGGCCGACTTGAGAGACTTTGCCCTCCTGCGCGGCGCGCAGGGCCTCGCGCATGGCCGCGTCTTCGCCCGCCCCTTTCGGCACGACCGCGTCGGCGGCGAAGCCGATTGAGCCGTCCGGGTTGACCGACTCGCTCGTCCTCAGACGCGCCTTCACGCCGCCCGGCAACTCCAGCGTGAAACTCCCGCCGCCCGCCTCCGGCGCGCGCTCGCCGTCCTGCACGACGTAGGCGCGGCCCGCGTACTGCAAGCCGCCCAACGTCTCGGCCGCGGGCGGCGTGTGCTCGTTGACGACGAAGACTATCGGCGGCGACTTCGACGTGCTCCGCGCGCCGAGGAGGGTCTGGGGCGTGGCGTCGGCGAAGGCCGAGTAGTAGAAGGAGGCGCCGCCCGCCTGCGTGGCGTAGCCGTTGTGCAGGCGGAAGCGGCTGTGGCCGAGCGTGACGTTCGAGTCGAGCAGTTGCGACAGAACCTGGCGCATCAGGTCGGCGAAGAAGTAGGCGGCGAAGGCGTCGGGCGGCCCCGCGGCGCGCGCGTCGATGACGACCGCTTTGGCGGACGGCGCCGCCTCGCCGAACTTGCCGAGCAGGACGCGGAAGGCCGCGTTGTCGCGCGCGCCCGTCGCGGCGAGCCGCGTCGCGTCGATGAAGAGGACGCCGTTCTCCGTCCGCACGGGCTCGACCGCAGGCGCTTGAGTGGGCGGAGTGTTTTTGGCCTCGACTTCAATCTCCGCGCGCGTGCTCGGGTCGCCGAGCGCCGCGAGCATCTGGTTCAAGGCCGCGCTGTACTCCTCCGGCGTCCCGGCGGCGTTGACTTTCGGAATCGCCTCGACGAGCGCCTTGTCCCAATCCAGCTCGCGGTAGGCAAGGTACGGGTGAAAATACTTCACCGCGCCCCAGACCTTCGCCAAGCCCACCAGCCTCTCGACGCGCGCCGCGTCCGCCGCCGGTTGCGCCTGCGCCGCGCCCGTCTGCTGCGCGCGCGCGGCGAAGCAGAGTGCAAGCAGCAAGGCCGCCGACGCCAGCGGCCGCGCTTTGAATTTTGTAAGGGTCATTTCAAAACCTCCCGGCCGTTCAACCCTTCAGCGTCGAGACTCACTCCGCCTTGAGGCAGGGCTTGCCGGCGGAGGCGTCGGCCGCCTGCCGCGCCGCTTCGTTGGTCTTCACCTTGTCCGTCACGCAGACCTCCCCGGCCGTGATCTTCGCGACGGCGAGGTAGGAGGTCGTCTGCTCCGGCTTCTCTGGATTCTCGCTCGCGTTGACGCGCACGATGAGGGCGTAGGGGCGCACGCGTGCGCCCTTCTTCTCGACGCGCCACTCGGCCTTGTTGCCGAGGCTCGAAAACCCGCTCGTGATGACCTGCCAGTAGTCGAGCGGGTGCTTCTTGCCGTCGGGGGTGACGACGGTGACGGACTGGCGCGAGTCGGCGTCCTCGACCAGCAGGCTGTAGCCCGCGACGCCCGCGCACTTCTGCACCGAGCTGGCGCCCTCCTCGTGCGCCTCGACGGTCTTGCAGCGCGCGCCGGCGATCTCCGTGTAGACGCTCTCGCCCGCGGGGACGTATGCGAGCAGGGGCGGCGCACAGCAAAGGACAAAGAGCGCGCTCAAAGTTCTCTTCAACATCTCGGTCTCTCCTCTCGGGGTTCGGGGAAGAGCAAAGCGCGACGGGCGCCGCGCGGGAGTGCGGCGCCTACGGCCGGAGGTGCGCGGCCCAGCCGCCGCCCTCGGCCAGCTTAATCTTCAGACGGGTCGAGCGGTCGGCGCGGCCCGAGACCTTCTTGTAGTCGCCCGCGTAGCGGTTCGCGTTCACGCCGTCCTGGTACGCGTCCATCTTGAAACTCCCTTCGGGCAGGAAGGAGAAGTCCACGTCCAGCTCGCGCGCCGTCCAGTCGGTCATCGCGCCGACGTACCAGTCGCGGCCGTTGCGGCGCGCGACGAGGACGTAGTCGCCGATCTTTCCATCGAGCACGCGCGTCTCGTCCCAGACCGTGGGGACGGCCGAGAGGAACTCCATCGCCTCTGGCTCGCGCAGGTAGTTCGACGGGCTGTCGGCGAGCATCTGCAAGGGGCTCTCGAAGACGACGTACATGGCGAGTTGGTGGCAGCGCGTGCCGAGCGCCATCGGGCGGTCGAAGACGGGCGCGAAGCCCTTCTGCTGCGCGTTGAGCATCGCGCCGGGCGTGTAGTCCATCGGCCCCAGAAACATCCGCGTGAACGGCAGCGTCAGGTTGTGCTCGGGGTTGGCCTCGGCGCTCCACTTGCTCCACTCCATCCCGCGCACGCCCTCGGTGCTGATGATGTTCGGCCACGTCCGCGTCATCAACGCCGAGCGTTGCGCGCCGTGGTAGTCCACGAGCATCTTGCGCCGCGCCGCCTCGCGCGAGAGCTTGTGGAAGAAGTTGACGACTTTCTGGTCGTCGCGCTGCATGAAGTCAACCTTGATGCCCTTGACGCCCCACTTCTCGAACTGGTCGAGCGCCGGCTCCAACTGGTCGTCGAGCGTCTTCCACACGACCCAGAGGATGACGCCGACCTTCTTCTGCCTCCCGTAATCGACCAGCTCCTGGACGTTGATGTCGGGGACGACTTCGAGCACGTTGCCGCGCTTGTACCAGCCTTCGTCGAGGACGATGTACTCGATGCCGTACTTCGAGGCGAAGTCGATGTAGTATTTATAAGTCTCCGTGTTGACGCCGGATTTGAAATCGACGCCGTAGATGTTGTTCGCGTTCCACCAGTCCCACGCCACCTTGCCCGGCTTGATCCAAGACGTGTCCTGCACGCGCGAAGGGCTTTCCAAAAGGTAGACCAGCTGGTTCGTGATCAAGTCCCCGTCGCGCTCCGCGACGCCGAGCAGCCGCCAGGGGTACGTGCGCGTCCCCTTCGTCACGGCGATGTAGTCGGCCGCCTCCGTGACTTTAAAATCGCGGTCGCCCTTCAACTCTTCCTTCAAAGGGTACGGCGGGAACATCGCGCCGAGCCCGTTGCCGCCCGTGCCGCGCAGCCAGAGGCCGGGGTAGTCTTCCACGTCCGACTCGGCGACGGCTATCTTCACGCCGCCGGCGTCAACCACGGCGGGCAAAGAGGCGAAGGCGGCGGGCGGAATATCCTTCAGGGGCTTCGGCGCATACACGCGCTCGTTATGCGAGAAGAGGCTCTCCTCCTGCGGGTAGAAGGCCGTGTAGTTGTCGGCGAAGTTGAAGGCGGCCTCCTCCTTGTAGACCTTCACCTCCGTCTGCGGCAGCGCGGTCTCGAAGCGGTAGGCCACGCCCTCGTCGTAGGCGCGGAAGACGACCGCGTAGCCGCCTTCCATCTCCAGCCGCAGCTCGTTGTAAGCGTCGCGGACGCGCGCGAACTTCTGGCGCACGACCGGCTCGACCCAGCCCTCGTGCGCGCGCGGCACGGCCTTCAGCACCTTCGGGTCGAGCCCGAGAACGCGATGGTCGATGTCGATGGAGAGCGTCGAGTCGCGCAGCACGGCCTTCCCGTTCACCAGCACGTCGTAGCTGACGCGGCCGGCCGTGCCGACTCTCAACTCGATCTTTTTGTTCGGCGAGAGGACGCGGTAGTCCGACTGCCGCGCGGCCGCCGGCGCGGCCAGGCAGAGCAGCGCGAAGAGCAAGGGCATAGTTCGCTTCAACAGGGTGTGCATGTGGAGTCGTCGCTTCCGAATTTGTAAGTCGCCCGGCGTGGTCATGTTGGAATACCAATTCCCCGCTGGCCTGTCAACGTCCTTTTGATAAAGCGTAAACGTTCAGGTACATTCGGCCGGCCGTGGGGGATCAACAGGAACAGGTGAGAGGAGGCGGGGCGGGGGCTCCGCGTGCCCCCTCGCCGGCGGGCGACGAGTTCCGCCGGAGGCTGCCCCTCTACAGGCTGCTGGCCGTGGGGCTCACGTCGGTCGCCGTCCTCACTTGCAGCCTCCAGCAGATTCTGCGCAGGGACGGCGACCCGGAGGTGTTCGTCCTGGCCGCGCGCCTGCTGATGCGCGGCCAGGACATCTACAGCGTGCCGACGCCGCACGGCAACTACTATTACTACCCGCCCTTCTTCGCCTTCCTGAACATCCCGCTGACCCCGCTGCCCGTCTGGCTGCTCTTCGTCCTGTGGGCCGTCGCCTCGGTCGTGCTACTCGGCTGGAGCGCGGCCGCGTTCTACGGCGCGATGTCCGGCCGTCCGTTCCTCTCACTCCCCGCGAAGAGGCGCTGGGTCGTCTGCTTCTTCTCGACGCTGTTGTGCGCGCGCTTCATCATCCTCCACCTGCGCTTCGGGCAGACGAACGTGTTGGTGCTGGCGCTGGCGGTGCTCGGGCTGGTGTGGCTGTCGCGCGGGCGGCGTCTGGGCTCCGGCGTCGCCCTCGGGCTGTCGGCGGCCGTGAAGCTGACCACCCTGCCGTTCGTCTTCTGGTTCCTCGCGCGCAGGGGCGGCAAGGTTCTGCTCGGGGTGGCGCTGGGCGGGCTGCTCGCCGCCGCGCTGCCCGCGCTGGTCGTCGGCCCGGAGAAGGACGTGGACTACCACCGCGCATGGGTCGAGAGGGTGGCGCTATCGAACGCGGCCGGCACGGGCAACTGGGCGGGCAATGGCAACGTGTCGCTCCGGGCGCAGGCCGATAGGTTCTTCCTCGACGTGAACGCGTTCGAGTATAAGGGCAGGCTCTACCGCGTCACCCTCCTGAAGCTGCCCGCGGGGGTCGTCCGGCTCCTGGGTCACCTCTTTATGCTGGGCGCCGCCGCCGCCATCGGCGCGTACGCCTTACGCTTTCGGGACGCCCCGGAGCTTGTCTCGCGCTGGGGCGGCTTCGCGCTCGTGTTCAGCCTCATCCCGAACTTCTCGACGGTCACGGAGATTCCTCACCTCGTCCTGCTCCTCCCGGCCTACGTCTACGTGGTGCATCTCTGGTACGTCGAGGGGGTCGGCGACCGCCCGTTCCGCGTCATGATCGCGCTTTCGTTCGTCCTCACGACCATGACGACGCAGACCTTCTGCGGCGTCTTTCTGAGCCGCCTGCTGGCCTCGCTGGGCGCAATCAACTGGGGGATGCTGCTCCTCACCGCCGCCATCTTCCGGGCGGCGGGACTTCTCTATTTGATCTCGAACACGACGCGCTCGGAGGCCGTCGTGCGCGCGACGTTGTCGGCGACGCCGACCTCAAGCTCGTAGCGCCCCGGGGGGAGTTGCCCGAGCGAGATGGCGCCCGTGACGGGGATGCGCGCGAGGTCTGAGCCCGCCTCCGGCGCGAGCTTGCGCGCCGGCGAAGAGACGACCGCCTTGTTGTCGCGCAGCACGCGCAGCGTCACCGAGAGGTTCACCGCCCCGCCCGACTGCGCCGCGTTGTAGACGAAGCCGAGGAAGTCCACCTTCGAAGAGCGCGGGAACCGCCGTTCAACGCTGAACTGTACCTGCGGCGCGCTCCCGTCTGCTCCGCCGCCCACCTGGCGGCCGCCGAGGTGCAGGCTGCTCAACGCGAGCTGCTTCTTCGAGAGGTCGGGTATCTCGATCCACTGCGCGGCGCTCCCCAACTGCCCGCCGCGCGCGTCGCGCGCCGCCGCCTTCACCTGGTAGAGCCCCGGCGCGAGCGGCGCCTTGTGGTTGTAGATGACGCCCGGCTGCTCGCCCGCGGCCGCCGTCGCCGACGGCGCCGTCGGCGCCACCGTCAGGCGCTTGCTGAAGGTCGAGACCTGCTTGCCCTGGTCGTTCAAAACCACGCCGACCAGATCGACCGACGCCGGCTGCTTCCCGTCCGCGCCGTAGTCGAGCGCGTCCGTCCCGACCTCGACCGAGCTGGTCAGCACCGGCCCGCTGCCCGGCACGTCCACGAAGCTCGTCGAGAGCGCGGTCGGCAGTCCGCGCCGGCCGGCCGGCGCCAGGAGCGCAGCGCGCAAGTCGGCCTCGGCCCCCTTCGCCTCCGGCGCCTTCGCGCTCGGCTTCGTCGCGCCCTTCTCCTTCGCCTCCTCGGCCGCGCGCACGGCCGCCGGCACGTAGCCGCGGTGCAGCCGCACGGTCAGCTCGGGGCGGCCGACGACCGAGACCTCGACGCGCTTGAAGCTGTCGCCCTTCTGCCCGTCGGCGTCGGGCTTCCAGGCGATGCGGTAGTAGTTCGAGGTCTCTTCGAGGACGCGCGAGACCCAGCGGTCGAAGTAGTTCTGGTTCTTGATGAAGTCGCCGCCCGTGTCGCCGGCGAGCGCCGAGAGCCCCTCCTGCGCGAGCGTGGCCTCGCCGACCGAGGAGCGGTCGAGGAAGCCGTTCGGGTCGCGCGCCTTCGTCCCGGCCGCTTCCATGAAGGGCGCGAAGAGGCCGCGCGCGTCGATGCTGTAGATGACGCTCCCCGTCCGCGCGGCCGTGTCGGTGACGAGCTGGAGCCGGCGGTTGGCCGCCGAGACCGAGTCCTTGCCGTCGAGGTAGAAGCCGTCCGAGATGAAGAAGACGAGCTTGCGCCCCTCGATCTGCCCGGCCGTCCGGACGAGGCTTTCGAGCGCGGAGAGCGAGCCGTTCGTCACCGACTCCATCTGCTTCGTGATGTTGGTCGCGCGCGTCTTGACCATCTCGTAGACGGCGTTGGCGTTGATGGCCGGGTTCTGCGCGCTCGCCCCGGCGGCTGTCTTCGAGAAGAAGCCCTCGGTGATCTTGGTGATGTAGAAGCCGGCCGCCTGGCGGTCGCCGTTGGCGATGCGGGTGGCGACGTATTCGGACATCGGCGGCTGCTCGGCGTCGTGCACAGCGGGCGGGATGTTCCGGAGGCGCGCGGCGGCCGCGCGCAGCACCGCCTTGTTGTCGGTGAACTGCTGGAGGAAGCCGAGCTGCCCCGAGGCCGTGACGAAGGCGACGAGGTCGCCCGGCGCCATCTCCTCTTCGATGAAGCGCGTGAGGGCCGCGCGCGTCGGGTTGAGGCTGTCGAGCGAGAGGTGCAAATCGTCGATGAAGAAGATGACGGTGCGCCCCTGCCCGCGCGCGGCGGCGGCCGCGTTGGCGGCGGCCGCGGCGGCGCCGGGCGCGCCCTCGCCCTTCTTCAAGGGCGCCGCGACGCGCTCGAAGAAGGCCAGGGGCACGGGGCGCCCGTCCACCTTCAGCTCGAACTGCTCGCGCCCGAGGCCGTCCACGAACTTGCCCGCCTTGTCGAAGACCGTCACGTCCGTCTGCACCAGCTCCGACTCGACGTGCACCACGTCCTCCCTCTCCTGCGTCTGCGCGTGCGCGCCCGCGAGGAGGCAGAGCAGCGTCGCCGAGAGGAGGAAGAGTCTGCCGGCGAGATTTAGATTTGGGTTGGGATGCAACATGACGGGGCCGCCTTTCTTTCTTTCAACTCCCGAGCGGTTCACGTTGGGGCTCAACGCGGAGGCGCAGAGCGCGCGGAGGTTGCGCAGAGGCTTGAGATTTATACTCTCAACGTCCGAAATCCCGCAACCCTCAGCGCCCCCTCCGCGTCCTCCGCGCCTCTGCGTTGAAACGCCCTTCACTTAACCCACACCCCTGACCTGACCCGAGGCCGCTACTTCTCCGGCTCCTCCTCCGTCTCTTCCCCGCCGCCCGACGGCGCGCCGGGCGCGGGCGCCGCGGGCTTGACGATGACGAAGGGGATGTCTGACGAGCGCGCGAGCGCGTTGAAGCTCTTGAGGTCGTCCGTCATCACCTGATTAAGTTGTTTAAGCTGCGCGTCGATCTGCGCGGCCAGCTCGTCGTAGAACGTGTAGGACTGCTCGGTCGGCTGCGCGTCGGCGCTCGCCACGATGGAGCCGAGCGCCGCCAGCTTGTTGTTGAGACGGATGGGGTAGTTCAGGGGGTCTTGGCTGCTCTGGTTCTTCGTCTGGTAGAGCGCCTCCTCGATGGCCTGAAGCTTCCGGTTAAGGTTGCCGCCGGCCGTCACGACCGGCTTCGCGTTCGGCTGGTCACCGATGCGCTTCAAGAGGTCATCCACCTGCCGCCGCACGTCGCGTATCTGCGAGACGGCGTTGTGCGTCTCGGTCAGCTTGTCGCGTATCTTCGTGAGCAGCGCGAACTGCTTGTCGAACTCCTCCTGCGTCGTCTGGAGCCGCGGGTCTTTCTTAATCTCGAACGTCTGCGTGTAGGTCTGCCCGTCGGCCGTCAGCTTCACCTGATAGGTGCCCGGCACGGCGCGCGGGCCGTTCGTGCCGCCGGCCCAGAGAATCAGGCCGGGGAAGCGCGTCGCGTCCGTGTAGCGCATGTCCCAGACGAAGCGGTTGAGCCCCGCGTCGGTCGTCGGGCGCGGCGCGCCGCCCCCGCGTCGCCCCGTGAACTCGGAAGACTCTTCGCCCGAAGGCGCTTGGGGTTGTTCGGGGGGCGTCTGCACCTGCGCCGAGCCGGGCGCGGTCGAGGCGCCGGGCTGGCCGGCCGTCCCGCCCGCGGGCGTCGGGCTCGGGCGCGGCGGCGCCTTGGCCGTGAACTTCTGCACGGACTTGCCCGAAGGGTCGATGAATTCGAGCGTCACGTCCGTCGCCGGTTTCGACTTCAGGTAGTAGTAGACGACGGCGCCGTTCGGCGGGTTCGCGCCCGCGGTCACCGAGGGCGGCAGAGGCCCGCCCGAGCCCGGCATGCGGTAGGCGTCCTCCGGCTTCAAGAGCGTCGTCTCGCCCCCGCCCGCGCGCTGCGCGTCGTTCAACTGTTGAAGCACCGCGAGGTCGTCGAGAATCCAGAAGCCGCGCCCCTGCGTGGCGACGACCAAATCGTTGTCGCGCTTGTGGACGGCGAGGTCTGTGATGGGGACGTAGGGCAGGTTCAACTGGAACGGCTGCCAGCGCTCGCCGTCGTCGAAAGAGACGTACATGCCGAGTTCCGTCCCCGCGTAGAGCAGGCCGCGCCGCGCGGGGTCTTCGCGGACGACGCGCGTGAAGGCGCCGTCTGGAATCCCCGCGTCGATCTTCTTCCAAGTCTTCCCGTAGTCTGACGTTTTATAAAGATAAGGCTTGAAGTCGTCCGACTTGTAAGCGGTCGCGGCGACGTAGGCGGCGCCCGCCTCGTGCGGCGAAGCCTCAATCGAATTGATCTGAATCCACTCGGGGATGCCCTTCGGCGTCACGTTCGACCAGCTCTTGCCGTTGTCGCGCGTGACCTGCACCAGCCCGTCGTCCGAGCCCGTCCAGATGACGCCCTTCGTGACCGGCGACTCGGCGACGGTGAAGATCGTGTCGTAGTACTCGACGCTCGTGTTGTCCTTCGTAATCGGCCCGCCGCCCGGCCCCTGCTTCGACTTGTCGTTGCGCGTGAGGTCGGGCGAAATCATCTCCCACGACTGCCCCTCGTTGGTCGAGCGGAAGAGGTGGTCGCCCGCCGCGTACAGGACGTTCGGATCGTTGGGCGAGAAGAGAATCGGGTAGTTCCACTGGAAGCGATACTTCATCCCCTCCGCGCCCCAGCCCATCGGGTTGTCGGGCCAGACATTGACCGCGCGCAGCTGCTTCGTGCGGTGGTCGTAGCGCGTGAGGTAGCCGCCGTACGACCCCGCGAAGACGACGTTCGAATCGTTAGGCTTCGGCGCGATCCACCCGGACTCGCCGCCGCCCACGTCGTGCCAGGCGCTCTCGTCGATGCCGAAGTCTTCGGTGCGGCTCCGAATTGAGATGGTCGAGTTGTCCTGCTGCGCGCCGTAGACGTTGTAAGGGAAGTCTTCGTCCAGGGCGACGCGGTAGAACTGCGCGGTCGGCTGGTCTTGTTCAGTCCACGTGCGCCCGCCGTTCGAGGAGACGTTGGCGCCCCCGTCGTTCGACTCGATCATGCGGTTCGGGTCGTTGGGCGCGATCCACAGGTCGTGGTTGTCGCCGTGCGGGACGGAGATGTTCGCGAAGGTGCGGCCGCCGTCGTTCGAACGGTAGAAGCCTGTGTTGAGGACGTAGACGCGGTCTGCGTTCTGCGGGTCGGCGTAAATCTTCGTGTAGTACCACGCGCGCTGGCGGAGGTCGCGCGACTCGTTGACCTTCGTCCAACTGGCGCCGCCGTTGTCCGAGCGGAAGACGCCGCCATCCTCCGCCTCGACTAAAGCCCACACGCGCTCGGGCTGCGCGGCCGAGACGGTCACGCCGATCTTCCCGACTAGCCCGCGCGGAAGTCCCGGGCTGCGCGTAATCTCAGCCCACGTGTCGCCGCCGTCCGTGGACTTGAAGAGCCCGCTCGCGGGGCCGCCGCTCTCGAACGTCCACGGCTTGCGCACGTACTGCCAGAGCGCGGCGTAGAGGACGTTGGCGTTGTTCGGGTCGAACGTCAGGTCAATCGCGCCGGCCAGAGGGCTCTTGTAGAGAACCTTCTCCCAGGTCTTCCCGCCGTCCTTCGAGCGGAAGACGCCGCGCTGCTCGTTCGGGCCGAAGGCGTGGCCGATGGCCGCGACGTAGACGAGGTCTGGGTTGCGCGGGTGCACGCGCACGCGCGAGATGTGGCGCGTGTCGTCGAGGCCGGGGAGTTTCTTCCACGTCTTCCCCGCGTCGGTCGATTTGTACATCCCGTCGCCGTGCGAGAGGTTGCCGCGCAGGGTCTCCTCGCCCATGCCGACGTAGACGACGTTCGGGTCGGACTCCGAGACGCTGATGGCGCCGACCGAGCCGGTCTTGAACGTCTGGTCGCCCAGCGGCTCCCACGTCACGCCGCCGTCGGTCGTCTTCCAGACGCCGCCGCCGGTCGCGCCGAAGTAGTAGACGAAGGGCTGGCTGGGGACGCCCGCGACCGTGCCGACGCGCCCGCCGCGGAACGGCCCGATCTGCCTGTAGGCGAGCGGCCCGAAAGGTTTGCGCTGCGGCGCGCTCGCCGCTTGCCCCTGCGGCGCGGCCGGCTCCTGCGCGCGCGCCGCGTTGGGCAGCAGGTTGCAAAGAAGGATGGCGGCGAGCAGGCAGGCCGACGACCCGCCCGGGAGAAGACGTACCCTCAACATCTGCAAGGCTCCTCTGAGAAGAATGGACTTGTGTTCCGACCGGGAAAGCTTTAAAACGGCTGACGTTTGCGGGCTACTATATTGCCTTTCGCCCGCGCGGGCAAACGACATTTTCAAGGAGCGTGGCAGAGTTGGCCGTCGAGATTCGTTACGCCGAAAGCTTAACCGAGGAGGAGCGGCAGGCGCTCTTCTTCTGGGGCAAGGACATTTTCGGGGTCGAGGACGCACACTACCGCTGGCGGCCGAAGGACTACCACTTCATCACCGAAGAGGACGGCGAGCCGCTCAGCCACGTCGGCGTCATCAAGACCGCGGTGAGCGTCGGCGGCCGACAGCTCACGGTCGGCGGCGTCGGCGGCGTCGCCACGCGCCCCGAGGCGCAGGGGCGCCGCCTCGTCCACGCCGCGATGCGGCAGGCGGCCGAGTTCATCTGTCACGAGCTGGGCGCGGAGTTCGGGATGCTCTTCTGCCTGCCGCGGCTCGAAGCGTTCTACGCGCGGCAGGGCTGGCAGGCTCTGGAGGACGAGGTCCGTATAGAACAGCCTTCGGGCGAGGTCGTCTGGCCCTACCGCGTTATGGTGAAGCCGTGCGGCGAGCGCGTGTGGCCCGCGGGGCGCGTCGAGGTCGGGGGGCTGCCCTGGTGAGCGGCGTCTTGAGTTTGAAGAGGTCTGGGCCGGTCGTCTCGGCCTCGGAAGGTGAGCTGGCGCGCCTGCGCGCGCAGTTCGAGGAAAGACACTTCCTCACGCTGCGAGGCTTCCTCGACCCGGCCCTGCTCGAAATGCTCCGCGCGAAGCTCTCCGCCACCGAGTTCGTCCGCATCGACCGCGACGTGGGCAGCGAGCTGCGCCCGCTCGACTCGGCCCCCTACTTCGCCCTGGAGCTTCTGCTCAACAGCCGCGCGGTGCTCGAGCTCATCCCGCGCCTGACGGGCTGCGCTCCGGTCGCGTGCTTTACGGGGCGCATCTACCGCCGCGCGCCGGGGCAGAGCCACGTCAGCCGCTGGCACACGGACGTCAACGACGACGGCCGCATGGTCACGCTCAGCATCAACCTGAGCGAAGAGGTCTACCGCGGCGGCACCACCCTCATCCGCGAGGCCGACACCAGGCGCGTCGTCTGCGAGCTGCCGAACACTGGCTTCGGCGACGCCATCCTCTTCCCCATCGACCCGCGCTTCGAGCACCGCGTTCTGGACGTGGAGGGCGACACGCCGAAGACCGCGCTCGCCGGCTGGTTCAACTCCAAGCCCGACCCGCGCTACCTCTTCACGCGCGGCTCGGCCGGTGCCCAAGAAAAGAATTAACCACAGAGGCACAGCTTTGAAGACTTATCGCTTCAAAGCTGTGCCTCTGTGTCTCTGTGGTTAACTGCTTTAGTTGCGGTCGCTCTTCTTCCGCTTGACGCGGAGGCGCGGGAGGTTGAGGTCGTCGCCGAGGCGGCGGAGCTTTTCGAGGTCGAGCGGGCCGACGATGTTGACGACGGTCAGCTCCTTCGGCCCGACGAAGAGGAGCGCGAAGCCCTCGATGCGGCTGCCCGAGGCCGCGAGGTAGACCTCGGCGTCGCCGAAGTCGAGCCCGCGCGACTTCAAGTCCATCACGCGCGACCAGCCGGGGGCGCGCAGCTGCGCGCGCAGCGCCGCCACGTCATCTTCGGCGAACTCCCCCGAAGCCTTGAACTCGTAGCTGCGGACGTAGACGCCGCGCAGGCCCTGGATCAACTCCTTGACGGCGCGGTCGTCCGCGTCCTCGTCCGAGAGCATGGGGGCCGCGAACTTGATGAGGACGCCGTCGATGTCTATGTTGACCGCCTCGGCGGCCTTCGGCGCGAGCCGCTCCAGGCTGTCGAGGCGCAGCCGCCCGGCCTCCGCCTGCTGCGGCGCCTGCGCGCGCGCCGAGGCGGCGACGATGAAAGTCGCCGTGACGAGAATCAGAGTTTTCAGGATTGCCTTTCTCATAACTTTGTCAATCAGTAGGCAGTTGGCAGTTGAAAACATTTATGTCGAGCGCTGCGGATACATCCTTCAACCTTCGTCACGCGGAGCGGCTGCCTACTGCCAACTGCCTACTGCCTACTCTCCCCCTGCGCCCTCTGGCGCATGTCCTTGAGCTTCGCGCTGGTGAGGCGGAGCGCGTAGACCAACTGCTCCTTCGTCAGAAGGCGCGCGTTCTCGACGAGCGACGACGCGACGCCCGGCGCACTCATCGCCTCGGGGGCTGAGCCCGCGCCCGAGTCTCTCGGACGCCGCGGGGTGACGGCGGCCAACTGCACTTCCTTCCGCTGGCGCGCGACGCGCTTGAGAGTTTCGACCTCGACCTTCTCATCCTTAACCTTGCCGACGGAGGCCGGCGGCGCGTCCTTCACCCCGCCCGCTTCCGGCGGCGTCAGCATGGCACGCTGCGGCTCGGGCGGCGCCGCGCGTTCGTCCTTGCGCGCGCTCGGCTCGGGCGGCTGCGGAGAGTTCTGCGCGGCGGCGCGCTCGCCTCCGGCCGGGACGCGCGCGCGCAGAAAAGCGTTCGCGGCGAGCAGGGACGTGACGAGGAGCGCGGCCGCCGCGGCGAGCGCGGCCGGCGCGAAGAACCTCTTCCAGGCACGCGGCGCGAAAGGCAGGAGCGTGGCGCGTGTCTCTTCTGACGCCTCCGCCTCGGCCGGCCATTCGAGCGGGCGCGGCTCGTGCGCGAACGAGCCGAGCATCGCTTCGAGCCGCGCCACGTCCCGTTCGGGCTCGCCCTTCTTGTCCCAAAGGTAGTCGCTCATAAACTCTTAAACACCTCCGGGCCGCAGCCCGAGCCTCTGGCGCAGGAGCTTCATCCCGCGGTGCAGGTTGACGCGCACCGACGCGGGGCGCAGGCCCGTCCGCTCCGCGATCTCCGGGCCGGTCATGCCTTCGACCAGGCGCAGCACGAGAGTCTCCCTGTAAGCCTCGGGCAAAGAGCGGATGATCTCTAAAGCTTCGACGGCCTCGGCCGGGCGGCCCGCGCCCTGCGCCAGCTCGTCGTGCAGCTCTTCGGTCTGGCGCGCGCGCCGGTAGAAGTCCGCGGCGCGGTTGCGCGCGATGATGGCGACCCAGGGGCCGAAGCGCGCCGGGTCGCGCAGGGCGCAGAGCTTGCGGAACGCCGTCAGGAACACGTCCTGCACCAGGTCGGAGACCTCGCCATAGGGGACGCGCGCCAGCAGCACGCCGTGCACGAGCGGCGCGAAAGAGTGGTAGAGGCGCTCGAAGGCCGCGCGGTCGCCGGCGCGCGCCGCCTCGACGAGCGCGACCTCGGGCGGCTGCGCTTCCGCCGCCTCCGTCGCTCGCTCCGCGAAGAGCAGTGTGCCGGTCTCGACCTCTAACATGCCTTTGAAGATTACCGCCCCCCTCCTACGCCGTTATAGACGCGAGGGCGGCGCGGAGCGTTAACAGGAAGGGTGATAAGTGATGAGTGATAAGTGATAAGAGAAGACCGCGCCCGTTCTTCCTCTCTTATCACTTATCACTCATCACTTATCACCTAAAAGATCGTGTAGATGAACGGCGCGAGGGCGGACGACTGGGCGAAGATGAGCAGGGCGCCGAGCAGGAGCAGGACGACGACGATGGGGAGCAGCCAGAGCTTCTTGTTCTGGCGCAGGAACATCCAGACCTCACCGGCGAGCGAGAGCTTACCCATAGGAAACGCGAACCCTCCGTCGAATCTTCAGAACAGGCGCTCGAACTGCTCGCGCGCCTGGCGCGTCGTCTTGCGCTCGACCCAGTAGCTTTCGGCCTTCGCCCCGCGGCGGCGCAAGGGGTCTCGGCCCGCGAGCCGCGTGACGAAGCCGTAGGGCGTCACCACGAGGTAGTACATCAGGGTCAGGAGCACGCGGCTGTTGACGTGCCCGAGCAGCGCCGCGAACTTCATCCAAGTTGTGTGGAACGCGCGCGCCGCGGGCGGGACGAGGAGCCCCGTGATGAGGAGCACGCCGCCCAAGCCGCCGAAGATGGTGACGACCGTCGTGCGGCCGCGGTAGAGGTTCCAGGCGGCGACGGCGAGCAGCACCGCGGCGACGAGCAGCGCGCTTTTGCGCGCCTGCGCGTCCGTGACCGCGGCATCACTCGCGCGACTGACGCTCCCCTTCGGCTCAATCAAGCTGGAACTCCTCCTGCCACGAGAGGTCTTCCGAGAAGGCGTTCCTGCCCTGCTCCGACTTGAGCAGGAGGAAATCGCCGACGACGAGGCAGTCCATCTCGGTGCGCATGAAGCAGGCGAAGGCCTGCGCGGGCGTGCAGACTATCGGCTCGCCGCGCACGTTGAAGCTGGTGTTGACGAGCACGGCGCAGCCCGTCAGCCGCTCGAACGCCGCGAGCAGGTCGTAGAAGGCCGGACTCTCCTCGCGCCGCACGGTCTGGACGCGCGCCGAGTAGTCGACGTGCGTCACGGCCGGGATCGTCGAGCGCGGCACGTTGAGTTTTTCGATGCCGAACAGACGACTCTCTGCCTCCGTCACCTCGCGCCGCAGGTGTTCGCGCACGGGCGCGACTAACAGCATGTAGGGCGAGTCCGCCTCCAACTCGAAGTAGTCCGACACGCGCTCGCGCAAGACCGACGGCGCGAACGGACGGAACGACTCGCGGAACTTGATCTTCAGGTTCATCTGCGACTGCATCCGAGGACTTCGCGGGTCGCCGAGTATCGAGCGCGCGCCCAACGCGCGCGGCCCGAACTCCATCCGCCCCTGGAACCAGCCGACGACCTTCTCCTCGGCGAGCAGGCGCGCGACCGTCTCACTCAACTCGCCTTGAGGGACTTTCCGGTAGCGCGCGCCGAGCGTGACGAGCGACTCCTCAATCTCGTCGTCGGCGAACTCCGGCCCGAGGTACGCGCCGCGCATCCCGTCCGCGCCGCCGCGGCAGACCTCCTCCAGCTTCCTCTCGTTGCCGAGGTACTGATACCAGACCGACAGCGCCGCGCCCAAGCTCCCGCCCGCGTCGCCCGCGGCCGGCTGCACCCAGACGTTCTCGAACGGCCCCTCGCGCAGGATGCGGCCGTTGCCGACGCAGTTGAGCGCGACGCCGCCCGCGAGGCAGAGGTTACGCTCGCCGGTCTCTTTGTGGACGTGGCGCGCCATCCGCAGCATCGCCTCCTCGGTCACCTCCTGCACCGAGCGCGCCAAGTCCATCTCGCGCTGCGTCACCTCAGACTCGGCCTCGCGCGGCGGCCCGCCGAACAGGCGGTCGAAGGCCTTGTTCGTCATCGTCAGGCCGGCGGCGAAGTTGAAGTACTTCATGTTGAGCCGCAAGCTTCCGTCCTCGCGCAGGTCGATGAGTTCGTCGAGTATAAGCTTCACATACTTCGGCTCGCCGTAGGGCGCGAGGCCCATCACCTTGTACTCGCCCGAGTTGACCTTGAAGCCCGTGTAGTAGGTGAAGGCCGAGTAGAGCAGGCCCAGGGAATGCGGGAAGTGCAGCTCCTTGAGTAAGTGAAGTTCATTCCCCTTCCCGTACCCGTAACTCGAAGTCGCCCACTCGCCCACGCCGTCCATCGTCAGGACGGCGGCCGACTCGAACGGCGAGGGGAAGAAGGCCGAGGCGGCGTGCGACTCGTGGTGCTCTGTGAAGAGGACTTGACCTTCGAAGCCCGCCTCCTTCGAGACCTGCTCCCGAATCCACAACTTCTCGCGCAGCCACAGGGGCATCGCCATCAGGAACGAGCGCAGGCCCCGCGGGGCGTAGTCGATGTAGGTCTCAAGGAGGCGTTCGAATTTTAAGAGCGGCTTGTCGTAGAAGGCGACGAAGTCCAGCTCCTTCGGCGTGATGCCGGCGCGGCTCAGGCAGAACTCGACGGCGCTCGCAGGGTAACGGTGGTCGTGCTTCTTGCGCGTGAAGCGCTCCTCCTGCGCCGCGGCCAGGACTTCCCCGTCGCGCACGAGGCACGCCGCGGAGTCGTGGTAGTAGGCCGATATGCCGAGGATGTACATCTCTGAAGAGAGCCGCCGCGTACGAGCTTCGATAAGCCTTCGGCGACAAGCGTTGGATTATCCTTTTTTTGTCGCGGGGCGGCAACTTCGGCCCCCTCGGCTGGCCTCGTTATTGCTTTTATCAACGGCGGAGAGGTTTTCACGTACGGTTTGAGGCCAAATCGCATGCGGCAGCGTCCTGAAAATTTAAGAGCGGCGGGCGAAGATACGGACGAGACGCTCGTCACGCCGCGCTTCGACGCGGACGACGCGCGCCGCGCGCACCCCGTCGTCCCTCTCGTCGAAGCGCCGCGGCCCGCGCCGCGCGCTCGACGCAGGCGGCGCTCCTGGACGCCCGCGCTGCTGGCCGTCGCGCTGCTCGCGTCAGCCGCGCTCGGCGGCGCCCTTGCCGTGAAGTTCACGCAAGGCCCGCGCGTCGAACAGGCGCAGGAACAGACGACACAGCCCCCGCCCGCCCAGACAACGGAAGCGCCGCCGCCCGCGCCACCCGCGCCTGCGACGACGCCAAAAGTAGAAGACACGCAGCCCGCGCAGCCCGCGCGGCCTCGACGCCCGAGGACTACGCCCGCGGTCGAACCCGCGCCCGAAGTCGCACAGTCAGACGAAGAAGACTCGGAGCGCCGCGGCAGACACGCCGAGAAACGCCGCGAGCGCGACGACGATGTCGAGAAAGAGATACGCAAGCAGATGGAGAAAGCTCTGAAGGGCAAGAAGGGCAAAGCGCCCCGCCTCGTCGACGTGCTGACCGGCCCGTGAGGAAGAGTAGGCAGTAGGCAGATAGCAGTCGGCAGTTATACCGACTAGCAAATTGAGATAAGGCCCCTTCTCGCCGGGAGCGCGGGCATCCCTGCCCGCTAGCGTGCGTGAGCACGCTGACCGTCTTACTCTTCACCTCAACCTTGGGCTGAAGCGCGTCGCCTCATTCGCGCCTGCGGCGCTCATGCGGGCAGGGATGCCCGCGCTCCCGGCGAAGAGCCGCCCTTATTTCTATTTGCAAGTTGGTATTAGAACGTCCCCGCAGGGGATGTCCGGACTGCCTACTGCCGTCTGCCTACCGCCTACTCTTCCCCTCCCCCCGCAAGCTCGCGCGCGATGCGGCGGACGGTGTCGAGGGTGTCGATCTCTTCGGGGGCCTTGTCTTCGCGGAGACGGAGGATGCGCGGGAAGCGCAGGGCGTAGCCGCTCTTGTGTCGCTTCGACTCCTGCACGCGGTCAAAGGTCACTTCCAGAACTATCTTCGGCTCGACGACGCGGACTCGCCCGTGCGCGAACTCCTGGACGGTGTGCGCGCGGAACCACTCGGTCAGCTCCGCCAGCTCCGCGTCGGTCAGGCCCGAGTAGGCCTTGCCGACGTTCAGAAGCTCCGGGTCGTCCTCCGAACGGCGCACGGCGAAGGTGTAATCGGAAAGTAAATTTCGCCGCTTGCCGTGCCCGACCTCGACGGCCGTCACCACCACGTCGAGCGTCGCGTAAGCCTTCTTCAGCTTCAGCCACTCGCGCCCTCGCTTGCCCGGCTTGTACGAGGAGCGCGGGTCTTTAATCATCAAGCCCTCGTTCCCGCGCGCGCGCGCCGCGTCGAACTCCTCGTCGAGTCCGGACACGCCGGCCGTCAACTTCGCTTTCGACAGACGCACGGCCCCGGCCGCCTCATCCTTGATCAAGGCTTCGAGCGCCGCGCGCCTCTCCGAGAGCGGCGCGTCCGTCAGCACGCGCCCCGCGGCGTAGAGCAGGTCGTACGCGACGAAGGCGACGGGCACGCCCGCGAGCAGCTCCTCCGAGACGGTCTTCCTTCCCAGACGCTTTTGCAGTTCGAGGAAGGGCAGGATGGACTCGCCGCGCACGGGCACGACCTCGCCGTCGAGCACCGCGTCCGAAGGGAGTTGCTTGAGGGGCTCGACCAGCTCCGGAAAGCGGTGCGTCACCTCGTCGAGCGTGCGCGTGTAGAGCGCGACCCTTCCCGCCTGCACGTGCGCCTGCCCGCGTATGCCGTCGAACTTGTCCTCGACGTAGAACTCTCCGGGCATCGTGCGCGCCACGTCCTCGACCGTCTCGGCGGCCGTGGCGAGCATGAACTTGATGGGGTGGAAGAGGCGCATCGCGACGCCTTCCAAACGGCCGCGCCGTGCGCGCACGGCCGTCTCGCCGATGTCGCCCGTGAGCATGTTGACGCGCGCCACGTCCGCGAGCGGCCGCCCGAACGCGCGCGCGACGGCGTCCTCGACCAGGCCCTCCTTCAGCCCGATGCGCAGATCGCCGACGAGCAGCTTGACGAGGTACTTCGCCTCCGAAGGCGTGGCCGGCGTGAGGGCTTCGGTCAGAAGCGTCTTCTTGTTCTTCGTCCCGCGCGTCTCGCTTAAGGTTTCGATGAGCGTTTGCGTCGCGGCGAGCGTGAGCGTCGGCTCGACGTTCTCCGCGCCCTTCGTCTCGGCGAACGCCTCGAACGCCACGTCGCCCGAATCGCCGAGGCGCACGTAGCGCGGCCGCAGGTTCTCGACTTCGAGACCGGTGACCTCCGAGACGGCGTCGCGCAGCATCCCGCCGCCGACGTTCGTCGTCCGCGCGTCGTAGAGCGGGAAGACGTGGCCCGCGAAGTAGCGCGCCGCGAGGCTCAGGTCTTCGTCGGCCAGGCCCTCGAAGTACGCGCCGAGCAACGCCGCCTTCTCAAGCTTCTTCGTCGTCGCGCCCACCGCGTCCGCGACCTCCGCGAACCTTTGCAGCGTCGCGCCCGCGGCTGACGTTTTTTTCTCTTTCCGCATTAACAAGTCTCGACGGCCACCGGGTCAGAACCACCCGCGGTAGCGGGTGGCCCTTTGTTAACCGGATGCTCCGTATCATAAAGGGCCACCCGCTACCGCGGGTGGTTCTGACCTCTCTACTCGGCAGTCATTAACTCTCGTGGAACGCGCACGGCCTGCGCTTCCGACGGCTCGCCGAAGATTTCGGGGTGGATGATTTTGAGGAGTATCTCTGCGCCCTCGACGACGCGCGGGCCGGGGCGGCTGAAGTAGCTCGTCGCGTCCACGGCCCAGACTTTGCCGTCGCGCACGGCCGGGAGGTCGTTCCAGCCGCGCGGCAGCCGCGCCCGTTCGAGCGCGCGCAGGATGTCGTCTTTGTAGTAGCCGCAGGGCGCGAGCACAATCACCTCGGGCGCGTAAGCTCGAATCTCTTCGGCCGTCGTCGTGCGCGACTTGCCGCCCGCATTACCGAAGCTCGCGTCTCCGCCCGCGAACGCGACCTGCTCGGGCACCCAGTGGCCGGGCGCGAACGGCGGCTCCAGCCATTCGAGGACGAGCGTGCGCGGCCGCGTCTCGACCTCCGTGAGCAGGACGGCCAGCGCGTCCAACTGCACGGTCAACTCACGCACGAGAGTTTTCGCTTCGGCAGAGGCGCCGGCCAGCTCGCCGACCGTGCGGATGTTGGCGAAAATATCTTGGATGTTGTTCGGCTCAAGCGAGACGACGCGCGCGTCCGACTCGATGAGGCGCGCGGCTTGTAGAACCGTCTTGTAGCTGACGGCGCAGACCTCGCACAGCTCTTGCGTGATGACGAGGTCGGGCTTCAGCTCGGCGAGCAGCTTCTCGTCGAGGTTGTAGATCGAGCCGTGGCCGTCGAGCTGCGAGCGGACGGCGTGGTCTACCTCGGCGCTCGACATCGTCTCGTGCGAGATGCGGCTCGAAGTGAGCACGGGCTTCCCCACCACCTCGGGCGGGAAGTCGCACTCGTGCGTGACGCCGACGAGCGCGTCTCCGAGTCCGAGCGCGCAGACGATCTCGGTCGCGGACGGCAGGAGCGAAACGATGCGCGGGCGTGTCCCCATCCCTGTAAACCTTCCCCGTTCCCTTTTCGGATTAGCTGCCGCGAGGTTGGCCCACGCGCGACGCGCCTGTCAAGGAGGGCGCGCCCCGCGCTTTTGCGCGCGCGCCGCGAAGGGTTACAATCCCCCCATGCCAGAGCGGGAAGAGTTACGGGTCGAGGGCGTGGTAGACCACATCGCGGTCAGGACGGAGGACATGCACGCGGACGTGCGCGCCTACGAGCGGCTCGGCTTCCGCGTCGAGACGATCTACGAAGACTGGGCCATGCTGCGCGACGCGCGCGGCTTCGGCGTGGCGCTGCTGCCCGAAGGCTCGAAGCACCCGCAGCACCTCGGCATCCGCGTCGAGACGCGCGAGGCGCTCGAAGAGGCGGCCCGCCGCGAGGGCAACCGACCCATCAAGGAGCACCGCGACCGCTCCGTCTCCTTCTACACCAGAGGCGTCGGCGAACGCGCCGTCGAGGTCATCTACTACCCGCCCGAATACAGACAGCCGTAAACGGTGAACCGTAAACCGTGACAAGGTTAACGCCCTTACTTCTTGTCACGGCCCACGGTTCACGGGTTCTTATGAACACACCCCTTCTCGTCTTCGAATTCCTCGGCACGACCGAGCTTCTGGTGATCGCGGTCGTCGCGCTCGTGCTGTTCGGGCCGCGCAAGCTGCCCGAGATCGGGCGCAGCGTCGGCAAGGCCCTGGGCGAGTTCAAGCGCGCCTCCGACGACTTCAAGCGGACGTGGGAGTACGAGGTCGAGCTTGAGCGGCGCAAGCCCGCGCCGGAGCCCGCGCCGGCCGTGCACGGCGACACGCCGGGCGGCGCCTCGGCGGCGCTCCCCGCTTACGGGGGGGGCGAAGTCCACGCCGACGCCCAGACGATTCACGCGGCCGCGCCCGAGCCGACCGTCGCCCGCGGGGCGGCCGAGGACGAGCACGCGTGGGACGTGGCGACGGGGCGCGCATTGACTAAGCGCCCCGACGAAGACGAACTCAACGCTTCCTGAAGCGACGCACGGCGCGCGTCTCTTCCACGACACTTTCGAGTAGACTCCGACAACCGACGAGATGGCTTCGACCCTTCTGGAAAGCGGCGAGGACGAACAGCAGGGCGGCGGCCGGCTGGGCGGGCAGATGTCCTTCCTCGAGCACCTGGACGAGCTGCGCCGCCGCATCATCCGCTCGGTCGTCTTCGTCTTCGTCGCGCTGCTCTTCTGCTGGTTCCTCTCCGACCGCATCTACAACTTCCTCGCCGCGCCGATGCGCCGCGCCCTGGCCGAGGCCGCCCAGCGCCCCGTCCCGCTCAGCGGCCGGACGGGCGGCGAGCACATCCTCCCGCTCAAGGACATCAGGGAGGGCGACGCGGGGCGCTACGTCTTCGAGGCGACGACCAAGCTCGGGACGGTCGTCGTCCCGCCGGGCGCCTCGGTCGCCGTGCGCGCCGCGGCGGGGCCGGACGGGCAGCTCGGCCTCTACACGGACGAGGCGCTCTTCTCCGGCCCCTCCGTCATCCCGAAGGGCGTGCGGCTGCCGCTGGACTTCCGGGCGCGGGAGGGGGGGCTGCCGAACGAGGACGACAAGCTGGTGGTGCGCACCGCGGTCGAGCCGTTCTCGCTCTACCTGCAGGTCTCGCTCTACGCGGCGGTCTGCCTCTCGGTGCCGTTCCTCCTGTGGCAGGTCTGGGCGTTCATCTCGCCGGGGCTCTACCCGCACGAGCGGGGGTGGGCGATGCCGTTCGTGCTGATGTCGAGCCTGTCGTTCGTGGCCGGGGCGGCCTTCGCCTACTACGTGCTCTTCCCGCCGGCCATCTCGTACCTGCTGGGGCTGGGGTCGGACTTCCGGCTCTTCCTGAACGCGTCGGACTACTTCGACTTCATCATCATCGTGCTCTTGGCGATGGGGGTGGTCTTCCAGATGCCGGCGGTGACCTACGTGCTGGCGCGGATCGGGCTGGTGGACGCGCTCTTCCTAGTCAGGCACTGGCGGATTTCGCTGGTGGTGATCCTGGTGGCGGCGGCCGTGCTCTCGCCGACCAACGACATCCCGAACATGATGCTCTTCGCGGCCCCGATGGTGGTGCTCTACCTCATCTCCATCCTCGTCGCCTGGCTCTTCTCC
>JAFAVK010000090.1 GCA_019242475.1 Acidobacteriota bacterium | reverse complement strand
GTCTTCGTCTTCACCAACATGCTCCGCAAGCTCCTCGCGGACGAGAAGCCGCACTACATCGCGGCCGTCTTCGAGTCGGGCGTGCCGACGTTCCGCCACGAGATGAACGTCGGCTACAAGGCCAACCGCGTCGCCCCGCCCGAGGAGTTGGAGTCGCAAATCCCCTACATCGTCCGCGTCTGCGAGGCTTACAACGTCCCCGTCCTGAACGTCCCCGGCTTCGAGGCCGACGACGTGATCGGCGCGCTCGCCGTGCAGGCGGCCGCGGAGGGCTTGCAGGCCGTCATCGTCTCGAACGACAAGGACATGACGCAGCTCGTGCAAGACCCGTGGGTCGTCTGCATGCGCAACAACTCGCAGAACGTGAAGCGCAAGGAGCCCGTCCCGCCCGTCGAGTGGTGCGACGAGGCGTGGGTCTTGAACAAGTTCGGCGTCAAGCCGACGCAGATCATCGACCTGCTCGGGCTGATGGGCGACTCGGTCGATAACATCCCCGGCGCGCCCGGCATCGGCGCGAAGGGCGCGGTGCAGATCGTCCAGCAGTTCGGCTCCATCGAAAATGCTTTGGAGCATTGGGAGGAGGTCAAGCACAAGACCTACCGCGAATCCTTGCGCGACAACCGCGAGCTGATCCTCCAGTCGAAAGACCTGGCGACCATCCGCACGGACGTGAACATCAAGCTCGACCTCGACAAGCTTCGTTGTAAAGCCCCCGACCGCGCCGCCGCCTACAAGCTCTTCCGCGAGCTTGAATTCCAGACCCTCACGCGCGAGTTCTCCGACGCCGCGTCCGAGGTGGACATGGGCGCGGCCGTTAAGGTCTACGCGCAGGTGCGCAAGGTCTCGGAGTTGGAAGCGCTCACGCGCAAGCTCTGGGAGGTTGACCACTGGGCCTTCGCCGTCGGGGACGCGACGCCCGCGGGCGCCGGCCAGCAGACGAGCGTGCGCGAGGGCGGCGCGCCCACGTCGATTGCCATCTCGTACGCGCCGAACACGGCCCACTTCGTCAACTTCGAGGAGTTCGAGGGCGGCCGCGAGCAGGCCGTCTCGATGCTGAGGGACGTGCTCTCGAACGGCCTGCTCTCGAAATCCGTCCACGACCTGAAGCGCGCCACGGGGCTGCTCGGGGCGTTGGGGATCGAGCCGGAGGGCGTGGCCGACGACACGCTGCTCGCCGCCTACCTGCTCGACCCCGTGCGCAGCCGCTACGACCTCGCCGACCTCGCGCGCGAGGCTCTGAACGTCGAAGAGGGCTGGTCTGAGTCGCCCGGCGAAGGCTGGGCCGAGGGGCACTGGCGCACGGCCGAGGCCGCAGACCTCACCGCGCAGGTCGCGGACGTTCTGCACGGCCGCATCCTCGAACAGGGACTGGAAGCCATCTACAACGAGATCGAGCTGCCCATCGCGCCGCTCCTCCACCGCATCGAGCGCGCGGGGCTGCGCGTGGACACGTCGGTCTTAGGCGAACTGTCCGCCATCTTCGGCGCGGAGCTTGAGAAGCTGACGGCGCAGATTTACAAGGTGGCGGGGCGCGAGTTCAAGATCAACTCGCCGAAGCAGGTCGGCGAGGTCTTGGAAGAGCTGAACATCAGCACGCGCCGCAAGACCGCCACGGGTCAGGTCTCGACGAGCCGCGCGGTGCTGGACGAGTTGGCCGCGCAAGGGTACGAGCTGCCGCGCCTGCTCATCGAGTTCCGCGAGCTGGACAAGCTCAAGGCGACCTACACCGACGCGCTGCCGGCGCTGGTCGGCCCCGACGGGCGCATCCACAGTCAGCTCAACCAGACCGTCACGGCCACCGGGAGATTAAGTTCGAGCGAGCCGAACTTGCAGAACATCCCCATCCGGACGGAGCTGGGCCGCCGTATCCGCCGCGCGTTCGTGCCCGAGAAGGGGAACGTCTTCGTCTCGGCCGACTACTCGCAGTTGGAGCTGCGCCTGCTCGCGCACGTCACGCGCGACGAGCAGATGCTCGACGCCTTCCAGAAGGGCGAGGACATCCACGAGCGCACGGCGCGCCTCGTCTTCGGCGCGCGGACGAAGGAGGAGCTGAAGGAGAAGCGGCGCTTCGCCAAGATCGTTAACTTCGCCATCGCCTACGCCGTCGAGCCCTTCGGCCTCTCGCAGCGCGTCGGCATCTCGCGCAAAGAGGCCAAGCAGGTCATCGACGACTACTACAAGACCTACACCGGCGTCCGCCGCTTCATGGACGAGGTTCCCGAGAAGGCGCGCGAGACGGGCATCGTGCGCTCCGCCTACGGCCGCATCCGCCCCGTCCCCACCATCAACGACCGCAACGGCAACATCCGCGCCCGCGCCGAGCGCGAAGCCATCAACATGCCGATCCAGGGAACGGCGAGTGACATCGTCAAGATCGCGATGCTCAAGGTGGACGAGGCGCTGCGCGCGGCGGGCTTGAAGGCGCAGATGGTGATGCAGGTGCACGACGAGCTTCTCATCGAGGCGCCGAAGAAGGAGGCGAAGCAGGTCGAGGAGATTCTGTGCCGCGAGATGGAGACGGCCGTCGAGCTGGACGTGCCGCTCGAAGTCGAGGCCGGCGTCGGCGACAACTGGATGGACGTGAAGAAGTGAAGGCAGTTTTCAGTTTTCAGTTTTCAGTTTTCGGTTAAGAGCTGCTTACTGAAAACTGAAAACTAAAAACTGAAAACTGATTCTTATGGACGAGAAGCGGGACGGGGGGCGCGTCGTGTACAGCCGGCCGGGTGGGGAGGGCGGCGGGGGCGAGGCGCGCCCGGCGGCGCCGCCTCCGCCCGGCGGGGGCGGCGCGTACGGGGCGCCGTGGCAGACGCTCGTGCCGCTGGCGGTCGGGTTCGCGCTGCTCGTCGGGCTCGTCTTCGGCCTCGGCTACCAGAGCGTGGGCAGGGTCAGCCAGGTCACCTACGACACGAAGGACGAGTACACGCGGCTCGCGGTCACGTCGGACACGCTGCTCAACCTGCGCCTCGCCCTGAGCCGGCTCGACACCGAGGCGCGCATCCGCGCGCGCGTCGAGGCCGGGACGGGGAACGTCATGCAGCCGCCCTCCGACCTGCGCCTGCGCAACGAGCGGGGCGAGTTCGAGAAGCTGCTCGGGGAGTTCGACCAACTGGCAATCGCCGACGGCGCCAGGAAGCAGGAGGTGCACGACCGCGCCGTCGCTTACGACGAGACGACCCGCGACCCCAAGGCGTACTCGCTCGAAGGCTTCCAGAAGAACCGCGACCTCGACCTCAAGCTGCGCGAGTTGATGTCGAGCCTGTCGGAGGAGCGGACGCAGCTCGAAGACCGGCGCTACGCGGCGCTGACAGCCGCGCAGCGGGAGATCAAGACGTGGATGTGGCTGGCGGCGCTCGTCGGCTTCGTCGTCGCGACGGCGACGTTCCTCGAAGTCTGGCGCCGCTTCCGGCAGATGCGGCGCGGCTACACGGAGCTGCACCGCGAGCGGCAGTTCAGCACGCAGATGCTCGAAGGCATGCCCTCGGCGGTCGCGGCCGTTGACCGGCGCGACCACATCCGCTCCGCCAACGCGGCCTTCTTCCAGGTCTTCCCCGGCGCCTCGGTCGGCGCCTCGATCCACGACAAGTTCACGACGCCCGACGGGCTCAAGCTCCTCGCCGCGGCCACCTCGACGCGCGTCCGCCGCACGGCCTACCACGGCCGCTTCCGCATGTCGGCCGACGGCGACGTGAAGGGGCACTCCTTCGACGTGTACTCTTCGCCCCTGGAGATTGAGGGCGAGCTGGGCCAGCTTTTGACTCTCGTGGACGCGACCGAGGCGGCCGAGTCCGAGCAGGAGCTGCGGCGCAGCGAGTCTCTGGCCGCCGTGGGGCAGGCGGCGGCGCAGGTGGCGCACGAGATCAAGAACCCCCTGGGCAGCATCCGCCTCGGCGTCGCCATGCTGCGCGACATGACGCGCGACCGCGAGGCCATCACCACCATCGACCTCGTCGAGCGCGGCATCGAACACCTCTCCAAGCTCACGCTCGACGTGACGCAGTTCTCGCGCCGCCGCCAGCTCTCGCTCGCCCCGGACGTTGACCTCGCCGAGCTTCTCAACGAGAGCCTCGACCTCATCACCGAGAAGCTGCGCGAGAAGCGCACGCCCGTCGAGCGGCGCTTCCCCGAAGAGCCGGTGCGCGGCAACTGGGACGAGGATCAACTGAGGCAGGTCTTCGTCAACCTGCTCGCCAACGCCGTGGACGCCGGCCCGGCCGAGAGCCCCGTCACGGTCTCGGCCGAGCGCGTCAACATCCCCGCGGGCGACCGGCGCAACGGCGAGGGCGGGCGCCAGTTGCCGGCCGCGCGCGTCTCAATCACAGACCGCGGGCAGGGCATGGACGAGCGCACGCGCGCGCGCATCTTCGAGCCCTTCTTCACGACGAAGAAGAAGGGGACGGGCCTCGGCCTCGCCATCGCCAAGCAGATCGTCGAGCAGCACGGCGGCCGCATCGCGGTCGAGAGCGCGCCCGGCCAGGGCACGCGCTTCACCATCGACCTCCCCCTCTCGCCCGAGCCCTAACAATTTGAAATTTGAAATTAAATTTTCGTGGCGGCCAGAACCTCTGCGGCGGCGTAGCCGTGCTCGCCCAAGCATCCCTCGTCTTCAATCGACCACCAGGCGGAGAGCATGGCCTGCGCGAGCCCCCAGCCGCGGACGCGCGCGCGCTCGAAGCCGAGTTCGTCCGCGAGTTGTGCGATGCGGCGTTCGGTGGTGCTGACGGGGTCGGGCAGGCGCAGGAGTTGGGGCAGAGGGTTGCGCAGCAGCGCGCCGACCTCGTAGGCGGGCTCGGCGACGACGCCCTTCGGGTCTATGGCGAGCCAGGGCGCGCGCCCGGCGGCGAGGATGTTTCCGTGATGCAGGTCGCCGTGGAGGAGCACGGGCGGGGCGGACGTGGCAAGGAGTTCCGCGTACAGGGACTCTGCCTCTTCGAAGAGCTTCGGCGGGAAGGGGCCGGGGCCGCCGCCGAAGTGCGCGCGACACCTCTCGAAGCCTTGACCCCAGTCGGCGGCGGTCGGGCGGCGGTGCGGCTGTTGCCGTCCCGCGCGGTTGAGCTTCCGCATGACGGCGGCGGCGGCCGCGGTCGCCGCTTCGTCGTCCTCCTCGCAGAGGGCCGTGAGCGGCGTGCCGGGCTCAAGCCTTTCAAGCAGCAGCGCGCCCCGCGCGGCGTCCGAGTCGAAGAGTCGCGCCGCGCCGCACCCGTCGAACCCGAGCAGCGCGTCGATCTCGGACAGCATCTCGCGCGTGGGCACGCCCAGCTTCAGGACGAGCCGCTCGCCCCTCGGGCCTTCGGCCGGCGCGGCGTAGTTGTAGGAGATGGGTTCGAAGGGCGGGCCGACATCCAGCTCCCAACGCCGTGCACAGTGTTCGACTAGCGCGGGCAGACCTTCGAGCCACAGCCGCCCGGCCTCGCCGTGGAGCGCGTTTATCCTGCGCGAGAAATCTTCCGCGACTGAGGCCACACGCCCTCCGCAGTCGGCCCGGGTTGTCAGAGGAGGTTGGCGCAGAGGCCCGCCGCGGTCGCCAGCGTCCAGACCGAAACGCCGACGAGCAGGGGCACCCTCCAACCGGTCGAACGCCCGACCGTGAGCAGCGACGGCAGGTTCGTCGCGGGGCCTGCGACGAGCAGCGCGACGGCCGCGCCCGCGGGCATCCCCGCCCCGAGGAGCAGGAACGCCAGCGGTATCTCGAAGAAGGTCGGCAGCGCCAGAAGCACCGCGACGGCCGCCACGACCAGCACGGCCAGAACCTGCGCCGGCCCCGAGCCAGACCAGCCCACGGGCAGCCAGCGCGCCACCAGCATCGACAGGAAGACGCCCGCGACGATCAGCGGGACGGTCTGCACGGCGACTTTCAAACACGAACGCACGAACGAGACGAACAGGGAGGCCACGCCGCCCGTCTGACCCGAAACCTCAACGGCCGGGCACGCCGCCGGGTCGAGCTTGAAGACGCGCTCGGCCAAGACGCCCGTCAGCAGCACGCAGGCCGCCGCCGCCAAGAGCCTTAACGCGCCGAGCTTCCCGCCGAAGAGGAGGAAGGTCAGGAAGAGCGCCGCCGGGTTGAGCGAAGGCGCGGCCAGCATCAGCGCCAGCGAAGGCGCGAGGCGCGACGAGCGCTCGTAGACGCTCGTGAAGACCGGCGCCACGCAGCACGAGCAGAGCATCAAAGGCGCGCCCGCCAGCCCCGCCACGACCTGCGAGCGCACGCGCCCGCCGCCGAACAGCCCCGCCAGCCAACGCGGCGACACGAACGCGCGCACCGCCCCGCCGATGAGCACGCCGAAGAGGAGCGCCGGCCAGACCGCGTTGAAGTAGCTCAGCGTGCGCTCGAACGCGCCGGCCGCCAGCAGGTCGAAGCGCGGCTTGAGCGCGCCCGTCGCCTGCACCTTCCCGATGACGGCCAGAGACCCCGTCGCCTTGTACGCCAACAGCCCGCCCACCGTCACGAGCAGCAGCAGCACGCCGAAGACGACCGAAGCCTTCGACATCTCGACGCCCGGCACCTCGGCCGCGTCAACTGAAGAGATTGTTTTCATGTTCGTTTCAAACCCGCTTGAAATCAGAGCGTGCGGAAAGCCTTGCGCGCGGCCTCGGCCGTGCGGTCGAGGAGGTCGTCGGTGTGCGCGGTGCCGATGAAGGCGGCCTCGAACTGCGAGGGCGCGAGGTAGACGCCCTCTTCGAGCATCGCGTGGAAGAACTTGCCGTAGCGCTCGCGGTCGGACTTGGCGGCCGTGTGCCAGTCGTAGACTTCGGAGTCTGTGAAGAAGGTCGTGAACATCGAGCCGACGCGGTTCGTGAACGTCTCGACGCCCGCCTCGCGCGCGGCCTCCGACACGGCCTCGGTCAGGCGGCGGCCCGCCTCTTCGAGTCGCTCGTAGATGGAGCGGTCGCGCAGGCGCCGGAGGACGGCCAGGCCCGCCGTCATCGCCAGAGGATTCCCGGAGAGCGTGCCCGCCTGGTAGACGGGGCCGGCCGGCGCGATCTGCTCCATCAAATCCCGGCGCCCGCCGTAGGCGCCGACGGGCAGGCCGCCGCCGATGATCTTGCCGAGCGTGGTGAGGTCGGGCGAGACGTTGTAAAGCTCCTGCGCGCCGCCGCGCGCGAGGCGGAAGCCGGTCATCACTTCATCCAGGATGAGCAGCGCGCCGTGCCTCCGAGTGATGTCGCGCAGCGCTTGCAAAAAACCTTCGCGCGGCGGGACGCAGCCCATGTTGCCGACGACGGGCTCGACGATGACGGCCGCGATGTCCGCGCCGTGCTCTTCGAAGACCGCTTCGAGCGAGGGCGCGTCGTTGAAGGGCGCGGTGATGGTGTTGGCGGCGACCGAGGCCGTGACGCCGGGGCTGTCGGGCAGACCGAGCGTTGCCACGCCGGAGCCGGCCTTCACCAACAGGCTGTCGCCGTGGCCGTGGTAGCAGCCCTCGAACTTGACGATCTTGTTTCTTCCGGTCGCGCCGCGCGCGAGGCGGAGCGCCGACATCGTCGCCTCCGTCCCCGAGTTGACCATCCGCACCATCTCGACCGAGGGGACGGCGTCGATAATCTCCTCGGCCATCTCGCACTCAAGCTCGGTCGGCGCGCCGTAGCTCGTCCCGCGGCCCAGGGCCTCGTGCAATGCGTCGATGACCTCCGGCGCGGCGTGGCCGAGAATCATCGGCCCCCACGAGCCGACGTAGTCGATGTACGTCCGCCCGTCCACGTCGGACATCGTCGCGCCGCTTGCCGACGCGATGAAGCGCGGCGTCCCGCCCACGCCCCGGAACGCGCGCACCGGCGAGTTCACCCCGCCCGGCATCAGCTCGACCGCCCGCGCGAAAAGCTCTTCGGAATTTCTTCGCCTGCTACGTTCGTCGGTGTTCATGGGTTAGGCCGTGCCTGCGGACAGTTTGTCTCCCCTCTCGCCGGGGGCGCGCCATTCGTGGAACACAAGGGTTATCCCCTCGGCCTCGGCCTCGGAGTAATACAGCGCGTTCTTCGGGTCGTCCGCGTAACCGTCCCCATCGACCCACGCTGCATCCTCGACCTCTTCGGGGAGCCAGCCCGCCTGGTCGATGTAATGCTTCGCGAGTAGCTCCGCCCCGTCTTCAAGCAGAAAATCAACCCAGCAGCTCACGTACGCAACGCCCCTTTCGAGCGCGAGCTGAGACTCGGGCTTCGGCACGGCCCGGATAGTTAAAAACCACATGGTTATAAGAAGAACATAGGAAGCTGCCGCGAGCAAGCGCCGCCCGCGGGGCTTAGCCGAAGATACTTCGCCAGCCGCGGTTGAGGGCGGAGCTGAAGAGGAAGGCGACGAGCGAGGGCGATTCGTGCAAGCGGTTGAAGCCGACCAGCTCGACGAAGACATGAACCCCTGCCTCAGACGCGCTCCAACTCTTCCCCGGGCTCGACGAGGAGCGTGCGGAAGGAGGAGAGGTAGACGAGGCCGGGCGCGGCGCCGCGGGGCTTGGAGACGAACTTGCGCTGCGTGTAGTTGACGGCGACCTTGGCGTCCTTGCGCGCCTGGCTGAAGTGCGCGGCGAGGCGCGCGGCTTCGACGAGCGTGCGGTGGGGGATCGTTTCGTCTTTGCCGCGGGCGCGGACGACGACGTGCGAGCCGGGGTAGTCGGCCGCGTGCATCCAAGTGTCGTAAGAGCGCGCGACGCGGAAGGTCAACTCGTCGTTCTCTCGCGCGCCACGTCCGACGACGACCTCGTAGCCGTCCGACGAACGGTAGCGCCTCAGCGCGCGCCCCTTCTCCGCCGAAGACCTCTTCGAGCCCTTCTCACGTCCGACCGCGCGGCGACGGCCGTCCCGAACTCTCTCATCCGTCTTCCCGCCTTCGAAGGCCGCGAGCGCTTCTGCGTCGCGCGCGGCGACAGCCCTTTCGAGTTCCGCACGCTTGTCTTCGAGCGCGGCCAACTCCGGCTCTATCTTTTCGAGCCGCTCCGCAATCTCGCGCGCCGCGCGCTTGGCCTTCGCGTAGCGCGCGAAGCGCTGCGCGGCCTCCTCCTGCAAACTCCGGTTCTCGTCAAGCTCAAGCTCGACCGTCGGCGTGCCCTCCGCGTAGAAGTCGGTCACGCGCACCTTGCCGCCTTCGCGCACGGCCGTGCCGATGTTGGCGAGCAGAAGGTCTCCCGCGCGCCTGTGCTCCTCGGCGTCGCCGTGCCCTTCGAGGTCGCGCCGCAGGTTGTCGCGCAGCTTGCGCAGGTTCGCGGCCTGCTGCCGCAGCCGCGCGGCCGCCGCGCCCGCCCGCACGTCGAAAGCGCGCTCGGCCTCCTGACGAAGGTAAAAACGGTCAAGCGCCTCGGAGAGGGAAGCGGAGCCGTCGCGTCGAACGTCGGGGCCGCCGCGCCCGTGCTTCGGCTCAACCAACGGCGTGACGGCGGCAGGACTACGTTCGGGCGGGCCGTAGACTTCGCCCTCGGTCTGGCCCGCGCCGCGCGTCGGGCGCAGGGCGATGCGGACGCGTCCGCGCTCGTCGAGCAGGAAGAGGTTCGCGGAGCGGCCCGTGAGCTGCGCGACGAGCGTCGCCTCGCCCTCTTCGCCCAAGGCGTCCGGCACGGAGAACTTGAAGCGCACGACGCGCTCGCCCTCGTCTTTAGACAGCGCGCGCAGCGTCGCGCCGCCGAGCGCCTTGCGCAGGAAGAGCGCGAAGGGCGTGGGCGCCGGCGACGAACGCTCAAGCTCGCGCACCGTGCGCGCAATCAAGTGCAAACGCGGGCGCGCGGGGTCGGCCGAGAGCAGCAGGTAGCGGCCGTCGCCCGTGCGGAAGTCCACGGCGAGCGTGTGGGCCGGGAGCTGGAAGACCTTGCCCCAAGGCCGCCCCAGGAGCGCGGGTCGCAGCTCGTCCAACACTTCTTCGATCAACCGTTCGTTCATTCGTGCCCGCCCCGAAGAGATTCTTGCAAAGGCTAACAGACTTCAGCGCGTTGACAAAAAAAGGGGGGCGCGTCACGACGGACGCGCCCCCTCCGGATGTTGTTTCGACTCCTACTTCCTGACGACGACGGTGCCGGAGAGGATGTCGTGGACGGTGCGCCCCTCGGCGTCGAAGAGCGAGTAGAGAATCCCGAGCCCCCCGGCCGCGAGCGAGAGCATGTAGACGAGGGCGCGGCGCGCGCACTGTCCCGTGGTCGGGACGCTGCCCTTGCGCGAGTCCACGGCGTGGAGCGCGCAGAAACGCATCCCCGGCGTGCGCCCGGCCAGCGCGACCGAGCACGTGTGGTAGAGGAACATCACGAGCGCCGCGATGAGCCCCATCGAGCCCGACACGCGCGGGTCGTGCCAGTTGCCGATGCTCAGCTCGATGGCCGCCGCGAAGGGCGCGCAGAGGAAGGCGACGGCGAGCAGGTCAACGAAGGCCGCGGCCAGGCGCTTGAAGCGCGGCGCGCGGTCGTCGTACGACAGCTCCTTCTCCTCGACCTTCGGCAGAAGCTCGATGCCCTGGCGCTCAAGCCAGAACTCGTCGAGCACCCCCGAGATGTGGCGCGGCTGCTTTGAAGTAGACGGCGCCTCCGCCTCGAAAGCCGGGCCGGGCTGCGGCTCGGCCGGCGCGACCTCCGACTTAACGACCGGCTCGGCGACGGGCGTGACCTCACGGGCCGCCGAGGGCGCGGGCGCGGGTGTTTCGACCACGGACGGAGGCGCCTCGGCCACTGCGGCGAGGGCGTTGGACGGGGCCGGCTCGACCTTGGCAACCGGCGGCGGCTCGGGCCTTTGGATCGGCCTTGGCTGGACGACGGCGAGAGGCGGCGGCGGGGGCACGACGGGCTCCGGCGTCGTCTGCACTGGCTGCTCCTCGACCACGCGCGCGGCGGCCGTGGCGGCCTGACCGCGGCCCGCGGCCGAACGCGTGGCCGGCGCGCTCGCACGCGCCCGCTCGATGCGGCGCAGGGCGGCGGCGACCAGAGGATTCAGCTCCGGCTCGTCCGGCGCAGGCACCAGGCCGAGCTGCTTGGAGGCGGACTCGGCCGCCCTCTCCTTGGCCGCGGCGCGCGCGTCGTCGAGCGTCGTCTGAGACTGGCTGGCGGCCGGCGCGGATCTGTCTTCAGGGTCTGCCTCGCGGGCGCGCTTCTGCTGGATTTCGCGGAAGCGCTCACTCAGCTCCCTGCGCCAGGCCGGGCGGTTGACGCCGGGAAATTCGATGAGAGTCGAGCTGTTCGGGGCTTGCGTAGTGCGGGACGTGACGTTCGAATTATCGGTCATATCAGGAGCGTCGGCCTGCGGCGCGGTTCGGGGCGCGTCAGGCTTTTGTAAATCAGCCGCTTCGAGGGGGGTGTCTCTCGGCGCCGACTCCGCCGTCAGGCATTGAGGACATTCGTCGTACTCTTCGCCGTACTCTTCGCTGCAAACGGCACACTGCATCACTAAAAGGGCGGCCTCCCAGTCGTCTGCGTCTCTTGTTCGAGGGGCGAAGGGCACATGCCTGTAAATCCATGCCCACTGCGGAGTCGCGGCGGATGCTATCAGAACTTACTTTAAGTCGTCAACCAGAAAATGTACAAGGCGCTGTGTTTGACGGCGGAGAGGATACAATATTTGGGGGCGAGGGCGGGCGTAGCGGGCTTGCTTTTAGCGGAGCAGGGTGCCGATGCGGCCCCAGCGCGTGTTGTTGAAAAAGTTGCGGACGAAGCTGAGGCCGCTCGTGTCCTGGTGGGCGGCCTCGTCGTAAGACCAGATGACGAACATGGCGCGGCCGACGATGAGGTCGCGCGAGACAGGCCCCCAGTAGCGGCTGTCGCGGCTGTTCTCGCGGTTGTCGCCCATCATGAAGTAGTGGCCCTCGGGGATGCGGTAGGGGCGTCGGACGCCGTTGGGTGCGTCCGAACCGCCGGAACGGTCTTCGCCGCACGTCTTGCCGTTGCGGTAGTAGACGGTGTAGGGCTCGCCCGCGCGCGGCCGTTCGGGGGTGAGAAGGTTGAGCGGGGCCTTGTCGTTGCCGAGGCCGCAGTCGGGCGACTCGACGCGGTACTCGGGCAGGAGCTGGCCGTTGATGTACACGTCGCGCCCTTTGACCTCGATGGTCTCTCCGGGCAGGCCGATGACGCGCTTGATGAAGAGCGTCTTGTACTGGACGATCTTTTCGGCGGGGATGGACTCGGCCGGGTACTTAAAGACGACGATGTCGCCGCGGCGTATGTCTCGCTGCGGGAGGAAGGGGAGGTGCGGGCCGGGGCCGAAGACGAACTTGTTGATGAGGAAGCGGTCGCCGACGTAGACCGTGTTCTCCATCGAGGCCGAGGGGACTTCGGCCGCCTGCGCGACGAAGGTCATGAAGAACATCGCCATGACCAGCACGACCGCGCCCGACTCGAAATACTCGCGCAGGAGGCTGTGCGGCGCCGGCCCCTTCGGCGCGTCTTCGCCGTCGCGCGTCGCGTCGTCGGACTTCTCTTCGGTCTCTTCTTCGGTCGTCGCCAAGTAAAGTTAGAACCTTTCGGGAAAGTCTCGCGCCGCGGCTCAGAGCGGCTGGCGGCCGGCGAAGCCGGCTTCGAGGTCGTGCCACCATTCCAGCTCGTCGCCCTCGCCCATCTGCCAGCAGAGCAGCACGACGCGCCCCTCGCGCAGCGTCGGGAAGTCGATGAGGCCGCGCGCGTAGTCCTTGAGCTGCACGCCCAACTCCTCCAACTCGCCCGAAGTCTCCGCCAGCTCGGAGAGCGACAGCACGTAGTCCGAGCCGCCCTCCATCCCGCCGCCGCCGAGCGCCGCGCCGGCCGCGGCCAGCCGCGCCTGCTCCTGCGCCGCCGAGACGCGCGCGTACGCGCGCTGAATCCGCCCCACGACCCCGCGGACGGTCGGCAGCAGCGCGTTCGCCTCTTCGACGGTGAAAAGCTTCATAAGTCGTTCGTGAACCGTGAACCGTAAACCGTGACAAGATGAAAACCCGTTCTTTTCTTGTCACGGTTTACGGTTCACGGTTCACGCTACTGGTCGTCCGTGACGCGAATAAAGTCGGGGCTCTTAGGGCCGCGTTCGTCTTCGACGGGTTCGGCGATGATTTGCACCGTCTCGTCAAACTCTTCGGTGCGGCGCGCGTCGTCGCGCTCGGCCTCGGCGTCGCAGAGGAGTTCGCGCGCGTGCTCGTCCATCACGTCCTCCGGCGGCTGCTCGGCCGGCGCGTGGTTGGCGTAGGAGTTCGCGGGCGCCTGGCTGTCGGGCGGCGCGTGGTTCTCGTAGTAGCGGTGCGAGTGCGCCGGCTCCTTGCGCACCTTGTGCGCGATGTCGCCGAGGTCGATGAAGTAGTCGGCCACGTCGATCAGCTTCGGCGCCGTGTTCGAGCGGAAGCCGGCCACCTCCACGCGGCAGCCCTTGTAGGCCACGGCGTTGACGGCGTAGACGAAATCTTCGTCGCCCGAGACGAGCACGGCCGTGTCGTAGCGGCCGGCCAGGGAGAGCATGTCAACGGCAATCTCCACGTCGAGGTTCGCCTTGCGCGTCCCGTCGTAGAAGGTTTTCAGCTCCTTGTGGATGACGCGGAAGCCGTTGCGGCGCATCCAGAGCAGGAAGCCCTGCTGGCGCTCGGCCCCGACATCGACGCCCGTGTAGAAGAAGGCGCGCAGAAGCCTCCCGTCGCCCAGGAGGACGCGCAGGAGCTTGTTGTAGTCGATGTCGATGTTGTGGAACCGCGCCGCGTGAAAAAGGTTGTTGCCGTCGATGAAAACCGCCACCCTGCCTCTGTAACCTAACTGCCAGGAGATGTTGTTAGTGGGATCATAATGCATGCGAAAGACACCCCATTCCAGTTTCTGATTCGCGAGATTTCAAACATCAGCGGGCTAAAGCGCCCGCCCGCCGCGCACCGAACACAATTCAAAACCCGATGCTTGACTACTGACTACACTCGGTGCGACGGCAAGTTATTTAACCACGAACTTTGCCGGTACGCCAACAGGGCGAACGATGAAGTAGGAACGCGGAACGATGAACCGACAGCCTCGTGCCTTCAGTTCAGCGTCCGGCGCTGATTGTTCCATCCTTCACCGACGCGCCAAGCACTTCGCCGCTGGCGGCGTCCACGTAGACGAGCAGCGGGGCGTTCGAGTTGTCGGCGGCGACCTCCCAGGCGACGTGGAGTTCGAGGGCGGCGGCGTCCGCGGTGTCGCGGTGGAGGGGGTAGACGACGAGCTGTCGCGCGGCCGTAGGGTCGAGCTGGTTGACGGTGCGCGTCTGCTGCGCGCCGGCCGCGTCGGCGTAGGTGACGGCGCGGTTGTTGAGGGCGGCGGCGGCCTGCGCGGCGGTGATGTTCTTGGGGACTGCCGCCAGCGTGCGCGCGAGCCGCTCGCCGTCGGGGATAGCGCTGCTAAAAAGCTTCACGACACGAAGGTCTGGCGTGAAGCCGACAGCGACGACGCCGTACCCGTTTCGCAGGGGGTAGGGGAATGGGTTCTGAAAGTAGAAGGCGCTCTTCGCGCCCGCGCCCGCGTCGGGCTGGTCAAGAATACTGACGAGAGACAGTTGCTTCAAGTCGATGCCGAGCAGCGGCGCGGCCGACGCGAGGAAGCGGCGCAGAGACTCGCGCGTCTCCTCGTCCGTCGGTTTCTTCCCCGCTTCGGCGACGACGAGCGGGAGGCGTGGGAAGTCTCGCAGCCCCGCGGGCAGGAAAGTGAGTGTCGCCGTCACGGGGCGCAGTTCGGGCGTGGGCGCGGCCGCGGCGGCCTGCTCGCCGACGACCGTCTTCCAGTTGGCGAGCGCGGCGGCGCGCCGCTCGTCGCTCGCGGCGAGGACGGCAAACTTCGGCGGCTCGTTCCCGCGCGGGCGCTCGGCGCCGGCCGGGCGCGCCGCCGACGCGCACGCGCCGAGCACGAGAGTCGCGGCGAAGAGAACGACGCCGCACGCGATCCTTCGGACGTGGGTCATGGTCATCAAGGGGGCGACGGACGCAAAATGTTGAAGGGGAAACTGGCGAGAGGGATTATACTCAAGAACGTGCGGGCGGCAATCGGTTTCACCTAAACGTTAAGATAAACTGAAAGGCCGCGGAGGGTAATTTGTCGCGCGAGGACGAAGAGGAGAGGTTCGGCGGGTTCGACGCGGAAGGCTCCGGCGGGGCGCGGCCGTTCGCGCCCGAGCAGATGGTGGCGTGCGAGGAGTGTCTGCGCGCCAACGCGCCGACGCGCCCGACGTGCCTCTACTGCGGCGCGGCGCTCCCGCGGACGAAGCAGAGCGCGGCGCTCTGGCGCCCGAAGCTAAAGAAGCTTGAGGAGTGGGAGCAGGGCTTCAATGTCGTCACGCTCCCGCGCGCGGCCGGGGCGCTCACCTCGGACGAGGCGGAGGAGGCCGCGAAGTTGCTGCGCCTCGACGTGGGCGGGCTCAAGGAGACTGTGCTGGCGGGGCGCGCGATGCCCCTCACCCGGGTCGCCTCCGCGGACGAGGCGTGGCTCATCGTCGAGCGGCTCCGCGGACTCGGCCTCATGACGGAGGTCTTCCCGGACGAAGTCCTGGCGCGTCGGCCGCCGCGCGCGCGCGCCTTCGAGTTTGAAAAGGAGGCGCTCGTCTGTCGCGGGGGGCCGGAGGCCGAGCCGCGGCGCGTGCCCTGGGGCGAGGTCGTGCTGCTCGTCAGGGGGCGCGTCGTGTCGAGGCGCGTCGAGGTCTCGGAGCGCAAGCGCGGTCTGGGCGGACGGAGCGAGACAGTCGAGACGCGTGAGCTGGCGTCGGACGAATCGGTGCTCGACCTCTACACGTCTTCGGTTGACGAACACGAGGCGCAGGGGGCGGGCGGCGCGGGCTTCCGGGTCATGTCCGGCGGCTTCGACTACTCCTGCCTCGGCGCGGGCAAAAAGCTCGTCGCCGCCGAGAACTTCGACGCGCTCGTCTTGATGCTGCGCGAGCGCGCGCCTTGGGCCGTGCTCGACGAAGAGTACGCGCGGCTGCGCCCGCTGCTCTCGGACGTGTGGCCTTCCGCCGAGCACACGGAGTCGCTCGGGCTCCGGCGCGCGCGCGCGGGGCGCTTAAGCACGGAGGCCGTAACGACCGTGAGCAACGAGACACAGTTCACGCGCTACGCGCGGCTGCGCCACCTGCTGGTGCTGCGCGCGCGGGCCGAAAACTCATGAAACACTACGACGGGGAGAGGCGCGGGCAGCAAGGCCGCCGCGCCGAAGAGCGCGAGCGCCGGGCCAAAGGCCGCGGCGAGGCGCCGGGCGAGCGCGTGGCGCGCGCCTTCTCGGGCGAGGAGCGGCGCGAGCGCACGCCCCGCGGCGCCCAGGGAGAGCGCCCGACCTTCACGCGCCCGAACGAGCCGCGCGAGCCCGCACGGCACGCGGACGCGGCCGACGACGGCGCGCACGTCTTCGGCGTGCAGCCCGTGCTCGAAGCCCTGCGCGCGGGCGCGCGGCCCATCGAGCGCCTGACGCTGGCCGAGGGCGCGCACGAGTCGAGGCTGCGTGAGATTCTTGAGATCGCGCGCTACGCCGACATTCCCGTCCGGCGCGTGCCGCGCGCCGAGCTGGAACGCGTCGCCGCGGGCGCGAACCATCAGGGCATCGTCGCGACCGTCGCCGCGGCGCACTACACGCACGCGGACGAGCTGCTCGACGCGCTCGCGGCGCGGGTCGGGACGCAAGACCCGCCGCTCGCGGTCGTCCTCGACGGCGTCGAAGACCCGCGCAACCTCGGCGCCGTCATCCGTACCGTGGAGTGCGCGGGCGCGCACGGCGTCTTCGTCCCCGAGCGGCGCGCGGCGGGCCTGACCGAGACGGTGGCGAAGGCCGCGGCCGGCGCCCTCGAATACGTTCCGGTCGCGCGCGCCGCCAACGTCGTGCGGCTGCTCGAAGAGTTGAAGGGGCGCGGCGTCTGGACGGTCGGCACCGCGGCCGAGGCCGACACCTCTTACACGGACTGGGACTGGACGCAGCCCTGCGCCCTTCTGCTCGGCGGCGAGGGCGAGGGGCTCCGCCGGCTCGTGCGCGAGCGCTGCGACGTGCTCGTCAGCATCCCCCTGCGCGGCCGCATCGAATCGCTGAACGTCTCGGTCGCCGCCGGCGTAGTGCTCTACGAAGCCGTCCGCCAGCGATTGGCGAAAAGACAGGTGATGAATGATGAACGATGAGTGATGAATATCTCAACGTAGCAATATTCATCACTCATCACTCATCGTTCATCACTTCTTCAGGAGGTTTACGCAGATGTACTGCCCGAAATGCGCGACGCAGAACGCGGACGACGCGAGATTCTGCCGGGGCTGCGGTACGGACATCAGCCTCGTGCCGCAGGCCGTGACGGGCGCGCTCGCCGAACGTCTGGCCGCGGTCGAAGAGACGCGCGACGGCCGTCGCCGCCGCCGCAAGGGCGAAAGGCCGCCGAGCATCGAGAGAGCCTTCAGCAAAATCTTCATGGGCCTCGCCTTCGTCCTGATCGCCTTCGCCATCGTCACGCAGATGCCGGGCGGTTTCACGTGGGGGTTCTGGTTGTTACTGCCGGCCGCGGCGATGCTCTCCAAGGGGGTCGGCATGTATATGCGCGTTCAGGAAGAGAGGAAAAGGCTCACGCCCCCCGCCCACAGCCCGACCTATACGGCCGTCCCGCCGCCCCGCCCCGCGAGCGTTCTGCCGCCGCGCGACACGGGCGAGATGATCCCGCCGCCCAGCGTCACCGAAGCCACCACGCGCCACCTCGGCGTCCCCGCCGAGCGCGAACGGGGCGAGGGCTGAGCGCGCCCGCCGCGGTGTGTTAGTCTTCAAGCGTCATGCAAAGTTTTGAGGAGAGCGGCGGCGGGCGCGTCTGCGTCCCCGTCTGCGTGAGGAGTGCGGCCGAGCTGCGCCCTTCAGTCGAGCGCGCCGCCGAGGTGGGCGACATCGTCGAGCTGCGCCTCGACTGCCTCGAAGCCGTTGAACTGGACGCCGCGCGCGCGCAGCTCGGCGAACTTCTCACGCAGACGGGCCGCCCGTTCCTCATCACCTACCGCCCGAAGGCGCAGGGCGGCGGCGTTGACGTGACACTGGACGAGCGCGCCGCCTTCTGGCGCGAAGCGCCGACGTGGCTGCGCGGGCGGGCTCTTGTTGACCTTGAGTTAGACCTGCTTGAGTCTCCGCACGCGGAGTCCCTGGGCGCGCTCTTCGAGAGCTTCACGGTCATCTGCTCACACCACGACTTCCGAGAGACGCCCGCCGACCTCGAACAGATTTACGAACGGATGGGACGCACGCGCGCGCACGTCTCGAAGCTTGCGACGCGCGCGAACTCGATTACCGACAGCATCACTCTCATGCGGCTGCTCGAACGCGGGCGGCGCGAGGGGCGCGCCGTGATTGCCGTCTCGATGGGCGCTGCCGGCGTGCTGACGCGCGTGCTCGCGCCGGCCTTCGGCGCGTTCCTCACCTACGGCTCGCTCGACGCCGGGCAGGCGACCGCGCCCGGGCAGATCGACGCGCGCGACCTGCGCGACCTCTACCGCGTCCGCGAGCTGAGCGAGAAGACTACGGTCACGGGAATCGTCGGCTCGCCCGTCGGCCACTCGCTCTCGCCGTACATGCACAACAGGGGTTTCGCTGCGCTCGGGCTCGACGCGGTCTATCTCCTGTTTGAAGTTGAGGACTTGCCGGAGTTCGTCAGGCGGATGGTTGACCCGCGCACGCGCGAGCTGCGCTGGAACCTGCGCGGGTTGAGCGTCACCGCGCCGCACAAGCAGGTCGTCATCCCGCACCTCGATTCGGTCGCGCCCGACGCCGCGCGCATCGGCGCGGTCAACACTCTGGTCATCTCGGAGGGGCGCGGGCTCGAAGGCTTCAACACCGACGCGGAGGCTTCGGTCGTGCCGCTGGCCGGGTTGGTCGAGCTGCGCGGGGCGCGTGTCGCGGTGCTCGGAGCGGGCGGCGCCGCGCGCGCGCTGCTGTGGGCGCTCGGCGGGCGCGGTGCTCAGGCCACAGTCTTCGCGCGCGACGAAGAACGCGGCCAAGCAGTCGCGGAGGAGTTCGGCGCAGACTTCGCGCGGCTCGAAGGCGCGAGCTTCGAAGGCTTCGACGTGGTGGCGAACACAACGCCGCTCGGCACTCGCGGCACTAAAGAGACGGGGACGGCGGCCACCGAGTCGCAACTGCGCGGGGCGCGCGTCGCTTATGACATGGTTTACAACCCGGCCGAGACGCGCTTCCTGCGCGAGGCGCGCGCCGCCGGCTGCGAGACTGTCGGCGGCCTGGGGATGCTCGTCGCGCAGGCCGAGGAGCAGTTCCGCCTCTGGACTGGCCGCCTGCCGCCGCCCGGCGTCATGCAGGCCGCGGCGGAGAAGAAGTTGTTCGGGAATGAAAGCTGAAGAATCTTAATTTCAAATTTGAGATTTGAGATTTCAAATTCGTGATGGAACGTTACAGCAGGCAGATTCTGTTCGAGGGCATCGGCGAGGAGGGGCAGCGGCGTCTGCGCGAGGCGCGGGCGCTCGTCGTCGGGTGCGGCGCGCTGGGCTCGGCGCAGGTCGAGATGCTGGCGCGCGCGGGCGTGGGAAGCTTGCGGGTTGTTGACCGGGACTTCGTCGAGGAGTCGAACCTACAGCGGCAGACAATGTTCACGGAGCGCGACGCGCGCGAGCGGACGCCGAAGGCCGTCGCGGCTGCGCGACGCGTCGCGGAGATTAACTCCGAGGTCGCGTGCGAGGCGGAGGTCGCGGACGTGAGCCGTTCGAACGTCGAGCGGCTGTTGGAAGGCTGCGACGTGGTGCTGGACGGCACCGACAACTTCGCGACGCGCTTTCTCATCAACGACGCGTGCGTCAAACACGGCGTCGCTTGGGTCTACGGCGCGGCCGTGGGGAGCTACGGCGTGACGCTGACCGTCAGGCCGGGGACGACGCCCTGCCTGCGCTGCGTCTTCCCCGAAGTGCCCGCGGCGGGCACCGCGCCGACGTGCGACACGGCGGGCGTCATCATGCCCATCATCAACGTCGTCGCCGCGGTTCAGGTCGCGGAGGCTTTGAAGCTTCTGACGGGCAGGGTCGAGAGTCTGCACGGGCGCCTCATGCAGTTCGACGTGTGGCGCAACGAGTGGCGGCAGATCGGCGCGGGCGGACGTGCGCCGGACTGCCCCGCGTGCGGGCTCGGACGGTTCGAGACTCTGGAGGCGGAGGCGGGCGATTTGACGACCGTGCTCTGCGGGCGCGACGCCGTGCAGGTCTCCCCGCAGGGGGCGACGACGCTCGACCTCGACGCGCTGGCGGCGCGGCTGAGCGGCGCGGGCGAGGTGAAGGCCAACGAGTACCTCGTCCGCCTGCGCGCGGGCGCGTACGAGCTGACCGTCTTCCGCGACGCGCGCGCCATCGTGCGCGGGACGGACGACCCGGCCACGGCGCGCACGGTCTACGCGCGCTACGTCGGGACGTGAGGCGCGCGGTTTGTCGTCGGTCGTGGTTCCGTGCGCGCGGCTTTCGGGTTATGATTCATGAAGGCGGGCGTGAACGAACGCCGCCCCGACATTGAAAGCAAACCTTCATACTTGATGACAAACAGACGCATGCCCCTTCGTACTCTTCGACTCCTTCTCCTCTCAACCGCAATCGTCATCCTCGGCGTCGTGAAGACGCGGGCCGGCGGCCCCGTCGTGTGGGAGACCGACTCGCGCGCGCAGCTCATGTCCGGCGAGTCGCACGGCGTCTCCGTCACGGACACCGGCGCGCTGATGCTCGCGCCGAAGTTCACGCAGGTCTTCGACACGGAGCAGGCTTACGTCTGGTCGAGCGCGGCCGACGCTTCGGGGAACGTCTACCTCGGGACGGGGCACGACGGGCGCATCTTCCGCGTGGGCGCGGACGGGCGCGGCGCGCTGCTTTACGACGCGGCCGAGCTGGACGTGACGGCACTCGTGGTCGGGCGCGACGGCGCGCTCTACGCCGGCACCTCGCCCGACGGCAAGGTCTACCGCATCACTTCCGACGGCAAGGCCGAGGTCTACTTCGACCCGCCGGACAAGTACATCTGGTCGCTGGCGCTTCTGCCCGACGGCGCGCTCGCCGTCGGCACGGGCGACACGGGCAAGCTCTACCGCGTGAGCGCGGCCGGCGCGAAGCCCGAGACGGCGCTCCTCATCGACACTAACGAGACGCACATCATCTCGCTCACGGTGGACGGGCAGGGGAACCTGCTCGCCGGCACCGACCCGGGCGGGCTCGTGCTGCGCGTCTCGCCGCAGGGCAAGGCGTTCGCGCTCTTCGACTCGCCGCTGCGCGAGGTGCACGCGCTCTCGCTCGCCGCCGACGGCTCGCTCTACGCGCTGGCGCTGAGCGACGCGGCGACGAGCCCGCGCGCCGCCGCGACGACGAGCACCACGACCGTGAGCAGTTCCACGTCCGGCGGCACCGTGACCGGCACCGTCACGACCGACGACGGCGCCGCGCAGGCCGTCGCGCTCGCCGCGCAGCAGCAGGCGGCCGCGCGCAGCCGCAACGAGTTGAACGGCGCGCGCAGCGCCGTCTTCCGCATCGCCCCGGACGGCGGCTCGGACGTGTTGTGGAGTTCGCAGACGGTGACGGCCTTCTCGGTCGCGGCCGCGCCGCGCGGCGGCGGCGTGCTCGTCGGCACGAGCGACAAGGGGCGCATCTACTCCGTGACCGACGACGGGCGCGACACTTTGCTTCTCCAGTCGAGCGAGGATCAAATCTCCTCGTTCGTCGTCCGCGGCTCGGACGTGTTCGCGGCCTCTTCGAACCAGGGCAAGCTCTTCCGCCTCGGCGCCGAGCAGTCGGCCGAAGGGACTTACGAGTCGCCCGTGCGCGACGCGAAGTTCGTCGCCTCCTGGGGGCGGGTCTGGTGGCGCGGGCGCGGGCAGGTCGAGTTGCAGACGCGCACGGGCAACACGGAGCGGCCCGACATGACCTGGAGCGACTGGAGCGCGCCGTACCGCGACCCCTCGGGCGCGGGCGTGACCAGCCCGCGCGCGCGCTTCATACAGTGGCGCGCCGTGCTGCGGCCCGCGGGCGGGACTGACCCGCGCATCGAGTACGTTAACCTTTCCTACCTGCCGCGTAACGTCGCGCCCGAGGTCTTGCAGATTCAGGTGCTCCCCGTCGGCATCGCCTTGCAGTCGGCCGTGCAGGTGCAGGTCGATCCGAACATCGAGGCGTCGGGGCTCGACCCCTCGCTCATCGGGCCGCAGGTGCAGATCCCGCCGCGCCGCACGTTCCTGCGCGGCGCCGTCTCCTTGCAGTGGCAGGCCGAAGACCGCAACGGCGACCAGCTGCTCTACAGCGTCTACTACCGCTCGGTCGGCGAGACGACGTTCCACCTGTTGAAAGAGAACCTGCGCGACAACTTCTTCTCGGTGGACGGCGCGGCGCTCGGCGACGGCAGCTACGTCTTCAAGGTCGTCGCCTCGGACGCGCCCGAGAACTCCCTGGGCCAGGCTTTGACGGGCGAGCGCGTCAGCGAGCCGGTGGACGTGGACTCGACGCCTCCGGTCGTGCGCGCCGAGGGGCAGCCGCAGGTGGGCGCCGACGGGCGGGCGCGCGTCCGCTTCACGGTCGATGACGGCTCGGGGCGCGTGCGGCGCGCGGACGTTTCGGTCGATAGCGGCGAGTGGCGCACAGTCTTCCCCGAGGACGGCATCGCCGACGGCCCGCGCGAGTCCTACGCGCTCGAACTGCCCCTGGAAGGCGCGGGCGAGCACACAATCTCACTGCGCGCCATCGACGGCAGTGGCAACGTGAGCAGCGCCAGAATCGTCGTAAGACGTTGAGAGTGTGCGCCCCGTGCACAAAACCGGACGCCGCCGCGACTCGCACTGAGGCGTACACGATACGGTGCGAGCCCCGACCATACGGTGCGACCCGCGGAAAACTCACGCCGTAAAAGGCTTTATAGCCGGGGGCGGCCGCCGTGGCACTGACCTTGCAAACTTGAGTCGGCGAGACTCGCACGTCTCTCCTTCTCCCTCCCGTGCGCGAACGGAACGAGGAGGAAAAGGCAGGAACCATGAAGTTGTTAAAGAAGTTCAGCATCGCGTTCATCGCTTCGAGCGTGCTCGCCGTCAGCGCGATAGCGGTCGAGCCGCAGAAGGGGAACGAGAAGCCGCCGCCGCCGCCCAAGGAGAGGGGCGAGGTGCCCCGCCCGCCGAAGGAGTCGCCGCCCCCCCGCGACAACAATAACAACGGCAACAAGGGCAACAACGATGGCAAGCACGGGGGAAGGCCGTAAGATTTGATCCGGGTGGCGTCGCCCGGTTCCCTTCAAGGGGCACGCGACTCAGGGACAGGCGGGCCGCCTGCGCAGGGCGCAGGGGCCGGAGACAGCAGGCGCGCCGGAGGAGGCGTTGAAGAATCCCCCTCACGGCGCGCCTATTTTTTTACGAGGGGGTTTAAGGCAGTGAAGTTCAAAATCTTCAGGGTCGGACTTGTAGCTTTGATTTTGTGCGGCGCGCTCTTCGCGTCGCCCGACGTGTCGGCGCAGTGGCGGCGCAGAGCCTATACGCCGGCGCCCCAGCCCGCGCCGCAGAGGGGCGTGGATTCGCGCCTCATGGCGATGGCCCAGCAGTATTCGGGCGACCGCTTCCAGTTCGAGGCGCAGACGCCGCGCGGCGTGCGCGTCTACGCGGTGAGCCGCCCGCGGCCCGAGGCGCTGCGCGCCATCGACAGCGGCCTCACGGAGCTGTTCGCCATCGCGGCCCGCCACGGCTACCGGCAGGAGTTGAACTACTCGGACTACACGGTCTTCATCGGCCGCGCCGACCGCGACCGCGACTCGGCAGGCGCCTACTCGCCCGACATCGCCATCGGCGCGGCGCAGTACGCGGGGAGCGTCTACGACAAGGGCGGGTACGTCTACGCCGCCGGGATGGTGCTCTCGATGGAGCCGGCCGCGTTCCTCGTCGCCGAGCACGAACGCGACTTCCAGCGCATCGCCAACGTCGCGCGCTACGAGGGCGAGCACATCATCCTCTACCACAACGACCGCCGCCTCTTTCAGCAGACCTACGACCACAGCCGCGGCGGCGGGCACCCGATCCTTCAGTAGGCAGTAGGCAGATGGCAGTAGGCAGTTAAGATCGGAAGCGTCTTCACGTATCATCCGGAACAACTCGGGAGCGGCGAGAGTTTCAACTCGCCGCTCCCGATTACTTTAACAACTGTGTGTACCTGCGAACTGTCTACTGCCTACTGCCTACTGATTAATTTTCCAGACCAAGCGCCGCCACTCTTCGTCCAAGTGTGTGTCGTCAAACTCTCCTCGGACGGCTAAAACAATTTGGAAGAGGAGGACTAGGAGATGAGGAAGTTTGTGTCAACGGTCTTCGCGCTCGCGCTGTTGGGCGCGGCGGCGGTCTCAGCGGAGGCGCACGGCCACTGCGGCACGCGCACGCCGGGCATCAACCGGCGCCAGGAACGTCAGCAGCAGCGCATCGGCCAGGGCGTCCGCTCGGGCGAGCTGACGGGGCGTGAGACCCTGCGGCTGGAGCGGAACGCGCGCGAGATTCGACAGGACGAGCGCGAGGCGAAGTCTGACGGCGAGGTCACCAGGCGCGAGCGCGCCGGCCTCGAACGCGAGCTGAACCACGAGAGCCGCCTGATCTACCGCGACAAGCACAACGAGAAGGAAAGGAACTAACAGGGCGGTAGTCAGTAGACAGTTAAAAAACTTCGGCGGGCGTTACGGATTAAAAACCCGACGCCCGCCGAACCTGTTTTAAGCTGCTGACTACTGTCTACTCATTCATTTCATCGTGCTCGCGGTGAGGACGACGACGACGTTCTTGTCGGCGATGCTGGTGGTGCCGGCGACGACGCGCTCGCCCTCGCGCAGCGAGACGGGGTTGCGGAAGCCGACAGACTCGTAGACCAGTTTCTCGGCGCCGAGCCAGAGCGGCACCTTCAGGTTCATGACGAAGTCTTCGATCTGCACGCGCGCCTGGCCGGGCGCGCCGTCGAGCGTGACGCCCTGCATGACGTAGTCGTAGTAGACCGGGCTCTTGTTGGCCGGCGTGTCGTTTGGCATCTTGATGTCGGCGACGCCCTTGTTGGTGTTCGCGCCGCGCCCCTCCTTGCTGCGCACGATCTGCGAGCCGATGAGGTTGAAGTTCTTGTTGCCGAGCGTGGACTGGAGTTGCCGCACGGCGTCGGAGAGTTCCGCGGGGTAGCGGGCCGGGGCCGCCTCGTCGTTCGAGCCGATGAGGAAGTAGACGCGGAACTTGACCGCCGGGCGCGCGGGCTCGGGCGTGTCGAGGCGGCGGATGGCCTCCTCGATGACGGCGATGTTCTCGGGGAAGTCGCGCACCGAGATGGTGCGGAACTCCGGGTTGGCCGAGACGGTCGCGCCGCGGAAGCCGCTCGTCAGCGGCAGGAGCACGCGGACGAGACTCAAAGGGTCGCGGTTCTTCACGTCGAAGACGCGGTTCTGAAACATCTTCTGCGTGACGAAGTTGTCCTCCGGCTTCGGCGCCTCCGTCTGCGCGAGCGCCGCCGGCGCGGCGAGGACGAGGAGGGCGAGGGCCAGGAGCGTTCTCTTTCCGGGTTGGTGCATAGTCTCTCCTTCTGCTGCGGGGGCTGGTCTCAAGCGACCGACGCTCGCCTGCCTTACACGCGGGCGGTGCGGAAAGGTTGCAGAAGAATTTTTGTACGTGAAAATGGTTGGACGCGGTCGGGGCGGCGCACGTACAATGCCCGCGCCGGCCGCCCCGTCCCCGCGGCGCAGCCGACCACCCATCCATACTTGAAAGGAATTGAAGACACGATGTCGAAAGAGCGTTTGATGCGAGGAGTCGTGTGCGCGGCTCTCACCCTCGCCGCGTCGTTCGGGCTGTGGGGGCGCGCCGCGCGCACCTCGGCGCAGGGGCCGTCGCAGGGGGACAAGCCCGTCGAGCAGACGCGCAAGAACATCCAGGTCTTGAAGGGGCTGCCCGAGTCGCAACTCTTCGCCGAGATGAACTTCATCTCGGCCTCGCTCGGCGTGCAGTGCGGCTTCTGCCACGTCAGCCAGGGCAAGGACGCGCAGGGGCGCACCAACTGGGTCTGGGAGAGCGACGACAAGGAGGAGAAGAAGACCGCGCGCGACATGATGCGGATGGTCTTGTCGGTCAACGGCGGCAACTTCGGCCTGAGCCGCGGCGAGGTGACCTGCTACACCTGCCACCGCGGCCAGACGCACCCGCAGGGGATGCCCGCGCTCCCGCTCGCCGCCTCGGCCCACGAGCCGCCCCCGCCCGGCGCGACGCCCACGCCCGGCGCCGACGCCCACGCCGAAGGCGCCGCGCGCGCCGCGCAGCCGACCGTGCAGCAGGTCTTCGACAAGTACGTCGCGGCCGTCGGCGCGCCCGCGGCGCGTGACAAGTTCCAGACGGTCGTCATCAAGGGCACGGCCACGGCCTCGCAGGGGCGCACGCAGAACTTCGAGGTCACGCTGAAGGGGAATGACAAGGGACTGCTCTCCGTCGAGGGGCCGCAGGGCGGCGCGATGCGCAGGGCCGTCAGCGGCACGACCGGCTGGATGTCCGGCCCGCGCGGCGCGCGCGCCTTCAGCCCGAGCGAACTCGCGGATGCGCGGCGCGGCCTCGACTATTTCAACGTCGTTAAGTTCGCGCCCGCGCCGACGATGCGCGTGGCCGGCCGCAGGAAGGTGGGCGACCGCGACGCCATCGTCGTCGTTGACCGCCCGTCCGAGAACGTCCAGCGCCGCTACTTCTTCGACGCCGAGACGGGGCTCCTCCTGCGCGTCGTGACGCTGACCGACGCCATCCTCAACCAGATTCCCGAGCAGGTGGACTTCGAAGACTACCGCGACGTGGACGGCGTCAAGCTGCCCTTCGTCGTCCGCGTCTCGGCCATCGACACCTTCAACAGCCACACGCATACCCTCACCGATGTCAAACACGGTGTCCCCGTCGAAGACAAGCTCTTCGACCTGCCGCCGGCCCCGCCCGCGCCGGCCGCGACGCCGAAGCAGTAGGGTATAGAGTGATGAGCGATGAGTGATGCATGATGAATAAGGAGCACGCCGTCTCTTCTTCATCATGCATCACTCATCGCTCATCACTTCCTTTTCTATGCGACGCATCGATCTCACGAAGGCGCAGGCCGCGCGGTCGTCCACGATCAGGGACATCAACCGGCAGTTCGTCCTCAACTACATCCGCGACCGCGAGCCCATCTCGCGCGCCGAGATCGCGCGCTCGACCGAGTTGCAACGCTCGACCGTCTCGACCATCGTCGAGGAGCTGAAGGACGAGGGGCTCATCGAGGAGATCGGCGCGGGCGCTTCGACCGGCGGCCGGCGGCCGACGCTCTTGAGGCTGCGCGCGGCGGGCGCGACCGCCATCGGCATCGACATCACGCCCTCGGCGACCACCATCGCCGCGAGCGACCTCGTCGGCCGCGTCGTCGCGCGCGAGCGCTTCGAGAATAGCCCGCGCCCCGAAGAGCTGGCCGCGCACGTTATCGAGCGCCTGCGCGACATCGCCGGCCGTCAACACCAGGGCGCCATCGCCGGCGTCGGCGTGAGCCTGCCGGGGCTCGTGGACACGGGGACGGGGCGCGCCATCTACATCCCCTTCTTCCGCTGGCGCGACTGGCCCATCGCCGAGGAGATCGGGCGGGCGACCGGGCTCAAGGCTTTCGTGGACAACGACGCCAACGCCGCGGCGCTCGCGGAGCTTTGGTTCGGGCGGCCCGAGGTGAGCGGGGCGCGCGACTTCATCCTCGCGCTCATCGCCGAGGGCATCGGCACCGGCATCGTCTTCGACGGACAGATTTATCGCGGCGAGCGCGGGGCGGCGGGCGAGTTCGGCCACATGATCGTCGGGCAGGGCGCGCCCGTCGCCTGCTCGTGCGGCAACCGCGACTGCTGGGAGGCGTTCGCCTCGGAGCGCGCGGCCGTCGCGCGCTACGCCGCCAACTCGGGCAAGGGCGCGCACGCCCCTTTCGGCGAGGTCGTCGAGCGCGCGCTCGGCGGCGAGCAGGCGGCCATCGACGCGCTGACCGAGACGGCGCACTACCTCGGCATCGGCATCTCGAACCTCATCGTAGGGCTCTCGCCCGAGACGGTGGTCGTCGGCGGCCAGATCACGCGCGCCTGGCCCATCATCGCGCCCTCGCTCGAAGAGACCATCCAGCGCAGCATACGCCGCGGCCTCCCCTCCGCCCGCATCGTCGCCTCGACCCTGAGCGAGCCGACGCTCATGGGCTCGCTCAGCCTCGTCCTGGCGAGCAAGTTCGGGCTGGCGGAAGCTTGAAAGCAGTAGGCAGTTGAAGACACTGCTGTCGGGAATTCCGATTTAAACCTTCAACGTCCGCGACGCGGAGCGACTGCCTACTGCCTACTGATTCCTTATGCAGACGGCAGGCGTTGTCATCATCGGCGGCGGAGTCATCGGCGCGAGCGTGGCGTACCACCTGGCGGCGCGGGGCGTGCGCGACGTGCTGGTGCTGGAGCGCGGGGCGCGGCCGGGCGAGGGGAGCACGGGGCGCGCGACGGGCGGCTTCCGCGCGCAGTTCGGCACGCGGGTTAACGTTCGGCTCTCGCTGCTGTCGCGCGAGAAGCTTTTGCGGTTTGAGGAGGAGACGGGCGTCGATCCGGGCTTCCGGCAGGCCGGGTACCTCTTCGTCGTGGGGAATGAAGGGGAGTTGCAAGAGCTTGTCTCGGCGCAGGCGGTGCAGCGCGAGTGCGGGCTCTCCGAGGCGCGCGTGGTCGGCGTCGAAGAGGCCGCGCGGCTGAACCCCGCGTTGAATCTCGAAGGCGTGGCGGGCGGGGTCTACAGCCCTTCGGACGGCTTCATACGGCCTTTGGAAATCCTGCGCGGCTACACGTCGGCGGCGGCGCGTCTGGGCGCGCGCTTCCTCTACGGCGTCGCGGTCGAAGGCGCGCGGGCGGGCGTGGGAGGGAAAACGGGGACGTTGTTGACGACCGCGGGCGAAGTCTCGGCGGGCGCGTTCGTCAACGCGGCGGGCGCGTGGGCGGGCGAGGTCGGGCGCCTCGTCGGGGCGGAAGTTCCCGTCACGCCGCTGCGCAGGCAGGTCGCAATCACGCGCCCCTTCGACCAACTGCCCGAAGCCATGCCGATGACCATCTACGCCGGCGACGGCTTTCACCTGCGCGTGCGCGAAGGGCGCGTGCTGTTGCTCTGGCCGGACGTGCCGCGCGTGGCAGACCCCTTCGAGACGGGCGTGGATGAAGGGTGGTTGAAGACCGTCGTGTCGAAAGCGCACGCGCGCGTACCCTGCCTGCGCGGGGCCGAGATAGACCGCGCGGCCTGCTGGGCCGGGCTCTACGAGATGTCGCCCGACCGCCACGCCATCCTCGGCCGCGCCGAAGGCTTCGAAGACCTCTACCTCGCCGACGGCTCCTCCGGCCACGGCGTCATGCACGCCCCCGCCCTCGGCCAGCTCCTCGCCGAAATCATCCTCGACGGCCGTGCACACGCCTTAGACGCTCACGCCCTCCGCCCCTCCCGCTTCGCCGAAGGCGAGCCGAACGCCGGCCCGTCGCTTCTCTGAGGGGTGCTGCAAAAAAAGTTCTTGAGGCGGGTGCAGAGGTGTGATATAAGCCGCCTCAACCAGGGCGGGTGCTGAACGTATCCGCCTACGCGTTGCTGGGGTGAGGACAGTGACGCGGCCTCACGACCCCTTGAGATCGTGAGAAGAGGGGCGGCGGTTTGGACATCCAGACCGCCGCCCTTTTAATTTTCTCCTCAAACCGCTCCGGCCTGCCCTAGCGGCCCGCGCCCTCGACCTTCGAGCGGAGCCCCTCGGCCAGCGCCATCCTCCGCCGCAGCATCTCTTTGTAGTCGAGCGTGTCGGTGTGGTGCAGCTCGTGGAGCATCTCCGACCGCTTCGCCTCAAGGAGTTCGAGCAGGTAGTCCCTCTCCTCTTCCGTGATGTCGAGCGTCAACTCAATTCCCCTCCGCAACCCTTGATGAACTAGCGCCCCTCATTTTACGCCCTTGCCCTCGGCGAGCGTGAGTGTCTTCCGCCCGGCATCACCCGCCGCCCCGAGCAATTCGATTTTCATGAGAAGCGTTGTGTCGGCGGTTGGGTGCATGCCGTTTTTGGGTGCGGCGAGGATGGTTTATTCGGCGTGGTAAATCTTAGCCGCCGTAATCAGGACTGCCTCTTCCTCTAGCGCGGCATCAACGGCGGCCTTGAGCTTTTCGGCATATGCCGAGACGACCTCGAAGTGTTCTTCAAACGCATACGGCGTGTCTGTGTAAATGAGGTTGATTCGGTCCTGAATCTGCGAGCCAGCCTGCGAGAGGTAGCTGCCGTCAAGCCCGCGGATGATCGTGCAGCCGCCGAAGGTGTAGGTGAATTCTTCCGCCAACTCGTTCAGCAAGGTCTGGTAAGCGGCGCGCGGCAGGTCAGGCAGGTACACTTCAACCCTTGCTCTTTCGGATAGCGGCAACGAGGCGCTCCTTTCGCTTATCAAACTCCTGCGTCCGCTTTAGCGACTCTTTGGCCGAGAGCTTGACCCTCGGTGGGCGCTCGATCTTAAGTTCTTTCAAATCCCTCAACCTTTTCGCCATTACTGCCTCCTTGAGTACCTATCTCGACCGATATTTTAACACTACGTCGCCGATTAAAGACTAGCGCCCAACATATCTTAGACGTACTGCAAGCGGCCAGAGATTACGCCTGTGCGGGCGTGTGGGAGAAGTTGGGGCGGCGGGTTGGGCCGCCCCGGTGGGGGTGTGTCAGCTTTGGGCGGGCGGAGGGGGTTGGTTGTTGTTGTCGTCGTCGCCCGCGCCGTGACGACGGCCGGCCTTCTCGACGTGCGAGACAGTCTCCCAGAGGGCGAGTTTCGTGGGGTCGTTGGCGTAGACGTTGCTCACGATGACGCCTAGCTCGCGCACGATGCGCAGCGCGTCATCAATCTGGCTGTCGAGTTCCGTCGTGGCTTCACTCTGCTTGTTTAAAAGACGCGGCCGCTCTTTGATGGCCTCGTCGAAGGCTTGTGCCGCCACTGCGAGGTCGTTGATGAAGTCTGCGCCTAAGGCCCGCTTGATTAAATCCGCCTTGATGGGGAAGGCGTCGTTCCCATACGTGCGCGCCAGCGTGATAAGCCCCTGGTCGTTGACGTTGCGCGCCGGGAGGAACTTATTTTCGAGGCCGGGGAGTCCCGTGACGCGCACCGTCCTCCTGATGGCCTCCAACTGCCTCTCCAACTCTGCGCGCGTGGCATCGACTTTGGTGGAATTCTCGCGCAGGGCGCTCTGTGCCCTCGACTGTTCGTAGGATGCCGACCTGATCCGCTCGACGGCCAGACCGAGTTTGTCGAACGAGTCCGCCCCGGGCGCGTCATCGGCCCCCGCCAGGGGGAATTCCGGCCGGCTCTCACAGACGCGGATACACATCTCCATCCGTTTCGTTTCGAGTGTTTTCATGGAGAACTCCTTTCCAATGGAAGGTGCGAGGGGTTGAGGTTTTGAGGCTGGAGGGTGGCGGCTCCTCCCGTCCCTTTGAAGGTGCGACCCGAAACCTTGTCAGTTGAGGCCGCCAATTATATTCAATTCGGCCTATTCTGCAAGAGTTTTTGTAAGGGGGGCGCGCTGGGGCGCGGGGGAAGGCGTCTGTTACGCTGCGCGAGGCGTCTGTACCGCTGCGCGAGCCATGTTTTTCATTGCGCGAGGCGTCTGTTTCTTTGCGCGAGGCGTCTCTACGACTGCGCGAGGCGTCTGTACGACTGCGCGAGGCATCTCTACGGCTGCGCGAGGCTCCTGATTCATTGCGCGAGGCATCTGTACGGTTGCGCGAGGCGTCTGTTTCATTGCGCGAGGCGTCTGTTTTCCTGCGCGAGCTATCTTTTTTGCTGCGCGAGCCATCTTTTCCGATGCGGGAGGCCCCTGTTTCCCTGGGGAAAGCGGTTTGCGGGGCGCGGGAGCGAGAATTTGGCGCGCTTTCGCGGCTTTGTCCCCCTACTTCAAGCCCTTGCCTTCGGTGAGTGTAAGCGTCTTGTCCACCGCCGGCACGTCGAAGGTCTCGGCGGAGCCGTCGGGCCAGCGGACTTCGAGCTTGTCAACTTTGGCCGCCGCGCCGAGGCCGAAGTAGAGGCAGGGGTCGTTCTGGGAGGCGAAGCTGCCGCCGCTAATCACGTCTCCGCGCTGGCGCATCTTGCCCGTCGTCACGAAAACGACCGCGCCGGTCGCGTCGCGCGGGCTCTTCTTCGCGGGGTCGCCGACGAGGCGGAGCCGCAGCCAGTGGTTCTTCGTCTCCGTCACGTTGCGGAGCAGCGCCGGGTAGGTGTCGATGTTGCTGACGACGAGGTCGAGGCGGCCGTCCCCGTCGAAGTCTGCGACGGCGAGGCCGCGGCTCGGCCAGGCTTCGGCGAGCCCCGAGCCGGGGGCTGCGCCGACGCGCTGGAACTGGCGCGCGCCGCGCTCGGCCTGTCTGGCATCGGGGTGCGGGTTGTTGCGGAAGAGCAGGAGCTGTTGGGCGTAGGAGGTGCCCCACTGCTGGCTGTCCACGGCCGGGTAGACGTGGCCGTTGGCGACGACCACGTCCTTCCAGCCGTCGGCGTCGTAGTCTAAGAACGCTGTGCCCCAGCCGAGGAAGGGGATCGTCGGCTCGCCGAGGCCCGCCTGGAAGGTCACGTCGGTGAAGTTGCCCTCGCCGTCGTTGTGGTAGAGCGTGTTCGAGTCGTCGGAGAAGTTCGTGATGTGGAAATCGAGGCGGCCGTCGTTGTCGTAGTCGCCGACGGCGAGCCCCATCCCCGCCTGCTCGCGCCCGTTCTCGTTCAAGGCCATGCCCGAAGGGTAGCCGACCTCCTCGAACGTGCCGTTGCCCTTGTTGATGTAGAGCTGTTTCGGCGTCGAGTCGTTGACGACGACGAGGTCGAGCAAATTGTCGTCGTCCGCGTGTACCCACGCCGAGGTGAAGCCGTAGTAGCGCTGCGGGTCGTTGACTCCCGCCTTCTCGCTCACGTCCTCGAAGGTGCCGTCCGCCTTCTGGTGGTAGAGCGTGTCGGTGTCGCCCTTCAGGCCGCGCGGGCCGCACATGACGGTGACGCCGCGGAACTGGCAGAAGTTCTGCCCGATCTGTCCGGGCTTGGCCGCGTCCGAAGGCGACGGCGGCAGGTTCTCAAGGTCGAGCGCGACGTAGCCGGGGACGAAGAGGTCGAGCCGCCCGTCGTTGTCGTAATCGCCGAAGCTCGCGCCCGTTGACCAGCCCTTGCGCGCGACGCCCAGCTTCGGCGCCACGTCGGTGAACGTCCCGTTGCCGTTGTTGTGGTAGAGGCGCGACGTGCCGAAGTTGCCGACGAACATGTCCGCGTAGCCGTCGTTGTCGTAGTCGCCGACGGCCACGCCCATGCCCCAGCGGTCGTTCGAGACGCCGGCCTTCTCCGTCACGTCTTCGAACTTCCAGTTGCCGAGGTTGTGGAAGAGCGCGGCGCGCGGCGCCTTCTCCTTGCCCTGCTCGGCGGCGATGGTCGAGCCGTTGAGGATGTAGATGTCGGGCAGGCCGTCGTTGTCGTAGTCGAAGACGGCGACGCCGCCCGAGACGCACTCGACGATGTAGTCCTTCTGCTTCGTCCCGGTCGTGTTCTTGAACTGCGCGAGGGCCGTGCGCGCCGTCACGTCCTCGAAGACGACGGGCGCCTTCGGGTCGGTGATGCCGGCGGTGCGGCGCGCGCCCGAGACGAGCACCGAGCCGGTGTTGACGCCCATGCCGCCCTGCGGCTTCTGCTGCGCGGTCTGCGCTCTGGAAAGTGTCGGGCAGAGCGTCAAGGCGGCGAGCAGCGCGAGCGCGCGCCGGGCGCGGGGGGAAAGGGGATGACTTTTCATCTGTGTGACTTCGGAAAACTTTTTAAGGGTTACAGGGTGCGAACCGCGAACGGGCCGGTGCCGCCTGACCGGGGCATGATGATGGATGAGAGCTTCGTTGTCATCAATCGAAAGTTTGAGGGGAGACGCACAATAATGATACCGCGCGTCGCCGGGAGCGCGGGCATCCCTGCCCGCCAAAGCGTGCCCGAGCACGCTTAGCCGTCATCCGTCATCTCTCAACCTTGAGACATAAAGTCTCTGCGTCTTCGCGCTATCGCGCTCATGGCGGGCAGGGATGCCCGCGCTCCCGGCGAGAGGCGGCCGTCTACTTCTCTTGAACAGTCAGATAAGAGTCAACCGCCGGGGAGTTGAGCGTCTGGACTTTGCCTCCGGGCCAGCGAACCTCGACCGTGCGGACGCCGGTCTTACTTCCGAGACCGACGAGCAGGCGCGTGTCGTTGGTGGAAAGATAACTGCCCGCGCCCGTCACGTCAAAGACCTGGCGCGCGCCCGCCGAGTCCGTCACGACGACGCGCGCCCCGAGCCCCTGTCTGTTCATCCCTGTGCCGACGAGCGTCAGGCCGAGCCAGTGGTTCTTCGCCCCCGAGTTACGCAGGACGAGCGCCGGGCCGTCCGTCTGCGCGAGCACCACGTCCGTGTCGCCGTCGTTATCAATGTCGCCGAAGGCCGCGCCGCGGGCGGCGAGCGGGGTTTTGAGGCCGGCCGACTCGGAGACGTTGACGAACGTCCTGCCCGTGTTGCGCAGGAGTAGCGGCGGCTGTTTGTAGAGGAGGAAGCCGGTCGTCTGCTCGATGGTGTCGAGGACGTGCCCCTGCGCGACGAAGATGTCGCGCAAGCCGTCCGCGTCGAAGTCCGCGAAGCGCGCGCCCCAGCCCGAGTACGGGATGGTGATGGGGCCGAGGCCCGTCGTGCCCGTCGCGTAAGAGAAGCTCATGTCGCCGTTGTTGCGGAAGAGCGGGTAGGTCTCGTTCGAGAGCGCGGTGACGAGAACGTCCACGCGGCCGTCGTTGTCGTAGTCGGCGGCGTCCACGCCCATCCCCGCGAAAGCCTTCCCGTTCTCGTCAAAGCCGACGCCCGCGAGCAGCCCCATCTCCTCGAACGTGCCGTCCCCCTTGTTGCGGAAGAGGAACTGCCGCGCGTTGTCGTTCGCCTGAAAGATGTCCGTCCAGCCGTCTCCGTCGAAGTCCGCGAAGGCGACGCCGAGCCCCTTGCCTTCGGGGTCTGCGACGCCTGCGCGCGCACTCACGTCCTCGAAGGTGCCGTCCGCTTTCTGATGAAGGAGGACGGGCGCGGCACCTTTGAAGTTGTCCGGGTGGCAATAGGCGCGCACCTGCGGCGAGCCGCAGTAGAGCGAGCCGCGTTCGAAGTCCCAGTCCATGTAGCGCGTGACGTAGAGGTCGAGCCGGCCGTCGCGGTCGTAGTCGAGCCAGCCCGCGCTCGTCCCCCAGCCCGGCACCGCGGCCTTCAACTTCTGCGTCACGTCCTCGAACGTCCCGTCGCCGCGGTTGCGGTAGAGGCGCCCCTCGCCGCCGTAGGCCGCGACGTAGATGTCCGCGCGCCCGTCGCCGTCGAAGTCCGCGGCCGCCGCGCCCATCGAGTAGCCGGAGCCTTGCAGCCCCGCGCGCTCGGTCACGTCCTCGAAGGTGCCGTCCGGCTTCTGGTGATACAGGCGGTTCCAGAAGCGCGGGTCGCGCTTGTCGGGCGCGGCCCCCTTCGGCATCGGGTTGGAGAGGAGCGCGCCGTTGGTGAAGAAGATGTCGAGGCGGCCGTCCCCGTCGAAGTCGAAGAGCGCGACGCCCGCGCCCATCGTCTCGGGCAGGTACTTCTGCGAGGTGTGCGAGGCGGCGTGCTTGAAGTTGATGCCGACCTGCGCCGTCACGTCCGTGAAGACGACGGGGGAAGGGGATTGGGGCGCGGGCGGCGCGGCGCGGCGTGTGGGCGGCGCCGTGTCGTAAGAGCGGCCCGTGCGCTGCGCGGGGGGCTGCTGCGGCGCGGGAGTCTGGCGCGCCTGCGGCGCCGCGGCGCAGAGGTGCGCGAGCGCGAGCACGAAAAGATAGCGGAGCGATTTCGACACTTTGCCCTGGGGCGTCGCGGCCATGCCTGTACCGTAACAAAACGTCCTCACGCCGTACAAGCGGACAAGCCTGCGGGCGGCGTCTCGGAGCCGGGGTGATACTTTTTCAGGATTTTTTACGCGATTAGCACTTAGAGACGGCGCGGCATATCGGTTGCCGTGGACAGTTAAGACGAAAGCCTTTGACGGTCGGTCACAGGAGCCTTGAAGATGAGAAGACGCAGCCTCGCCAGTTTAATCGCGGTCGTGTTAACGCTCGCGGCCTACGCGCCGGTGCTCGCCGCCTCGAACGGCGCAGAGGACACGGACGTGCGCAAAGTTGACGCGAAGGTCGTCGAGGTCAACGACAGCCACATCTCCATCGTCGCCCGCACGGGCGTCGAGCACGTCATCGCCACCGACGCGGCCGACACGCACGTCACGCTGCGCGGCAAGCGCGTCGAGCTGAAGAAACTGCGCGTCGGCGACGTGGTGACGGTCGAACTCGACCCTTCGAGCCAGATGAAGTTCGCGCGCCGCATCGTCATCGGCGAGCAGCCCGGCGAGACGCTCGCCTCGGCCAGGGATTGAAGCGAAGTTGAAAAGATTGCCGCCCGTCGGCGTCGATCTCCCTCGGGAGAATCCGCTGACGCGCGGCATGACGAAGGCCGTCCGGCTCCCTCGCTCTTAGTGAAGCCGGGCGGCCTTCAGTCTGTCTGGGCCGCCGCGCCCGGCCTCAACCCGCTCAGCGCGTGCAGCAGCGTCCCCGTCGAAATGATGATAATCGCCGGCAGCGTGAAGTGGCGCTTCAGCCCCGGCTCGCCCGGCTCCGTGAAGAAGGCGGCCAGCATCAGCGCAGGCGCGACGACGACGAGCGCCGACCCGAGCGTCTGTAAGCCCCTCCGCCAGCCGCGCTCGCGGTTTCGGAAGTAAGACCCGAGTCCCAGGTTCACGAGCCCCGCCAGCAGCAGGTAGATGTGGCGCGAACGGAACATCGCGCGCGCCGTCTCGCCCAGCACGCCCGTCCGCACGTGCAGGTAGTTCATGTACTGCCCGGTCAGGAGGAAGGCGAGCAGGGTCGCCACCCCGACGACGAGATGCAAACGTTTCATCGTGTGAAAGCGAGGGTGGTTGGGCTACTGCTTAAAGCCTGTAATGTATGTGGCCGCGGGCGCGTGCGTCCTCTTCGAGGCCGACGTTCTGGAGGCGGAGCGAAACGTCCGCGTCGAGGTCGAGGCCGTCGCTCAGGCCAGCCTGAAGCTTGACGGTGCCGGCGGCGGCGATCATCGCGGCGTTGTCGGTCGAGAGGTGGCGCGAGGGGAAATAGGCGGGCACGCCGATCCTCCGCCCCAGCTCGCGCGAAGCCTCGCGCAGGGCCTCGTTGCAGGCCACGCCGCCGGCGACGATGAGCGCGCGGGGCTTGTGCTCCCCCGCGAGCCGCTCGGTCGTGCCGACGAGCGAGCGGATGACCACGCTCTGGAAACTCGCGGCCAAATCCTTCACGGCCTGCGAGGGCTCCTCGCCCTCGGCCACGGGCTTGAGGCCGGTCTCGCGGACGTGCTTCGAGACGGCGGTCTTCAGGCCGCTGAAGCTGAAGTCGGGCAGGCCGTCGCCCATCCGCGGCAGACTGAACTTGACGGCGCGCGGGTCGCCCTCGCGCGCTAGACGCTCGATGATTGGCCCGCCGGGGTAGCCGAGCCCGAGCATCTTCGCCACCTTGTCGTAAGCCTCGCCCGCGGCGTCGTCGCGCGTGCGCGCGAGCACGCGGTAGCGGCCGGGCTCGGGCACGAGGAAGAGGTTGGTGTGGCCGCCCGAGACGACGAGCGCGAAGGCCGGGTACTCGAGCGGCGGGTTGTCGAAGACGACCGAGTAGATGTGCCCCTCGATATGGTTGACGCCGACGAACGGTTTTTCGAGCGCGTAGGCCATCGCCTTCGCGAATGAGAGCCCGACGAGGAGCGAGCCGACGAGGCCCGGCCCCCGCGTGACGGCGATGCCGTCGATCTCGTCCTGGCCCACGCCCGCGCGCGCGAAAGCCTCCTCGACGACGGGCACGATCTTGTCGAGGTGCTCGCGCGAGGCCAGCTCCGGCACTACGCCGCCGAACCGTTTGTGTATCTCGACCTGCGAAGAGATGACCGACGACAACATCTCGCGGCCGTCGCGCACCAGCGCTGCCGCCGTCTCGTCGCAGGAGCTTTCAATTCCGAGCACTAGCATGAAAGAACTATTGCCTCACCGTTAGGACTACTTTCTCTTCCAGCGGACGCCGTCGCGTGTGTCTTCGAGGGTGATGCCGCGGGCGGCGAGCTGGTCGCGTATCTCGTCGGCGCGCGCGAAGTCGCGGCGGTGGCGCGCCTCCTGGCGCTCGTCGATGAGGCGCTGGATGTCCTCGTCGAGCAGCGCGTTTTGCTCGTCGGGGAAGATGTTCAGGACGGAGTTGAAGCGTTCTATCAACTCTAAAATGTCCCGGCGGTCGTCCTCGCGCAGCACGCAGGCGTCGAGCGCGGTGTTGACCTCGCGCCTGAGGCCGTGGACGGCCGCGAGCGCGACCGAGGTGTTGAGGTCGTCGTCCATCCCCGCCTCGAACTCTTCGAGCGCGCGCGCCGCGGCCGCCTTCAGCTCGGGGTTCGAGCCGGCCTCCGTCCGCGCCCCGCGCAGGCGCGCGCGGAAGGTGCCCAGCGACTCGACCGTCTTCTCCGCGCCCTGCAAGCCCTCGAAGGTGAAGTTGAGCTGCTTGCGGTAGGGCACGCTGAGCAGCAGGTAGCGAATGGCCGTCGGGTTGAAACCCTTCCCCAACAGGTCGCGGAAGGTGTAGTAGTTGCCGAGCGTCTTCGACATCGACTCGCCCTCGACCTTGAGGTGCTCGGCGTGGAGCCAGTAGCGCGCGAACTGTTTGCCCGTGGCGCCTTCGGACTGCGCCACCTCGTTCTCGTGGTGCGGGAAGACGAGGTCGATGCCGCCCGCGTGGATGTCGAAGGTCTCGCCGAGGTACTTCATCGACATCGCCGAGCATTCGATGTGCCAGCCCGGCCGGCCCTTGCCGATCTCCGTCTCCCAGGCGGGCTCGTCCGGAGACCCTTGCGCCTTCCAGAGGGCGAAGTCGCGCGCGTCCTCCTTCTCGTACTTGTCGGTGGCGACGCGCTCGCTGCCGCCGACGAGGTTGCCCGCGAAGTTGATCTTCGAGAGCTTGCCGTACTCGGGGAAGGAGGCGATGCGGTAGTAGTAGGAGCCCTCGGACTCGTAGGCGTGGCCGGAGTCGCGCAGGCGCTTGATGATGCCGACCATCTCTTCGATGTGGCGCGTCGCGCGCGGCAGAACCTCGGGACGCTCGGCACCGAGCGCTTCGTAGTCGGAGAGGAAGGCTTCGGTGTACTGGGCCGTGTACTCGTCGATGGTCTGGCCGCGCTCGGCCGAGAACTTGATGATGCGGTCTTCGATGTCCGTGATGTTCATCACGTGCGTGACCTTGTACCCCTTGTACTTGAGGTAGCGGCGCAGCGTGTCGCCGAAGGCGGCCATCGTGCGGAAGTTGCCGATGTGCGCGTAGTCCCAGACCGTCGGGCCGCAGATGTAGAGCCGCGCCTCGCCCTCGACCAGAGGGCGGAACTCCTCGACGCGGCCGGAGAGGGTGTTGAAGAATTTGAGCATCTGTCGTTGAAAAGGAGAACGAAGAGCGCGCCGCCCGCCGTCCCACGCGGGCTTCCGTGTCGGCGCGCCCTCCTGAGTCCGATTTAGTCGAGCACGAAGTCGTACATGATGTAGCCGGCGACCCGCACCGGCTCGCCCGAGAGCCGCGTCGGCGTGAGGCGGGTTTCGAGCGCGTCCTTCTCGGCCGCCTCGGGGAGCATCCCGAAGCCGGCCTGGGCGTGGGCCTTCAAGACCCTGCCGTCCTCGTCAACCAAGACCTTCACGACGACCTTGCCGCTCACGCGCGCGGCCTTCCCGTACTTGGGGTAGGCGGGCGAGGACTCGTTGATGGTCTTCGACTGGAGGATGCCGCCGAAGAGGACGCGCCGGCCGTCGCATGACTGCGGCATCTCCTCCCGCACCTTCCCTTCGCGGTCGATGAAGGAGACGGTCGTGACGTCGCGCTCCGCGAGGGTGACCGGCGCGGGCGCGGACTTGAAGTTGAAGAGCCACGCGGCGGCGACGCCGACCGCGAAGGTCAGGAGCGCGACGAGAAGGCGAAGGCCGTAGAGAATCATGCTGTTCCTCCTTACCAGGACTGGACTCGGGCCGGGGAGCACTTCGTGTGTGAGAGTCTAGGCAAGGACGGACGGCCAGTCAAACAATCTCAAATTTGAAATTTGAGATTTCAAATTCCTCAAGCGTCCCGGCGGAAGTGTTCGAAGCCGCCGGGCTTGAGCAGAGTCGCGCGCCCGTCCCGGACGAGTCGCACCTTGCTACGCTCGCCCGTGACCTCGCCGACGCGCGTGACGGGCACGCCGCCGACCTCGCGCGGGAGCCGGGAAGCACGGCGCGGGTCGGCGGTGAAGAGGAGTTCAAAATCCTCGCCGCCGTCGAGCGCGAGTCTGAGCGCCTCGTCCGCGCCCACGCCCGCCCGCGCGAGCAAAGGGTCAACGGGCAGGCTCGCGGCCTCCACGCGCGCGCCGACGCCGCTCTCGCGGCAGACGTGCGCGAGGTCTGACGAGAGCCCGTCGCTCAAATCTATCAAAGACGTGGCGAGCCCCTTCTCCGAGAGCAGCGCGCCCCACTCGACGCGCGGCTCGGGCCTCCGCTGCCGCAGGAGGAGCCCGCGCCCGGCACGCCCGCGCGACGTTCGTACCGCACCACTCTCAAGCATCTTCAACCCGCCCGCGGCCCCGCCCAGCGCGCCGGTCACAAAAATCTGGTCGCCCGCGCGCGCCCCGCCGCGCGCCAACGCGCGCCCCCGCCGCACCTCGCCCAGCACGATTGAATCGATGACGACGCCCCCCGGCGTCCGCGAAGTGTCGCCGCCGATGATCCGCACGCCGTGCACGTCGGCCAGGGCGCGCACGCCTTCATAAAACTCATCCAGGAAACGCCCACGCCACAGCGCCCGCGGCACGCCGACCGAGAGCAGGCAGAAGCGCGGACGTGCCCCCATCGCCGCCGCGTCCGACAGAGACACGGCCAGCGCCCTGTGCCCCAGGTCGCGCGGCGAAGTCCAACCCTTTTCAAGCCGGAAGTCAACGCCCTCGACCAGTAAATCCGTCGTGATGATTAAGTCAAAACCCGCGCGCGGCCGCAGCACCGCGGCGTCGTCGCCGATGCCTTTGAGAAGTGACGAGTGACGAGTGACGAGTGATGTGTGTTTTTCTTGAACGGAGCGCGCGAGTTCCCGGCGTCTGACGCGCTCGATGAAGTCGAACTCGCCGCCGCCGTTCATCGCTTAAAGGTTACGCCTTAAGGAGTCGAGGCCGGCCTGAATCGTCTCGGGCGAGGTCGAGAAGGAGAAGCGAAGGTGACTCTCGCCGTGCTCGCCGAAGACGACGCCGGGCACGGTCGCCACCCGCGCGCGTTCGAGCAGGATGTCGGCGGCGGCGCGGCTGTCCGTGTGTACCCGCGAAACGTCGGGGAAGGCGTAGAAGGCGCCGGCCGGCGGGTCGCAGGCGAGCCCCAGCTCGCACAGCCCCGCGACGAGCAGGTCGCGCCGCTCCCGGTAAGCACGGCGGATGCTTTCATAGAAGTCCGCGGGCAGGCCGAAGGCCGCGAGCGCCGCCCACTGCGAAGGCGTCGAGACGCCGTTCGTCGTGTAGAGCAGGCACTTCTTCAAGCCCGTCATCCAGGGCTCGGCCGCCACGGCGTAGCCCATGCGCCAGCCCGTCATCGCGTACGACTTCGAGAGCGTGTAGCACGTTATCGTCCGCTCGAACATCCCTTCGAGCGAGGCGATGGAGAAGTGCTCGCCCTCGTAGACGAGGTCTTCGTAAGCCTCGTCGGCGAGGACGACGAGGTCGCGCTCCCGCGCGAAGCGCGCCACCGCCTCGGCCTCCTCGCGCGTGAAGACGATGCCCGTCGGGTTCTGCGGCGTGTTGAAATAGACGGCCCGCGTCTTGTCGGTCGCGTGGCGCGCGAGCGTTTCGTAAAAACCCTCGCGCCGCGCCTCGGTGCTGCGGACGAGGACGGTCTTGCCCTCGCAGTGCGCGATGAGGTCGCGGATGGGCGTCCAGAAGGGGGAGAAGACGAGCACCTCGTCGCCCGGGTCTACGACCGACTGGAAGGCCGCGAAGAGCCCCTGCATGCCGCCGTTCATGACGACCACGTCCTCCTCGCGCGCGTGGATGCGGTTGCGCTCGCGCAGCTTCTCGGCGACGGCCGCGCGCAGCTCCGGGATGCCGGAGGAGGGGGCGTAGCGCGTGCGGTTCTCGGCCAGCGCGCGCGTCATCGCCTCCTTGATGGGCTCGGGCGTTTCGAGGAAGGGCTCGCCGCCCTCGAACTGGAAGACCTGGGCGCCCCCTGCGCGCAGCTCCAGAATCTTGTTGCGGATTTTGACGATGTCGGAGAACCCGACGTTCTCAAGCCGCCTCGACAGGCGGAAGACCGAAGCGGACGTAGACACTGCGCGCGGCTCAACTCTCAAAGGTTTTTTGACCAAGCGCGGATTATAGCGTCGGGACTGACGGGGCGTCCAACCCGACCGGTTGAGGATATCGTCGGGGCGGAGCCCCATATCGTGTACGTCAGTCGTGCGAGTACGTACGGACGACGCACGCCCCTTCTTACAATTTGAAGACAAAACGGTTGCGACGCGCTTGGATTAACCACAAGTCCGCCAAGGTTTGCTAGATTGTCGGGAGTGCTGCCGGGCGCGCTTCGCAGAGGAACGGCAGTTGCCACTCTCCCCGGTGTGTACGCTCATTCACGTGCGTCCTAAATGATTATTTGAGACTAGAGGAGACACCGACCCATGACGACGACGAACAAGATTTTGCCCGTGGCGCTCGTGGCGGCACTGCTCGGCGGCACCGTCGGCGCGTTCGTGATGCGCCCGAGCAACAACACCCCGGAGATCGCCAAGGCCGAGGCGCCGAAGCCGCTCGTGGCGGGCGAGGCCACCACGGTCAACCCGGCCGACGAGCAGAAGGCCATGCTCGATAACGAGCTGGCCGACGCGACCAAGAACATGACCGAAGAGCAGCGCGCGGCCTTCAAGGACGGCTTCATGGAGGGCGTCAGTGCTTGCCGCGATTCGAATCTGACGACCGCGGCCGGTGCGCCGACGACCACGCGCGTCATCGACCGCGCGGCCCCGGCCCGGACGCGCACCGTCTACCGCAGCAGCGCCCCGCGCCGCGTCTACTACGACTACGGCCAGACCCGCGGCCGCTCCTTCTGGCAGAAGCACCGCGACAAGCTGACGGTGGCGATGGGCGCGGGCGGCGGCGCACTGCTCGGCGGCCTCATCGGCGGCAAGAGGGGCGCGGGCATCGGCGCACTCGCGGGCGGCGGCGGCTCGGCGCTCTACACGTACAAGATTCGTAAGCGCAACCGCAACTACTAAGAAGGGCGACGCCGATGCGTGCAGTTCTGAGGAAGGCCCTCCTGGGCGTGACTTCGGCTCTGCTCCTGGCGCTGCTGACTTTCGGGCGGGCGACCCCTGCGAAGGCTGGGGCCGCCCGTTCCCGTCTGTGGCAGGGCGCGGGAGTGGCGGCGCGCGGGACGACGGCGCTCCCGGCGCCCGTCAGCTTCCGCGAGTCCGAAGGGCGCGGCCTGCTCGTCAGGACGTGGGTCAACGGCGCGGGGCCTTTCAACTTCGCTATCGACACGGGCGCGGGCGCGACTCTGCTCTCTTCGCGCGCGGCCGGCGAGGCGCGGGTCGAGGTCGAAGCCGGAAGCGGGGGCATCCAGATAGGCGGACTGAGCGGCGCGAGCGCGGGCGGCGCGCAGAAGGCTTTTGTCCGCACGCTCGCGCTCGGCTCGCGTGAGAACACTCTGCCCGCGCGCGGCCTCTTCGTCGTCGCGCGGGGACTTCCCGAAGGCGTGGACGGCGTCCTCGACCCTTCGGAAGCCTTCTACCCGCTCGGCTTCACGATTGACATTCCCGCGGGCGAACTCAGCTTCTTCGACCCGCGCACAAGGCCGCTCCGCACCTCTGACTCGCCGCGCGGGGGCGCGGTCGTGCCCTGGCTCACCGAAGGCGGCACGCGCCGCCCCTTCGTCATGCTCGCCGAAGGTCGTCGCGCCCTGCTCGACACAGGCTCCGGCTTCGGCCTCGCCGTTGACGAATCGGCCGCACGGACTCTCGGCATACTTCAGACGGAGGGCCGCGGGCGCGGCTCGCGCGACCTCGGGGGAGGGGAAGTGCACGCGCGTCGCGTGCGCGCGGCGACGGTGAGCGTCGGCGCGCTCGTGCTGCGCGGCGTCCCGACCGACCTCCTCGTGCGCGCAGAGAAGGGCGCGCCCGTCATCCTCGGGCGCGACGCGCTCCGCCCCTTCCGCCTCAGCTTCGACCCCGTCAACCGCCTCATCATGCTCGACCCGCGCGAGGGATAGCGCGCCATCGTACGCTAACAATAACGTTGACAAGGGTTTGAGGCGCGGTTAACATGATCCGCGCGAGCTTCTCTGCCGTCCGCGCCGGGCGGTAAATCGGTCAACAGTCTAAATCGCGTGCGCGCCGTCCTCCCTTCAGTTATGAACCGAGCAGCCGTCTCCATCCCCGAAAAGCTCTTCTTCAAGATCGGGGAGGTGTGCGACATCACAGGGATACAGGCGCACGTCCTCCGCTACTGGGAGTCGGAGTTCCCGATGCTCGCGCCGCAGAAGAACCGCGCCGGCCAGCGCACCTACCGCAAGCGCGACGTGGAGATGGTGCTGCGCATCAAGGAGCTGCTCTACGAAGACCAGTACACCATCGCCGGCGCGAAGAAGCGCCTGACGAACGAGATACGCGGCGCCAGCAAGCTCAAGGTCGTCACCCCCGAGATGGGCGCGCAGGCCCTGAACGCGCAGCCCGCCCCGCAGCTCGTCCCCACGCCCGCGCGCGAGGTGGAAGAGCCGCCGCACGACTTCGAAGACACGCATCACGAACCCGCGCCCCAGCCCCCGGCGCAGAACACGTACCCCGCGCTATCCGAACCCCCGCAGACCGACGAAGGCCGCGCCGCGCTCCGCCGCCTCCGCGATCAACTCCGCGACATCATGCTCCTCCTCGAAGCCGGCGACGCGCGCCCCGACACACATCGCCGCTGAACCGCCGCGCCTCATTTGACCAAACATTTATTTTTGGTGATACTACCTCCCGTCACGGGATGTGGCGCAGCCTGGTAGCGCGCTCGCTTGGGGTGCGAGAGGTCCCGAGTTCGAATCTCGGCATCCCGATACACAAAAAGCCTTCAACCATTGTTGGGTTGAAGGCTTTTGCTTTTGTGGTGATTGCGCAAAGTCCGCGTCTAAAAGCGCCGGGCGCCGGCGGGGACGGGCGGGAGGGTTTTGGCGGCGGGCGCGGCCGGTTTGGCGGTCAGGGCGGCGCCGTCGGTGAAGCCGCCGGCGAGGGTGATGACGCACATGGCGCCGAGCTTGTGGTCGCCGCAGGCGACGCCGGCGACGCGGAAGGCGCCGTCCAGGAGGCGCTTGCGGTGGCCGCGGTCGGCGAAGCCGTCGTCGATGAGCAGGGTCAGCACGCGCTCGCGCGCCGTGTCGCTGCCGTACGAGAGGTTCTCGCCGATGGGCTCCCGCCAGGTGCCGAAGCGCTGCGTGCGCTGCTCGCAGAAGCTCCCGTCCGTCCCCTTGTGCCCCGTCGTGTCCGTCCCGGCCTGATCCTTCACCAGCTCGCGCGCGCCCGAACACATCCCCTGCGAGAGCGACAGGGCCGGCGCGGGCTTCGCGGCGCGCAGGAAGCTGATCGCCTCGTCGAGCGCCTGCGTCCCCTCCTGCGTCATGATGGGGGGCATCCCCGGCTGCCTGTACTCCTTGCCGTTGAAGTACGGGCGCAGTTGTTCGAGGTAGGCGGCGTACTCGGCCGGGCGCGCGCGCGCGAGGTTGATCTCTTTGAGCACCTCCTGTTCGAGCACGGCCGCGGCGGCGCCCTTCGTCGAGGAGAGCTGGCGCGCACTCGAGCGCGAAGGGGTGAAAGTTAAAGACACGAGCAGGCAGACAAACGCGAAGACGAGGATGGGGCGTTGCAAGGTTCGGGGGCTCCTTCTTTTTGTGTTTGGAAAAGCTGGACGGTGCCGGCGCGCGGGTGCGCGTCGAGGCAGGAATATGCTGCAAACGGCCCGCGCGGGTCAAGTCATTTTTTGGACGGCGGGACTTAAGGCAGTTTCTGGCCCCCTTGATTGATGGCCTGTTCGAGCTGCTTCGCGGCTTCGGGGGCGAGCTTCTTGAGCGCCTCCTGCTGCGCGCGCGCGGCGGCGGTGTTGCCCTGCTTCAACTGCGCGACGGCGAGACGGAGGCGCGCGTCGGCGTCGGACGGGCGCAGGCGGACGGCCTGCGCGAAGGCTTGGGCGGCCTCCTGCGGGCGGTTCATCTTGTTGTAGGTGTTGCCGAGGTTGTAGAAGGCGTCGGCGTCCTTCGGGTTGAGGCGCGCGGCCGCCTGGAAGGCGCGGGCCGCCTCCCCCTGCTGGTTCAGTTGGTCGTAGGCGTTGCCCATCTGGAAGTAGGCGTCGCCGTGCTTCGGGTTCAGTTTAACGGCCTCCTGGAAGGCGGCGAGCGCCTCTTCGGGCCGTTTGAGGTTGAGGAGCGCGCTGCCGAGAATGTAGTGCGTATCCGCGTTAGGCGGCGAGACCTTGCGCGCCTCGGCGGCCGCCTCCTCGAACTTGCCCGCGGCGAGCAAAGTCCTGGCGCGCACGTTCGGGTCGAGCCGCTGGAACTCGGCGCGCTCGGCCGCCGCCTCGGCCGATCTGCCCGCCTGCTCGTACACGTCCGCGAGCGCCTGGTGGAGGTACGCGCTGTTCGGCTTGAGACGAAGGGCGCGCTTGAAGGCGTCGGCCGCCTCGTCAAATTTATGAGCCGACGCGTAGGCCATCCCGAGCTTGTCGAGTGCGTCCGCGTCGTCCGGCCTCTTCTCGGCGACGAGCTTGAACTCCTCGGCCGCCTCAAGCGACTTGCCCTCGGAGAGGTACGCGGTGCCGAGGTTGTAGCGCGACGTGAGGTCTTCCGGGTGCTGCTCGACCTCCTTCTGCAAAGTGTCGGCGGTGACCTCGACCGCGCCCGGCGGCAGGGTCGGCTGTGTGTTCGGGGCCGGGGCGCCGGGCGTCGGGGCGGGGTTCGCGGCCGTGTCGGGCCGGCTCTCAGACTTGCAGGCGGCGGACAGAAGGAGGGCGGAAGTTAAAAGGAATAGGGACAGACGTTTCATCAGGATTTATCTTGAAGAGTTCGAATATGAAAAAACGGCGCCGGGACATTTAAACAGCCGCGCGAGCCGTCAGGCAAGAACGCGCGGCCGCCGGGTTCGACTCTTCTTCGGCCCCTAACCCTTCAACTCCGTGACGGCGATCTCGTGTGTGAGCGTGCGGTGGACGGGGCAGCGGTGCGCGATCTCTTGCAGGCGCGCGCGCTGCTCTTCCGTCAGGTCGCCTTCAAGCTCGACGGCGCGCTCGATGTGGTGGACGAAGTCGTCGGCTTTGCTCCCGCACTCCGCGCAGTCCTTCGCGTGCACGCGCCTCTGCCGCAGGCGCACGCGGACGCGCTCCAGCGGCCAGCCCTTCCGCCGCGCGTAGAGCGTCACCGTCATCGAGACGCAACTGCCGAGCGCCGCGAGCAAAAGCGTGTAAGGGTCTGGCCCCTCGCCCTCGCCGCCCCCCTCGGCCGGCTCGTCCGTGACGAGCGTCCGCCCGGCGCCGTAGGAGACTTCGTTGCGCAGGTTCGAAAGGGAGGTTACGGTCACTTCGCTCATGCTTCGACTCCTCGAGTGGGCTCGACGTGCGCGCGGCCGGAAGGTTAACGCCCGGCGGGCGCGCGTGCCAAGCCCCGCGCAAAAAAAAGCGGCGAGCCGGAACGCTCCGGCCCGCCGTTTCTCTTCACTCTAAGGGATGCAACCGACTAGCTATCTCGACCTGCCGGCTCTCGCGTAGAGGTTGACAGCAAAGAGCACCGTTAAAGCCAACGTCATCGCGTTCACCTCGCCTGCCTTGATGACCCTAAGACAGTTCTAATGGTTTTTAGTTTTCAGCATTCGGCGAGACAAAATTTGACGGCTTCAACTTGACGCGTGCCTGTCATAAAACGGTCTGACTGAATGCCGGATGCTGACCGCCGACGGCCGCGCTCCTTGCAGTCCCGCGGGGCGTGCCGGTACACTCGTCGGCGTTCCGGCACAATAAAATTCATTTGCAAGCGGCGGGCCTCGCGCGTCGCCGCCGAAGGGGTCGAGGATGAAGATTCACGAGTACCAGGCGAAGGAACTTTTGAAGAAGTACGGCGTCGCCGTGCCGCGCGGGGTCGTCGCGCGCTCGCCCGAGGAGGCTTACCACGCGGCGAAGGAGCTGGGCACGGACGTGGTCGTCGTCAAGGCGCAGATACACGCCGGCGGCCGCGGCAAGGGCGGCGGCGTCAAGCTCGCCAGGAGCGCCGACGAGGCGCGGGAGCTGGCCTCGAAGATACTCGGCATGAACCTCGTCACGCACCAGACCGGCCCCGAGGGGCGCGAGGTGCGCACGCTCCTCGTCGAAGAAGGGCTCCCGATTGATAAGGAGTTCTACCTCGGCATCGTGCTCGACCGCGCGACGGGCCGCCCCGTCTTCATGGCCTCTTCGGCCGGCGGCATGGACATCGAAGAGGTCGCCGCCGACACGCCCGAGCTGATTCTCAAAGAGACCATCGACCCGGCCGTCGGCTTCCGCCCTTTCCAGGCGCGCAAGCTCGCGTTCGGTTTGGGAATTCCGGCGGCGCTGGTGAATCAGGCGGCCAAGTTCATGCAGTCGCTCTACCACGCCTACGAGCAGACCGACGCCTCTCTGGTCGAGATCAACCCTTTCCTTTTGACGAAGGACGGACGCCTCTTCGCACTCGACGCCAAGATCACGTTCGACGACAACGCGATGTTCCGCCACCCGGACTTCCACGGCCTGCGCGATTTGAACGAGGAGGAGCCTTTGGAGATCGAGGCTTCCAAGTTCGACCTCAACTACATCAAGCTCGACGGCAACATCGCCTGCATGGTCAACGGCGCGGGCCTCGCGATGGCGACGATGGACATCATCAAGCTCGCGGGGGGCGAGCCCGCCAACTTCCTTGACGTGGGCGGCGGCGCCAGTCAGGAAAGAGTCGAGGCGGCCTTCCGCATCCTGCTCGCAGACCCGGCCGTCCGCGCCGTGCTCATCAACATCTTCGGCGGCATCGTCCGCACCGACATGGTCGCCCGCGGCGTCATCGAGGCGGCCAAGTCCATCGGCATCCAGGTGCCCGTCGTCGTCCGCCTCGAAGGCACCAACGTCGAGGAGGGGCGCCGCCTCATCGCCGAGTCCGGCATGAACTTCACCGTCGGCCACGGCATGAAGGACGCCGCCGACAAGGTCGTCGCCCTCGCCAACGCGGCATGAAAATATGAACGAGGAACGATGAACGATGAACTGAAGACGGCTTGTCTTTTAGTTCATCGTTCATCGTTCCTCGTTCCTCGTTCCCAACGTGAGAGGCCGCCTACTTCTCATCCTCGTCCACGTCAGCCGCTTCGGCCTCGCGGCGCTCTTCCTCTTCGCCGCCGGCGCGAAGCTCTTCACCGTTCGAGACTTCGCCGCCAACCTCTCCAACCTCGTCGAAGCGAACTGGGTCTGGCCCGCGGCCTTCGCCGTCATCGCCGCCGAACTCGTCGCCGCCGTCTTACTCTTACTGCCGCGCACCGCGCGACTCGGCGCGCTCGTCTCAGCTCTACTGCTCTTCGGCTTCGCCGCCTACGCCCTCTACTACGTCTACGTCCTCCACGGCGAGCCCCTCGAATGCGGCTGCTTCGGCCGCCTCATCGCCTCCCAACTCGGCGTCTCCACCGCCCTGCGCAACCTCGCGCTGCTCGTCCCCGCCGCGTTCGTCTTCTTCGGGAAGCCCGGCAACGTAAAGGTCGAGGGCACGCCGGCCGGGGCGCCGCAGACTTCGCCCGGTCAGACCCTCTGAGCGCCTGTTACCCGCCGCCCCTCCGAAAGTTATTGATTAGTATTTGAGGATTTGACTATACTCGTTTGTGGCGCTTTATCTCGCGCCCGACTCGCACGCCCCGTTCACCCCGACTTTACATCTGGACTGCGCACCGACTCACGGACGCTACCCTTCACACGGAGAAGCTAATTTATGAAAAACACAAAGTGCTCCCAATGCGGGCTCGTCAATTGGGCCGACGACGAGACATGCAAGCGGTGCGGCTGGCAACTGGACTGGCAATACAACCCTCCGCCTCAGTTCGACTCCGCTGCCCCTGAGCCCGACCAACTGTTTTCGAGCAGCCTCACCTTTCTTCTGGCTGTCCTCCTGCTCGCCATCGCAGCCTTTTTGTCGCACAGGGTCTTTCATGTGATTGATCTCGAAACGGCCAAGACTGTGGCGGTGATAACCATGTTAGGCGGAATTGGGCTCTATATTCTCGCGCACCTCTGGCTATTGCTGCGAATCTTCGAGCAGAGCGCGGTATGGGGCATTGCGACTTTGTTTATCCCGCTCGCAGGTCTGATCGCCGTCTCAAAATTCTGGGAGAAGACGAGGCGTTCCTTCATCGGCCAACTGCTCTGCGTGGGCATCGTCCTGGTCGGCTCACAGATTGCCCCTCGTTAGTCAAAGCTGCACCCCTCCACTCTCTTCTTACGTCAGGGCGTACAACGGTCGAGCCTACCGCGTCTGGAAGTAACCCGGCGCGTCGCTCCCGTGTGCCTTGCGCATTGTTAACGGTTCTGAATCCGGCGTGCCAAGTGTAGAATGCAGCCGTTCTCAACCAGCAACAATCACGCGGAGGCTTTGAATGGCGACGCTAACTTTCTGGGGCGGGGTCGGCACGGTCACGGGCTCGAAGTATCTCGTCGAGAGTGGCGGCGCGCGGGTGCTGGTGGACTGCGGGCTGTTTCAGGGGTTGCGGGAGTTGAGGGAGCGGAATTGGGAAGACCCGCCGTTCGACCCGCGGCACATCGACGCGGTCGTCATCACGCACGCGCACGTGGATCACACGGCGTACCTGCCGCGTCTGGTGAGGCTCGGGTTCGGCGGGCCGGTCTATTGTTCGAAGGGGACGGCCGACCTCGTCAAGTTATTGCTGCCGGACTCTGCGCGTTTGCAGGAGGAGGAGGCGGAGTACAGGAACCGGAAGGGCTTGACGCGGCACGAGCCGGCGCTGCCTTTGTACACGGAGGCGGACGCGCGGGCCGCGATTAAGTTGATTAAGACGTGCCCGAACACGGGCGAGCCGGCGGAGGTGGCCGAGGGCGTCCGCGCCGGCTTCCACATCGCGGGCCACATCCTCGGTTCGAGCCTCGTGCTGTTGGAGCTTGACGGCGCGGGGGCGGACGGGAAGGGGAGGCGCGTGCTCTTCTCGGGCGACCTCGGCCATTACGACCAGCCGATCATCCGCGACCCCGTGGCGCCGCCCGCGTGCGACTACATGCTCGTCGAGTCAACCTACGGCGACCGCCTGCACGACCCGGAAGACCCGAAGGCCGCGCTCGCGCGCGTCGTCAACGAGGCGGCCGAGCGCGGCGGCCCGCTCCTCATCCCGGCCTTCGCCGTCGGGCGGACGCAGGAACTGCTCTACCACCTGCGCGAGCTGGAGGACGAGGGGCGCATCCCCATCCTGCCCGTGCGCGTGGACTCGCCGATGGCCGCGGCCGCGACGCAGATTTACCAGCGGACGAAGGAGGAGCACGACGAGGAGTATGAAGAAGTGCTCGAACAGCACAGGCTCCCCCTGCGCACGCGCTCGATGTTGACGGCCTCGACGCGCGAGGAGTCGAAGCGCCTCAACGACGAGCAGGGGACGCGCGTCATCATCTCCGCGTCGGGGATGATGACCGGCGGGCGCGTGCTCCACCACGCGCGGCGCATTCTGCCGGACGAGCGCGCCACCGTCCTCTTCGTCGGCTACCAGGCCGCGGGCACCACGGGCCGGAAGATTCTCGAAGGCGCGCGCTACGTCCGCATCATGAAGGACGACGTGCCCGTGCGTTGTCACGTCGAGCGCATCGGCGGCCTCTCCGCGCACGCCGACTGGTCGGAAGTCCTGCGCTGGCTTGAGCCGTTGGAGAAGACCCCGCCGCGCCGCGTCTTCACCACCCACGGCGAGCCCGAGTCGGCCGCCGCGATGGCCCAGCACATCCGCGAGCGCTTCGGCTGGCGCGTGGACGCGCCGCAGTACGGCGAGCACGTCGAGCTTGAATGAGGGTGGGACGCGGCCGAGGCTTAATAGTTATTCAGACCCTGATTCGACAGGCCGGCGAGTACGGACAGGAAAAAGATGATTCCGACGATCACGGTGGTGATCACGATCACGAGGAGAATCCATTTCCCCGAGCCGGATGTCTGCTGAGCGGGCCCCGGGCCGGAGGCGTTTTGGACGAGAGAAGGGGGCAGCGGTCTTGTGTTCGGCGGCCGCTGAAACGCGGACCGGACGGGAGGCGGCACCGGCCTCTGAACCGTGCCACTTACAGGAGGGGGCACCGGCCGACAAGTGTCGAAGATTCTTTCCAAATCGGCGATGAGCGCCTCCATGTGCAGACGGAAGTCAGGGTCATGGCCTACCACCCTGGCCTGGCGATAGACGAACTCCTGCATCCCTTCGGGCAGCTTTTCCTGCGGCGGCCAGGACGCGCCCTCGACGAGCAGAGGGATGACCGGGATTTCCCGCTTCAGCGCCGACTCGATCTCGATACGGACGAAATCGTGAGGGTTTTCGAGGCGGGTCGCGCCGGTCGCGGGGTCTTTCTTCAGCCAGCCGTCGCCGACGACGACGAGGACGACGGCGCACTCCTTGATCTTGGAGTCCAGATACTTCCGAAAGTCACTGCCGGGCGGTATCGAATCAACGTCCTTGAAGACGGCCGGCGCGCCATACTTATACGTGAGTCGGTCGTAGATGCGGCCCGTGATGTCGGCGGTGTCTTCGCGTCTGTAGCTGATGAATATCTGGGTGGTCATGGTGGGAGCCTTTTCAACTGCCGGAGCTTGAGACCCGGTTCGGACGATGACCTGAGAGAGAGCCGGAAGAGGTTGCGTCGAGCCCGAGTATGGTTGGAGGCTCTTCGACCGCCGGCTGTGTCGCGACTGCGCCGATTATAGCGCACCGGAACGGCTATGCTATACTTTTTTCTTCAAGCAGTTCCAACGTCACGGCGGTCGGGGTGAGGCCGCTAACGCGCGGCAGTCCGCGAGGCCGCGGACTGCCCACACAAAGGAGCAAGCAGCTTGAGCGTACTCGTTGACAAGAACACGCGGCTCGTCGTGCAGGGCATCACGGGCAAAGAGGGCACGTTCCACACGAAGCAGATGGTGGAGTACGGGACGCAGGTCGTCGGCGGCGTCACGCCCGGCAAGGGCGGCACCACGCACGAGGGCATCCCCGTCTTC
>JAFAVK010000134.1 GCA_019242475.1 Acidobacteriota bacterium | reverse complement strand
CTGAAGGACGTGGTGAAGATCACGACCTCGGCCAAGACGCCCGACCCCGACCAGCTCCGCCGCATCAACGAGGTCGTTGACCGCCTCGTCCGCGACGGCGGCTACTGCCCCGTCTGCGCCAACGAGCTGCTGACCTACGTCGGCACGCTCCTCTCGCGCTGACGCGGGCGACGGACGATAACGTAAACGGCGCCCGCACTTCCCGACAGGAGTGCGGGCGTCGCCCTTTAGGACTTTAAGACTTAGAGGACGCTCCCGCCGCGCGTTCAAGGAGAAGATTGAATGAGCGACGAAGAGAAAGACGACAGCCACGGGCAGGACTTGCCGACTGCGGGCGATTTACTGCGCTGGGCCGAGCAGACGCAGCGCACCATCAACTTCATGCTCGAGCAGCAGGCGCAGTCCCAGGCGAAGTCCGAAACAGACATGCAGAATCTGCGCGAGGCGCAGGCGAAGACGGAAGCGGTAGTCCAGCGGCTGGCAACGGCTACTCTCCAACGTTTTGAGAAAGTAGAGGGTGAGGTCACCAATCTAGAACATAAGATGGAGGCGCTCGTCGATTCACACATTAGGCTGGCCGACACCCATAAGGAAGTGGAAGAGAGGCTGAACGCCTTCATCGACACCGTCGAGAGGTTTATCAGTGAGCGGCGCAATGGCGGCGGGAAGAGGGAAGAGGGTTCTGGATGACGAACGACTCACAAATCTCCGGGACGATCCAGCGCAACGACTGGTCTTTGCAGCGCAAGGGCGTCATCGACCAGGAGCGGCACAAGGAGCGCGTGAAGGAGGCCGTGCGCAAGAACCTCGGCTCCATCGTCTCGAACGAGGCCATTATCCTCTCGGACGGCAAGCGCACCGTCAAAGTCCCCATCCGCTCGCTCGACGAGTACAAGTTCCGCTTCGACCACCGCAAACGCAAGCACGTCGGCACCGGCGACGGCAAGACGCGCGTCGGCGACGTCATCGCGCGCGAAGGGCAGGGACAGGGCCAGGGGCCGGGCCGCGGCGCGGGGCCGGCGGGCCAGGACGCCGGCGCCGAATACTACGAGGCCGAGGTGGACATCGACGAGCTGGCCGCGCTCATCTTCGAAGACCTCCAGCTCCCCTTCCTCGAAGACAAGGCGAAGAAGGCGGTGCCTTCGAAGACGACCCGCTTCAACGAAATCCGCCGCACCGGCGTCTTCTCCAACCTCGACAAGCGCCGGATGATCTTAGAGAACATCAAGCGCAACGCCCGCGAGTCGAACGAGCCGCGCTTCGGCGGCGTCCGCAAGGAAGACCTCCGCTTCAAGACCTGGGAGGAGGATAAGCGCTACGAGTCCAACGCCGTCGTCCTCGCGCTGATGGACGTAAGTGGGAGCATGGGCGAGTTCAAGAAGTACATCGCGCGGTCTTTCTTCTTCTGGATGGTGCGGTTCCTGCGGACGAAGTATGACAACGTGGAGATCGTGTTCGTGTCGCACCACACGGAGGCGAAGGAGGTGAGCGAGGAGCAGTTCTTCACGCAGGGCGAGTCGGGGGGGACGGTCGTCTCTTCGGCCTACCAGCTCGCGCTCGACATCATCAATGCGCGCTACCGCCCCTCGGACTGGAACATCTACCCGTTCCACTTCTCCGACGGCGACAACTACTACTCCGACAACGAGGAGGCCGTGCGTCTGGCCGACGAGTTGATCAAGACGTGCAACCTCTTCGGCTACGGCGAGATCGGCGAGGAGGGCGGCGGGGGCTACCGCCGCAGCTCGGGCGCGCTGCTCTCGATCTTCAACGACCGGCTGCGCCGGAAGGAGCGCTTCATCGGCGTCCGCATCGACGACAAGGAGGACGTCTACCCGGCCCTCAAGCAGTTCTTCGGCCGCCGCGGCGTCGAGGTCTGAACGGCGGGCGAGGTGTAGCGGGCGCGGGCGCCGCGGGCATGTTACAATCCCCGGCCGATTGAAGTACGTCCTCATGTTCTACGACCCCTGAAACTTTCTCGGGAACATAAAGTGACTATCAAGAAGAGCACCTTCCCGCTGCTGGGTCTCGCCTTCGTCGCCGTCATCGCGCCGCCTCCGTCGAACGGCGCCGCGCGCGGCACACCCGGCGCCTCGGCGCCCGCCTCCGCCGCCCCGGCCTTCCAGGGACGCAACGGCATCACGGGAATGGTCTTCAACGAAGCGGGCCGCCCCGTGGCGGAGGTTTACGTCGAGTTGCTCAGCGATCTGGACACCACCGTCAGCCAGGTGAGGACGAACGCCTCCGGCCGTTTCGAGTTCAGGGGGCTCTCGGAGGGCCGTTACAACTTGAGGGTGAGGGCCTTCGGCACGGACTACCTGCCGCAGGTGCAGGAGGTGATCCTGGCGAACGTCTCGGCGACGGGCGGGGGCACCGGCGGCGAGGTCAAGCAGGTTGACATCTACCTGAGGCTGCGCCCCGAAGTGACCTCCGGCCCGTTCTACGCCCCGGGCACGGTCTTCGCGCAGGATGTGCCGGACGAGGCCAAAAAACTGTTCGAGAAGGGCGTCAGCGCGCTGCGGGAGAAGAAGGAGGCCGAGGCTTTCGAGAGCCTGAAGCGGGCGCTCGAACTGTTCCCGAACTACTACGAGGCCCTCGACCGTCTGGGCGGCGAGTACGCCGTCCGCGGCGGCCAGGACAGGCGGTACTTCGAGGCCGCCCGCGTCCTCCTGACCAAAGCGGTCGAGGTCAACCCGAAGAGCTTTTCGAGCACGTTCGGCCTCGGGTTCTCGCAGTACAACCTGGGCCTCACCAAAGAGGCCGTCGAGACCCTGCAACGCGCCGTCGGCCTCTACGGCAAGTCGCCCAGCGCACACCTGTGGCTGGGCATCGCGCAGAGGCGCGAAGGGCAGGCGGCACAGGCCGAGGCGTCGCTCAAGCGCGCGGACGCGTTGAGCAACGGCAAGGAGCCGGACGCGCACTGGCAACTGGCTAACCTCTACAACGAGCAGAAGCGTTACGCGGAGGCCGCCGCCGAGCTGGAAAAATTCCTGAAGGCGAGGCCCGACGCGCGCGACGCCGACAAGATCAAGCAGATGATCGTGCAGTTGAAACAGAAGGCGGGCGCGACGCCTTAGCCGCGCGCCGCCGAAGCCCCCGCGCATAAGAGAAGGCCCGTCCGACCGGAGTCGGACGGGCCTTTAAGTTTGGCCGGCCGTTCGGCCGTCTTAGAAGATGAACCGGAGGCCGAGCCGGACGGTGCGCACGCCCTGGAAGTTGTTGGGTATCTGGTAGCGCGCGTCCTTCTGGGCCGGGTTGGCGGCGAAGTAGGCCATGATCGCGTCCCGCGTCGGCGTCCGCTGGAACTGGGCCTCCGCCGTCGGGGTGTTCGCCGACAGGCCGATACTGGTCGAGGCGATGTTCGTCGCCGAGATGTTCTCGAAGACGCCCAGCACGTTGGCCTCGTTGAAGAGGTTCAGGATGTCCAGGTCGAACGCCGCCGTGTACCGCTCGTTACTGCCGAAGCGATACGTGTGGTGGACGGCGAAGTCGGTCTGGGTGTACGCCTCGGTGCGGCCGAGATCGCCGCGCCCGTTCAGGATCGTGTTGTCGATGTTGAAGAGGTTGAAGCGGGTCGTTATCGGCGTCCCGCTCTGGACGGTGGTGAAGATGCCGAACTCGGTGTGGTTGCCCCCGCCGAAGCCCAACTGATCATTCCAGTCCAGCGTGTAAGCGCCGTAGAACTTCAACGCGTGCGGTCGGTCGGTCGGGAGCCGCCCGTTGTCCTGCTTGCCGAGGGCGGTGAACCCGACGATGGGCAGGTCGAAGAAGCGGTTGACGTTCGGGCTGTTGCGGCCCGAGCCGGACGCCGCCTCGTCGGAGCTGGAGAGGCCGGAGTAGTTGCCGAACAGGCGGCTGAACGTGTAGTTCGCGTTGAAGTAGTAGCGCTTGGCGCGCCGGTCGAGACGCAGTTCCAGCGCGTCGTAGTCGCGCTGGGCCTTGATCGGGATGAACCCGAAGTCCTTCGCCACTTGGGCGGCCAGGCCGCTGCCCGGGTTGCCGATGATGTAAGCCTCGCTGCCCGACGGGCTGGAGAAGCCGATGTCCTCGACCGCGCGGTCTACCTGCTTGTGCGTGTAGCGGCCGCTGAAGAGCATCCCGCCGCCCAGCTCGCGCTCGGCGCCAACCGTGAACTCGGTCTGGCGGAACGGCTTGAGGTCGGGGTCAATCGCGCCGTTCTCGATGCCGAGCCCCGCGTTGGACGGGATGCGGAAGTCGATGTCGCAGCGGATGCGGCTCCCGGAGGAAGCCGCTATCGGGCAGTTCCCGCCCGGCACGGGCGTGTAGTTGCCGATGAGACGCGCCGGTGTGAGCGTGGCGAAGTTCCCGTCGCCGGGGAAGATTTCAAAGTACAGGTTGTGGAAGTAGTCGCCGCCGAAGGAGCCGCGCGGCAGCTCGTACTTGAAGCGGTCGTAGAACTGGCCGTAGCTGGCGAAGAGCTTCGTCTTCCCGTCGCCCGTCAGGTCGAAGGCAGCGCCGAGGCGCGGGGCGAACTTGTCGAAGAAGCCGAACTCGATGCTCGGGCGGCCGGGGATGAAGCTCGGCGCCGACTCCTTCTCGACGCGGAAGCCGAGGTTGAGCGACAGGCGCCTCCAGGGCTGCCAGCCGTCCTGGAAGTAGAGGGCGTGGTTGCGGCTGCTCGCGCCGCCCTTGGTGGCGAACTGCTGAATGAACCCCGAGCCGATGGCGCCGGGGGACGGCGTGATCGCGAGGCCGGAGGTCTGTGCGACCGTGCGCCCGTAGCGGATCGAGACCTGGTCGCTGGTCTGGGTCAGCACGTCGTTCGCCAGGCCGTTGAGCTGGTAGCCGCCCTTGAACTGGTGGCGGCCGCCGAAGTTGCCGACGAGGTAGGTGGCGTCGGCGTCGAACGTCCTGCGCCGCGAGGCGTCGAAGACCGTCGCCGTGAAGGCCGGCTGCGTCTGCTGGCCGGTAACGCACCCCGCCTCGGCGGGGATGGCGCTGGCGAGGCCGGAGGTGCTACAGAAGATGCGCGCCTGCCCGACCACGTCCGGGATGCCGTAAGCGGAAGATTTCTCGTTCAGGAAGCTGTAGCCGGCGCGCGTGGTGACGACCAGGTTGTTGGTCGGAGTCCACGTAAAGCCGCCCGTGACGTTCTGCGAGTTCTGGCGCCCGCCCTGCTGGCCGAGGAGCGCGCCGCCGCGCAGCGTCGGCCCCCCGTGGGGGAAGGTCAGGGAGGGGATCGTCGGCGTCAGGTTGTCCGACAGCGCCGGCAGCAGGCCGTCCACGACTATCGGGTTGTAGACGTACGAGGTGGTGAAGCGGAGGTGGTTGGTGATGTTGGCGTCGAGGCGGACGAAGTCGTACCAGTTGGTCTGCTTGGCGTCGTAGTGCTCGGTGCCGGTGACGACGCCGGTGTTGGGGTTGCGGTAGGTGATGTTGCGGTCGGTGTTGAAAATCTGCCGCGACTCGCTCGCGAAGAACCAGACGCGATCCTTGATGATCGGGCCGCTCAGGTTGAGCGTCGGGTAGAAGTCCGTCCCGGAGTCGCGCGGCGCGTTGTAGAGCACCGGGCCGAAGTTGAAGACGTTGGTCAGGAAGGGGCGCGGGGCGGGCTGGAGCCCCTTGGGGCGGAACGAGATTCCGAACTCGCCGCGCCAGTCGTTGCTGCCGCTCTTGGTGACGACGTTGATGACGCCGCCGGTCGCGCCGCCGAACTCGGCCTCGAAGCCGGCGGACTTGACCTGCACCTCCTGCACGAACTGGAACGGGATGTTGTTGTTGCCGTTCAGCGTGCCGGTGCGGAAGTTGGTGACCTCCTGGCCGTCGATGATGAAGGTGTTCTCGGAGCCGGAGGCGCCGTCCACCTGGAAGCCGCCCGAGAGGGGCTCGTTGCGCACGGCCGGGGCGACTTGCAGCAGGCTCGTGAAGTTGGCGCCCTTCGGCAGCAGCTCGGCGGTCTGCGCGGTGATGTTGGTCTGAATCCGGTTGCTGGTCGGGTCGATGGCGAGCACGTCGCTCGCGGTCACCGTCACCGTCTCCTGCACGCCGCCGGCCTTGAGCGTGATGTTGAGCGGCGTGGTCTGCCCGAGCGTGACCTCGACGTCAGTCACCGTCGCCGCCGCGAAGCCGGCCGAGGCGGTGGTGGTGACCGTGTAGAAGCCGGGCGGCACCTGGAGGATGCGGGCGAAGCCGCCCTCGTCCGTCGTCACCGTCCGGCTGAAACCGCCGCCGGCGGCGGTCGGGTTCGTCACGGCGTTGGTGCGGGTGCGGCTCTGGACGGTCACCGACATGCCGGCCACGACGCCGCCCTGAGGGTCTTTAAGTGTCACCTCGATGGAGCCGGTCTGCTCCTGCCCGAAGGCCGAGGCGGACAGACCCAACAGAACGGCCACGGCGAAAGCTAGCGCTGTGAGCTTGTGTTTCATCGACATCTACTCCTCACTCTTGGAAGATGGGCTAGGGGCTGGCCCGCACGTCGGGAAAGTCTGCGGGGCCAAACACGGGTGGAGTTTCTGCATCGGAACCTGCGACGAAGGACTCGGCTAAATAAATCTCGCCTCACAAAAACCAGCGCAAAGACGAGAAACGGGCGGGATATATTCCCCGGCTCATAGCTGCTGACCTATTTAGCTGTTGACCTTTTGTTCGAAGTAATTACAGAGAGGGGTAAAGCAGGCGAGATGTTATCAAAAAAATGAATATTGTCCAAACCGCTGGACGAATACTTTACAAAGAGGATTTTCTCCAAAAATCTGAACCGGCAAAATCTCCCGCCGCCCCGCCGGTTCAAAAAAATGGATGACATCCACGTAAATTCATTTACAATGCCCACCCAGCAGCGACAAGCTCGCTAGAGCGGCACGCCCGCCCCGTGGCGCCGCCGAGGCAATTCTTCCAAGCACTCTTCGAACAAGCGGTCAACGAAGGAGCACACGCGCCCCTTGCGTGCCCCCTCCTCTTTGCCTTCTACCAAGGAGCCTAAACCCCTGTCCGGTCGGAGAAGGAGCACACCATGAGAATCTCAGGACGAAGCTTTTCGAAGTCTGTGTTAAGGCGCCTCGGCGTCGCGCTGCCGGCGTGCCTGCTGCTGGCGCTGGGCCTGTGCGCGCCGGCGGCCGCGCAGGTGACGGCCAGCGCCTCGGTCGAGGGCACGGTCAAGGACATCAAGGAGGCGGTCGTCGCCGGCGCCAGCGTCACCGTCACCAACGTCGCGACCGGGCTCGCGCGCACGGCGGCGACCGGCGAGGAGGGCACCTACCGGATCGACCTCCTGCCCGCCGGCCTCTACGACGTGAAGGTCACGGCCCCCGGCTTCGGCGACGTGAGCGCCAGCAAGGTCGAACTGCTGGTGGGGAAGACCACCACGCTCGACTTCACGCTCTCGCCCGGCACGCGCGCCGAGACGGTGACGGTCACGAGCGAGGCGCCGCTGCTCGACCAGCAGAAGACCGACATCAGCGTCAACATCACCCCGCGCGAGGTGCAGGACTTGCCCCTCAACGGCCGCGACCTCGGCAACCTCGCCTACCTCGCCCCCGGCGCCAAGCCCGTGGACTCCTACGACCCGACCAAGCGGCGCATCGCCGTCTTCGGCGTCAACGGCTCGTCGGGGCGCAACGTCAACGTCACGGTCAACGGCATCGACAACAAGGACAACACCGTGGGCGGCCCCGTCATGCAGTTCCCGCTCGAAGCCATTCAGGAGTTCGTCATCAGCACGCAGCGCTTCTCGGCCGTCAACGGCCGCTCGGAGGGCGCGGCCGTCAACGTCGTCACCAAGTCGGGCGGGAACCGTTTCCACGGCTCGATGTTCTACCAGCTGCGCGACAAGAAGCTGAACGCGGTCGAGGTTGACCCGACGACGCGGCAGAAGCTCGCGTCGAAGCCGCCCTTCAACCGCAAGATTTGGGGCGGCTCCATCGGCGGCCCCATCCGCTTCCCGCACTTCGGCGAGGGCGGCCCCACGACCTACGGCGACGACCGCACCTTCTTCTTCTTCGCGCTGGAGCGGCAGAACGAGGCGACCTCGATCCCCGTCACCGCCACCGCCTTCCGCGAGCTGAGCCTCGTGTCGAGCCTCGGCGCCAAGCCCTCGTCGGTCATCCCCACGCCCTACAAGGACTGGCGCGTCAACGCGCGCATCGACCACACCTTCAACACGAAGCACAGCGTCTTCGTCAGCTACAACGACCAGAACAACATCGGCCTCAACGACCAGTCCACGAACAACAACGACCTGACCGCGGGCAACTTCACCAAGAACCGCCTGCAACTCGGCAACCTGACCCTCAACTCCGCGCTCTCCAACTCGGTCGTCAACGCGGCGACGGTCGGCTTCCAGTACTGGCACAACCTGATCGACTCCGACCTCCGGGTGCCGAACATCACCTTCCCGCAGGCCATCAGCTTCGGCACCAACGTCAACGTCCCGCAGGAGTCCTACCAGCAGAAGTACCAGTTCAAGGACGACCTCTCGGTCGTCAGGGGCAACCACACCTTCAAGGCCGGCTTCGACTACCTGTGGGAGCCGAAGCTCGGCGGGTTCTTCGAGTTCAACCCGACGCTGGAGATCGACTTCAGCCAGCTGCCGAGCGCCATCCTGGCGCTGCCGCAGGGGTTCGCGACCCCCGGCATCGTCTCCGGCATGACGGCCACCTCCGGCAACCCCTACTTCAACCTGCCGGGCGGCGCGAAGATGTTCGGCGCCTACTTCCAGGACGACTGGAAGGTGACCCGGCGGCTCACGCTCAACCTCGGCCTGCGCTGGGACAAGGACTTCAACCTCATCGGCGGCACCGCGCAGGACAAGAACCGCACCTACCTCGCGCTCAAGGCCATCAACCACCCGGCCGCCGCGGCGCTCCCGCAGGACGACAACCGCGACTTCAGCCCGCGCGTCGGCTTCGCGTGGGACGTGACCGGCAGCGGCAACCACGTCGTGCGCGGCGGCTACGGCCTCTACTACGGGCAGGTCTTCCTCAACATCCCGCTCTTCATGATCCAGCAGGCCAACCCGACCATCTTCGCCAGCGTCTTCAGCATCGCCAGCGGCGACACGGTGCCGGGGACGAACATCCTGCTCTCGAACTGGCGGTTCGGCATCGACCCGCTGCCGACCATCCCGCCGCCGCAGACGGCGATCGCCGCCAACAACACGGGCCGCATCATGGACCCGGCCTACCAGAACCCGTACACGCAGCAGTGGAACGCGGGCTACGCGTGGCAGTTCAACCAGTATTCCGTGCTTGAGGTGGACTACACGCACGTCCTGGGCCTGCACGAGTCGAAGACGATCAACATCAACCCGACGCGCGCCTTCTTCCTGGCGAGCAACGGGAACGAGATCACCTCGCGCACGCTGACGGCCGCGCTCACCGCCGCGGGGCAGCCCGCGCTCGGGCGCATCGACCTCGAGGCGTCGGTCGGGCGCTCGCGCTACGACGGCCTGAGCGTCGCCTACCGCCGCCGCCTGCACCAGCGCCTGAGCGTCAACGCCAGCTACACGCTCTCCCGCGCGCTCGCCTACAACGGCAACTCCGCGGCCTTCCGCAACCGCGCCTGGAACCCGTTCGCCTACTTCGCCCCGTACGAGTTAGGCCCGACGCCGAACGACTCGCGCCACCGCTTCACTCTGAGCGGCGTCGTCAACCTGCCCGGCGGGTTCCAGCTCGCGCCCATCGTGCAGGCCGAGTCCGCCCGGCCCTACACGGCCGGCTACGGCACGGGCGCGGACATCCTCGGCGTCGGCGGCGGCCGCGGCACCTCGCACGTCGTCGTCTTCAACAACAGCCCGAACGACCTGACGGCCACGCTCAAGGCGTTCGGCGACCCGAACGCCTCCAACGCCAACCGCGTCCTGTACCGCAACTGCCTGCGCGCGGGCAACTGCACGTTCGCCCCCTTCGACAACGTGCGCGGGCAGCCCTTCTTCAACGTTGACCTGCGCGTCAGCAAGAACTTCCGGTTCAAAGAGAGTCTGAACCTGACGACCTTCTTCCAGATGTTCGACCTGACCAACCGCGCGAACTTCGGCAACAACTACGTCACCGACGTGCGCCTCGCGAGCTTCGGGACGCCGAACGCCTTCATCACCCCGAGCGGGAACATCCTCCCGCACGCCTTCGCGGGCGAGGTCGGCGTGCGGTTCGCGTTCTGACCGCATCCTCGTCAACAACCCGAAGGGTGGCGGACACACTCCGCCACCCTTTTTCTCATCCAACGAACGGATAGTGCTTGCGGCGGCGGCAGGGCCGGGGGAGAATGAAGGGCATGGAAGACCGCGAGATCAAAGGGCTGGAGGAGGCGTTGGAGCGTATCTGGGAGGTGGCGCGCGGCTTCGGGCTCGACCCGTACCCCGTCCGCTTCGAGGTGGTGCCGGCCACGGTCATGTACGAGATCGGCTCCTACGCCCTGCCCGGCCGCTACTCGCACTGGACGTTCGGCAAGGCGTACCACCGCATGAAGACGATGTACGACTTCGGCCTCTCGAAGATTTACGAGGTCGTCATCAACACCAACCCCTCCTACGGCTTCCTGCTCGAGACGAACGGCCCCGTCCAGAACAAGCTCGTCATGGCGCACGTCCTCGGCCACGTGGACTTCTTCAAGAACAACGTCTACTTCTCGAAGACCAACCGCCGCATGGTCGAGACCGTCTCGGCGCACGCGGGGCGCATGGGCGAGTACGAGTTCAGGTACGGCCGCAAGACGGTCGAGCGCCTCCTCGACGCCGTCCTCTCCATCGAGGAGCACATCGACCCCAACTTCTTCATCCGCCGCGAGGAGCGCGCGCCCGCGCCCGGCGCGCCGAAGAAGCAGCCCAAACAGCCCGGCCGCTACGACGACCTCTGGAACCTCGGCGCCCGCGCCCCCGAGCCCGAGGCGGCCGCGGACGAAGACGACCGCCCCCGCGGCGACCGCCTCCCCGAGAAAGACCTCCTCTTCTACGTCATGCGCAACTCGCCCTCCCTCAAGGACTGGCAGCGCGACGTCATCGCCATGATGCACGAGGAGATGGAATACTTCGTCCCCCAGATGCAGACGAAGATCATGAACGAGGGCTGGGCGTCGCTGAACCACGCGCGCATCATGCGTGAGCTAGACCTCGACGACAACGAGCTGTTGGAGTTCGCGGAGCTGCACGCGGGCGTCGTCTCGCCGCACAAGGGGCAGTTGAACCCTTACTACCTCGGCTACAAAATCTTCGAGGACATCGAGCGGCGCTGGGACAGCCCCACGGCGGAGGAGCGCGCGAAGCTGGGCCGCGAGCCCGGCGGCGGCCGCGCGAAAATTTTTGAAGTGAGGGAGATGGAGAATGACGTGTCGTTCCTGCGCAACTACCTGACCGAGGAGCTGTGCGAGGAGCTTGACCTGTTCGTCTACGAGCTGGTGGACGAGGAGGAATGGACGGTGACGGAGAAGCGCTGGGAGCGTGTGCGCGACCAGCTCGTCTCGAACATGACCAACTTCGGCTTCCCCTACATCGTCGTCGCCGACGGCGACTACAACAACAACCGCGAGCTGTACCTCAAGCACCAGTACGAGGGCGCGGAACTCGACGTCAACTACGCCCGCCGCGTCCTCGAACACGTCCACACCCTCTGGGGCCGCCCCGTCCACCTCGAGACCGTCATCGACGACGAGCCCGCCCGCCTCCACTACAACGGCGAAGAGCACGACGAAGACTGAGGCCCGCCGAAAAGTTTTCCCACACACGCGCGCCGGCCTGATTTAGAATGCCGCACGCCCGCGCCCCGCAGGTTTCACGCACGCCCTTGACGCTCTCTCAGCGCGGCGCGCCGGAGGAGGAGAAGTCCGCGTGACCACGCCGCCCGACCCGCAGCAGGACGAGAAGAGGCCCACCGTCCTCGCACACTTCTGGGGGCAATATCGAGACTGGGCCGCGACGGCCCGGAAGCAACAGAAGTCTCTGGCCGCGTGGCGGCTCCGCGTGCTGCTCGTCGGGGTGGCGGCGGCCGTCCTCGGCGCGGTCAGCGACCCGCGCGCTCTGCCCTGGCCGGAGGGCTGGCCGACGGCGGGCGTGCCGCGCTCGGCGTTCGGCGTCGCGGCCGGCATCCTGCTGGGGCTGGTCGCCCTCTTCACGAGGGAGCTGCTCGGCCCCGAGCGCGAGGGGCGCTGGCTGCGCGCGCGCTCCGCGGCCGAAGCCTTCAAGCGCGAGGGCTACCTGCTGGCCGCGGGCGCCCCGCCGTACGACGGGCCGCTCACGCGCGCCCTGCTCGACCGCGACCGCGGGATTCTCGCGGGCGTCGGCGACTTGCAGGAGGAGACGGTCGCGGACGAGGAGAGGCTCAAAGGGATGCCGCCCTGCCCGCTCTCCGTGGACGAGTACGTCGAGCTGCGGCTCGACGACCAGACAAGCTTCTACCGCCGCAGGGCGCGCGAGCACGGCACGGTCATCGGCCGCGTGAGGAACCTGACCCTCGTGCTCGGCGTGGCGGCCTTCGTCCTCGGCGCGGTCGGCGGCGGCGCGGCGGGCGTCTGGATCGTCGTCGTCACCACCGCCACCGCCTCCCTGGCCTCCTACCTCTACGCGAACCGCCTCCAATACCTCGTCGGCAGCTACACGTCCGCCGCGCGCAACCTCGAATCCCTCCGCGCCGGCTGGCAGACCTTCGGCGGGCCGGGGGCGGACAAGGCCGAGCGCGACCGCTTCATCCTCGACTGCGAGGCGGTGATGTCGGCGGAGAACCAGTCTTGGATCTCGGAGTGGACGCGGAAGGACGGCGGGCCGAAGTGAGCGCCGCTCAGATGGTCGGGTTCCAGGAGTTCATCCAGAGGGTGCTGGTCGATTCGCGGCGCCCGACCTTGTAGACGTTGAGGCTGGTCAGCGGCGGCGCGTAGAGGTGCAGCGTCACTAAGTCCTGCCCGCTCACGTCGGGGTTGCCGAGCTGGTGTATGTCGGGCACGTCGGCGCCCGTGACGTGCCCGGGCATCCACTCGCGCGCGGACTTGTAGGCCAAGCCTTCGTCGCCTTCCATTTCGAACAACGTCTCCCACATCACGCCGCGCAGCACCCTCACCGCGCCGTAGGAGCCGGCGTGGTCGTGGATGGGCGTGCGCTGGCCCGGCCGCCAGCAGAGCACGAGCAGCTCGGCGTGGGGGCCTAACTGGACGCGGTGGCGCGCGTATGTGCCCTCCTTGAAGGAGACGTAGGGGCGCAGCTCGTCCGCCGCGACCTCGACCCCTTCGAGCAGCGCGTTCAACTCCCCGAATGCGGGCGGCGCGTCCATCCGCGCAAGGCGCTCGGCGAGGCCCGCGAGGCCGTAGCCCGAGGCGGCGGCGGCCGCGTCGAGCGTCCTGGTCGAAGGCGTCTGCTCTCTCAACATCGTCGTGGCCCCCGGAAGATTTTTAACCGCGCGTCTCTCGTCAGTCCAACGTGCCGACGAACTGGGAGAGGTCTTTGAAAGTCTCCGCGTGGAGGTCTGCGGGGAAGCGCGTGCGGACGGCCGCGTCGCGGAAGCCTTCGCCGCCGAGCACGACGCGCGCCCCGGCGGCGCGCGCCGCCGCCGAGAGCTGCGCGTAGTCGCGCGCGTTGTGCTCCAACTCGCGCTGCAAGGTCGCCGAGACGCAGACGAGCGCGGGGCGCTGCTGCTCGACGTACTCGGCCAGCGCGAAGAAGGGCGTGTGCCCGCCCAGGTTCCGCACGTCCCAGCCCGCGCCTTCCAGCAACGCCTGCGCGCAGAGCACGGGCATCGTGTGCATCTCCTCCTCGGCGGCGCAGCAGACGGCCGCGCCCGCCTTCGCGCCCGCGCGCCGGGTCGAGGCCGCCAGAGATTCGACGGCGCGCGTCGCCGTGCTCGTCGCCAAATGCTCCTCCGCCACCGACATCTCTTCGCCGTACCAGAGGTCGCCGACGCGTTGCAGGGAGGGGGAGACGACCTCGTCGAAGATCAAGTCCAGCCCCGCGCCGTGCATGTGCGCTTCGAGCAGCAGCGCCGTGGCCTCGCCCGCGTGCCCGCGCTTGACGGCCTGGAAGAACTGCTCGGCCGCCTGCCGTGCGTCGAACGTCTCGGCCTTCGTGGCGGCGGCCGCGGCGGGGGCGGAAGCGCCGGCCGTCGCGGCGCCCAGCCCCCGCTCGATCTGGAAGCGCATCACCTCTGCGAGCGGAAAGCGGCGGTGGCCGCCGACGGTGCGGCTCGACTTGAGCTGCCCCGTGTCGGCCCAGCGCTTGATCGTCGCCTCGCTGACGAGCCAGACGCGCGAGAGCTGGCGCGTGGTCAGGAATTTCGTCGGAGAATAGTTCATGAGCGGTTCTAGCGTTTACAAGGATACGTCCTTTCTTCGACCCTTCCAAGCCTCAAACCCGCGAATTTGACGACAACTGAAATGGACTCACTTTGTCAACAATTTGTGATGCGCGAATTGAGCGTTTCATGTATCATGCAAACGTTCTTAAGTCGCTCATGTTGGGGGCGGGGCCGCCTCCCCGACGGCCGGAAGTGCCGGACGCCAACGCGGGTCGGACGGCACTTGAGCGAGGCGGCCCCGCATTTTGAGCCATGATCTTTTCGAGGCAGAGCGTCATCCGCGCATCCCCCGAACGCGTCTTCGGCTTTCACGAGCTGCCGGACGCGCTCAGGCGCCTGACGCCGCCTTGGGAGCCGACGCGCGTGGTTCAGGCGGCCGCCGACCTGCGCGTCGGCTCCCAGGCTTTAATCGAGACGCACCTGTTCGGGCTCGTGCCCGTGCGCTGGCTGGCGCGGCACACGGCCTACGACCCGCCGCGCATGTTCGAGGACGTGCAGGTCGAGGGGCCTTTCAAGAGTTGGCGGCACAGGCACTTCGTCGAGCCGCACCCTTCGGGGGCGGTGTTGCGCGACGAGGTGGAGTACGAGCCGCCGCTCGGCGCCCTGGGAAGACTCGCGGCGCCGCTCTTCATCGAGCCGCGGCTGCGCAGGCTCTTCGACTACCGGCACGAGGTGACGCGCGCGTGGTGCGAGGGCGGGGAGGCTTGAGGATGTCTGAGACGACGAAGGCGAGTGGGAAGGGGGCCAGGCGCGGCTGGTTGATTGCCGGGCTCTCGCTGGCTGTTCTCTTCGGGGTCGTGCTGCTCAAGGGGGGCGCGGACTCGGGCGGGGAACTGGACTAATTCATACGGAACGTGCAAAGGGGGAATCAAAGTAATGGCGACAGCAGCTTCGAAGGTGGGTTACGACAACACGGCGTTGAAGGGCGAGCAGGGGTTGACGGCGAACAAGGACGTGGTCGAGTCAACGCTCCGCACGGTCGATCAGTCCACGAAACAGGCGGCGGGCGTGAGCCTGTTCCACATCCTGACGCTGGCCTCCATCGGCGGCTCGCTCGCGCTCTTCTTCTCGGGCAAGAAGTCGGCGGCGATCTTCGTCGGCCTCTGGCCGCCGACCTTCCAGGCGCTCAAGGCCGTGGCCGACACGAACAGAGAGAACCGGAAGTAGGCCGCGTTTAAGTTGAACAAGGGGGAGAGGCGAGGAGCCGCGGGGTAGCTAACCGCCCCGCGGCTCCTCGTTTCTTGTCCTGTTCAACCCGTCCCCCTGTCAATTCATCTCTACATTTGGAGCGCCTTGCCGACCGAGGGGTCGCGGCGCACGCGCCAGATTTTGGAGTCGAGGTAGTAGTGCAGCAGCGCGTAGCCCCAGAGGAAGCCCGAGGCGAGCTGCGTCATGAAGGCGCCCGGGTCTGCGCCGTGGTTGACGTACTGGCGCGGCACCTGATACCAGACGCCGAAGAGGACGCCGAGCACGACGTAGTTGAGGAGCCGGCGGCTGATGAACTCGGCCGCGCCGTGGCGCTCGCGGCACTCGCCGCCTCGCGCGTACTTGCGGTTGTGAAACCAGACGAGGCGGTGGTACTGGAGGTTGTGGTAGACGGTCAGCATCGCCACGATGGCGATGGGCTTGTGCGGCATCGGGGTGAGCAGCACGACCCAGTGCATCGGGATCGCGGCCGCGAGCAGAAGGTACTTCGGCACGTCGAGCGGCAGACCCGAGAGGGCGCGCTGCACCTGTCTCCCCGCCCACGCGGCGGCCGCCGCCACGGTCAGCGCGAGCAGCGCCGACTCCAACAGCCCGAGCCAGCCGTGCAACCCGGCGGGCACGCGTTGCAGCGCCTCCTCGTCGTGCGCGACGAACCAGACGAAGGGGTACGTGAAGGCTAAGAGAAGGAACGCGCGGTCGAGGAAGTTGTCCGCCGCGTCGAGGTCTGCGTTCTTCTTCTTGTAGAGCACCATGAAGCCGTAGTGCTGCTTCACCAGGTGGTAGTAGGCCCACAGCGCCGCGAGGAAGAAGAAGAGGAAGCCTACACCGGCGACGACGGCCAGCGGCCCGACGGCGAAGAAGAGGAGCGACCACCAGAGAAGCCTGGCCCGTGCGTGCCGCTCCGCGCGGTCGAAGTAAGTGCGCGAGAAGGTCGCGAAGACGTGCGGCGCGTCGATGAGGATCGCCCACGCCGCCACCATCGGCACCAGAGGCACCCAACCCCACACGTAGAGCGCGAAGAGCGCGTAGCTCGTCACGACCGACCCGATGAACCACACGAGGTCTTCGCGCGCGCTGATGAGCCAGCGCACCGACACGGCGCGCGTGCGCGCGTCTTCGTTCAGCGTCGTCGTGGTCGTCGTGGCGGACATGAAAATTTGATGAAGACGTTCGGGCCGAAACCACCGCGGCGCGTGGACAGTTCAGACCCTGCGCGCACATAATTCGCGAAACAACCGGGGCGGGGCGAGCGAGATTTTACCACGGCGGGCGGGCGCGGCAACGCGCGGCGCGCGGCTTTGAACGGAGGAGTTGAAGAGCATGGCCGGAGACGAGAAGGGGCTCGAACGACTGCTGGGGCGGATGTTTCAGGCGCACCCGTGGCACGGTATTCCGCCGGGCGAAGAGGCGCCGGGGGTCGTTAACGTCTACGTCGAGATCGTGCCGACCGACGCCGTCAAGTACGAGCTGGACAAGGCTTCGGGCCACCTGCGCGTGGATCGGCCGCAGCGCTTCTCCTCGTTCCCGCCGACTCTCTACGGCTTCATCCCGCAGACCTTCTGCGGCGACCGCGTGGGCGAGCTGTGCCGCGAATGCACGGGCGGCGAGGCGGTCATCCGCGGCGACGGCGACCCGATGGACATCTGCGTGCTGACCGAGCGGCCGGCCGCACACGCCGACTTCCTCGTGCGCGCCGTGCCCGTCGGCGGCCTGCGCATGGTGGACGGCGACGAGGCCGACGACAAGATCATCGCCGTGCTTGAGAACGACGTGGCCTACGGCCACATCGACGACATCTCGAAGGCGCCGAAAGGATTGGTCGAGCGCTTGCAGCACTACTTCCTCACCTACAAGCAACTGCCGCAGGAGTCGCCCCGCCGCGTCGAGATCGCCGACGTGTACGACCGCGAGGCCGCGCTCAAGACCATCCGCGCCAGCATCGAAGACTACCGCGAACGCTACGGCGCGCCCGAAGAGCGCGTGAGCGAGTTGAAGCGTCTGCTCTCAGGTTGAGGCGTTCAGGAACGTCTGCGCTTGAAGAGTTGGACGGCCGTCCAGCCGAGCAGGCCGGCGAAGAAGGAGACGACGCGGAAGTACCACTGGAGGTCTGTCTTCGCCTCGCGCGTGAGGTAGAAGAAGCCCGCGAAGAAGAAGAGGCAGGCGAAGAACCACTCGGCGCGTTCGAGCCAACTCATCCCACCTTTCTTAAAGAACGTCATCAGGATTGAGCCCCGCGTTTCATGCGCTCCTCCGCGCCGCAGCGCGTGCAGCGGAGTGTCGTGCGCGCGGCGTCGGCCCAACTCGCGCGCGCGCTTGATGACAGGCCCGGGCCGCCGCCCTCCGCCTCGCCCTCGCGGAAGAAGCGCCCCGGCCCTGCGTCGGGTGTGGCGTCGTCTCCCCCCGCGGCCCGACAGCGCTTACACTCCCAGCCCGTGCCGTCGTTGACGAAGTGCTCTGTCTCGGGCATGCGGAAAGGCTAGAGGCCGGCGGGCGGCGAAGTCAAACGCCACTCTGGCGGGAGGAAAATTCAACACAGGGGCACGGCTTAGATTTGAACTTTCAAATTTGAAAGTTCAAATCTAAGCCGTGCCCCTGTGGTTAATTCCTTTCGCTACTCGCGGCGGGTGGTGCCGCGCTGGGGGCGGTCGGGGAGGAGGCGGACGGGGACGGTGGCGCGCTGACCGTCGCCGCGGACGACCTCGACCTGGACGGTGTCGTTGAACTGGTGCTTGTCGAGCACGCGGTAGAGGTCGTTCTGGCTCTCCATCTTCTCGCCGTCCACGGAGGTGATGATGTCGCCGATGACGGGGACGCCCTCGGCCGTCTCGGAGAGCCCGCGCAGGCCCGCCGCGGCGGCCGAGCCGCTCGGGTCGAGTTGAAGAACCAGCAGCCCCGCATCGACCGGCAGGCGGATGCCGCGCAGGTCGGAGACGGCGCGCGAGTAGACGCCGAGCTTCGGACGGACAACGCGCCCCTCGCGGATGAGCTGCGGCAGGATGCGCTTGGCGATGTTGACGGGGACGGCGAAGCCGACGCCGACCGAGCCGCCGCCGTCGGGCGAGAGGATCTGCGAGTTGATGCCGATCATGCGCCCCTGCGAGTCGAGCAGAGGCCCGCCGGAGTTGCCGGGGTTGATGGAGGCGTCGGTCTGGATGGCGCCCTCGATGATGCGGCCGTTGCGCGCCTCGATGGGTCTTTGCAAACCGGAGATGACGCCGGTCGTCAGCGTGCGGTCGAGCCCGAACGGGTTGCCGATGGCTAAGACTTTCTGGCCGACCGAGAGGTGGTCGCTGTCGCCCATCGGCACGACCTTCAGAGCATCGCGCACGCCCGTGACCTGGAGGACGGCGAGGTCTGTGTCGGGGTCGCGGCCGACGACGCGCGCCGGGTAGGTCTTGTCGCCGCCGAGGCTGACGGTCACCTGGTCTGCGTCCTCGATGACGTGGTAGTTGGTCAGGATGTGCCCCTGGTCGTCGATGACGGAGCCCGTGCCGCCGCCGCTGCTGCCCGCGTCGAAGAAGCTGCGCGGCTGGCGCGTCGCGCTGATCGAGACGACGCCGGGCGAGATGGCGCGGAAGACCTCGATGTTGTTCTGCTCGTCGGTGGCGACCGACGGGTCGGCGACGCCGGCGATGCCGGCGGTCGTCTCGTCGCCGCTGTTGAAGGCCGCGGCGGGCTGGTGCAGGCGGCCGCCCCAGCGGTCGAAGCAGGCGACGCCGGCCGCCGCGATGAAGGCCGAAAGTAGTGCGATGGAGAGGATTTGACGTGCCGAGATGTTATACATGGCTCTGTTCCTTGGAGTTCTCATAAATCACCTGCCGGACAAGTATCGCAACTAAGATGCCGCCGCGCGCGGGCGGCGTTGCGCCCCTTCCGTCCCGGGCCAGCCCCCGTGCGGGAGACGATTTTACTACGAAGCGGCGCGCTCGCCGGTTCACGCGCGCGGCACGCGCACGCCGCCGTCTGAAGTTCGGGCGGCGTGGCGAAAAAGTTCCAGCGTGGCGTTCTTGCGCTTTAGGAGAGGAGCTTTGCGGGGAGGTGGAGGAAGGCGGCGAGCGCCTCGGGCGGGTGCCAGCCGAGGGCGGAGGCGCCGGTGGCGAGGTGGACGAGCATCAGCGCGAGGTAGAGGCCGAGCGCGAACCGCAGGCCGCGCCGCGCCACGGCGAGGTGCGAGAAGCGGTAGAGCGTATAGGCGACCAGCCCGCCGACCAGGAGCTTGGCCGCGAGGAAGGGCGCGTTGCCGAGGTCGAGCAGGTAGGCCATCAGGCCGTTGCCCTCGGTCGCCACCCCGCCGCGCACCCACAGGATGGTGAGCTGCGCGTCGAGCCAGTTCAAAAGGAAAAGTAAAAGGCTTTTCGAGAAGGCGCTCATCGAGGATTGCTCCCTTCCACCGGCCAACCTCGTTTAACTTTCCGCCCCTGAAACGGCCGAACCCCCAGTTCACGGGGAACTGGGGGTCGCGGCTCGCACCAACGGAGGAATGGAAAACTTCTCTGACTTACGCCCTCAAGATACTCCCAATGCCCGCCCGATTCCAAGAGAGCTTTTGGCTTTTGGCTGCTGGCTTTTAGCCCTTTGTTTTAGCCAAAAGCTAACAGCCGTCAGTTCCCCGTGCGGCGGTAGGAGGTCTGGTTGTTGCGGTTGTCGGTCTGGATGGTGCGGATGCCGTCGCCCTCGCGCTGCACGTCGAAGGTGCCCCAGTCGAAGCGCAGCCTGCCGTTCGAGTAGGTGCCCTGAAAACTCTGGTTCTTCGTGAGCGAGCGGGCGGTCGCGCTACCGTCGGCGCGGATGACGAGTTCGCTCTCGCCGCTGTCGGTCGTGCCGCGGAAAGTCCCGCGCGCCCAGCGCGGGACGCGCCCGTCGTTGTTGTCGTCGGTGTTGTCGTTGTAGCTGCCGCCCGAGCCGCTTTGGAACACCTCAGAGCGCGTGCCCGCGGCGGCGCGGAAGCCTTCGTCCACGCGGCTCACGTCCCACACGTCCGAGTTGTTGAAGCGGATGCGCCCGTTGTCGTACGTGCCCTCGTCGCGCGAGCCGTTATCATAAATCGCCGAGACCTGTCCGTCGCGCCCGACCGTCACGTTGACGCGCCGACGGTTCGAGGGGCTGCGCCCCTGGAACGAGCCGACGAGCCAGCGCGGCGCGCGGTCGTCGCGGCCCCCGCCGCCCACACCGCCCCCGCCGCCGCCGCGAACCCAGTCGTACGTGACCCGCTCGATGCTGCCGTTGCGGTGGTTGACGGTCGCCTCGTAGGTGAAGGCGCGCGAGTTCGAACCATTGGGCGCGTGGCGACCCTCGCCGCGCACGCCGGTCAGCCTGTCCGAGATGTGCCACGTCTGCGTGCGCGCCGGGTCGAAGGTCACGTCGCCCCAGGTGCCGCCGCGCTCCTGTATGATCTTCCCGCTCACGCCGATCTGCGCGCGCTCGATGGCGTAGCGCGTCTGCCTGTCGTCCTGCGCCCTCGAAGGGGCCGCGGCCGCGAGCAGCATTGCCAACAGCGCCGCGCCGCCCAGGAACGTCCGACGACTCCACACTTTGTCCATTTGAATCTCCTCCTAGTCGGGTCTATCCGCAGATGTCTGCGGGGAACTGCCGCGCCGGCGCGAAGGAGCCTGCGACGGCACGCGCATACGATGAAGGCCGCCCCGCCGGGGGATGGCCGTTTCAAACCCTCGGTTCTTTTACGAGGCGGCGGCCTCTTCGGCGGTGATGATGCGGAGGCGAGGCGAGTCCTGGAGGACACGCGTGCCGGGGGGGACGGAGTGCGTGAGCCAGACGTTGCCGCCGATGACGGAGCCGCGGCCGATGCAAGTGTCGCCGCCTAAGATGGTCGCGCCGGCGTAGATGACCACGTCGTCCTCGATGGTCGGGTGGCGCTTGGTGTGGCGGACGAGCTGCCCCGCGGCGTCCTTGTCGAAGGAGAAGGCGCCGAGCGTGACGCCCTGGTAGAGCTTGACGTTCGCGCCGATGACGGCCGTCCCGCCGACGACGACGCCCGTGCCGTGGTCGATGAAGAAGGCCGGGCCGACGCGCGTGCCGGGGTGGATGTCGATGCCCGTCCGGCTGTGCGCGTGCTCGGTCATGATGCGCGGGATGAGCGGCACGTCCAGCGTGTGCAGCTCGTGCGCCAGCCGGTAGGTCATGATGGCGTAGAGGCCGGGGTAGCTGAAGATGATCTCGTCGTAGCAGCGCGCGGCCGGGTCGCCTTCGTAAGCCGCCTTCACGTCGGTCGCCAGCACCTCCCGCACGGCGGGGAGGCGCGCGATGAACTCCTCGGCGCACTCGGCCGCCTGCCGCTCGGGGGCGGGGCGCGCGTCTTCGAGCCGGTGTCCGTGGTTGACTGCCCGCGCGACCTGCTCGGCCAGAGTCTCGTGGAGCCAGGCCACGCGCGCCTCGACGTGCAGGCGCAGCCCCGCGCCCGTCAAGCCCTGCGCCCCCGTGTAGCCGGGGAACATCAGCTCCTGCAACGCGTCGAGCACGGCCACGGCCGCGTCGCGCGAAGGCAGCGGCCGGCGGTCGAGGTGGTGAATCTTGACGCCGCCGCCCTCGTACGACTCGACGAGCGCGGCGGCGGCGCGGCTGACCTTGTCGTTCATAAAGAAGGGAGTCAGGAGTCAGGAGTCAAAGCTTTCCTGCTTCAGACTTCAGACTCCTGACTTTCTTATTCAATCTCTATCCCCCGCTCCTGCGCGATGCCGCGGGCCTTCATGATGATGTCGTCGTCGGGGGGCTCGGTGCCCTCCATCCAGGCCGCGACCTCCGCGACGGGGCGGCCGAGGGCGACGGCGAACTTCTCGTCGTCGGACTCGAAGCCGTTGTCGCGCAGGCGGCGCAGCAGTTCAAGGCCGCCGGCGGCGTCCGTGCCGCGGTCGTCCACCGGGTTGTCGTTCGTCTGCTCCAATCTGTTCTTTGCTTCAGCCATCAATATTTCCCCCCTGTTATCGAATCCGCGCGGCGCCTTCCAGTCAGAAAGCTCGGCGCGCGGAGGTGTTTTTTTGTCTTGCCTCGGTTGCCGCGTATTATAGCCCAAAGCGGGCGAGGAGCGGGAGGTCACGGCGTTTCACATCTGTTCATGATGGGAAAATCTTGACAGTCGAGATGTCGCCCGCGCATACTCCCGCCCATTAAAACAGTCGACCGGATTCCGTGATTCAGCTTCACCGCCGTTAGCAAAGGCCGCCCCTCATTCCAAAGGTCTGTTAGCCGGTTCTTCTCCGGCAAGCCGTCGCATTAATGTCGGCAATCGCCCACCTCGTCCGTTTGACCCTCGGCCCCTCGATGTCTGAGGGCTACGCATAAGGAGCCCGACTATGAAATCCCCCGCGACCAAGAGCCGCCGCCGCGCGACGCTCAGTTCAACGAAGATGCGGCGTTCCGCACTCATGAAGTTGACACTCGCCGTCGCGCTCGCCGGCCTGGGCCTGCTCTTTCTGACGCGCCCGACCACGGGCTACGGCGGCGGGCGCCCGCCCCGCGTCGGCCTGGCTGGTGCGCGGGGGGCGCAAACCCTCAACCCGGCGGTCGCCGTCGCCACCCCCACCCCCCTGACGGTTTCAATCAGCGACGCGCCGCCGGTCGCGGAGGGCAATCCGACCCCCACCCCGAGTCCAAGTCCAAGCCCGAGTCCGAGTCCGAGCCCGAGCCCGACGCCGGTGGCGACCTTCACCATCAGCCTCTCGGCGCCCAACCCCGACCCCACGCCGGTGACGGTGGACTTCAACACGGATAACGGGACTGCGCAGTCGGGAAGCGATTTCGAGTCCACCACCGGGACGGTCTCGTTCGCACAGGGCGAGCAGACCAAGACGATCAGCGTCAACGTCATCCCCGACACGCAGCCCGAAGGCGACGAGAACTTCTTCGTCAACCTCTCCAACCCGCAGGGCGCGACCATCGCCGACGGGCAGGGGCAGGCGACCATCGTGGACGACGACCCCGGCGGCATCTTTGGATTCAGCCAGACAACCTACACCGTCAACGAGGGCGACGGCACCGCGACCTTCACCGTCCAGCGCACGGGCAGTCTGATCGGCACCGTGACCGTCAACTACAACACCGGCAGCATCACGGCCATCGCCACCGAGGACTTCGGCGCGACCGCCGGGACGCTCACCTTCGGCCCCGGCGAGACGACCAAGACGTTCGATGTCCCGATCCTCGACGACAACATCACCGAGCCGACCGAACTCTTCAGTGTGCATCTGTCAGGGCCGACGAACGGCGCCACGCTGGACAGTAATCGGATGAACGCGACGGTCATGCTGCTCGACAACGAGACGGCCAGCGACTTTTTCGCCGTCACCAACAGCAACAAGCTTCTGCGCTTCCGCAGCGACACGCCGGGGACGGTCACCGTCGTCGGAACCGTCACCGGCCTCCAACCCGGCGAGCAGATCGTCAGCATCGACGCCCGACCGGCCACCGGCCAGCTCTACGCTCTCGGCAAGGTGGGCGCGACGGGCCGCCTCTACGTCATCAACACGGCGACGGCGGCCGCGACCCTCGTCGCCGCGCTCGCCGCCGACCCGTCCGACTCGACGAGCCCCTACGCGGGACTCTCGGGGACGGCCTTCGACGCGGACTTCAACCCGGTGGCGGATCGCCTGCGGGTCGTCTCCGACGCCGACCAGAACCTCCGCGTCAACCCGTCGAACGGGCTGGTCACGACGGACGGCAATCTCTTCTACGCGCCGGGCGACAACGCCTTCGGCTCCAACCCGAACATCACCGCCGCGGCCTACACCAACAGCTTCGCGGGCGCGACCGAGACGACGCTCTACGACATCGACTCGAACCTTGACCTGCTCGCGATACAAGACCCGCCCAACGCCGGGCGGCTCACGACCGTGGACTTATTGCGTGACGCTTCCTTCAACTCCGTGAACACCACGGAGTTGACCGGCCTCGACGTCCGCGCCAACGACAACGCCCTCTTCGCCTCGCTGACGGCGCCCGGCGACTCCGTCTCGAAGCTCGCCCTTATCACCTTCGGCCGCTTCGGCAATCTCCAGGTCGGGTTCGTCGGCACCATCGGGGGCGGGGAGTTGATCCGCGACCTCGCGGCCGCCCCGGCGGGGACGTTCCAGTTCGGCGCCGCGACGACGACGGTGTCGGAGGGCGCGGGCAAGGTGTCGCTGACCGTGACGCGCACGGGCGACACGACCGGCACCTCCTCCGTCGAGTGCGTCACGGCGGACGGCACCGCGACGCAGAAGGGCGACTACACGATCACGCGCACGAGGCTCACCTTCGGCCCCGGCGAGACGACCAAGCCTTGCGAAGTCTTCATCGTTGACGACGCCTTCGCCGAGGCGGCCGAGACTTTCAACGTCTCGCTCCAGAACCCGACCGCCAACTTCACGCCGGGGACGACGGGCGCCGTCACCGTCACCATCACGGACAACGACAGCGGGACGGCGGCCAATCCCATCGGCGGCAGCACGTTCTTCGTCCGCCAGCACTACCTCGACTTCCTGGGGCGCGAGCCGGACGCCGCGGGCCTCGCCTTCTGGGTCAACGGCATCGAGTCGTGCGGCGCGGACTCGGGCTGCCGCGACGTGAAGCGGGAGCGCACGAGCGCGGCCTTCTTCCTCTCCATCGAGTTCCAGGAGACGGGCTTCTACATCCTTCGAGTCCAGAGCGCCGCCTTCGGCAGGCAGTCGGATCAGCAGGGGGAGCGCGTCGGCTATACCGAATTTATCCACGACGCGCGGCAGGTCGGCGAGGGCGTCGTCATCGGCCAGGCCGGGGCCGAGGCGCGGCTCGACCAGAACCAGACGGCCTACGCGCTGCGGGTCGTCAACGACCCCGAGTTCATCCAGAACACCCCGGTCTATATGACGGCCGAGAACTACGTGACTACTCTCTTCCAACGGGCGAATGTTTTCGACCCGCCTGACGCGGAGGTGCAGAAGGCGGTGGACGCCTTCGGCACCGGCGACACGGCGGGACGGGCGGCCGCGCTGCGCTCGGTCGCCGACTCCGCCTCCGTCCGCCAGGAAGAGTTCAACCCGGCCTTCGTGCTGATGCAGTACTACGGCTACCTGCGCCGGAACCCGACGGACGCGCCCGACACGGACGACGGCGGCTACCAGTTCTGGCTCGCGAAGCTGAACTCGTTCAACGGCGACTTCGTCAAGGCCGAGATGGTCAGGGCCTTCATTCTCTCCGACGAGTACCGCAAGCGGTTCGGCAATTAACTGACCCCGCCAGCAAGTGAGAGCGCCCGGTCGTGTAGAGTGGCCGGGCGCTCTCGCTTGTCTGTGTGCCGGAAACGTGAAAGCGGATTTGCACGGGGCTACAATGGCGGCGCGAGGGCCAGGACGTGTGAAGGCATGGACGAGCTGAGCGGGCGTTTGACGATTGCCGGGGCGTTGCGCGCGGCGGCCGAGGTGCTGCGCGCCGCGGGTCTGTCCGAGCCGCGAAGGGAAGCGGGCTCGCTCCTCTCGCATTCAACCGGGCGCGACCAGGCGTTCCTCATCACACACTCGGACGAAGAGCTGACGGCCGAACAGCTCGAAGACTTCCGCGCCTGCGTCGGGCGCCGCGCCGCGGGCGAGCCTTTCCAGTACATCGCCGGCCGCCAGGAGTTCTACGGCCTTGAGTTCGAGGTGAGCAGGGACGTGCTCATCCCGCGCCCCGAGACGGAGCTGCTCGTCGAGACGGCGCTGGAACTTATGAAGGGAAGCACCGCGCCGCTCCTGTGCGACGTGGGCACGGGCTCGGGCTGCATCGCCGTCACCTTGCTTCATGAACGTAAAGACGCGCGCGGCTTCGCGCTCGACGTGTCGGACGCGGCGCTCGCGGTCGCCGCGCGCAACGCCGCGCGCCACGGCGTCGGGGAGCGCCTGCGGCTGCTCGTCTCCGACTGCTTCGACGCCCTGCGTTCGGACGGACGTGAAGAACTCCGTTTCGACCTCGTCGCGTCGAACCCGCCGTACATCGCCGAGTCGGACATCGAAGAGTTGCAAAAGGAGGTGCGCGAACACGAGCCGCGCGTCGCGCTCACGCCCGGCGGCGACGGCCTCAAGGTCATCCGCCGCCTCGTCGCGGAAGCGCCGCACTTTTTAAAGCCCGGCGGCCACCTCCTCCTGGAGATCGGCTTCGACCAGCACGAGCAGGTCGCCGCGCTCATCGACCCGGCGGTCTGGACGCTGCTCGACATCCACCGAGACCTGCAAGGCATCCCGCGCACCGTCGCGCTCCGTCTGAAGGACGGATGAGAACGTCAGGGTAAAGTGGTCAGCGTTTCTTTCGGCGTGCTAAAATCCGCGCGACCTGACTCCCCAATAAATTTTATGGACAGATTCAGAATTACCGGCGGACGCCCCTTGAGCGGGCGCGTGACGGTCAGCGGGGCGAAGAACTCGGCGCTGCCTTGCCTGGCGGCGGCGATCCTGACGCCCGAGACGGTGACGCTGCACAACGTCCCATACGTGCGCGACTGCATGACGCAGCGGCGCCTTTTGGAAGACCTCGGCGCCGAGGTGCTCGTGCCCGACCTGCGCACGCACAAGATTACGGCCGCCAACATCGAGGTCTTCGAGGCGCCCTACGACCTCGTCAAGACGATGCGCGCGTCGGTGCTCGCGCTCGGGCCGCTCGTCGCGCGCTTCGGCAAGGCGAAGGTCTCTTTGCCGGGCGGCTGCGCCATCGGGACGCGGCCGATTGATCTGCACCTCGAAGCGTTGAAGCTGCTCGGCGCGCAGGTGAGCCTGGAGTCGGGCAACATCGTCGCGCGCGCGCCGAAAGGCGGCCGCCTCGTCGGCGCCGACGTGAGCTTCCCGAAGGTGACGGTGACGGGCACGGAGAACCTCCTGATGGCGGCGACGCTCGCGCGCGGCACCACCACCCTGCGCAACGCCGCCCGCGAGCCGGAGGTCGAAGACCTCGCCGACCTGCTCAACCGCATGGGCGCGCGCGTCCGCGGCGCGGGCACCGACACGATCACGATTGAAGGCGTCGAGGCGTTGGGCGCCGCCGAGCACACGATCATCCCCGACCGCATCGAGACCGGGACGTTCCTCGTCGCCGCCGCCATCACGGACGGCGAGCTTGAGGTGAAGGACTGCTGCCCCGAACACCTCGGCGCGGTCATCGAGCGTCTGCGCGAGGCGGGCGTGCAGATTGAAGAAGTAAACCCGACGACTTTGCACGCGCGCCGCTCCCCGAAGGGGCTCAGGGCGCGCGACCTGACGACCGAGCCTTACCCGGACTTCCCGACCGACATGCAGGCGCAGTACATGGCCCTGATGACGCAGGCCGAGGGCTCCGCGCGCATCGTCGAGACCATCTTCGAGAACCGCTTCATGCACGCCTCCGAGATGCAGCGCATGGGCG
>JAFAVK010000130.1 GCA_019242475.1 Acidobacteriota bacterium | reverse complement strand
GGAAGATGAAGCCGATCTCGCGGTTGCGGATGCGCGCCCGCTCCGAGAGCGAGAGGTTGGCGACCGGCGTCCCGTTGAGGACGTACTCGCCGTCGGTCGGCGAGTCGAGCAGGCCGAGGACGGACAACAGCGTCGATTTCCCACAGCCGGAAGGCCCGGTGATCGAGACGTACTCCCCATCCGCAACGGTGAGGGTGACGCCCGCGAGGGCGTGCGTTTCCACCTCGTCGGTGTGGAAGACCTTCCCCACACCTTCGAGCCTGATCAGTTCTTTTCCGTCTGCACTCATCGTTCTTTTTATCCTCCAAACTTCTGGCCGACCACAGGGGAATCCCACGGGACGACTGTTAACTCCGCGAGTTGTTCAACGGGCTGTTGAGACGCTGGTTCCGACGCGTTATTAAGGACGGGAGTGGCCCTCGAAACGTTAATCATAAACGTGCGCCGGCGGGTAAAGTTTCATCCGCCCTGCCGAAATTCGGGCGCGGAAGTCGTGCCGGAATTTCGGCGGTCGGCGTCACCACGCACACGGCCGATGCGGATGCCGCCGTTCGTCGTCTTGAGCAGCAGGCGGCGGCCCGCCGCGCCCTGACCGATGCTCCCGCAGACCTTCTTCCGGCTCCGCGTCTCGGCCCCTTCGAGCGGAAATTCGAGCCAAACGTCCCCGCTGACCGTCGCGGCCTGGACGTGGGCCTCCGTCTCGGCCGGGAGGTCGAGGCGGAGGTCGCCGTTAACGGTCTTGAGCTGCACCTCGTCCTCGCCTTCGGCCGGGATGAGCGAGACTTCGATTGAGCCGTTGACGGTCGCGGCGCGCGCATGGCGTGCGCCGCGAATCTTGACGGCGCCGTTGACGGTGCGCGCCTCGACCGCGCCCGCGAACCCTTCCGCCGACACGTCGCCGTTGACGGTGCGCGCGACGAAGCGGACGCCCTCCGGCAGGCGGACAATGAACTCGACGCTCACGTCGTTGCGCCGCACCTTCATGCGGCCGGCCTCGCCCGGGAGCAGTTCGTTCGGGCGCTTCGGGTCTTCGCTCGGGTAGAGCGCGCCGACCGTGACGCCGCCCTCGTGCTCGAGCACGCGGATGTCAACCTCCTCGGGCCGGTTGCGGCGGCCGCTCTTGATCGCCATCAGCTCGATCCACTCATCCTCGGACGGCGAGACGCGAATCGAGCCCTGGATACCCTTGACCTCGAACGTCCGGCCGGCGGCCACCCGGCCGCGCCAGAAGAACTCGTCGCGGCGCAGGGGCCCGCGGCCGAACGGCAGGTCGAGGGTCGGGCGCAGGTCGCGCAGCTCGACGGACTTCAAGCGCTTCGCGGCATCGGCGGCGGCCTGTCTGAAAAGGCTCACGACGGAGTTGTTCGGCATCTTTATCCCTTACTCTTCAGGCGGGCCGTCGGCCGGCCGCCGCGCTCAGTTACGCCCGCCGGCCTGATCGACCGCGACGATGCGCAACTCGCTGGTGTAAGTATTGCCCTCGGCGTCGCGGAGCCAGCTCTGGCCGGGGCCGGGGAGCATCTCGGAGGCGGTGACGGTCGCGCCGGGCGCGCCGCTCTCGGCCGTGCGCCGGAGGGCGCGGGCGAACATGTCTACGTAGATAGGGCTGTCGAAATCGACGTAGCAGGGCTTCGGCTCGACCGGGGCTTTATAAAAGATGAAGCGCGGCATGCCGCGCGCGCGCATGAAGCGGCGGGCGGCCAGATAGCGCTCGGCCTCGTCTCGCTTGAAGGCGAAGGCGGCCTCCGCGGCCGTGAACCTCCACGCCTCGCGGGCGACGACGAGGCGGTCTAAGGTGACGCGCGGCGTATGCGGGCGCGGCGTGAGCGGCCGGAAGAGATCGACGACCAGCGTCGAGAGGATGTCGGCGCAGACCTCGATCACGTCGAAGCGCTGCTGCCCGTCGCGCGTCCTCACCGTCAGCCCCTCGCTCGTCTCCTCGACGACGAGCGACCCGATGTTGAAAGCCTGCGACTTGGGGGCCCCGAACGAGTCGTGCGTGACCATCAGCAGCCGGTCGCGCGGGTTGATCATGATGGGTAGCGTGCGCGCCGTCAGCTCGGGCCAGGACTTCGGCGTCACGGGCACGACGCGCGCCTCCGGGAGGTCGAGGTCGAAGAAGGTCTCGAAGTCCTGCGGCCGCGGGTGTTGCGCGGGGAAGAGCGAGCCACGCAAAGTGTTGATGCCGGTGTGCAGCTCGCCCATCACGAGCAGGTAGTCGCCGCGGCCGACGGCCTCCGTGTCGGCCGCCGCCACCATCACATCGGGGCTGTGGTAGCGCGCCGCGACCCAACCGGGCCGGGGCGCCGCGAAGGCCGCCTCCACGCGCGGCCGCAGCTCCTCGCAGGTGTAGTGCACGGCGCGCGTCGCGGCGTCGGGCAGGGCCAGCACTTCCGCCCAACGGCGCTGAAACTCCTGCTGGATGGCGTCGAGCGGGCTCTTGCTGCCCTCGAAGAGGATGGGGAAGATTCCGTACCAAAAGTTGATCAGCTCGACCGTGGGGGAGCCGGTCTTGCGGACGAGCCCGGCGTAGACCTCTTGGAAGCGTTCCCGGTAGTCGGCCGCCGCCTGCCACGTCAGCCAGCGCGCGCTCGTCAGCAGCAGGGAGAGAGGTTCGCCGATGGACTTCCGCAGTTCCGTCCCGACTTCGACCTCGATGTCACGACGGCAGTCCTCGTAGACGAGCGTCCGGGCCGCGTAAGCCTTGCCCTCGCCGCCGACGCGCGTGGCGGCGGCGCCGGTCAGCCGCGTGAAGGTCTCGTCGAGGTGTTGGAAGGCGCGGTCGAGCGCCTCGGCGTCGCCCGCCGCGCGCTCGACCCCGAGGCGCGCGGCCTCAAGCATGTCGAAGATGGCGAGGACGCGGCGGCGCAGCCCCTCGTCTTCGACCTTCTCCATCATCCGGCGAAGCTCGCGCTCCGGGTTCTTCACCACCGGCACTTCAATCGTCCAGGCGATGATCCCTTTGCCCCGGAAGAGTTCGAGGAGTCGGTAGACCTCGGTTTTCGACTTGAACCCGAGCGAGGGGTTGCGGAGCAGGTCGTCGGCGATTTCGCTGGCAGAGCGCTCGCCGTCGCAGGCCGCAAGCACGGCCGCCGGCTGCGCCGGGACAGGCGTCGGCGGCCGGAGCGGCACGCGTACGACCGCGCCGTCGAGGTGAATGAAAGGCATCAGGCGAGGCACGCCCCAGGGGCGCAGCGCCTTGTTCTTCGCCAGCACTTCGGCCAGCGTGTCGGCGGCCCAACCCTCGAAGGAGACCGTCCGATTCTCGACGAAGGCCGCGCCCGGTCTCGCGACCAAAGGCTCGTCGGCTTCGACAAAGCTCGCCCATCCGACCGGGCCGAAAAACCCGATGGTATCGTTCTTGACGCAGTAGCGCTGGAGATACGTTGCTAAGAGTTCCTCACGCTGCCGCTGTTTCCAGTCGCGGGCCTGTGCGGGCCGATTCTGCGCGAGCGGCAGAACGCCGTTGAGGTAGGCGTGGCGGTTCTGCCAGATGACGGCCTCGCGGAAGCGCGGGAGGCAGGAAAGCTCGCGTATCTTCTTGGACGTGCGCCGGACGGTGTAGTCGAAAGCGTGCCGGAACTCTACGGCGCCGGAGGCCGCGACGGCGACCGCACTCCCGAACTCTTCGATGGCCGCGGCCGCGCCCGCGGCCGGCCCCGGCGTCGCCGGCAGCTTCTTCTTGTCGAGCCGGCGGATGGCCTTCTTGATGAGCGGGGCGTCGGCCTCGTTCGCCCGCTTTAGCTCCGCGTAGAGCGCGTCGAGGGCCGCGCGGCGCGAGCGCCGCACCTCCTTGCCGGCCTCAATCAGACGGTCGGCCGCGCGGCCACACTCGGGCGTGGAGAGTTCGAGCACGCCGGACGAGGCAAAGCCCGCGCCGCGCAGAGCGACACAACGCCAGGCCGTCCACCCGCCCGGCAGCTCGATCAGGTGTGCGGGCAGGGTGCGAGTCCCTCCGAGCGGGGCAGCCGCCAAGGCCGGCCCGCTTAAAGCCCCTTCACGCGCATGATGTTCCTGTGTGCTCATTTGGACAGTTGCTTCCGAGTGTGGTCGCCCGGCGCACGCGACTCGAAGGACAGATTCGGGACAGAGCTACCGCACATCGAGCGCGGGGCTCGATGTCGAACTCACCACCTGTGAGTATTGAAATTAAGGGCTCGACGTTTGCCGGCCGCGGCGGACAACCGTCCCCGCCCGACAAAAGAGAGCCGAAGTTAATCAGCGCGCACCTCCGGCGGTGCGGCCCCGGGGGGGGGGAGGCTTAGCTCGCCTTCCTGACCATTTCTCTCTCGACGACGACCCGCGTCTGGTAGCTGACCGCCGTCAGCATTATTGAGACGCGGCTCGAATCGCTCGTCGATTCCTCGAAGACGCCGGTGAAATCCTTGAGCGGCCCTTCTGTAATCTTGACGCGGTCGCCGGTCTGCAACTCTTCGCCGAGGATGATTAAGCCGCTCTCGCCTTGCTGCATCTGAATCAGCTCGATGATCTCGTCGCTGACCGGCGTCGGCCCGTTGTTGAAACTAATGACGTTCTGCACGCCCCGCGTGAAGTTAACTTTGTGCAGCAACTCGTTGACCTTGAAGCGCGCGAAGACGTAGCGGGGAAACATCGGCTTCACGTGGTAGGTGACTTTGCCCGTGAACTCGTTGCGCTTGCGCTCTTTCAGACGCGGGGCGAACACCTCGACGTTCCACCCCCTGAGATTGAAGACGGCACGCTCCTCCTGCTTGGGTTTCGTGTAAACGACGTACCAGGACAGGCGGTCACTAACTGATTCGACCTTCATCACGCAGCTCCTCTGTCGAGTTTTTCACCTTGCCCGAGCCGACGGGACGCTCGCGCGGCGGTGGAGGCGGATCGCCCCACGCGCGCACGTCTTCCCGCAAGCGCCTTCCTGTGGCCGCTGCTTAAGCCCCTAAACTAATAGGGTTGGTGATATGGAGGAGAAGGTGTCGAATATCACACGCGCTCAAGCCGACGGAACCCAGGAAAGATTAAGGTTGTGGTGTCGTCGCCTTTGAGTTAAGATGCGTGCCGCTAGTGACGATGCATCTCAGCACAAAGTGCGACGAGTTGTATCCGACCGGGGGCCTTGCCATCACTGCTAATGATGGTAAGGCCCTGAATTTTTTGGAGTCGTTTTACTCCACGCTCTCAAATGACCGCCGATGAACGACAGGGCTTATCCGTTCACTAGCGAAATCTGGGCGAATGTCGGGCCTATTGATGGATTTTGGTACAGCACCTGAAATGTTACGAAAACCTAACGTGAGAGAAGGTATCCATAACGATTGAGATTGTTTATGAGATTTAAAGCTCGCTCCGGCTGATGGGCAAGAGGCGGAACGAACCTAAACCTAAAATGTCAACGCGCTCCTTAGCATGGCTTAACCATTATCAAACAGCAGAGACTATAAAAGGCGGAAGAACTGCTGTCTGTCGTGAATTCAACATAAAGGTGAAAATGTTTCGTGAGATTTATCATGCCGCCACGACATTTTGGAAAACTTTCTTCACAACTTGGTAGCATTCGCAACTGTGATACTGTAAGCCCTCACTGTCGAGAATATCGATTTTGCCGCGGCTATAACTAATAATCCCACCCCTTTGGAGGGCGCTCGCCGTTGTGGTGACGCTGGTGCGGGGCACACCGAGCATGGAGGAGATGAACTCCTGCGTGACGGCGATGTGATTCGACCCCAGGCGGTCGCGGCAGACCAGCAGCCAGCGGCAGAACCTCTCCTCCGTGGTGTGGAAGCGGTTGCAGATGGCCGTCTGCGTGATTTGGATGAGCGTCGTGTTGACGTAACGCAACATCAAGTCCCGGAGCTGACCTCCACGCTGAAACTCCTTCCTGAAGGCTCCGGCCTTGATCTTCATCGCCACGCCCGCCACCTGCACGAACACCCGGTAGAAGCTCTTTTCGGCGTTGAGGATAATCGGGATGCCTATCATCCCCTCTTTGCCGACCAAACCGACTTCGAACTGCGCGCCGGTCTCGGTCGTCGAAGTAATAGTGATTAAACCGCGCGTGACGAAATAGGCGGATCTGATGGGGTCGCCGACGTTATAAAGGATTCTGTTCCGCGGCAGCGCGACCAACTCCATCTGCTGGTGCAAACGCCTGTACTCTTCAAGGTGAAGGGCCGCCAGCATTTGGTTCTCAGACGCCAAATGAGGTGTGAGCTTCGGCATATAGATAACGTTCCAGGTTTTATGTGTTGAGCCGCGAGGAGACAGGAATGAATTATTAACCCGCCTTGCCGCGACGTAGACATATGAGCTACTCCCGGCACGATATGGAGGGCGATATGAAACGGGCGTGGGAAGAGGGTCAAACCGGCTTCCCCCAACTCCGGAACCGAGCCCGTAGAACCGGCGGCCGCGCGGCGATGACTACCGCCGCGGCGCGGTCGCCGTATCGGGCTCTCGGACGGGTGCGTAATGACCAAGGCGCAAAGGCCCGCGGGCGAGGGAAAGAGATGGGCACAAGCAACGCCGCTACCTGAGACGTTTGAATTTCGGGCGCACATGAGCGCGGCTCGGGCGCTTCCGCCAACTGATGATGCGGCCCGCGAGGTTGAACGAGACCTCATCCCCGCCTCTTACAAATCCTTTGCGCTCTGCCGACCCCTAAACGTCTCTTGAACGGGACTGAAAACTGACGCGTGAGTAACACAGGGACAAGATAAGGAACATAAGTGGCGGCTTCTTCAAATAGGGCCTCCTGACCACCCGGTTTGAGGGTGCTTTACAGCCCTGTGCAAGACAGACACGTGTGATCAGGAGTAGAAAACGGCGAAAGTATATGCCTATTATTTTTGTGAATCAAGAGTGGGTGAAACCTTTCTGGGTTCCGTGAAGGGGTGATAAACGACTTGCGAAAGGGTGTAAATTCTTTTTGTGCTCGCCAAAATGATCAACCGCCGGCGACACATTTTCAATCTCCTTGGCACGCATTTCTTAAAGCTCTGCGCCGCGGTCATAAATCCAGTCTAAGCTTCCTGAGGCTACGCGCGCGCGGAGCCGGTGATTGAACTGCTGCTGCTCGACGAGTTGCGCGGTCTTCCTGGCGAGCGTCGCCTTGACCTTGGCGAGTTCTTTGATGAGGCGCATGACGAGTGACTGCTGAGAGCGGATGACGCGCGCCTCGGCGCCCGCGATCCTCCGCTTGACCTGTTATACCCTTTAGAGGGTGTCTGAGAGGCCGGATTTTGTAAGCTTGGCGGATAAACCGCAAGGCTTACGCGACCGATTTAACCGATGCGGAGTGGGCGCTGCTCGCTCCCTTCATCCCGCCTCCCGAGCCGGGTGGGCGTCCTCGCTCGACCGACATGCGCGAGGTCTGCAACGCGATCTACTACCTGCTACGCGGCGGCTGCGCCTGGCGCTTGCTGCCGCACGAGTTCCCGAAGTGGAAGACCGTCTACCACTACCAGCGGGCTCGGTTGAATTGATTACCGGGCAGTTAGGGAAGAAGCTAAGTAGGCGTATCTCTGCCTCAAAAGGTACTACCCGTAAAAACAAGAAAGCCGCCCTTTCGGACGGCTCCCAAGTGCCTAAATCTAGGCTGGTTAATGGCGGAGCCGACGGGACTCGAACCCGCGACCTCCGACGTGACAGGCCGGCGTTCTAACCAACTGAACTACGACTCCGCGAGAAACCTTAAATTTTCAAGGTCGGCGCGTACGTGGTAGGCACGGAGGGATTCGAACCCCCAACCTCCACCTTGTAAGGGTGGCCGTCTACCGTTGACATACGTGCCTGAAAAGAACCGCCTTAACCGGGGTTAAATTTAAGAGAAGACCGCCCGTCTGTCAAGCGGGCTCGGTTGCGTTGGAAAGAATTAACAGGGATGGACTGGATGGTCGGGATAAGAGGTTAAATCCTTACCCTGCACCTCCTGTCCGTCCCTGTTAATTGTTCTTATCGCCACACGGCCCGCGGTGCTGTCATAAAAGCCAGACGGGCAACTCGTCCGCGTTCGCGGAACTCTCATCCACGTCGGACGTTTGAGACGGGGCGCGGTCGGGGGAGTCGGAAGGCCCGGGCGTTTCTTCGTTTTTAGGTGTCGGAGGCGGAGCGGCTTCGCCGCGCCGGCGCGAGATGGGCGAGATGATGACCTCGTCAACTTGTCCGTCGAGTCTCCCGATGACCGGCATCTTTCGTCCTTTCCGTCCGCGGCCGTTTGCGGCTATATTCTACGGCGAAAGTTCTACACGCGAGAGTTTAAGACCGTGCCGAAGTCCCCCGCAAGCCTGAAGACGTACGCGCTCGCCGCTGCCGCCGCGCTGCTCGCGCTCCTCTCGGCGCCCGCGCCCGCCGGCCGCGCGCAGGTGCAGGGGGATGAGGCGCACCAGCGCCCGCGGCGCGTCTCGCCCACGCCGGCCCCGACCCCGCAGTCGGCGCCCGCGCCGCAAGCCCCCCCGCAGAAGAAAGCCGCGGGCGAAGAGGTGGACGAGAACGACGTCGTCCGCATCGAGACGCAGCTCGTCTCCGTCCCGGCCGTCGTCACGGATCGCACGGGCCGCCCGCTGACCGGGCTCTCGGCCGCCGACTTCCAAATCTTCGAGGACGGGCGCCCGCAGCAGATCGCCAACTTCTCGACGACCGAGGCGCCCTTCGAGGTCGCGCTCCTCCTGGACACCTCGGGCTCGACGCGCGAGGACGTGGGCCTCATCCGCGCCGCCGCGCGCGCCTTCGTCGAGGCTTTGCGACCGGGCGACCGCGTCGCCATCCTCTCCTTCAACACGAAGAAGGAGGGGAGCGACCAGCTCGCCACGGTCGAGCTGAAAGCACCCCTCACCGACGACCGCGAACTCTTGCAGGACGCGGTCGAGTCGGTCGGCGCTTCGAACGGCACGCCCTTCTACGACGGTTTGACGAAGGTGGCGAAGGAGGTCTTCCGCGACCGGCCGACCGAGCAGACGCGCGGCCGGCGGGCGCTCGTCGCGCTCACCGACGGCGTGGACTCGACGAGCGAGTCCGACTTCGAGGAGGCGCGCGAACAGTTGAAGCGCGCGGGCGTCGTCTCCTACTTCGTGCTCGTCAACACGGAGGACTACGTCGAAGACCGCCTGATGCAGGACTGCGAGGACGACGGCGCGCTCAGGCTTTCGAGCACGCAGCTCCGGCGCTACCAGCGCGTCATCGCGCCGGGCGCGCCGGCCGAGGACTTCTCGAACTTTTGCCGCATGGGCCAGTTCGAGCGCATGCACGCCAGCCGCACGCTCTACCAACTGGCGCGCTCCGAGATGACGGGCCTCGCGCGCGAGTCCGGCGGCAAGACCTTCGCGGCGGCCGACCTCCGCGACGCGCGCCGCGCCTTCCGCCAGGTGGCCGAGGACATCGGCACGCAGTACAGCATCGGCTACTACTCGACCAACACCGCGCGCGACGGCACGTTCCGCAAGATCAACGTCCAGGTGCGCACGCGCAAGGACGCGCAGGTGCGCGCCCGCGAAGGCTACCAGGCGCCGCGGAGTTGAGGATTTGAAATTTGAAATTTGAAATCAAGAGGGATGAAGACTGATGACTGATGAGAGGCGCGCTTTTGAACGCGTCACGCTGATTGTGCTCGACAGTTTGGGCATGGGCGAGATGCCGGACGCGGCCGCGTGGGGCGACGCGGGGTCGGACACGCTGGGGCACATCTGCGAGTCGAGGCAGGTGAATTTGCCGAACCTGCGCGGGTGGGGCTTGGGGAACGTGCGGCGTCTGAGCGGCGTCGCGCCCGTGGAGAGCCCGCGCGCCTCTTACGGCCGCTGCGCTCTGCGCTCGAACGGGAAGGACACGACGACCGGCCACTGGGAGATGGCCGGCATCATCCTGGAGAAGGCTTTCCCGACCTACCCGAACGGCTTTCCGCCCGACGTGATCGAGCGCTTCATTAAGGACGCGCGCGTGCCCGGCATCCTCGGCAACTACCCCGCGTCGGGCACGGAGATCATTAAAGAGCTGGGCGTGGAGCACGTGCAGACGGGCAAGCCCATCGTCTACACGTCGGCCGACTCGGTCTTCCAGATCGCCGCGCACGAGGAGGTCATTCCGGTCGAGCGCCTCTACGAAATCTGCGAGACGGCGCGCGACATTTTACGCGGCGAGCACGAGGTGGGCCGCGTCATCGCGCGCCCGTTCGTCGGCGACCCCGGCGCCTTCAAGCGCACCGAGAACCGGCACGACTACGCCGTGCCGCCGCCGCGCGACATGCTCCTGCCCGTCCTCTCGGGCGCGGGACTCGACGTGGTCGCCGTCGGCAAAATCTCCTCCATCTACGACGCGACGGGCGTCACGCAGGAGCTGCCCGGGAAGAACAACGACCAGTCGATTGACAAGACGATTGAGGCTTTGAGGGATGGCGGGCGCGGCCTCATCTTCTCGAACCTCGTGGACTTCGACATGCTCTACGGCCACCGCCGCGACGTGGAAGGGTACGCCCGCGCGCTGGAGCACTTCGACGCGCGCCTGCCCGAAATCGAGGGCGCGATGCGCGACACGGACTTACTCATCATCACCGCCGACCACGGCAACGACCCGACCTACCGCGGCACAGACCACACGCGCGAGTACGCCCCGCTCCTCGTCTACGGCCCCTCGGCGCGTGCCGGCGTGAACTTAGGCGACCGCGGCTCGCTCGCCGACATCGGCCAGACCATCGCCGCCAACTTCGGCCTGACCTTGAAAGCCGGAGAGAGTTTCCTGGGCGAGATTAGCGAGGCGGAAGCCCGACCGTAAGGGAGGGCGTCGGTCTCCTTCTGCACGCGCTGAGGCGGAAGACATACGCCCTCCCTCACGGTCGGGCTTCCGCCTCAAACCACCAACTCAATCTTCATCCGGTCGAGGACTTCGGCGATGGGGTTAGCCACGCCGCAGCCTTCGACCCGTCGCGGTTCGTTGGCGGCGGGGTCTGTCTCCGCGCCCGGCTTTCGCGGGCCGGAGGTGCCCGCGAAGACGAGGCCGATGGCGTGCCGGCCTTCGTCCAACACGAGCGAGCCGCTGTCGCCGGGGGCGACGAACCTCGCGTGGGGCGGCGCAGGCTCGACGAGGATTTGGTCTTCGAAGTAGGCCGACTGCCCCGTGCGGTCGTAGCCGATGCGGATGTCGAGGTTGATCGAGAGGACGCGCCCCTCCGTGTAGTAGGTCGTCCGCCCGCACTTGCGCGCGGCCTCGCCGAGTTCGACCTCTCCCTTCCCGACGTGCCCCTCGACCGCGCCGACGAACGGAATCAGGGGGGCGTGCTTCTGCGTCCCCCAGAGTTTCGCGAGCGCGGCATCGACGTGGTTGGGGTCGTCCGTGCCGCCACCGAACTTGAGCGCGGAGAAGTTGACGAGCGCGGCGACGGGGCGTCCCGTCGCGGCCTCGCCGGGGCTCGGGTGCATGATGAGGTCGCCTTCGTCCGCGCGCGTCTTGCGGAGGTCTGCGAAGACGTGGCAGTTGCTCAGGAGGTAGACATCCCTCGGGCGCCGCAGCCGGCTCCTGCGCGTGCAGAAGTAGCCGATGGTTCCGCTCTCGCCCGACAGGTTCGTGTTCGCGCCGCTCACGCCGCCGACCAGAACCTCCTGCGGCTCGCGTATGCCGCCGGTGAACCTCTCCCACGGCGGGGTCTCGGCCGAAGCGGCTTCCGACATAAAGACCATCGCGGGCGTCTCGATGATTTCGACGGGGACGCCGCGGAAGGTGGCGGGCGGTCTTTCGGCGCCCGCGCCCGCCCACATCTCCGCGCCGGCGTCGGCGACGAAGACCTGTATGCAGTACGCGCCGGGGCGGCCGCCGAGCAGGCCGACGCCGACGGCGTGGATGTTCGCGGAGAAGCCGAGCCCGAGGTAAATCTGGCTCAGCTTGCGCTTGGCGTTGGCGACTCGTTTGAGCGTCCTCTTGTCCCTCCGGCGCGGCTTCCGCCGCAGGCGGCGCGCGCGCAGGGAAGGGCGCGCGAGGAGCCACACGACCCACGCGACGGTCAGCGCCAGGACGACCCACGTCACCGCGTCGTAGTAGTAGTGGACGGCCACCCGGCCGCGGCCGTCCGTGGTCGTATAGAGGATGTGCTGGCCGAGTGCGAAGATGCTCAAGGGTCTTGCGCTCAGAGCTGGTCAATCGACTGGAGGTCGGTCGCCACGGGGTGGCAGAACTCCTTGTAGTTGACGGAGCCGCCCTCGGCCGCCTGCGCGTCCTCTTCGTCCACGGGGGCGAGGTCGAACGCGCGGCCGTCGGGGCTCGCGAGGTAGCCGTAGTAGTCGGCCATGTCGCTGTAGACGGCATTCGGGCTGTGATCCATGTTCGTTATCACGACGCGCAGCGGCAATCCCTCGACGCGCCTCAGCGTGTGCGACTCCTCGCGCCCGCCGACGGTGATTTTAAAGACGACCTCCTCGCCGCCGAGCGCGACGCCCACCGTCTCGCCGACGTTGCCGAATGGCTCGCGGCGCAGGACGTGGCCCGCCGCGTCCTTCTCGACCTTCTCGAAGAAGAGTTCGGTGTCGAGCTTGTTCGTGTAGAAGCGGCCGCCCGAGATGTAGAGCCCGGTCAGAGGGTGAGGGCCGTGGCCGGTAGGGCGCAGGCGCGCGCCGTCGTGCAGTAAATCCATGTGGACGATATGACGGAAGTCCTGCGGGTCGGGCGAGTCGAGCCGGTCGAACTCTTCGCCGTTCCTGTAAATCTCGAAGCCCTCGGCGGCGCCGGCGCCCGCGGCTTTGATCTCGATGCGCACGCCCTCCTTCGGGAGGCTGTGGTAGGACGCGATGTCCTGGTAGACGATGTGGTCGCCCCCGCCGCCCTTCTGGAAGGCGGGGCGCTGAAGCTTGATGTCCAGCGAGTGGTGTTGGTCGCGGAGGAGCGCGACCTCGCCGCGGCGCTGCTCCTCGTTGAAGCAGACGATGGCGAGGCCGGTGATGCGGACTAAAGCGGTGGCGGAACTTTCGTTGAGGGGCATGTCTCTTTCTCCTGTCTCGCGTCTGGAAAAGCTCTCGGTTCTGAGTGCGCGCGCGGGGCGAAACGTAACGGCGCGCGGGAGAAATTTTCAGGGACAGGGCCACGCGGCCCCTTTCTTCAAGCAGCGGAACGTCCTCTTGCCTTTGACGGTCTTCGCCTCATTGCTCCGCGTGCCGTTGACGTTGGCCTCCCAGGTGACGTGCCACGAGTACGTGACGGCGGCGGTCTGACAGTCTTTCGAGAGCGTCACGCGGTACGAGGGCGTTGCGGCCCCGCCCCGCTCCTCACGTTCGCCCCTGGGCGTTAAGACCGCCGGCACGTACTGCTCTATGACCGCAAGCCTCTCGCCTTCGAGAACCTTTCCCCACCCGTCGCGGTTCTTCTCGACGATCAACTTCTCCGCGGCGTGCCGTTCGGCGTCCGTGCACGTCGGGGTCGGGGTCGGCGTGGGCGAAGGCGTCGGGGTGTCCGAAGGCGTCGGGACGGGAACGGGCGTCGGCGGGGGCGGCGACGGCGACGGCGTGACGGCGGCGAGCAGGGCGGGCGCTTCGGGGTCGGGCTTGAGATAGACGACGTAGTTGCCGACGACGACGTAGACGACCAGCGTCGTCACTATCAACGTCATCACGGTCGTGAAGATTCGTCGCAGTTTCAGCCGGCGTGCACTCCTGTGCAAGATTCTCGACTTTTCTTCCACGACGCGCGCGCCTTCGTTTAGGTCGCGCGGGTCAACGTCGGCGAGCGGCGTCCCGTCCGCGGGGCAGAAGGGGGGCGCGTCGCCCGCGAAGAAGTCGCCGCACTTGGGGCAGGTTCGAAGCATCTCAGTAGTCCGCGTAGCCGCCGAAGAGCGAGAAGGCCGCCCAGTAGAAGGGCTCCCTCCGGTCGCCCTCGCTCGACAGCTCAAGCTGCGCGCGCCGCAGGCTCTCGGCCGAAGTCAGCCCGCGCTCCCTGCGGTTGCGGTGGAAGGCGAGCATCAAATCCTTCGTCGGCTCGGAGTCAACCTTCCAGCCGCTCGCGACGACGACGGGCGCGCCGAGCGCGAGGAACGTGCGCGCCACGCCGACGGCGCCTTCGCTGCGGTCGTAGCGCTCGACGCCGGTCTCGCAGGCCGAGAGCGCGACCAGCTTCGCGCGCGCGAGCCTGTGCGCGCCCAGCTCGTACGAGCGCAGGTCGCCGCCCGCGAAGAGCAACTTCGAGTTGGCGGGCGACTGCCGGTTCGCCACGAAGTGGCCCGCGAAGTGAATCACCTCCGCCTCCTGGAAGTCGCGCAGGAAAGCCTCCTTCGTCGCCTCGCCGCCGAGCAGCAGAAGCGACTTCGGGTAGAGGCCCGCGACCCCCTTCGCCTCTTCGGCGGCCGAGCGCAGGGACGGAAGGTTCGGGTTCTCCTCGCGGTCGAAGTCTGGGTCGCCGACGGCGAGGAGCGTCTCGTCCTCGACCTTCGCCTTGCCGCGCGCGTTCGCGGTCGCCTGCACGAAGACCGAAGCGCTCGGCGCGTAGGAGAGCGCGAACTCTTCGAGCAGGTACTTGCCCGCGGGCGAGACGAGCGACGCGAACGGGAGCCGGTGCAGGCTCTTGTCGGCCACGACGCAGAGCTGCCGGTCGGCGTCGAGCCCCGGCGGAATCAGAAGCTCGTACAGCTCGCGCCCGGCCCGCGCGACCGACTCGGCCGGCGCCTTCGAGACGACCGCGTCGCGGTAAGCCTCAACCTTCTTTTCAAGCTCGTCGGCCGCGACCGCGCGCTCGAAGTGGTCGAACCGCGTCCCCGTCAAGACCCAGACGGCGAGCCTGTCCGGCAGGACGGCGTACTGCACGAGCTGCGCGCGCTCAGGCAGCCCCGCCTGAATCTCCGCGAGCGAGAGCGGGCGCGCGACCGAGGCGAAGTCCGACTCGACCTCGGAGATCGACCGGCCGGATTTGACGAACTCAAGGAGCGAGCGCGCCCTCGACTCTTCGACGAAGGTGAACGCGGCGCGCGCGTCCCCCGACTCGAGGGCGTCGGCGGCCGCGGCGTCGAACACGTCCTGCTCGTTTGCAAAGAACGCCTGCCGCGAGCTGTCCTCGCGGATCGTCGCGCGGTAGCGCTCGGAGAGCTTCAGCACGTCCTGCAACTCCGCAGCGAACTCCGCGCGGCGCCCGAGCCGCCGGAAGCAGAGCAGCCGTCCCTTTCGAATCTGGTACGAGTCGGCGGAAAGCTCGGGGAGCCGGCCGTAGAGTTCGAGCGCGCGCCCGTAGTCTTCGAGCGCCGACGCGCAGTCGCCCGCGCGCGCCTTCACGTCGGCGAGCGAGAGATAAATCCCCGCGGTCGTGCGCGCGTTCTCGGGCGTGTCGCCGCGCGCGAGCGCGAGCCGGAGCGATTCGCCCGCGTACTTCAAAGCGCCCTCGTAATCCCCCTCCGCCTCGGCGGCGCTCACGACGCTGCGCAGGCTTGAGTTGACGAAGCTCCCTTCGGGCGAAAGCTCGCGCGCGACCGCGAGCCGCTCCGAGGCGAAGGCGAGGGAAGCCGCGGGCAGGTTCAGATGGAGCGTGATGTCGGCCAGCGCCCCGAGGTCGCGCCAGAACTGTCTCGGGTTCCGGTAGTAGGGGGAGTCGTCGCCGCCGCGGATCATCCCGCTCGCGTAAGAGAGCGCGGGCTCGGTCTCGCCGAGGTCTGAGTAGATGTTGGCGAGCGCCTCGCGCGCGTGCTCGGCTTCGAAGGCGTTCTCGCCCTCTTCGGCGAGACGGAGCGCGGTCTTGTACTCGCTGCCCATCTGCGAGAGGGCGCTGCCGCCGTAGGCGCCGGAGCCGAGCCAGTAGTGGGCGGGCGCGAGCAGCACCTTGTAGTTGCGCCGCTCCGCCTCTTCGATGAGTAGGGCGAGCCGCAGCCTGCTCTTCTCGATCCGGCCCACGTCGGGCAGCATCTGCGCGGCCCAAATCTCTGCCACGCCCGCCTCGGGCGCGTCGCCGAGCCTTTGGAAGAGGTCGCGGCTGGCTTCGAAATATTCGACGGCCTTCAGGTAGTCGCTGTTGGCGAGCAGGAGGTGCTGGCCCGCGTCGAAGAGGTCTTTGGCGCGCAGGAGTTGTGCGGCCTCGCCCGCGCCGACGCGCGCGTAGAAGTCCGCGAGTTCAGAAAAAAAAAGTCGGAGTGGCGCGCGCGCTCGAAGTCGCCGACGAAGTCCAGCGCCGCGAGGCTCTCCTCCTCCGCCGCACGGTCGCCCGCGTCCTTCGCCGCGAGGCAGCGGCGGGAGAGTTGGAGGAAGACGGCCGGGCCGCGCAGGAGCCCCTTCGTCTCGTCGTGAATCCGGCGCGCGCGCGCCTCGTCTCGCGCGCGGAAGGCTTCGAGGAAGTCGCGCATGACCTCTTCCCCCAGCGCGCGCTCGTCGGTCTTGAATCGCACGCGCGCGTCGTCGAGCCGCGCGAGATTCTTCCGCGCCTCGTCGGCCCACGGCGACGAAGGGTCTCTCTGAAGGTAGAGCGTCCACGACTCCTTCGCCTGGCGCCCGAGCCCGAGTTCCTGAAGCGCCAGGGACTTGTTGAAGAGCGCTTCGAGCAGGCCCGCGTCCAGCTCGGTCGCCCGGTCGAACTCTTCGAGGGCGCGGCCGAGTGCTTCGAGCCGCCTCTCCTGCGGGGACGCCTTCGCCGTCTCGAAGTACGCGGAGCCGAGGTCGTTGTGAATCCGCGCGTCTTGCCCGTCGAGCTTCGCGGCGGCCTCAAGCTCGCGCAAGGCGTCCGGGTACTGCCGCCGCATGAGGTAGAGGACGCCGAGCCTCTGGTGCGTCTGCGCGCTCGGGCTCCTCTCCTCGGCGTTGAGGAGGTTGTTCTCTATCTCGCGCAGGCGGCGCGTGTCGCGCGCGTCCGGCTCGCCGCGCAGTTGCGCGAGCGGCGCGTAGCCGAACCCGGAGACGCGCGTCTCGGTCGGCCGCCCGCGGCCGAAGATGGAGTGCAGCTCGGCCAGCTCGTCCGCGCCGCTGCTTCTGAAGAGATAGACAGACCCGGCCAGCGCGGCGAGCAGCAGGGCCGCGAAGACACTCGCGTACACCGGCCGACCGAAGAGATTCTTGAGGGACGCCAGAAAGGACGGCGCGGCATCCGGGCCGTCCGCGCGCCGGAAACCTTTCGCCTCGGCCGCGCCCGCGGCGCGCTCGGCGAGCGCCGTCCTTCTAATTTCGCTCGCGAGCGTGAGCTTGAAGCGCCGGTCGGGGTTGGCTCCGAGCGACGCTTTGAAGCTGGCCGCGTCCCGCTCGTCGAGGTAGCCGAGCACGTAGTCGTTGATCAGCTCGTCTTCGGCCAGCTCGACGCGCGCGAAGAACGCCTCGTCCGTGAAGAGCAGCTCCTCGACGGCTTCGAGCGTCGCCTCGTCCGAGACGCGGCCCAGGAGGTACTCCCGAACCGTCTCCGCATTCTGGAATGACTCGCCCATAGTCATCCGCCGCCCGCGCGTGGCGCTCGAACGGCCCCTTCTAACCCATGCACTCGCGGACGCATACCGTCAGCTCCCGCTTCATGCGGTGGATGCGCATGCGGAAGGCTTCCTGCGTCACCTTCAGCCTCTCCGCCATGCACCGGTGAAGCTCGACCTTCTCGATCTTCTCCGCCGAGAAGTAGGTGATGATCAGGTCGCGGCTCTCGTCGGGAAGCTCCGCGAGGCACCTGTCCAGGCACTCGCGCCCGACGCCCGGCCCCTCGGGCGCGGGCGCGGCGAGCGTCGCCTCGTCGAGCTCCGCGTGCCGGCGCTCCCTTCTGAGCGACTCGCGGTAGACGTTCTTCGCGACGCCGTAGCAGTAGGCCATCCTGTTCTCGATCCGCTCTTCGCCGACCTTGAGGATGACGCGGTTGATGGTCTCGTCGGCCAGCTCCTCGGGGAAGCGGCAGCCGCGCTGCCCGAAGAAGATGCCGAGCCTCGCGCGCAGGCGCTCGTACTCCTCGCCCGCGCTCTGGGCCTCCGGCCCGAGCCACGCGAGGAAGGTCGCGAACTTCTCCTGCGTAACCTCTCTGCTCACCTTCTGTGTCCGACGTTTGAGGGCTGCCCCGGTTCGAGCGTTTCGGGAAGCGGCGACAGCATAACTCAATTGCCGGGCGAAGGACTAGATTTATAAAGAGGCCCGCGCCGTCGAGGGGCGCGGGCCCGGGGTGAGGATTCAGGGGCGAGGATTCAGGGGCGAGGATTTTCGTGTGCGACTGCGTTTCACTCGCGGCGGCACGCGCCGGTCAGCGTCGCGTTGACGAACATCCCCGAAGACCCGCCGCCGTTATCGACTCTAACGATCAGCGTGTGGAGGCCGGGCGTGGTGACCGCCTTGGAGAAAGTCTGGAGCGGCACGTGGCCTTTGTTAAAGCACCAGCCGGTGTTGCACTGCGCGAGGAGGCCCGCCGAGTTGTCCAGGTAGGCTTGGAAGCCGTCGTCGCCGCCGACGTTCCCCGTCAGCGTCACGTTCTGCCCGATGGTGCATTCGGGGACGTAGAAGTCCAGCCTGTACTCGAAAGTGCCCGCGGGGACGCTGCCCGTGCCGCCGTTCGCGGCGGTCGAGACCCACTTGGCCGCGCCGGGGTTGATGTCCCATAAGGGGTGGATGGAGGTCAGGAAGGAGACGGGGTTGCCGTTGCTCACCGTCCAGGCGTTGGAGGGGATGGTGCTGAGGTCGAGCGTGTTCGTCCCGCCGAGGCACTTGCAGCAGCCGAGCGTGGCGACGCGCCCTTGGGCTGGGATGGCCGGGCCGACCTCGACCGCGCGCGAAGGCCCGACCCGCCCGTCCTGTGCGGACGCCGCAGAGGCCGCGAGCAGCAGGAACGCGAGCGCGAGGGCCGCCGAAACCTGGTAGAGTTTTCTCGACATGATTCTTCTCCTTGGGGCATGAATTTGCACGGGTCTCTTGCCGGCTCCGTGCTTGCATCTTTGAGTGGCCCCGTGGTGGGGAAACGTAACGCGGCCGCCGAAGAAAATTTTTTGGGCGGCGAAAACGGCGAAGGCCGCCAACCGGCGGCCTTCATGAAAAGGTGCTGTTCGTGCTTTGAGACTTCGGGCTGCTCAGTCCTTGAGGCTGGGGTCTTTGATGACGGCGATGTAGGGGAGGTTCCGGTAGCGCTCGGCGTAGTCGAGGCCGTAGCCGACGACGAAGGCGTCCGGGATGCGGAAGCCGCAGTAGTCGATCTTCACGTCGCGCTCGCGCCGCTCGTGCTTGTCGAGGAGGGCGGCTAAGCGCACGCTCTTCGCGCCGCGCTGGTGGAGGCTCCCGATGAGGAACGAGAGCGTGAGGCCCGTGTCCACGATGTCCTCGACGATGAGGATGTCGCGGCCGTCCACCGGCACGTCGAGGTCTTTGACGATGCGCACCTCGCCCGACGAGCGCATGCCGGCGCCGTAGCTCGAGATCGCCATGAACTCGACGCCGAGGCGGAGGTCGGTGGCGCGCACGAGGTCGCTCAGGAAGATGTAGGCGCCTTTCAGCACGCCGATGAGGAGCGGCGTCTGGCCCGCGTAGTCGCGCGAGATCTCGGCGCCCATCTCGGCGACGCGCGTCTGTATCTGCTCCGAGGTGAAGAGCGGCTCCAGGTTGGGGTTGCTGAACTCCGACACGGCGACGGCGGATGAAGACAAAGTCGGCCTCCTCTGTGTTTAAGAAAACGTAAGCGGGTATCGGGCGGCCCTTGAGCTGTTTGCGCGCGGCCGCCGTGGTGCGACATACTATTCGCGCTCTACACCCGAGGTCAAATGGAAGGCGTTCGGCGGTCTTTTATGGCGGAAGAACGACCCACGGAATCAACGCGCGACCGCGTGCGCGCGCTCGTGCGCGAGGTCTTGCAGAACGCGGCCCCGGCCGAGGAGGAGGAGCACGGCGCCCCCCAACCGGCGCCCGAACCTCCACCGCTCGCGCGCGTCGTCAACGTCGCGCCCGCGGCCGAGAAGCAGCCCGCCGAGCCGTCGAAAGACTACGACCGCGACGAGTCTTCCAAGACGGTCATCACCGAGGACGACGTGCGGGGCCTGCCCGCGGGCGCGCGCCTGCGCGTCGCCGAGTCGGCGCGCCTCACCCCGCTCGCCGCCGACATCGTCCGCGAGCGCCGCATCGAGTTAGTCCGACGCGTCCCCCGCCGCGGCTCGCGCGCCGAGAAGATCATCGCCGTCGGCGCAGACCACGGCGGCTTCCCTTTGAAGGAGGAGCTGAAGAGCTTTCTCTCGGAACTCGGCCAACGCGTGCACGACTTCGGCACGAACTCGACCGAAGCGGTTGACTACCCGGACTTCGCGCACGCGGTCGCGCGCGCCGTCTCCGAGGGCGAGGCAGACCTCGGCATCGTCATCGACGGCGCGGGCGTCGGCTCGTGCATGACGGCCAACAAGGTGCCCGGCGTGCGCGCCGCCGCCTGCTACTCGGTCAAGGTCGCCGTCAACTCCCGCGAGCACAACGGCGCCAACGTCCTCACCCTGGGGAGCGGCACCATCAACGCCTCCGAGATGCGCGACATCGTCCGCGCCTGGTTGGGCGCCGACCTCACCGAAGACCGCCACAAACGCCGCGTCGCCAAGATCGACGCCATCGAGCGGCAGTACCGGTGTTGAAAGATGGCGATGCCTGACCCCTTAGTCATTGCCATCGCCGGGCCGAACGGGGCCGGAAAAACCACACTCGCGCCTTTCCTCTTGCGTAACCACTTCGGCCTCACGGAGTACGTTAACGCCGACACGATTGCCCTCGGTCTTTCCGCCTTCGAGCCGGAGGGCGCGGCGTTCGAGGCGGCGCGGGTCATGCTCACCCGCGTCCGCGCGCTTGCGGATGCGCGCGCCCATTTCGCATTTGAGACGACGTTGGCGACACGTTCGTATGCGAAGTGGATAGCAGACCTGAAGCGAGGCGGATATAGATTCCATGTGGTGTTTATCTGGGTCAGAAGTCCAGAGCTGGCTCTCGAACGAGTAAGAAATCGCGTCCTCTCTGGAGGGCACGGCGTGCCCGAAGAGGTTGTCCGCAGGCGCTATCTCAGGGGCGCGCGTAACTTCTTCGATTCATACCAGCCTTTGGCCGACTCCTGGGTGGTGTATGATAATTCGGTTTCCGGGAACGCAATTAAAGTAGCCGTCGGCGAAGGTCTTTCCGTCACGGAGCTTCGCGAAGAATCGCTATGGCAGGACTTCAAAAGAATCGCCGCCTGAAAGTTCCACCGGGCAGTCATGAGCGCCTCCTGATAGCCGAGGGCCGGGCGGTTGACGAGGCGATGAGCGAAGCTGTGCGGCACGCGCTCCTGACACATAAGCGCGCCGGCAATCCGATTGCTTCTTGGAAAGACGGCAAAGTCGTCATCATCCCGGCGGAGGAGATTGAGGTCGAGGAGGCGCCGGGCGATCCGGACGTGCCGCGGAAGGATTAGAGGCTCATGGCTTATTCGCAGAACGGAGATTTCGAGCGGCTGGTCGAGCAGATCACGGACGTGATCGTGGCGCGGCTGAACGGGGGCGCGGGCGAGGACGGGGCGTGCGGGTGCGGGAGCGCGTGCTTCAACCGGTGCCCCGAGCGGATGCAAAGGGTGTTGGACGCGGGCGCGGCGCGCATCGGCGTCATCCTCGGCGACGCGGCGACGGCGCGCGACTGGGCGGCGATGGTTGACCACACGCTCTTAAAGGCGGAGGCGAGCGAGGCCGACATCACGCGGCTCTGCGAGGAGGCGGCCAAGTACCACTTCGCGAGCGTGTGCGTGAATCCCTCGTGGGTGAAGACCTCGGCGTGCGTGCTGCGCGGGTCGGGCGTGCCGGTCTGCACGGTGGTCGGCTTCCCTTTGGGCGCGACGCTGCCGGACGTGAAGGCGTACGAGACGCGGCGGGCCATCTTCGACGGCGCGCGCGAGATCGACATGGTCATCAACATCGGCGCCCTGAAGAGCGGCGACGACTGCGCCGTCGAGTACGACATCCGCGCGGTCGTCGAGGCGGCGCACGAGGCGGGCGTGCTCGTCAAGACCATCATCGAGACGGCGCTCCTCACCGACGACGAGAAGGTGCGCGCCTGCCTCGCCGCGAAGCGCGCGGGCGCCGACTTCGTCAAGACCTCGACGGGCTTCGCCAAGTCGGGCGCGACCGTGGCGGACGTGGCGCTGATGCGGCGCACCGTCGGCCCCGACCTCGGCGTGAAGGCCGCGGGCGGCGTCAAAGGCATCGAGGACGCGCGCGCGATGGTCGAGGCCGGCGCGACGCGCATCGGCGCCTCGGTCGGCGTCAAGATCGCGCAGGAGGCCGCGGGCGTCAAGACTACGCAAGCGGCCGCCGCCTACTAATGATTTGAAATTTCAAGTCTCAAATTTGAGATTGTTTTTGTCGGCCGTCGCCGTTCTGTTCCTTTCGGTGTCCGCGTCCCGGGCGCGGCAGGAGGCGGGGCAGGTCGTCGTCTCTTTGAGCGCGGTGGAGAAGGAGGGGCGGCCGGTCGAGGGGCTCAAGGCGGAAGACCTGCGCGTGACGGTCGAGGGGCAGCCGCAGCACGTCCTCTCGTTGTCGCGCCGCGCGGACGAGCCTTTGCACGTCGTCATCATGCTCGACGCCAGCGCGTCGCAGGAGCGCGTGCTGCCGTTCACGCAGGGGGCGTCCGACCGCCTCGTCCCGGCGTTGCTGGCGCGCGGGGCCGCGAACGACGTGGCGGTCGTCAGCTTCACCGGCGACGTGAAGGTCGTGCAGGGCCTGACTGCCGACGCGGCCTCGGTGCGACGCGCCCTCGCCTCCGTCGAGTTCGAGCCGCCGGCGGGCTACATCGGCGGCGGCGTCCTGGTCGGCACGCCCCGGCCGAACGACCCGTCCGGCTCGACCGCCGTCTGGGACGCGCTCGTCGAAGTCTGTGACAAGGTCTTCGCGCGGGCGGGGGCAGGACGCCGCGTCGTCCTCCTCGTCACCGACGGCGTGGACACGAGCAGCCGCCTCAAGCCGGACAAGGCCGTCGAGCGCCTGCTGCGCGAAGGCGTCGCCGTCTACGGCGTCGGCATCGGCGACGAGCAGAGCTTCGCCGGGGTGGACGAGGCGTCCGTCCGCAAGGTCTCGGAGCGCACGGGCGGGCGCGCACTCTTCCCGAAAAAGAACGGCGAACTGCCCGCCGCCTTCGAGCAGGTGCGGCGGGAGCTGCTCAGCTCATACGCGCTCACGTTCGCCGCGCCCTCGGTGCCGCCCGGCAAGTCGCTCAAGCTGCGCGTCGAACTCGTCAACCCGGAGCTGCGCAAGCAGGGCGTGCAGCTCGCCTACCCGCAGGCCCTCGTCAGGTAAGTGTGCGCCTCCGTGCGCAGCGGCTGCCGGACACCCTTTTGTAACAGTAAGAGAACCTTAAACGCGCCGCGCGAGCTTGAAACGCGCGGCGCTTCGGGTCTATGCTCGGGGCATCCAGTTTTCCAAACAGATAGGGAAGGTGTAGGCGATGCCTCCGAAGAGACCGAACATTCTCGCCGTCATCCTGGGCGGAGGCGCGGGCACGCGCCTCTCGCCGCTGACGCTGCTGCGCTCGAAGCCGGCCGTGCCGCTCGGCGGCAAGTACCGGCTCGTGGACATCCCGATCTCGAACTGCATCAACTCGGACATCCTCAAAATCTTCGTGCTGACGCAGTACAACTCGGCCTCCCTCAACAAGCACATCGCGACGACCTATCGCTTCTCGCAGTTCTCGAACGGCTTCGTCGAAATCCTCGCCGCCGAGCAGACGCCGCAGAACCCGCAGTGGTTCCAGGGCACGGCCGACGCCGTCCGCCAGGTCTTGCCGCACATGTACGACTGGGGCATCGACACGCTGCTGATACTCTCGGGCGACCACCTCTACCGGATGGACTACCGCCGCTTTATCGCGCGCCACTTCGAGACCGAGGCCGACGTGACCATCTCGGTCATCCCCTTCGTGCGCGAGGCGGCCGAGGACTTCGGCCTGATGAAGATGGAGCCCACGGGCCGCATTACTGAGTTCCGCGAGAAGCCGAAAGGGGAGGCGCTCGAAGAGATGCGGGTGGACACGACGCCCTTCGGCCTCTCGGCCGAGGAGGCGGCGCGGCGGCCGTTCCTCGCGTCGATGGGCATCTACGTCTTCAAGTTCGACTGGCTGGTCGAGCTGCTCAAGCGCGACCCCTCGTGGATGGACTTCGGCAAGCAGGTCATCCCGGCCGCCATCGAGAACAGCAACGTGCAGGGCTTCCTCTTCGACGACTACTGGGAGGACATCGGGACGATCTCGGCCTTCCACCAGGCGAACCTCGACCTGACGGCGACCATCCCGAAGTTCAACCTCTTCGACACGGACGCGCCCGTCTACACGCGCGCGCGCTACCTCCCGCCGTCGAAGGTGAACAACTGCCACATCAACAGCTCGATCATCTCGGAGGGGTGCATCATCAGCCGGGCGGTCATCACGCGCTCGCTCATCGGGGTGCGCACGCGCATCGACTTCGGCGCGAGCATCGAGGACACCTACGTCATGGGCGCCGACTACTACCAGTCGATTGAAGAGATGGAGCGCGACATGCGCGAGGGCAAGCCGCGCATCGGCATCGGCGAGGGCTCGGTCATCCGCAACGCCATCGTGGACAAGAACGCGCGCATCGGCGCCGGCGTCCGGCTGGTGAACGAGCGCGGCCTCTCCGACGCCGAAGACCCCGAGGGGAGCTGGTTCATCCGCGACGGCATCGTCATCGTCCCCAAGAACGGCATCGTCCGCGACGGCACCGTCGTTTGAAACGCTGAACGCCGAACGAGGAACTGAAAGAATCGCGGCGGTTGACAGTTAAAGAAGAAGAGGCCGGAGGTTCGAGCGTTCAACCTCCGGCCTCTTTGTGTCTGCGAGTGGCCTTAGCTTAAACGGGTCACCGTTCGTCGTTCACCCTTCCCCCGAAGGGGTCGAAGTTGCGGCGCAGCACGGGGGCCGACTGGCGCGTGTTGGTGTTGCCCTGGGCGGTGGTGGCGTCGGGGCCGGTGGTGCCGTCGGGGCGGTAGACGTAGCTGTCGCGCGCGCGGACGACGAGGTTGGGGCGGCGGACGCGGACGCGTATCGAGCGCCGCTCCTCAGCCTGCGCCTGGCGCGAGGGGTAGTAGCCGAGGCTGTACTGGCGCCGCAACTCCTCGGCGATGTTGGTGAACGCCTGCTTGATGTAGCCGATGTCCTGCGCGTCGTAGCTGCGCCCGCCGGTGGCGTCCGCGAGCCGGCGCAGGTACTCGCCACCGCGCTCGTAGTCGGCGCGCGTCGTCCCGGCGCCGCCTCCGCCACCTCCGCCTCCGCCCCCGCCGATCCGGACGTTGCCGCCGCCGAGGATGATGCCGCCGAGGATGTCGCCCCAGCCGGGGTTCCTGCGGCCACCGCCGCGCCTCCCCGGGTAACGGTTCGGGCCGGGCCAGTTGCCCCCGCCGCCGCCGCCGCTCCCGTCGTACGTGTCGTACTGGATGGGGTAGATCATCGCGTCCAGTTCGACGGCCTCGTCGAGCGTGCTCTCGAAGCTGGCCCGGTGGCTCGAACTGTCCACGCCGTCGGTGAAGAGCACGACGGCCTTGCGCCCCTGGACGCGGCCGAGCTGTTCGTTGATGACGAGGTCAACGGCGTCGTAGAGGCGCGTCCCGCCGCCGGTGTGCGTGCGGCGGATGGCCGCGCGGAGCTGGTTGCGGTCGTTCGTGGCCTCGGAGAGGACGCGCACCTGTTCGTCGAAGGAGACGACGATGACGCGGTCGGCCGGGCGGAGCTGGTCGAGGAAGGCGATGGCCGCGTCCTGTATGTCTTCGAGTCGGAAGCGCGTCGAGCCCGACGTGTCGATGACGAGCGCGACGGTGAAGGGCTGCTCGACGGGGGCGAAGTAGGCGATGCGCTGCTCGACGCCGTCTTCGAGGACGCGGAAATCATCCTGTTGCAGCCCGCCGATGAAGCGGCCGTCGCGGTCGAGCACCGAGACGGGCACGGTCACCAGCGCCGCGTTGACGCGCACGACCTCGTCCTCGCCCACCTCCTCCGAGACCTCGCCGGACGTTTGCGCCGCGGGTGTCGTCTGACTCGTCTGGGCGGGTCTGCCGCTCTCCAACGTCGGGGCGCGCCTCTCGGGGGCAGGGGCGGGCGCGGTCGTGGGCGCGGCGGTCGGCGTCTGGCCGACGCGGCGCGGGCGCGTCTGTGCGACGGCCGCAGGCGCGGCCGCGGACGCGAGCAGGACGAGAGTCAGGGACAGGCGTGCGAGCAATTTCATGGCATTTTCTCCCGGCGGCGCAGGCTGGCGCCCTCCTTTGACGTGTCCGGCGGCCGCGCGGATGCCAGGTTTTTTTATTTCCCGGCGCTTTCGATGCTATTGAAGATAAAGTTGAAGGTGCCCCAGGTCTGGCCGCGGTGCTGGGGCCGGAAGCCGAAGAGAATGACGCGGCCGCGGCCGAGGGTGGCTTCGACGAGGGCGGCGCGGCCGGCGAGCTTGTCGGCGCCGAGCAGCCAGCCGGAGCGCAAGACCTCGTCCTTGCCGGCGTAGCGTGCGACGACGCGCGCCCGGGCCGGGTCGGTCACCTCGAAGGCGGCGCTGTTGACGAAGTAGACGTCGGCCTCCGGGCGGTAGCCGCGCGCGAGCGGGTTCGAAGTCTCGACCTCGACGCGCAGGACGGAGCCGGGGCAGTAGAAGTCCGCGGGGCGCAAGCCTTCGAGCGCGTTGCGCACGGGGAGGTCGAAGCGCTTGATGGGCAGCTCGGTCGAGTCGTCCCAGCAGACGAGCGTGCCGCCCTCCTCGACGAAGCGGCGGAGGTTCGAGACGCCGCCCTCGGTGATGCCGCCCGTCAACTCGGCGGGCGCCGTCTCTTTGGCGCGCCCTTCGACGATCTCGCGCAGGCGCATCGAGGGGAGCACGATCACGTCGTACTTCGCGCGCAGGTCGCCGGCCCGCACGTCCGCGTCGCGCAGGGAGGTGTAGGGGACGTTGAAGGTGTCGAAGAGCCAGCGCGTCCAGCCCTCGTCCATCGAGGCCGTCCAGCTCTTGTAGAGCGCGAGGCGGACGGGCCGGCGGACGGGGTTCCGGATCGGCGAGTCCGGCATCGTCACCCTCACGTCGGCCCGCCCGCTCGCGCCGCCGATTCTGACGGACGGGGCGGCCGGCAGCCCGAGGTCGCGCCGCACCTCCGCCTCCTCGCGGACGAGCGTCAGGCGTCTTTGACCTTCCGGCTCGCGGATGTTTTGGACGGGGTAGGCTTCGACGCCCATCTGCATCGGCAGCGTCCACCCGGCCACGTCGTAGGGGCGCTCGGGCGCGCCGCCCGCCAGGCGGTCGGGGTAGTCCTGACGCTCGAAGAGCGTCTGCACGTCCGTGCGGTACGGCTGGCGCAAATAGACGAGGTAGCTGCCCAGAGGCCACTCGGCCGGCGCGTTCTTCATGTCGTTGTAGACGGTGCCGTGCGCCCCCGAGAGCGACAGGTGCAGCTCCGCGTCCATCCTGTAAACTTCCACGCCCTGTTCGACGAGGAGCGTGACGAGCTTCGCCACGTTCTCGTCTTTCCCCTGGCCGGCGGGGATGACGTAGGCGAGCACGTCGTCGCGGTCTGCGGGCGGCCAGTCGAGCGCGCGCCGCCCCAGCTCGTAGAAGTTGCGCAGGTAGCGCTCGCGGTACTTCGCCGCCATCGAGAGGACTGAGCGCGCGGAGGTCAGCTCAAGGTTCAGGATGTCGCGCGCGCGCCACTCGCCGCCGGGCCAGGGGTCTGGGAAGTTGGTCGTCGGGCTCTCTGGCAGGGCCGTCGGCATCCCTCGGGTGGCGGAGCGGCGGAGCTGTTCGGGCGTGACCTTGACGGGCGTCAGGAGGCGCGCGCTCGCCGCCTCGGTTAGGATGCCGACCGAGTTGTGGAAGTAGGGCGCGGTGCGGAAGCCGCCGTGCCACCAGGTGTCGTACATCGCGTTGGTAACGACGCCCTTGTAGCCGGCGGCCTCTGCGTCGGCGGCGATCTTGTGGCCGATGAGTCCGACCTCGCGCAGGAGCAGCGGCGCGATGTGCGGGTTCGGCGGGTCGAAGAAGGGCGGCACGAAGAAGCGCGACCCCGTCGAGCCCTGCTGGTGTACGTCGTAGACGATCTGCGGGAACCACTCCTTCCATAGGAGGCGCGTGACGGCGCGCGTCTCGCGGAGGTTGAGCATGAACCAGTCGCGGTTGTCGTCGTGGCCGGCGTAGGCGTGGTACAGCTCGGGCGGCTCGGAGCCTTCCCATGGTTTGCCGAGCGAGTGCCGGTACCAGTCGGCGACGATGTCGATGCCGTCGGGGTTGGGCGAGGGGATGAGGACGAGGATGGTGTTGTCTAAAATCTCGCGCGTCTCCGCGTCCTGCGCCGAGGCCAGTTCGTAGGCGAATTGCAGAGACATCTGCGAGGCGACGATCTCGGTCGAGTGGATGGAGCAGGAGACGACGACGACCGTCTTGCCTTCACGCACAAGTCGGTCGCGCTCCGTGTCACTCTGGATGAGCCGCGGGTCTGCGAGGCGGCGCTGGATTTCGCGATACCTGTCGAGTTCGCGTATAGTCTCGGGCGAGCTGATGAAGGCGGCGATGAGCGGGCGGCCGAGCGTGGACGTGCCGACGGTCTGGACGCGGACGCGCCCGCCGCGGGCGCCCAGACGGCCGAAGTAGTCCGTGATCTGCTTCCAGTCGGCGACCTTGCGGTCGTCGCCGGGGTCGAAGCCGAGCAGGTCGCGCGGCGTGGGCACGCGCCCCGCGGGGGCGGCCGGAGTCCCGGCGCCGGCGGGAGCGGGCGGCTGCGGCGTGTGCGCGGGGCGGCGTCGTTGCGCGTGCGCGGACGTTATAAAGAGGCAGCAGAGTGCGAGCGCGGCGACGAAGAGAGACGGGCGGCGAAGGAACGCTTGATGCATCCTGAAAGTCTTCCGACGGAGATTGAAGGCCAAGAACGAAGCGTGGGTTCGACGAAGACCGAGTCTAGCACAGCGGCGCGGCGCACGCTCGCGGGGAGGCTTTGGTACTGGTGGTCTCTGTTCGTGGCCGCGATGCTTCTGCTCGTCATCGGCCCGCCGTCGATTACGGCGGCGCTCGTCGCGCGGCGGCGCTACTGGCTCTACCCCTTCGCGCTCTTCGGCGCGCGCAACTGGCTGCGGCTGAGCGGCGTGCGCGTCCGCGTGCGGGGGCTTGAGAACCTAGACCCCCGGCAGTCCTACGTCTTCATCGCCAACCACCGCTCGTTCCTCGACACGGCGATGCTCTTCTACCACCTGCGGCGGCGCATCGGCATCCTCGCGAAGAAGGAGCTTTTGAAGGTGCCGATCCTCGGCTACGGGATGGGCTTCGTCAACATCCTCGCCATCGACCGCACGAACCGCGAGAGCGCCTTCCGCACGACGAAGGCCGCGACCGACCGCCTGCGCTCGGGGATTTCGTTCGGCGTCTTCGCCGAGGGGACGCGGGCGCGGCCGGGCGAGCTGCTGCCCTTCAAGAAGGGCGGTTTCTACATGGCGGTCGAGGCGGGGGTGCCGGTCGTCCCCGTCGTCATGAAATACACCGACGAGCTGATGGGGAAGGGCACCGGCGTCGCGCGCCCCGGCACGGCCGAGATGGTCGTCCTCCCGCCCATCGAGACCGCCGGCCTCGCCGGCGAAGACGTGAAGCGCCTCACCGAACGCACCCGCACGGCCGTCGCCGAAGAGCTGGCCGCCGCCGACCGAGGTTAGAGTGCCCCGCCAAGCCGAGTGATTCGGCGTTTAAGTCCCTCTTACGGAGTTCGGCCGAACCATTCGGCACAATAGTAATTAGGCTCTTCCTATTTTCTACAAAGTTTAATAAGATGCCGCGCGAACCTCCACTAGGCGCTTTCTGTTCTGAGGATACTCACCATGAAAAAGACTCCCAACAAAAAGGCTTATATGGGTCTTTATGGCAATGTAGTTCTGCCTAAAGCTTACTGCGATGATTGCGGCATGGTAGCTATCGTGAGAGAGGGCGTCTTGCAATGTTGCGATAAGGAGGTTAATGAAGTTCCTGAATATTATAAACGTGAGGTTGAGCCAGAACAGAAGCGGCATCTTCCGCCTAAAAAAGACCGTGACAGGCAGCTTGAAGAACAAGATTACAGATGCTTTTATTGCTTAAGAAGATTTGGCTCAACTGTATATCGTAAAACCCGTGCCGTGAAATTAAAGCATGCATGGGATCACATGCTTCCCTACGCATTTTCACAGAACAATAGCGCCTCAAATTTTGTCGCTGCTTGCCAGGTATGCAATGGACTAAAGAGTGCCATGTGCTTCAAGACCCTAGAAGACGCACAACTCTTTTTAAATAACAGGTGGGTTGAAAAAGGATATACGGATTTTCTTAAGGATAAGGAAGAATGAGGAATAGTTAGCAAGGAAAGAAACGGAGCGGGACGAGCCTAACAGCGGCATGCACCCGACGCCCCGCCACTGTGCCTCTCTTGGAAGTTGTGTGTGGGAGCGGTTGATGTCGGGCATTGATGCGTTGACAGGTCGTTGGGCCGAGGGAGGGGAGTCAGAAGAAGCGCCGCGTCATGGTGGAGACGAAGGCTTCGGCGTTCGTACTTAGTTCGTCGGGAGGAGGAAGGAGGTTGGCGATGGTGGACGAAAAGCTGGACGACAGGTTCTTCGACGTGAGTGTACGTTTGGCGGAGAGTAACCTTGAGGCGGCGCTCAGTCGCTTCCACCGGGAGTGCTTCCGCATGGCGAAGACGGTCGCGGGCGACGTGGCCGAGGGGAAGAGGACGATGGATGACCTGCGGATGGTGGACGATTTCGTGCGCTCGGTCTACACCGACCAGCCGCGGGCGCTGGCCGAGTGGGAAGAGATCATGTGTCAGTTCGACCTCTCCGAAGACACGATTGACGACGAGAAGTAGCTTGAGGCGGCTGCGCCGGCGGACTCCGTGCGGCCGGGCTTCGAGGCTGCCGTGGGCGGTTCTGACATGGCCCGACCCGAGACAGCCACCCCCGACTGCACATTGTTATAAAAAGAGGGCGGCGTGAATCTAAGCGTTCACGCCGCCCTCTTACTTTGAATCTATCTCTTACGGCTTCGGCTTCTGCGCGGGGGGCGTGGGCGCGGGCTTGGCGGGCTCGTCGTCCTTGTCCTTGCTCTCGTCGCCCTGTTCGATGACGGAGGCGCGGCCGCGCAGGCGCTCGAAGTCCGTGAACTTGATGCGCATGCGGAGGTGGACGCTCTGGCCCGTCTTGAAGGTCAGCTCGTCGTCGGCATAGGAGTAGGTCGGGAACCAGTACTTGCCGTCGATCTGCTCGCGGTAGGTCTCGAAGGTGGGGAAGCGCTGGTCGAACTCGGGCACGCCCTTGCCGCGCGCCTTGACGATCTGGAGGTCGCGGTCGTCCACCCAGATGCGCCCCTGGAAGAAGCGCTCGGGCTTCTTCGACGCCTTGAGCGCCTTGAGGCGGGCCTGGTCGGAGAGAATCTTCGGCGTCACGTCGAAGACGTAGGTGTCCAGCTCGTCGATCTTCTCCTTGCCGATGTAGGCGAAGGTGTACTCGTTCATCTTCGACGACTCGAGCGCGAACGACTGGACGCCGCCGAAGTCTTCGAGGTCTTCGGCCGTGATCTGAAGCTCGGTGAGGGTCGGGACGGGGAACTTGAGAATCTTCTCGAAGCGGTTGCCGCTGTCGTCGAAGACGAAGCGCGAGAGGCGCAGGTACTCGCCCGAAATCTGCCCGCCCCACGCGATGGTCTGGAGGATGGCCTCGCGGCGGAAGCCGTACTCGTTGAGCGCCTTGCGGAACTCGGCCTCCTTCTGCATGAAGGTGCGGACGATGCGCTCCACGTCCTCGGGCGCGCCCGAGCGGTTGACGATGGTAGGGCCGGCGGCCGGGGTGACATTTTGCTTCTGCGCCGCGGCCGAACCCGCGCAGAGCAGGGCGGCGAGGATTGTTAAAAGAACTCTTCTCATAAACTCTCTTCCGGACTTCAGGAGTTGGACGCGCGAGGCATTCGAGTCAGGGGATAACGCCCGCCGAGCAACCCTTTCGATGCAGGACTCAAGTCCGAAGTTGCAGGTTTGAAGCTGAAAGTTGAAGGGACGGCCCCTTCAACTTTCAACCGGGAGAAGCGAACTAGCCGACGAACTCGGCCTCGACGCGGTGCGGGATGACGCCGCGCTCGAAGCCCTCATCGAGGAGGCGCTGGACGGCGCGCCGGCCGCGCTCGGTGTAGTCGAGCGTGAGCTGGTTGACCCACATCCCGACGAAGCGGTCGGCCAGCTCCGTGTCCATGTCGCGCGCGAACTGCATGGCGTAGGCCAGCGCGTCGCGGCGGTTGTCGAGCGAGAACTGGATCGACTGGCGCAGGTAGTCCGAGACGCGCCCGACGGTCTCCGGCCCGAGGTCGCGGCGGATGACGTTGCCGCCCATCGGGAGCGGCAGCCCCTCCCGCTCCTTCCACCACTCGCCGAGGTCTACGACCTTCTGGAGCCCGAGCCGCTGGTAGAAGAGCTGCCCCTCGTGGATGAGCAGGCCGGCGTCGGCCTCGCCCCTCTGCACGGCGTCGATGATCCGGTCGAAGGGGACGACCACGTACTCGAACTCCGGCTCAAGGATGCGGAGCGCGAGGAAGGCGCTCGTCATCGTGCCGGGCACGGCGACTTTCAAGTTCCGTATGTCGTCAATCTTATAAGGCTCGCGCGCGACGACGATGGGGCCGTAGCCCTCGCCGATGGAGGCGCCGTGCGGGAGCAGGACGTACTTGTCCGAGACGTAGGCGTAGGCGTGGAAGCTGACGGCCGTCACGTCATAGACGCCCCGCGTCGCCTTCTCGTTCAGCGTCTGGATGTCTTCGAGCGTGTGCTCGAACCGAATGTCGCCCGTGTCGATCTTGTTCGTCACCAGCCCGTAGAACATGAACGCGTCGTCCGAGTCGGGCGAGTGCGCCACGGTGATGGTGCGTGTCTCTGTCGCTGTTGCCATAACTCCTTTGAAGTAACTTTGAATTGACCGGCGAGGCCGGCGCGGATGATGTAAGCCTGTCGCCCGCGCCAGCCCCACCCCGAATCAGTTGACGTCCGGCTGCCCGCCGCGCCCCTGCGCGATAATGTCGATGAGGACGTTGAGGCGCTGGTCTGTATGCGCCTGCGCCTCTGCCAACTCGACCATCTTAACGGTCAAGACCCTCTGCGACTGGGCAAGTCCCTCGACCGTGTCGTAGAGATTGACTGCTGCCCTCTCAAGTTGGCCGAGTCGCTCCTCGTGCAATCTCCGCATCTCTTTCAGCTCCTCCGAGAACTGGTCTACCTTCTCTGAGAAGCTCTCCTGCCGTTTAATGATGAACTCCATTATCTTCCGAAGCTCTTCGTCACTCATACGCGTTCCTCTTCTGCTAAAGGCCGTCGGGCGATGGTTGTCACGCGGGCCGGCGGCCGCGCGGGCGGAGGCGAATTCGTCAGGCGGCGGCCGGCTCCTCGACGCGGTTGTAGAGCGTGTCGCGCTCGACCGCTTGGAGGCCGGCGTCTTCGATAAGTGTGACAATCTCCTGCTTCGACATCTTGACCTCGCCGCCAGACTCGACCGAGTAGCTCTCGGTCAGCTCGCCGCCCTCGGTGATGGTGCCGTCGATGTCGTTCGCGCCGTAGTGGAGCGCGACCTGCGCGAGCCGCTTGCCGAGCATCACCCAGTAGGACTTGATGTGCGGGAAGTTGTCGAGCATGAGGCGCGCGACGGCCATCGTCTTCAGCGAATCGACGCCCGTCGGCCCCGGCAGGTGCGCGAGCTGCGAGCCCGGCGGGTAGAAGGCCAGGGGGATGAAGCACTGGAAGCCGCCCGACTTCTCCTGCTGCTCGCGCAGGCGGACGAAGTGATCCACGCGGTCTTCGATTGACTCGATGTGGCCGTAGAGCATCGTCGCGTTCGTCTTCAGACCCGCCGCGTGCACCTTGCCCGAGAGGTCGAGCCAGCGCTGCGCGTCCGTCTTGTGCGCGCAGATCATCGAGCGTGTCGGCTCGCGGAAAATCTCCGCCCCGCCGCCCGGGCACGAGTCCATCCCGGCCTCTTTGAGTTTAGAGATAACCTCCTCGTCCGACATCTTGTAGAAGCGCGCGAAGTGGTCGAGCTCGACCATCGTCCAGGCTTTGAGGTGGAGCCGCGGGTACTTCGCCTTGAGCGAGGAGAGCAGGTCTGTGAAGTACGAGAACGGCAGCTTGGTGTTCAGGCCGCCGACGATGTGCAGCTCCGTCGCGCCCTCTTTGACGGCCTCGCCCGCGATGCGCAGGCTGTCTTCGATGTTGTGCGTGTAGGCGTCGGGCTGGCGCGGCGTGCGGAAGAAGCCGCAGAACTTACAGTCGGCGTAGCAGACGTTGGTCGGGTTGAAGTGGCGGTTGACGTTGTAGTACGTCACGCGCCCGTGCAGGCGCCGCCGGACGGTGTCGGCCAGACGTCCGAGCGCCGGCACGTCGTCTGTGGCGAATAGCGTCAGTCCCTCTTCGAAACTAAGCCGCTCGCCGGCCTCCACCTTCTCCGCGAGTTCGTTAAGCTTGGGGTCGTGTGAAAATTCCATAGTCTTAAAGTCTGTTCAGAAGAGCGGCGCCGCCGAACGTGGCGAGCAAAATCACGCTGACGAAGGCGTTCGTGGTGAAGAACGCGGCGTTCAGGCGGCTCAGGTCGTCGGCGCGCACGAGCGAGTGCTGGTAGACCAGGAGCGCGCCCGTCGCCGCGACGCCCGCAAGCGCCGGCGCGCCCAAGTTCGTCAGAAAGTATAACCCAACGAGCGCCGCGAACGCCCCCGCGTGCAGGAGGCGCGAGACCCACAGCGCGCGCCCCACGCCGACGCGCGCCGGCACCGAGCGCAGCCCCGCGCCGCGGTCGAACTCCGTGTCCTGGCAGGCGTAGAGCACGTCGAAGCCGGCCGTCCACAAAAGCACCACGAGCGAGAGCAGCAGGGGCACCGGCGAATCAATCGCACCGCGCACCGCCACCCACGCGCCGGTCGGCGCGATGGAGAGGCACCAGCCCAACGCGACGTGCGAGAGCGACGTGAAGCGCTTCGTTTAGGAGTAGAGCAGCACCAACGCGAGCGCGACCGGCGAGAGGATGAGCGTCAGGCGGTTGAGCATCAGCGAGGCGAGGAAGAAGAGCGCGGCCGAGGCCAGCGTGAACGCCCAGACGAAGGAGACCGAGAGCTGGCCCGAAGGGATGGCGCGCGCGGCCGTGCGCGGGTTACGCGCGTCGTACTCGCGGTCGGCGATGCGGTTAAAAGCCATCGCGGCCGAGCGTGCCCCGACCATCGCCAGGGTGATCCAGAGCGCCTGCCAGAGGGTCGGCAGCCCCGTCGCGTTGAAGCCGCGCGCCGCCAGCAGCGCCCCGAGGAAGGCGAAGGGCAGCGCGAAGAGCGTGTGCTCAATCTTGATCATTTCGAGCGTCGTGCGGATGTTGCTCGCGGCGGTCTTCATCTCGGTCTGAAAGGTAGGCAAACGTCGGGCCGGTTCGGGGTCGAAATTCAGGGCGTGACGCGGAGTTATTTAAGCGACGGACGTGCGGTTTTCCTTAATCTCCCGACGTGCGCGCTGGCAAAATGCCAAAGCGAGGGTTCGTTAATGGCTTTCCGCAAAGTGCTCAGCGCGGCCCCCAGTAGTCGGGCGACTCCTTCATCGAGGGGTCGGGGCGCTCCATCCAGCGCTCCGGGCGGTGGAGGTCGATGAAGCCGAACTTGCGGTAAAGCTCGTGCGCGTCCTTCGTCGCCAGCACCCAGCGGCGGAAGCCCTGCAACTCCGGGTGCGCGAGGATGACCTCCATCAGCCACTTCGAGAGCCCGCGCCCGCGGTGCTCCTCAAGGACGAACACGTCGGCCAGCCACGCGAACGTCGCGTAGTCGGTGACAACGCGCGCGAACCCGACCAACTCCTCCCCGCGGTAGACGCCGAACGGCAAAGAGTTCTCGACCGACTTACGCACGACCTCCAACGAACGCCCCTTCCCCCAGTAGCTCTCCTCGGAGATGTACCGGTGGACGGCGGACAGGTCGAGCCTCCCGCGCTCGGTGCTGATCGTGTACTCGCCTTGATGCCACTCACTCATCACTCGACCCTCTTAACTCTTCTTCACCCTTCCAACGCGTGCCCGTCGGGTGCGGGATGCCGAACTGGTCGAGGAGGCGGAAGACGAGGTGGTCTACGAGCTGCTCGACGGTCTGCGGCCGGTGGTAGAAGCCGGGGCTCGCGGGCATGACGCGCGCGCCGGCGTGCGCCAGCCGGAGCATGTTCTCGATGTGGATGGTGTTGTACGGCGTCTCGCGCACGACGAGGACGAGGCGGCGCCCCTCCTTCAAAGTCACGTCGGCCGCGCGGTGGATCAGGTTCGTCCCCGCGCCCGAGGCGATGGCCCCGAGCGTCCCCATCGAGCAGGGCACCACGCACATCCCGGCCTGCGGGTGCGAGCCCGAAGAGGGCTTCGCCGCCATGTTGTCGAGCCGGTGGAACTGTATGAGCCTTGAGTCCGCGGGGAGCCCCACCCACTCGTTGACCGCGCGCACGTCGCCCGGCTCGATCTTCGCCCCCATCTCGACGCGCGCGACCGTGAGCGCCGACCGCGACATGATGAGGTTGACGCGCTCGACCGCGCCGCTCGCCGCCATGTACACGAGCGTGCGGTGCGCGTAGATGGAGCCCGAGGCTCCCGTGACGGCTACTGTCAGTTCCATCCCGAACTCTACGTGGCGACGGGCGGCGCGCGCCCGACTTGCGTCGAACGACCCGCCACCCGCCGCGTCTGACCTGTTACGTCAAAGGGAATCTTAAGGGTCGGGCTGCGCCCGCGCAAGCGCGCAGGTTTCGGACTGCGCGGACAGGAATGCTAGACTCTGGCCGAACACTGAAAGCTTAACGCCGGACGCTCATCAAGCGATGGACTTACAGGAACTCGAAAGACTGCTGCGCGCCTTCAAGGAGGGCGAGCTTGAGGAAGGGGAGGCGGCGCGGCGCATCTCGAACCTCCACTTCGAAGACCTCGGGCACACGCGCGTTGACCACGCGCGCGCGGCGCGGCAGGGCTTTCCGGAGGTCGTCTTCGGGGCGGGGAAGACCCGCGCGCAGGTCGTCCAGATCGTCGAGGCGCTCGCGCGCCGCACGCCGAACCTTCTGGTGACGCGCACCGACGAAGGCACCTACGGCGAGGTGCGCAACGTCTGCACGGAGGCCGAGTGGCACCCGGCGGCGCGCATGATCCGCGTCCTGCGCGACCGCACGGAGCGCGGCAGCGGCACCGTCATGATCGTCACCGCCGGCACCTCCGACATCCCCGTCGCCGAGGAGGCCGCGCTCACGGCCGAGGCGATGGGCAACCGCGTCGAGCGCGTCTGGGACGCGGGCGTCGCGGGCATCCACCGCCTCATGGCCGAGCGCGAGCGTCTGCGCGCGGCGCGCGTCGTCGTCGTCGCCGCGGGGATGGAGGGCGCGCTCCCTTCGGTCGTCGGCGGGCTGGTGAGCGTCCCCGTCATCGCCGTCCCGACGAGCGTCGGCTACGGCGCCAGTTTCGGCGGCGTGGCGGCGCTCTTAGGCATGCTCAACTCCTGCTCCTCGAACGTCACGGTCGTCAACATCGACAACGGCTTCGGCGCCGGCTTCGTCGCCAGCCTGATAAACCGAAAAGTGATGAGCGATGAATGATGAGTGATGAATAAGAAAAGAACAGCCCTCATCATCATATTCATCATTCATCACTCCGCATTCAGCATTCTCTTTGCTGGCTGCGGCGCGCGGCGGACGCCCGACCTCGGGCGCATCTTCGCGGGCGTGCGCGAGCGGAAGGGGAAGCGCCCCGTCATCGTCATCCCCGGCATCCTCGGCTCGCGCATCGTCAACCGCCGGACGGGCGAGGTCGTCTGGCCGAGCGTCTTCCGCTCGGACGTGGACGGACTCTCCCTGCCGACGACGCCCGACCTCGCCAACAACCGCGACGAGCTGGTCGCGGCGCGCATCGTCGAGACGGCCAAGCTGGCGGGGAACTTCGGCCCCGAGGTCTACGTCTACCACTACCTCATCCGCGCGCTCGAAGACTACGGCGGCTACCGCGAGGGCGACTGGGCGAACCCGCCCGAGGGCGGCGACCAGGATACCTTCTACGTCTTCTCCTACGACTGGCGGCGCGACAACGTCGAATCGGCGCGGCTGCTCGTCAAGCGGGTCGAGGCTTTGAAGCTGAAGCTCGGCCGCCCCGACCTGCGCTTCAACGTCGTGGCGCACTCGATGGGCGGACTCGTCGCGCGCTACGCCGCGATGTACGGCGACCAAGATTTGCCGCCCGAGGGCACGGCGCCGCAACCCGACTGGGCCGGCGCAAATTTCATCAACAAGATTTTCATGTTCGGCACGCCCAACGCCGGCTCGGCCGAAGCCTTCGGCGTCCTCCTCGAAGGCTACTCGGTGACCGAGGGCTTGCGCCGCCGCGTGCGCCTGCTCAACAAGCTCTCGCGGGAGGACGTGGTGACCGCGCCCTCGATCTTCCAACTGCTTCCGCACGCGGGCGCCGCGCGCTTCCTCGACCGCGACCTGCGCCCCCTGAGCGTTGACCTCTACGACCCGGCGGTGTGGCGCCGCTACGGCTGGTCTGCGGCGAACGACCCCTTGTTCCGCGCGGCCTACGAGCGCGGCGCGGCGCGCGACGAGGAGGCGCCGGCCGCGCGCGGCACGCTCGCGGAACTCGACGCCTACTTCGACGCCGTGCTCGCGCGCGCCCGGCGCTTTCATGAAGCGCTCGACGTGCAGACGACCGACGCGCCCGTCAAACTCTTCGCCTTCGGCGGCGACTGCGAAGAGACTCTGAGCGCGCCCGTCGTCATGCAGGACGAGAAGACCGGGCGCTGGGTGACTCTGACGCGGCCGAAGTCCCTGACGGGCTCGGGCGGGCGGCGCTTCAAGCGCGAGGAGGTCGTGCGCGCGATGTACGCGCCGGGTGACGGGCGCGTGACGCGCGACTCGCTGTTGGGCGCCGGCCTCGGCGGCGGGGGGCGCGCGAGCGCGCTCTACGAGACGCCGCTGCCGGTCGCGTACGCGGCCTTCGCCTGCGACCTCCACAGCGACTTGCAGAGCAACCGGACGCTTCAGGACAACGCGCTCACGCTGCTCGTCAACGAGCTGGCGAGCTGAAGAAGGATGGTGAGGTCACTGATGGGAGAGACGACGGCCGTACTCCTCTTCGTCTGCGCCGTGGGGGCCGTCTACCTCTTCGCGGCGCTCGCGGTCGTGCGCGCCGTGCTGCGCCGCTTCAAGTGGGTGGAACCGCCGACGCGGGCGGGGCGCATCGCCGAGCGCGGGTCGTTGGCGCTCGCGGCGGTCGGCCTCCTGTGCTTCGCCTACGGCTACTTCGTCGAGCCCTTCTGGCCGCAGGTGACGCACGTCCGCATCGAGAGCCCGAAGCTGAAAGGCGCGCAGCGGCCCGTCCGCGTCGTGCACATCTCCGACCTGCACTGCGACCCCGAGCCGCGGCTCGAAGAGCGCCTGCCCGGCCTCATCGCCGCCGAGCACCCAGACCTCATCGTCTTCACCGGCGACTCGATCAACTCGCCCGAGGGGCTGCCGGTCTTGAAGAAGCTTCTGCCGAGACTCGCGTCCATCGCGCCGACCTACGCCGTGCGCGGCAACTGGGACACGGCCTTCTGGCGGCGCGAGCAGTTGTTCGAAGGCACGGGCGTCCACGAGCTGAAGAAGGAGGCCGCACGCGTGGACGTGGCCGGGACTTCGATCTGGGTCGCGGGCGCGCCCTTCGCCTCGCTCGCAGACCCGCCGGACGGCGTGCCGAGCGGCATCAGGAATACGCTCAAAGATGTGCCGCCCGAAGCCTTCACGCTCTTCCTCTACCACACGCCGGACGCGATCCTCGAAGCGGCCGAGACCAATCGCGTAGACCTCTACTGCGCCGGCCACACGCACGGCGGGCAGGTGGCGCTGCCCCTCTACGGCGCACTCGTCACGCTCTCGAAGTTCGGCAAGAAGTACGAGTCGGGCCTGCACCGCGAGGGTCAGACCTGGCTCTACGTCACGCGCGGCGTCGGCATGGAGGGCGGCCCCGCCCCCCGCGTCCGCTTCTTCGCACGCCCCGAGGTCACGGTCATCGAACTCGCCCCGCCCGCCCAATAAAAGCAGAGCGGGCGCTCCCGCGTCACGTCACAGTGTCTGACGTGATGCGGGGACGCCCGCCTTCGCCCGCGTTGATTTTACAGACCGCCCAGCGCGCGGGATTGAACCTGCGCGACCACGTCGTCGAGGCCCACGTCCTCCGACTGTTTGGTCGCACGGTCGAACAGCTCGACCTTGCCGTCGGCCACCTTCTTGCCGACGGTGATGCGGAAGGGGACGCCGATCAGGTCGGCGTCCTTGAACTTGACGCCGGCGCGCTCGTCGCGGTCGTCGAGGAGGACTTCGAGCCCGGCGCGGCGCAAGCTTTCATAAAGCTGCTCGCCCGCGTCGGTGATCTCCTTCTGCTTGACGTTGGTGACGGTGACGACGACGTCGAAGGGCGCGATGGCCTTCGGCCAGACGATGCCGTCGGCGTCGTGGCTCTGCTCGACGGCCGCCGACAGGATGCGCTCGACGCCGATGCCGTAGCTGCCCATCACGATGGGCAGCTCCTTGCCCTCCTGCGTCAAGACGGTCGCGCCCATCGACTCCGAGTACTTCGTCCCGAGCTTGAAGATGTGGCCGATCTCCATCGCCTTGAAGATGTCGAGCGTGCCGCTTTCACAATTAGGACACGCCTCGCCCTTCTGCACGGTGCGCAGGTCGGCCCAACTGTCGGGCTTGATGTCGCGCTCGACTTCGACGCCGCGCAGGTGGTGTTCGTCCTTGTTCGCGCCGGTCGTCATCGCGCGCCGCCCCTTGAGCGAATTGTCGGCGACGACGCGGAGCTTCTGCTTCGACGCGGCGGCCTTCTCTCGCGCGCCGACGCCGCCGAGGCTGCCGGCGGACGCGCCGAGTAGCTCGACTATCTCCTCGGGGCGCGCGGCGCGCACGGCCGACGCGCCGAGCGAGTCGCCGAGCTTGACCTCGTGCAATTGGTGGTCGCCGCGCAGGAGCGCGAGCACGGGATATTGCTCCTGCGTCTTGCCGTCGGTGGCGACGTAGACGAGCGTCTTGACTTGACGTTCCGCCGATGCGCCGCCGGGGAAGGTCGTCAAATCTTCGATGGTACGCACGCCGGGCGTGGGGAACTCTTCGGGAGCGTCGAGCCCCGCCTCGTCTTCGACCGCCGGAATCTTCGAAGTCGCCTTCTCAAGGTTGCCGGCGTAGCCGCAATTCTCGCAGACGGCGATGTAGTCCTCGCCCGCGTTGGTGCGCGCCATGAACTCGTTCGACTCGGAGCCGCCCATCGCGCCCGACGAAGCCTCGACGATGTGGTACTTGAGGCCGCAGCGGTCGAAGATTTTCTTGTACGCCGCGCGCTGGTCTTCGAAAGATTTATCCAGCCCGGCCCTGTCCACGTCGAAGGAGTACGCGTCCTTCATGATGAACTGGCGCACGCGCATCAGGCCGGACTTCGGCCGCTCCTCGTCGCGGAACTTGGTCTGTATCTGGTACCAGACCTGCGGGAGCTGTTTGTAAGAGCGTATCTCGTGGCGCACGATGGAGGTGAAAATCTCCTCGTGCGTCATGCCGAGACACATGTCTGTGCCCTTGCGGTCGCGCAGGCGGAACATCGTCTCGCCCATCACCTCCCAGCGGCCGGACTCCTTCCAGACCTCCGCGGGGTGCAGCGCCGGCAGGAAGAACTCCTGCCCGCCGACGGCGTCCATCTCCTCGCGCAGGATTTTCATCGCGCGCTGCGCGACGCGCCAGCCGAGCGGCAGGAGTGAATAGATGCCCGAGCCGAGCTGGCGGATGAAGCCCGCGCGCAGCAGCAGGCGGTGCGAGACGACCTCCGCGTCGGCGGGGTCTTCGCGGAGCGTGGGGATGAAATAGTGTGACCAGCGCATAAGGGTTTGCTCAACTCTCCTTCGGCGAACGCTCGCCCGAAAATGAGCGACCATTCTCGCGCACGGTACGCCGCATCGTCAAAGAAGTAGCCACTCTTCATTGTGAGACAATAACATTCATGCGGATCGTCATCATCGGCGGGGGCATCGGGGGCTTGACGGCGGCCTTGGCGCTGAGGCGGGAGGGGCTTGAGCCCGTTGTGTACGAGCGCGCGCCGGCGCTGCTCGAAGTCGGGGCGGCAATTGCCGTGTGGCCGAACGCGTTCCGTGTGCTTGAGCGGCTGGGCCTCGGCGAGACGTTGCTCGCGCGCGCAGGGCGCATCCGGAGCGTGCGCTGGCTCGGGCGCGATGGGCAAGAGTACAAACACTTCGCTTTCCCCGAGACGGGCGCGCCGGCCGTCGCGCTCCACCGCGCGGACTTGCAGGGCGCGCTGCTGCGCGCTCTCCCGGCGGAGTCGATTCACTTGGGGAAGACGTTCGTCGGGTTCGAGGAGGCGGGGGAAGATGTGCGCGCTCTCTTCGACGAAGAGACGGAGGTCGTCTGCGACGTGCTCGTCGGCGCCGACGGGCTGCACTCGCGCGTACGCGCGCGGTTGCTCGAAGACGGCGAGCCGGTCTACCACGGCTACACGGTCTGGCGCGGCGTCGCGCGGCTCGAACACGCGGCGCTCAAGCCGGGGACGGCCTCGGAGATTTACGGCGCGGGCCAACGCTTCGGCGTCGGGCTGGTCGGGCTCGGGCGCACGGGCTGGTGGGCGACCGCGAACGAGCCGGAGGCCGTGACCGAGTCTGCGTCCGAGCACGCGACGAAGTTGTTAAGACTGTTCGAAGGCTGGTGCACGCCCGTGCGCGAGCTGATCGAGGCGACGCCTCCGGAGACCATCCTGCGCAACGCCGCCTACGACCGCCCCGCGGCCGCGCGCTGGGGCGTCGGGCGCGTCACGATGCTCGGCGACGCCGCCCACCCGATGACGCCGAACCTCGGGCAGGGCGGCTGCGTCGCGGTCGAAGACGCCGCCGTGCTCGCGCGCTGCCTTGCGAAGTACAAAGACCCGCAAGTCGCCTTACGCGTCTACGAGTCGCGCCGCCGCGAGCGCGCCGCCGCCGTCGCCAGTTACTCGCGTCGCTACGGGGCCTTCGGCCAGTGGCGTTCACGCGCGGCGACGCGCCTTCGTGCCCGACTGCTCTCGTCAGTGCCGGAGTCGGTCGGGAGAAGACTGCTGTCGCTGGTTTTCGATTATGACGCCTGCGCAGTCGAGGTTTGAGGGGCTCTGACGGGTTCACCCTTGAGAGTCCGCGTTGCGGCCGGGCGGGGCGTGATGTAACATCGGGCCGCCAAAAACAAGCTGTCACAACGCGGGAGGAGTCAGCGGATGAGCGACCTTTTGAACGCGCCTTTGGCCGAGGTTGACCCCCTGGTCGCGGGCGCCATCGACGACGAGGTGCGCCGGCAGGCCGAGGGCCTGGAGCTGATCGCCTCGGAGAACTTCGTCTCCGAGGCCGTGCTCGAAGCGATGGGCTCGGTCTTCACGAACAAGTACGCCGAAGGCTACGTCGGCAAGCGCTATTACGGCGGCTGCGAGTTCACCGACGTGGTCGAGCAGGCGGCCATCGACCGCGCGAAAGAGCTGTTCGGCGCCGACCACGCCAACGTCCAGCCGCACTCGGGCTCGCAGGCCAACATGGCCGTCTACCTCGCGGCGCTTCAGTACGGCGACACCATCCTCGGCATGAACCTCTCGCACGGCGGACACCTCACTCACGGCCACCCTCTGAACTTCTCCGGCTTCAGCTACAAGGTCGTCGAGTACGGCGTCTCGCGCGAGACCGAGCAGATCGACTACGAAGAGCTTGAGCGCCTGGCCCAGGAGCACAACCCGCGCATCATCGTCTGCGGCGCCTCGGCCTACCCGCGCATCATCGACTTCGAGCGCATCGGGGACATCGCGCACTCGGTCGGCGCGCGCGTGATGGCCGACATCGCGCACATCGCGGGGCCGGTCGTGGCGGGCCTCCACCCGTCGCCCGTCCCGCACGCGGACTACGTCACGACGACCACGCACAAGACGCTGCGCGGCCCGCGCGGCGGCCTCATCCTGTGCAAGTCGGAGTACGCGGCGGACGTGGACAGGAAGGTCTTCCCCGGCATCCAGGGCGGCCCGCTCGTCCACATCATCGCCGCCAAGGCCGTCGCCTTCGGCGAGGCTTTAAGGGAAGAGTTCAAGGACTACCAGCGGCGGATACTTGCCAACGCGCGGGCGCTCGCCGCGGAGCTTCAGGAGCAGGGCTTCCGCCTCGTCTCGGGCGGGACGGACAACCACCTCGTCCTCGTGGACGTGTTCATGGAAGGCAAGGGCGTGACCGGCAAGGTCGCCGAGAAGGCGCTCGAAGCCGCCGGCATCACCGCCAACAAGAACACCATCCCGTTCGACACCAACAAGCCCTTCGTCGCCTCGGGCGTCCGGCTGGGGACGCCCGCGCTCACGACGCGCGGCATGGGCGAGGAGGAGATGCGCCAGGTCGCGCGCCTCATCGCCGCCGTCCTGCACGAGCCCGAGTCCGAAGAGGTCAAGACGCGCGTCCGCGAGTCAGTCCACGAACTGGCCGCGCGCTTCCCGCTCTACCCGCGCCGCCAACGCCGCGCGCCCGACGCGGAGGCCGCCGGCGCCGTCTAGCGCGCCGCGAACTCCGCCTCAACTCGGTTCAGTCCTCCGAATCAGGCGCGGCCCCTTCGAGGGTTCGCGCACACCTTCAACTTGCCCCAACGCGCCCCGCGGCGCGTCTCTAAAGGAGAAGCACCCATGTCCGATCCGAAGCACCCCGCCGACACGCAGGTCGATCCGTCCGAGGGCGCCCTCGACGGCGTTGACGACCAGCGCATCGAGGCGTCCGAGGCCGAGGGCCAGGAGTCCTCGATGCTCGAAGTTGACCCGTCCGAAGGGCCGGCCGAGTAGAGCCCCGCACATAATCCAGGCAGTACCAACCGCTTCGGAACGATGAACCAGGAACGAGGAACGATGAACTGAAGGCATCTGGCTTTCAGTTCATCGTTCCTCGTTCATCTGTTTCGAGAAAAAGCCCCGAATTTCCGCCTCAGACAGCCGAATTTCCTTCTCGCGGAAGGAAAATTCCTCCTCAAAGGAGGAAACTTCCTTCTTTGAGGAGGAATGTTCCTTCCGTGACAAGGAAATTTTCTCCTCGAAGAAGGAAAATTCTTTCCCCGAGAAGGAATTTTCCTTCTGAAACAAGAAACTTTCCTCCTCGGGGAAGGAAGGTTGCCTCTGAAAGAAGGAAGTTTCCTTCTCTGGGAAGGAAACTTCCTTCTTTGGGAAGGAATTTTCTATCTTTAAGAAGGAAAGTTCCTTCTCTGAGAAGGAACGTCGAGTCTTTTTGGAGGCATGTTCCTTCCCGAAGAAGAAATTTTCCTCCTCAGAGGAGGAAAGTCCCTTCCCAAAGATAGAAGTTCCCATCCCCGAGAAGAAATTTTCGGTCTCGGGGGCGAAAGTTATGCCTCCGCTGCGGTAAAATAGCTACGTGGAAGAGATTTTCGGCCCAGGCGGCCTCATCGCCTTTTCTTAGAGTATGAAAGACGATTTTAAATATGATGTTGCCTTCTCCTTTATTCAAAAGGATGAACAGCTTGCGCTGCAAATAGCTGACCGTATCAGGGATAGGGTCAGCGTATTTGTTTACAGCGAAAGACAACATGTGTTTGCTGGCACCGATGGCGTGGATCAACACGCGCGCATTTATGAAGATGAATCGAGAGTTGTTGTAATTCTGTACCGAGAAGGATGGGGACAGACTGACTGGACACGTGTCGAAGAGACAGCGGTTCGCAATCGCGGCTTTAAAGAAGGGTACGATTATTTAGTGTTTGTACCGTTAGACAATTCTGCTAAACCGAAATGGTTGCCGAAGACAAGGATTTGGATAGGCTTTGAGCGCTATGGAATAGATGGTGTCGCAAGTGCAATCGAGTCAACAGTCCAATCTGAAGGAGGTACAGTACAAAGTGAATCCGTTGCGGATTTTGCCGTTAGGATTGGGCGTGAACTCAATTTTAAGTCAGAGCGTTCTAATTGGTATAGCTCCGAACGCGGGGTGGCTTCCGCTAAACAAGAAGTGGAAAACTTGTTCGTGATTCTCCACCGATTGGTAGAAGAAATTAACAGCAAATCCCCTAAGACTCCGATTACCTTTAACCAAGATTCATACGCATGCGGTCTTTCCTGCAAGGGGTTTAACTTACAATTCGTTTGGGCTCGCGGACAGTTCTCTAATAGTCTTGATGGAGCACAACTATTCGTAAAGATTATTGAGCCCTACCATCTCTCAGACTATATGAGAAGTAAAGATGGGCCAAGAATCGCTAAGGATGTTGCGTACGAGATAGATATGGATTTAAGTCATCAAACAGGGTGGCGTGAGACAAGGGGCGAGAAGCGATTCCTCACATCATCTCACCTTGCTGAGTTGTGGATAAAAAATCTGTTGAATTACATCCTTAACCCCAAGCACGGTGGTGGTGGGGTTGTTGAGTTTAGGATTTAACCGTGGAAGATATCTTCGGCCCCGGCGGCCTCATCGCCCGCGCGCACCCGGATTACGAGTACAGGCCCGGTCAGGTGGAGATGGCCGAGGCCGTCCTGCGCGCGTTCGAAGAGCGCCGCCACCTCATCGTCGAGGCCGGCACGGGCACGGGGAAGACTCTGGCCTACCTCGTCCCGGCCATCGCCGCGGCCGTCTCAAGGGGCGGGCGCGTCGTCGTCTCGACCGGGACGAAGAACTTGCAGGAGCAGTTGATGGAGAAGGACATCCCCTTCCTCCAGCGCGTGCTCCCGAAGAAGTTCTCGGCCGCGTACATGAAGGGGCGCGGGAACTACGTCTGCCTGAGCCGAATGAAGCGCGCCGAGCACTCGCCCGTCCTCGAAGGGTTGGACGACGTGGACTACTTCGACGCCGTCCGCCGCTGGTCGCGCGACTCGCAGACGGGCGACCGCGCGGAGCTGACCGAACTGCCCGAGAGCCTCTCCTTCTGGCGCCACATCGACGCGCGCTCCGAAATCTGCACGGGGCAGAAGTGCGCCGAGTACGACGCCTGCTACGTCACGCGCATGCGCCAGCGCGCGACCGACGCCGACATCGTCATCGTCAACCACCACCTCTTCTTCGCAGACCTCGCGCTGCGCGGCGGCGAGTTCGGCCAGGTCATCCCAGACTACTCGGCCGTCATCTTCGACGAGGCGCACCAGGTCGAGGACGTGGCCGCCGAATACTTCGGCGCGCAGGTCTCGAACTTCCAGCTCGAAGACATGCTGCGCGACTTGCAGATGCTCCCCATCACCGACTCGGGCCTCAACCGCGAGCTGACGCGCTCGGCGAACCGCGTCGGCCGCTTCGCCGAGCAGTTCTGGATGGGCTTCGCGCGTGAGTCGCGCGAGGGCGAAGGCCGCTTCCCCATCGTGCCCGGCACGTTCGCGCGCAGAGGTCGGGACGGCGAGATCGAGGCGACGCCGCTCGGCGACGCGTACCTCGCTTTGGACGGCGCGCTCCAACGCATGGAGACGACGCTCGACGTGATTCGCGAGAAGCCGCCCGAGGTCGAGAACCTCGTCCGCCGCCTCCGCGAGACGCGCTTCAACCTCGAATTCATCGTCGCGGGCGACGACCGCCGCTACGTCTACTGGGTCGAAAGGCGCGGGCGCGGCACGTTCCTGCGCGCGTCGCCGATTGACGTTTCGACGCTCTTGCAGGACAAGCTCTTCGACCGCGTCGAGACGGTCGTGCTCACCTCGGCCACGCTCGCCAGCGCGGGCAGCTTCGACTTCATCAAGCGGCGGCTCGGCCTCGCGGCTGAAGTTGATGATGAGAGTAATGAAGACGGGGCGGGGAAGACGGACGAGCTGGTCGCGTCCTCGGGCTACAACTACGAGGAGCAGGCCGTGCTCTACCTCCCGCCGCGGATGCCCGACCCGCGCAGTCCCGCCTGGGCCGATAGAGCCGCGGCCGAAGTTATTGACCTGCTCAACATCTCGCAGGGCCGCGCCTTCGTCCTCTCGACCTCGTTGAGCGGCATGCGCGCCCTCTACGAGCGCGTGCAGAAGGAGGTGGACTTCCCGTGCTTCGTGCAGGGGAGCATGGCGAAGGCGGGGCTCTTGGAGAAGTTCCGCACGACGCCCAACGCCGTGCTCTTCGCCACGGCCAGCTTCTGGCAGGGCGTGGACGTGCGCGGCGAGCAGCTCTCCTGCGTCATCATCGACAAGCTGCCCTTCGCCGTCCCCACCGACCCGGTCGTCGCCGCGCGCCAGCGCTTCATCGAGGAGCAGGGCGGGTCGAGCTTCTACGAGTACAGCGTCCCGCAGGCCATCATCACTTTGAAGCAGGGCCTCGGCCGCCTCATCCGCTCCACCACCGACCGCGGCCTGCTCGCCGTCCTCGACCCGCGCCTGCGCACAGCCTCCTACGGCCGACTCTTCCTCCAATCGCTCCCGCCCTGCCGCATCACCTCCGACCTGCGCGACGCGGCCGCCGTGTTTGAGTCTGACGAGACCCCGGTGCGATAATCACGGAAACTAAAACACAGGCGGAAACAACTGAGCATGGCCGGACTATTTGAGGTAATGATCGAGCGCCATTTTTCGAGCGCGCACCAGCTGCGCGGCTACAAGGGGAAGTGCGAGAACCTGCACGGGCACAACTACAAGGTTGAAATCTACGCGCGCGGGAGCGAGTTGGACAACATCGGCCTGCTCGTGGATTTCGGCGAGCTGAAGGAGGCCGCCGACGAGGTCGTCGCGTATTTAGACCACAGGAATATCAACGAGCTGCCGCCCTTCGACGAGGAGCTGAACCCCTCGGCCGAGAACCTCGCCCGCTACATCCTCGAACGCGTCGCCTCCCGCGTCGGCGACGAGCGCGTCCATATCTACAAAGTCCGCTGCTTCGAAACGCCGACGAGCGTCGCGACCTATCAGGTGGGCTGAAGAAGTCGAAAAGTGAAAGCGAAGGAGGACGAGAAGCACCGTGGCTCTCGTCCTCCTTCGCCTTTGACCGTCGCCTTTTATCTTAAGAAGCTGTCAGCGCCGGGATGTCGATCTTGTACTTCTTAATCTTCGAGTAGAGCCTCGGGCGGTAAATCCCTAAAAGATTCGCCGCCGCCTGCTTGTTGCCGCCGGTGCGTTGGAGGGTGCGCTCGATGACGAACTTCTCGATCTCTTCGAGCGTCATGTTGGGCGGCACGTCCCAGCCCTGCCCGGCCGCGGCCTTGTCGGGGAGCGAGCCGTTGTCGAAGGGGAGGTCAACGGGCTCAATCTTGTTGTTCTTGGCGAGCAGCACGGCGCGCTCGAGCACGTTCTGCAACTCGCGGACGTTGCCCGGCCAGGTGTGCGAGAAGAGGCGCTGGTAGGCCGACTGCGAGATGCCGTTGATCGAGCGCTGGTACTTGCGCGCGTACATCTTGAGGAAGTGCTCGGCGAGGAGCTGTATGTCCTCGGAGCGCTCGCGCAAGGGGGGCACGTGAATCGTGATGGTCGAGATGCGGTAGAAGAGGTCGTCGCGCAGCAGCCCGTCGCGGATGGCGTCCGCGGGCAGCCGGTTCGTCGAGGTGATGAGCCGGAAGTCCACGGGGTAGGTCTTCTCCGAGCCGAGCTTGCGGTAGCTGCGCTCCTGCAAGACGCGCAAAAGCTTCGGCTGAAGCTCGACGGGCATCTCGGCGATCTCGTCCAGCAGCAGCGAGCCGCCCTCTGCGTGCTGGATGAGGCCGTCCTTGTCGGCGTGCGCGCCGGTGAAGGCGCCCTTGGTGTGGCCGAAGAGTTCGGACTCGATGAGTTCTTTCGGGAGCGCGGCGCAGTTGACCTTGATGAAGGGCTTCTTGGCGCGGAGCGAGTTGTAGTGGATGGCGTTGGCGATCAGCTCCTTGCCCGTGCCCGACTCGCCGACGATGAGGACGTTGGCGTCCGACTTCGCCACCGACTCGATGGTC
>JAFAVK010000104.1 GCA_019242475.1 Acidobacteriota bacterium | reverse complement strand
GGGACAACGTGGCGATGGAGATCGAGCTGATCACGCCGATCGCGTTGGAGAAGGGCTTAAGGTTCGCGATCCGGGAGGGCGGGCGGACGGTGGGCGCCGGCACCGTCTCCGACATCATCGAGTAGTCTTAAGTCAAACGGCCCCCGGCCGAAGACAAAAAGCCGGGGGCCGTAGTTTGAATGCTGAAAGCTGACCGCTGAAGGCTTAGGAAAGACATGCTGAACGAGAAGATCAGAATCAGGCTCAAGGCGTACGACCACCGCGTGCTCGACCAGTCCACGTCGGAGATCGTCGAGACGGCCAAGCGCACGGGCGCCCGCGTGGCGGGGCCGATCCCGCTCCCCACTTCGAAGAACAAGTGGACGGTGCTGCGCTCGCCCCACGTCGATAAGAAGTCGCGCGAGCAGTTCGAGATTCGCACGCACAAGCGTCTGATGGACATCCTCGACCCGACGCCGCAGACCGTGGACGCGCTGATGAAGCTCGACCTCCCCGCGGGCGTCGATGTCGAGATCAAGGCTTTCGGCCGGAGCTAACGCTCTAGTTCAAAGTTCAAAGTTGCAGGTTCAAAGTCAGGACTTGCGCAAACTTTGAACTTTGAACCTGCAACTTTGAACTAGAGGTTCGTGATGATTAACGGAATCATCGGTAAGAAGGTCGGGATGACGCAGCTCTTCGCCGCGGACGGGACGGTCACGCCCGTCACCGTGATTAAGGCGGGGCCGTGCGTCGTCGTGCAGAAGAAGTCGGCCGCGGGCCGCGACGGCTACGACGCCGTCCAGCTCGGGCTCGTGGAAGACCGCCCCGTCAAGCTCAAGAACGTGACCAAGCCGATGCAGGGCCACTTCGAGAAGACCGGCGCGGGCACGCCCCCGACGCGCGTCCTGAAAGAGATACGTCTCACGGACGGCGCCGAGGTCAACGTCGGCGACAAGGTTCTGGTTGACCAGTTCAGCGAGGGCGACTCGATTGAATTGGTCGGCAAGTCGAAGGGGCGGGGCTTCCAAGGCACGATCAAGCGCCACCACTTCAACCGCGGCCCCGAGAGCCACGGCTCGATGAACGTGCGCCGCCCCGGCTCCATCGGCCAGTCGGCCTACCCTTCGCGCGTCATCAAGGGCACGCGCTCGTCGGGCCACATGGGCGACGCGCGCGTCACGCTGAAGGGCCTGACGGTCGCGCGCGTGGACGTGGAGAACAACCTGCTCATGGTGCGCGGCTCGGTGCCCGGCGCCAACGGCAGCGTCGTCGTCGTCAAGAAGTCAGTTAAGAAATAGTTTTCAGTAGACGGTTTTCAGTTTTCAGTCAGAGCCTTGGTTTTGCTGAAAACTAAAGACTGAAAACTGAGAACTGCGAACGGAGTGAGTCGAAATGCCTACCGTCAAGGTGCGCAACCTGAAGAACGAAGAGGTCGGCGACCTCGAACTGTCGGACGCCGTCTTCGGCGCCGAGCTGAACGAGGCGCTGATCCACTCGGCCGTTAAGGCCCACCTCGCGAGCGCCCGGCAGGGCACCGTGGGGACGAAGACCCGCGGCGACGTTTCGGGGTCGGGCAAGAAGCTCTGGAAGCAGAAGGGGACGGGCCGCGCGCGCATCGCGTCGATCCGCTCGCCGCTCTGGAAGGGCGGCGGCAACGTCCACGGGCCGCAGGCGCGCGACTGGTCGCAGCCTTTGCCGAAGAAGATGCGCCGCGGCGCGCTGCGCTCGGCCCTCTCCGCGAGGCTGAGCGAGGGCAACCTCGTCGTCGTCGATGAGCTGGTCTTCGGCCAGCCGAAGACGAAGGAGTTCGTCGCCGCGCTCGCCGCGCTCGGGCTCGAAGGCAAGACTCTGATCGTTGACAACATCGACAACGACAACCTCGTGCTCGCCTCGCGCAACGTGAAGGCGGCGAAGGTGGTCGGCCCTTACGGCGTCAACATCTACGACGTGCTCTACCACGAGAAGCTAGTGCTGACGCGCTCGGCCGCCGAGGCCTTGCAGGCCCAGCTCGGCCCCGAGAAGAAGGCCGCAGCCGCCGAAGAGAACGCCGCGGAAGAGAAGACGCAGGAAGAGGAGGCGGCTTAAAGATGCGAACGATCTGGGACGTCATCAAGGCGCCGGTCATCACCGAGAAGGCGCTCGTCGCCAAGGAGGAGTCGCAGGACGGCCGCCAGCTCCTGACTTTCCGCGTGGACGTGAAGGCGACCAAGCCGGAGATCAAGTCGGCCGTCGAGCGCATCTTCAACGTCCAGGTGGACACGGTGCGCACCATCAACTACATGGGCAAGAAGGCGCGGCGCGGCCGTTACGAGGGGCGCAAGCCCTCCTGGAAGAAGGCCTACGTCACGCTCAAGTCGGGCCAGGCGCCGTTCGACTACGGCGAGAATATCTAGTTTTGAGTCTTAAGTTTTCAGCGAAACCAAGCTGTTGACTGAAAACTAAAAACTGAAAACTGAAAACTGGAAAAGTTATGGGCATCAAGAAACTGACACCGACATCGCCGTCGCGCCGGTACCAGACGTACCTGACGCGCGACGAGCTGACGCCGGGCGCCGAGCCCGAGAAGAGTCTGCTGGAGCCGAAGAAGCGCATCAGTGGCCGCAACAACAACGGCCACATCACCGTGCGCCGGCGCGGCGGCGGGCACAAGCGCTTCTACCGGATCGTGGACTTCAAGCGCGACAAGGCGGGCGTGCCCGGCCGCGTCACGCAGATCGAGTACGACCCGAACCGCTCGGCGCACATCGCGCTCATCACCTACCTCGACGGCGAGAAGCGCTACATCCTGTCGCCCGCCGGGCTCGAAGTGGGCAAGACCGTGATGAGCGGCCCCGAGGCCGACATCCTGCCGGGGAACGCGCTGCCGATCCGGAACATCCCGCTCGGCACGCAGATTCACAACATCGAGCTGCGCCCCGGCAAGGGCGGCCAGCTCGTGCGCTCGGCCGGCGGCTTCGCGCAGTTGGTCGCGAAGGAAGGCGACCACGCGCAGGTGCGCATGCCCTCGGGTGAAGTTCGGCGCGTGCCGGTCGTTTGCTACGCGACCGTCGGGCAGGTCGGGAACGTCGAGCACGAGAACGTCTCGTACGGCAAGGCGGGGCGCTCGCGCTGGCACGGCATCCGCCCGTCGGTGCGCGGCGTCGCGATGAACCCGGTCGATCACCCGCACGGCGGCGGCGAGGGCAAGACCTCGGGCGGCCGCCACCCGGTGACGCCCTGGGGCCAGCCGACGCGCGGCTACAAGACGCGCAAGACCAAGCGCACCTCGCACATGATCGTGCGCGACCGCCGCGTGAAGTAGGACTTTTAAGGATAGAGGGAAGAGATGGCACGTTCAGTCAAAAAAGGGCCGTTCATCGACAGGCACCTGGAGAAGAAGGTCGAGGAGGTGCGCTCGGGCGCGTCCCGCCCGCCCGCGATCAAGACCTGGTCGCGCCGCTCGACCATCACGCCCGACTTCGTCGGCCTGACCTTCGGCGTCCACAACGGCAAGCGCCACATCCCCGTCTACGTGACGGAGAACATGGTCGGCCACAAGCTCG